>CBDCEG010000021.1:0-20896 GCA_965215775.1 Cardiobacteriales bacterium
ACTAAAATCAATAAATTAATCTTAGAAATCTACAAAACGACTTTTTTGGAATTGACGAGCAAAATGCTCGCACAAATTATTTCTATTTCTATTTTTTTAAAGAACTCTGAGTCGCCTCAGTGAGATGCCAAATTATACAGACTAAACATACCTCGTCAACTACTTTTTGAAAGTTTTTTGAATTAATTTTTAAACTGTTGAATTATAGGTTTTAAAGATATTTTCGTTTATAAAATAACATTTGGGGATAAAAAGTTGTGTTAGTATATAGGGTTTATGTAATAAGTTTTTCCAAATCATTAAATTTAATCTATAATTTAAGCGTTAATAAACTAAAAATAAGAGTTTAAAATAATCAAAATGACTAAAAATGAATATGAATTAATAATAATTGGTGGTGGTCCTGCTGGATCAACTTTAGCTAGTTTGGTTGGTAATAAGTTTAAAACACTTATTATAGATAGGCGAGATTTAACTTCCAAAACAGAAAACAAACAAATCAAAAGCTGTGGTGGGTTACTTGCTCCAGCTGCACAAAAGGCGCTTGCTAGTTTAGGGGTTAATTTGGATTTAAAGGTATTAACTCAGCCACAGTCATATTCTGTTGAGGTTATTGATTTTGATACTGGAATAAATATATCTTATCCAAAGCATTACTTAAATATTAATCGTGAAGAGTTTGATCGTCTTTTATTTAAAAGAACTGAATCTATTTCTGATTTTTGTTGTGGGATTTTTAAAAGTGCTAAAAAAACAGACAACGGTTATGAAGTTAATATTAGTATAAATGGAGAGGTGAAAACCATAACAACTAAGATACTAATTGGTGCAGATGGTGCTAATTCAAAAATACGCACTACTTTTTTCAAAGATGAGCCTTTTCCAAAGAAATACACTTCAATCCAAGAATGGTTTGAGTTTGATAGCCTCCAAAATACATACGCTGCTTTTTTTGATAAAGAGATAACTGATTTCTACTCTTGGGTTATTCCCAAAGAAAACTATTTGATTTTTGGTTCTGCAATACCTTCTGCGGGCGGGAACATTAGTAATTTACATAATTTACAAAAGCAAAAACTCTCAAACTATGGTTTTGACTTTAGCAAATCTTGTCGTAGAGAGGGTGCTGCTATTTTTAGACCGCTAAAGCTTTCACAAATTTGCGCTGGAAAAGAAACCATTAAAAATATAGCTTTAATTGGTGAAGCCGCAGGTTTTATAAACCCATCATCTGCTGAAGGAATTAGTTACGCCCTACTTTCAGGTAAAGCTTTAGCAAATGCTTTAAATAATAATCCAGATGATTTTCTTAATGAATATAATAAAAATTGCATTAGCTTAAAGAAGAGTATTTTTGTTAAAAACATAAAGAATAAACTTATGTATAACCAGTTTGCTAGAAAAATTATATTTAAATCTAAATTTGGGACAGTTGCTAATTAATGAAAAAAACTCTTATATTAAGTAATAGCTTTGAAATTGATTTTGAAATAATTAGAACAAGCAACAGACATACTTATCTTTCAATAAAAGACGGTAAGCTTTTAGTTAAAGCTAACCAAAGCATTTGTGAAAAAGAAATTGAAGAGTTAATCATCAAAAAGCAAATTTGGATTAAAAAACACACTAATTCAAATACAAAAATCAGAAAACAAGAGGATTTAAGTAATAATGATTACATTTATTTTGGGGGTGAAAGTTACAAAATCATAACTAATTTAGACACTTCCAAAGTCTCTCAAAACAATATATATTTAAAGGTTAAAGATAATACTAACTATGAATTATTAGTTGCTTTAAATGATTTCTACGCTAAAAACTTATCCGATTTACTAGAAGAATATATTGATTATTGGGCTGATAAAATGCAATTAACTCCTAGCAAAATATCACTTAGAAATATGACTTCGCGTTGGGGAAGTTGCAGTAGTGTTGGGAATTTGTCTTTTAATGTGAATTTGGCACAACTACCAAAAAGCGTTGTAGAATACATAGTTATCCACGAGCTTGCACATTTAAAGCACAAAAATCATAGTGCATATTTTTGGGGATTTGTTGCCAAATTTTTACCAGAATATAAAAAACAAGAAAAAATACTAAAAGAATATGAACGAAAAATCACAATGTATAAATAGCTTGGATAGTTTAATTATTCAGCCAAATTGGAACGCACCAAGTAATATAAAAGCTTTTACAACAACTACTTACGGTGGTGTTAGCAAAAATAATTTCCAATATCTAAACTTAGGCACGCATGTTGGAGATAATTTAGAATTGGTTTTACAAAATCGTCAAATTTTACAAAACCATATTGGAAATAATGTAAAGCTTCGTTGGTTAAATCAAATTCACAGCAATATTATTTTCAATGATGACAAACAGAAATACATTGCAAACATTGATGCGGATGCAAGTATAACTACTCAAGAAAACATAGCTTGCGTAGTTATGACCGCTGATTGCTTACCTGTTTTATTGACTGATGGAAACCAAATTGCCGCTCTTCATTGTGGCTGGCAAGGTCTTTATAATAATATAATAACTAAAACAATTAGTTTATTCACAAACCGCCAAAATGTAATAGCTTGGCTAGCTCCAGCAATAACACAGCCGAATTATGAAGTTGATTATTTGTTTTATAATAGATTTGTTAAGAAAAGTATTTTATACAAAGCTGCTTTTATAAATAATAGGGAAAATCATTACCTTTGTGATTTATATAAAATCGCCCAAATTGAATTAGAACAAAACAATATTTCAACAATAAGTAAAACCAAACTCTGCACCTTTGATAGTGAAAAACTATTTTCATACCGCCAAAATAACATAACAGGAAGAATAGCAACCGTTATATATAAAACCTAATAAAACTACAATTTCAAACCCAAGTTTCCCAAGTGATTTTGCTAAATAAGTGTTATTATAACTTTACATTTATTAATCAATTTATATTTCAATTTAATAGAGGAAATTATGTCAGAAAACAAAAATCAAGATTACGCAATAACAAGAGCTGTTCGTTTTAAATTAGAGCCTGTGAATAATGCACTTTCAAAAGAAATCAGCGAGATATCAACAACCTTTGAACTATAGCGTTAAAAGGAAAAATGGTAGGTTAAAATACAGTGAAGTTAGAGCCATAATAGTGAGTAAAATGCCAGACTTATATTTAATAAAATAGGTTTTTCAGGAAGTTTTTTGTGATGGAGTAGATAAAGGTTCAAAAGCTCATACTTTAGATACTCTAGCTAATGCTGGTGTTGAGTCTGATAACATAGATAAATTGTAAGTTAGTTCTAAAATTCGCTATACTAATAAAAAAACAAATAGAGTGAATATGATAATCACATTAAACATTTATAATAAACAATTTCTTAATAAGATTTTATGGCTTTTAAATCATTTTAAAAATGATGGTTTAGAAATTATTGTTGATAGCAAAATGGATATAACTCAAAAGTTACTCCAAGAAAAGGCTTGGAAATAATGATAAGACCAAATTGGAATCAATTCAAAGCCAAATTTGACGATAATCCAGAATATTATTTTGAATATTTATGTTATCTACTTTTCTGTTTAGAGTTTGATAGACCACAAGGAATTTTTCGTTATAAAAATCAATCAGGAATAGAGTGGAATCCTATTGAGGTAAATGGAAAAAATATAGTTGCTCAATGTAAATTTTATGATAATAAGTTAGGTACAAAAAAACCTGATATATTAAAAATGTTAAAGACTATATATGAAAATAAAAAATATCCTAAACCATGTGAGATAAAATTTTATACAAATCAAGATTGGGGTCAAAGTAAAGAAAAAGGTACTAATGATTCTAAACCTAAAATAGAGATAGAAAAAAAAGCTAAAGAATATGGTATTACAATAGATTGGAGAACTAATGAGAGATATTTTTTATCTCCTGATGTAGCTTTCAATCAAGAGTTAATGAAACACTTTTTTACAGATGAGAGTATTTATGACCTTATATATGAGAAACAGCAACATACCGAGAGAGTCTTATTCAATATTCATACAGCGATAAAATTTAACTCACAAACTATCGAATTAGATAGAACCAAAGAGATAGAAGAATTAAAAAATGAAATATCAAAAAATCAAGTCTTAATATTAACAGGAGTAGGTGGAGTTGGGAAAACAGCACTTATAAAAAAACTATATGAAGAGAAAAAAGATGAAATACCATTTTATCTTTTTGAAGCAAGTGAGTTTGATTTATCTCTAATTGATAATTTATTTGGCAAATATAACTTACAAAAATTTATTGATATACATAAAAAATATAAACAAAAAACTATAGTTATTGATTCGGCTGAAAAATTATTAGATATAGATAATATTAAACCTTTTAAAGAATTTTTTTCAACCTTAATTCAACGCAAATGGAAAGTCATATTTACTATACGAGATAGCTCTTTAAAAGATTTAAAATCTCGTTTCCTTGATGCTTTTGAGCTAAAAACTCCTACAATACTTCTTAAAAATTTTACTATCAATGAGTTATCAGTATTAGCAAACAATTATAATTTCACTCTCTCAAAAGATATGACATTGAATGAATTAATAACAAATCCATTTTATTTAAATAAGTATTTAAAATTCTATGATATAGAAGAAGGATTAATTTATCAAGAGTTTAAACAAAAATTATGGGATAAGACAATTAAATCTAAAGATGAAAAATGCTTTTTAGATTTAGCATATAAACGAGCAAAAAAAGGATTATTTCATATTCATATTGATTGTAAATCTAATAGCTTAGAATCTTTAGTAGAAGATAAAGTTTTAGGTTTTGAGAGAGAGGGATATTTTATTACTCATGATATTTATGAGGAGTGGGCATTAGAAAAAGTTATAGATAGAAGATTTGATACTAGAAAAAACAATAAAAACTTTTTTAAAAAGATTAATAGCTCTTTACCTATTCGTAGGTCTTTTAGAAATTGGGTATCAGAAAAACTATTGTTTGATAGTGATAGTAGGGAATCTTTTATAGAAGATATTTTGGAAAATAATAAGATAGAACAGTTTTGGAAAGATGAGGTTTTTATTTCTATTTTATTGTCTGATTATTCGGATACTTTTTTTGAAAATTTTGAACAAAAATTATTTGAGAATAATGCTTTAATTTTAGAAAGAATATCATTCTTATTGAAAAGAACTTGTAAAGAAGTTGATAACAGTATATTTGAACCCTATGAATTGCAAATAGATACTCTTGAAGCTTTTTCAATGTTTAACAAGCCAAAAGGTTTAGGTTGGGAAAGTTTTATTAATATTATTTATAAAAATAAAGATAAACTTGGACTAAAGTATATTAAATTTATATTACCAATTTTAAAAGAGTGGCAAACTAAAAGACAAAAAGGTAAAACAACAAGAAAAACAGCATTATTAGCTTTAAATTATTATGAATTGATAAATCAAGAAAAAAATACATATAGATATAATGACTATATTAATGAAATATGTAATATTGTTATTAGTGGAACAAATGAGATTCAAGAAGAGTTAAAATTTATATTTGATGAAATTATTAAAAATAAGTGGAAAGATAATCGAGATAATTATTATAGATTATCAATATTGATATTATCAACCTATGAAGGATTACCAAGAGCTTTTCCTATTCTTGAAAAGATGCCAAAATATATTTTGATATTAGCTGATTTATTTTGGACAAAACAACTCATAAAAGAAGAAAATAATACTAGGTATTCTTATGATAGAGAAGAAGTTGAAGATGTTTATGGATTAGATGACATATATGAATTACAGTATTTCCCATCAAGTGCATATCAAACACCTATATACTATATGTTAAAAAATAATTTTTCAAATATTATAGATTTTCTTTTAGAGTTTATTAATAAATCAGTTGAAATATATGTAATGGTCTAATTTTATGGAACACTTTTTAAGCGACATTTATCATTCTATTAAATTTTTCATTTGGTGTCATGTAATTTATTGCGGAATTTAACCTCTTATAATTATAAAAATATATATAACTATCTACTTCTTCAGTAACTTCTTGATGACTTTTAAAACTTAAATAATTTAATCTTTCAGACTTTAGACTCCTAAAAAACCTTTCCATTACAGCATTATCCCAACAGTTTCCTTTTCTGCTAACACTCTTTGTTATATGCAAATTTACACAAAAATCAACAAATAAATTAGACGTATATTGCACGCCACGATCTGAGTGAAATAATAATTTGCTTGTATCTGGATGTTTTCTTCTAATTGCGTTTTGAAGTGCTTTTTTTGCAAGTTTTGCATTCGGTTTTTGCGACAAACTCCAGCCCACAATTTCTTTTGTTGCAAGGTCAAGAACCGTCGCTAAATAGCTCCAGCCTTGATGATTTCGGATATAAGTTATATCGCCAACCCAATGTGTATTTGGTGTTTTTTGATTAAATTCTCTATTTAAAATATTATCAGAAATAATTTTAGACACTCGTTCTTTGGGGTAATAGTGTTTTTTTCTTGGTGTAATTGCTTGAATATTAGCAAGTTTCATCAATGAAGCTACTTTAAAAATACCAATCTTAATACCGTAAAGTTGGAGTTCTTTTTGCATTCTTCTTTTCCCATAACTGTGTTTTGTTTCTATAGAAATTTTCTTTAATAAAGATATTATTTCAGAAGATTTTC
The DNA here is from genome assembly GCA_965215775.1 of Cardiobacteriales bacterium. Classification (GTDB taxonomy): domain Bacteria; phylum Pseudomonadota; class Gammaproteobacteria; order Cardiobacteriales; family Ostreibacteriaceae; genus CBDCEG01. Next base: position 6,679 of record CBDCEG010000021.1, read on the forward strand.
TATTAATTTTCCTAGTGTTAGTCTTTTTATAAAATGTATTTTTAGGAACCCCATAAGCAGTGCATAATTCAGTTATTGAGTAATTTTTATTTGCCATTTTTATTTTCATAATAACTTCAGTTTTTAGTTTTTTTGAATAAAAATGGCAGCAGCCTTTTTTAAAATTTCATTGTCTCTTTTAGCCCTCCAAAGCTGTTTCCTAAGGTCTTGAATCTCCTGCTGCTGAGCTGTCAACGCTCTTTTGCCATCTGGAGTTTTCCCACCTAATTCGTCAATATATTGTTTTTTCCAACGCGCAACAGCTGATTTTCCTGCACCAGAAATTTCTTGAATTTGACTATTTGTATAATTTTCATGCACCATAAGCTTTGCATAATCAAGCTTTTGCTCTACAGTCCAAGTTTTTCTTTGTTTGTTAATTTTTGACATAATTTTTTCCTCTTAAAAGTGTATTATAGGCTAAAAATCTGTCCCATAAAACTGAACCACTTCAATATGCTCAATCAGAATGGGAAAATATTTTAGAAATTACTTTTGAGATAGATAAAAATATAGAAGTAAAACAATATTATTCTCAGGCATTATGGGATACTTATAGAGGAACAAGTTCTCCTGTAAGTCCATATCTGATGCAATCAATTCATATGGCTTTAGAGAAATATTTATTAGAAATTGGGAAAATACTTGATGCTAAAACATTAGATGGATGGTTGCAATATATATTATTAAAATCTAAATCTTCTTCTATTTCAGCAGTTGTATCAAGTATAATTTTAGCCTATCCAAATAAAACTTTTAATGTAGCAAAAATATTATTTAAAGTGAAAGAGTTTATTCAAGCTGATTTTATAAGAAAATTTAATGATGAATCAGAAGCAAAAAGTTTATATTCTTTAGGATATAGTTTAAATAGAAGTAAAGTTTATCAAGATGAAAGATTAAAAACTTGTGATGATAAGCATAGAAATTCTAGTTTAGAAAGTGTATTTTTAAATTATCAACTGTTTAGAATAGATGAAATTGATGAAAAAGAAGCAGATAATAGACAAAAAGAGTTATGGGAAATTTTAGATAATTATTATGCTAAATTACCTTTAGAGAAAGAACAATCTGAAAGTGATAAGACTTGGAGAATTGCATTATCACGAATGGATAGACGAAAAATGAATATTCAAGTAAAAGAAGTAGAAAAAGGTTTGGAATTGACATTTAATGGAGATTTATCTCCTGAATTACAAGAGTATAGTAATAAATCACAAGAAAATAATTTAGAAAAATTTAAATATACAAAATTGTATTTATGGTCAAAAAATAGATTAAAAAATAATCAAGATTATAAAAAATATAAAGAGTTTGAAGAAAATCATCTGTTAGCTATTCAACAACTCAAAGAGATATTAAAAATTAATTATAATGAAGAAGATTTTATTTTACAAAAAGAGTCTATTCCTAATACAGCTATTATTTTATTAAAAGACTTTAGCAAAGAATTATCTCAAGAAGATAAAAAGATATGTAAAGAGATTATTTTGGAGTTTTCAGCTTTACCTTTTAGTAAAAACTATCGTTATCAAATATCTGATGGTTCAAGTTCAGCTATTTTACACTTACCTATTATTCTTGAAGAAAAGTTTGAATTAGAGAATGATGTCAGGATAATTTTATTATTTAATATGTTTAAAGATTATGAAATTGGAATGAGTGGAATAAATTTTCATGATTATCCTCTCAACGCTATTATAAATTATTACGATGAAAAAGAGATAGAAAATTTTCTGTTAGGATATTTGTATCTGAAACCTAAATATGATACTTTTTATTGGCAAATTCGTAAAGAAAATTATGGAGTTAATGAAAGTGAAGTAAGAGAGAAATTTTTTGAAAAATATAATGAAGAAATTACAAAATTTATAAATAGTGAATTAAAGATTGAAAATATTGATTTCAATATAGATGTAGTAATATTAAGTATGACATTAAAGTTTATTCAATTTTCTAGAATCAAGCCAAATGATATATTTAAAGAAGTGAATCAAGAACTTTTATTAAAAGTTTTTCAACCTAAGAAAAGAGAAGAAAAATCTTTAGATGGTTTGACTGAGAAAGAAAAAATACAAGAAATTTTTTCAAGAGAACGAAAAGAGTTTAAAGATATTGATTTTAGAATTAAACAGAGAGTATTTAAAAACTTACCATATTTAATTTTTAAATTGAATTCAGATGAAATTAAAGAATATTTGAAGCCACTTTTAAATAATTTTGGAACAAGAGAAGATATAGCATATTTATTATTAGAGTTTATTCGAACCCAAGATAGGTTAAATGAATATGATAAATTTTGGAATATTTGGTATTTGTTTGAAAATAAAATAATAGAGATTTGTCAAGATGGAGAGTATAATTATACTGATAAGATAATTCAAACTTATTTATTGGCTTGGAGTCCTTATGGTGCAATATGGAATGAAAAAGCTAAGAATTGGCATACGCTAAAAGAAAAAGATAAAAGATTTCTCAAAAGAATGTCTGAAAAAATAGGTCATTGTCCCTCTACACTCTATTCTATTTCAAAATTATTGACAGGTGTTGGCTCATCATATTTAAATGATGGGATAGGTTGGATTTCATATATGGTAAAGAATAATAAGAATTTATTAACAGATGAGTTAGAGTCTAATACTATATTCAATCTTGAAATCATAACTAGAAAATATATTTTACAAAATAGCCAAGAGATAAAAAAGAGTAAACCTAAAAAAGAAGAGATTTTAGAGGTTTTAAACTTTTTAGTTGAAAAAGGTTCTGCTATTGGGTATATGTTGAGAGAGAGGATTTTATAAGTGATTATAGATGTAATCCAAATTGACTATAGAAAACTTACTCCCCCAAAACAAACCAATAAGGCTCAAAGCTCTCTTCAACCAATAAAGTAACCAATTCTATAAAGGGTTCATAATCTCCAAGGGTATGAGCCTTATCTAATGCTTCATAATATGCTAAGCGATTTTCAACTTTTAATACCACAGGTGGAAAACCACTTTTCATTAACTCAAAATTCATAAGCAGTCGTGAAGTCCTTCCGTTGCCATCAGTGAAAGGGTGAATACCTACAAAATCAATATGAACTCTACAAGCTCTCTCTATTGGGTGAAGTGTTTGAGCTTTGGTTTGGTGCCAATTTATAAAAGCTTCCATTTTACTTGGAACTTCTATATTACTTGGTGGGCGATGGGTTGCACCTGAAATTAACACATTGATATTTCGGTAACTTCCTGCATTTTTATTATCAATATTTTTTAAAATTAACGCATGAAGTGATTTAATATTATATTCGCTAAACATCTCATCTTTAGCGACCATTAGCTCTACAAACTCAATGGCTTCTTTGTGATTAATAGCTTCAAAATGTTCTCGCAAACTCTTCCCACCAATAGTTATTCCCTCTAACGCAATCTTGGTTTCATTGAGTGTTAGAGTGTTGCCCTCAATAGCATTAGAATTATATGTCCATCGCAAAATCATATCTTCTCTTAGATTTTGAACAACAATCTGCTCTAAAGGACGATAGCTATTTAGTTTTGTTTTTAGTTGGTCTGCTTTTTTGAAATTCATATTTTTATTATAGCAAGGTTATCGTTATTCCCCAATCATAAACTCCAAAGCATTCAAGCTACTACCGAGCATTTATGCAACAAAAACCAATAGCAGAATATCCAGTATTTCTGGGTAAGTTATAATGGTAAATTGTAATGGTAAATTATAGGTAATAAATTATGATGATTGTATCTTATGATATTAGTGATAACAAACTACGCACAAGGTTTTCTAAATATTTGGAGAAATTTGGTTATAGGTTGCAATACTCAATATTTGAAATCAAAAATAGCAAAAGAATATTAGAAGTAATTGAAGCGGAAATAAAAGCAGACTTTGAAAGTGATTTTGGGGAAACTGATAGTATTATTATTTTTAATATGAGTAAACAGTGCAAAATAACAAAATACGGTTATGCAAAAAATGATGATGAAGACCTTATTATGCTATGATTTTTACTATTTTTTTGTTATAATTATTTAAGGTTTTTTAGACTATTAAGTTGAAAAATTGCAAACCTTGGTCTTTATTCATAAAAATAGGTATAAAATGAGTTTTTTATTAAATATTGGATTTTTAACAATTTGTTTTTTAAAAGAATTATTTTTGCCAGCTGTCTACCAAGTAGGTAAATTCTTACTAAATCAGCTCCGCTAATTAAGTAATCATTCAAAGAACCTATTAAATTTCTACTGTTGTAGATATTTAATTCACACACTCTATGTTATTGGTCTAAAGAACCTATTAAATTTCTACTGTTGTAGATTTATTGCAAAGCCAAAGTATAAATTGTCTAAAGAACCTATTAAATTTCTACTGTTGTAGATACTCTGCTTCGTCTTCTACAGATTTAGTCTAAAGAACCTATTAAAATTTAGGAAAATAATAATAAACGAAGTTTGTTATATATTTTGCTTATGCCTTTAGGCGCTGCTGTTGTTTTATCCTTTTTAGATTAGGCTTTAATTGTATGTTTTATCCTTTTGGGATTAGGTTTTAATTGTGTGTTTTATTCGTCTACCAAGTAGGTAAATTCTTACTAAATCAGCTCCGCTAATTAAGTAATCATTCAAAGAACCTATTAAATTTCTACTGTTGTAGATTTGTTTCTGCGCGCATTTTTTCTATCATCTAAAGAACCTATTAAAATTTAGGAAAATAATAATAAACGAAGTTTGTTATATATTTTGCTTATGCCTTTAGGCGCAACTGTTGTTTTATCCTTTTTGGATTAGGTTTTAATTGTATGTTTTATTCTTTTTGGATTAGGTTAATTATTTAAGACACCCAAGGGTGTAAGTTCTGACTAGATTTCACTGCGTAAAATAAGTCATCAGTTACCAAGTAGGTAAGTTCTGACTAGATTTCACTGCGTAAAATAAGTCATCAGTTAAAATTTGCCCTAATTTACTTTGAGCGAAGCGAATTAGTAAATGGAAATGCCCTTAGGGCGCTGCTGTTGTTTTATCCTTTTTAGATTAGGTTTTAATTGTGTGTTTTATCCTTTTTGGATTAGGTTAATTATTTAAGACACCCAAGGGTGTAAGTTCTGACTAGATTTTACTGCGTAAAATAAGTCATCAGTTAAAATTTCTACTGTTGTAGATAACTTTGTTAATTTTTGACATAATTTTTTGTCTACCAAGTAGGTAAATTCTTACTAAATCAGCTCCGCTAATTAAGTAATCATTCAAAGAACCTATTAAAATTTAGGAAAATAATAATAAACGAAGTTTGTTATATATTTTGCTTATCCTGTGTTAGGAAAATAATAATAAACGAAGTTTGTTATATATTTTGCTTATCCTGTGTTAGGAAAATAATAATAAACGGAGTTTGTTATATATTTTGCTTATGCCTTTAGGCGCTGCTGTTGTTTTATCCTTTTTAGATTAGGTTAATTATTTAAGGCACCCAAGGGTGTAAGTTCTGACTAGATTTTACTGCGTAAAATAAGTCATCAGTTAAAATTTCTACTGTTGTAGATAACTTTGTTAATTTTTGACATAATTTTTTGTCTACCAAGTAGGTAAATTCTTACTAAATCAGCTCCGCTAATTAAGTAATCATTCAAAGAACCTGTTAAATTTGCCCTAATTTACTTTGAGCGAAGCGAATTAGTAAATGGAAATGCCCTTGGGGCGCTACTGTTGTTGTTTCCTTTTGGGATTAGGTTTTAATTGTATGTTTTATTCGTCTACCAAGTAGGTAAATTCTTACTAAATCAGCTCCGCTAATTAAGTAATCATTCAAAGAACCTATTAAATTTGCCCTAATTTACTTTGGGCGAAGCGAATTAGTAAATGGAAATGCCCTTGGGGCGCAACTGTTGTTGCCTGGTTTCTAAATCGAAGTGCAACTAAATTTTATTTTCTGGTTTTAATTTGGAACTAGTTATTTTTATTTTTATTAACTAAGATAATAACATTATGAAAAAATACACACAATTAACCAGAACTGATATGACAAAAATTGAAACATTGCTTGAGGAGAATTATAATCCTTGTGAAATAGCGATAAAACTAGGCAAAAATAAGACTACAATATACCGCTGCATAAAAAATAATAAAAACGCAGAAACCTTTGTTGGTGAAGAGGCATGGGAGAAAGTTTCCAAGAGGAAATCTATTGCAAATAAGCATGTTAGGATATTACCTGATAGTATTTTAGAGAAATATATTTTGATAAAAATAGAGCAACATTGGTCGCCAGAACAAATTTCTGGAAAGTGGCGAGAGGAGGCGCAAGAATCGATTTGCCACGAGACTATTTATCAATTTGTTTATAAGTATCACCCAAAATTAGTTAAGATGTATTTCAGAAGAAAAGGTAAGAAATATCAACATAATAGAAAGGAAAAATATCAAATAAAAGATCGTAGAATGATTGATGAAAGACCGCAAAATATTGAGCTTAGAAAAGAAGTTGGACACTGGGAAGGAGACACAATTGTCGGTAAAAATCACCAAGGCGCGATAGTTACAAATGTTGAAAGAAAAAGTGGTAAATTAATTGCTTCCAAAGTGAAAAAATCAACTGCAAAAGCTATTTTAGAAGCTACAGTTAAAGATTTCAAAGACTTACCAAATGAGTTACGAATAAGCATGACATACGATAATGGCAAAGAGTTTTCTTTACACCAAGAGATTGAAAAACAAGTGAAAATGAATGTTTATTTTGCACACGCTTACTCACCTTGGGAAAGAGGAACTAATGAAAATACCAACGGTTTGCTCCGAGAATTTATCCCCAAAGGCACTGATTTTAATAATGTTTCTGATGAAGACCTTGCTTATTTTGTAGAACTTATTAATAATAGACCACGAAAACGACTAGGATTTAAAACCCCAAATGAAGTCTTTCAAGCTGAACTTGAAAAGTTGCACTTGTAGGTAGAATCTAGCTTGTTTCCTTTTGGGATTAGGTTTTAATTGTATGTTTTATCCTTTTTGGATTAGGTTAATTATTTAAGACACCCAAGGGTGTAAGTTCTGACTAGATTTTACTGCGTAAAATAAGTCATCAGTTACCAAGTAGGTAAGTTCTGACTAGATTTCACTGCGTAAAACAAGTCATCAGTTAAAATTTCTACTGTTGTAGATAACTTTGTTAATTTTTGACATAATTTTTCCTCTTAAAAGTGTATTATAGGCTAAAAATCCGTCCCATAAAACTGAACCACTTCAATTTAATGAATTTCAAATACAGCAATGTTTAAGAATATAATAGTGTTAAAAATTATTTTTTACTTTCCTGTAAGTTAGTTTTGCGTGATTTTATTGATAAATTCTTTATTTATTCGGCTTACTTTTCTGGTTTTATAATCAAAAGCAACTAAGGAAACTTTTGCTACAGCAACTATTTCTGCATCTTTTCTTATTTCATAAATAATATCAAAAGAAACGCCACGCAAGTTTTCAATAGATAGAATAAAGTCTAAGCTATCACCCCAAAAACATTCTTTTTTGTAGTCCACAGTTAGATTTTTGAGGATTAATCCTGGTCCATAAAAATTAATTTCAGACTGCCCCAAACTATCTAAAAATCTAAGTCTAGCCTCATGCATCATCGTAATTAATTTGTCATGAGCTAAATGCCCACCATAATTAATAGCTGAGACCTCTACTTTTAATTTAGTTTTAAAGATATTTTTAAACATTTATGCCTCAAATGAGTCATTTTTCTCTAAACTTTCTTTACTTTGTTCTGCTTTTCCCTCATCTTTATCTATAAAGTTTTGTTGGGAAATAACCATCGTTCCTGATATTTTATCATGTAATGCCTGTCCTTTTTGGTCAGTCAAAGCTAAAAGAAACCCAAAACCTAATGAAAAAACAGATAAAAAATATCCTAAATATCTTATTAAAAACTGCATATTAGTTGGATGTTTACCTGTTTTCATATCTACAATTTTAATTTTAAAAAATATTTTTGCTGGAGTTGCTCCACGATAAATCCAAAAACCTATCACAAAAGCAGCAACAATAAATAAATTAAATAGTATTTCACTTACTGTGAAAGGAAGCTCTCCTTGCTCAAGCATCTTTATAAATTGCTTGATTGTTATTTTCTCTTTAACCCCAAAAATCATTGTAATGAAAGGACTCAAAACAATCATTATGATTATTCTATCAATAAAAAATGCTAAAAATCTTGTGCTAAATTTTGCTAGTTGATATTTGTTTTCATTCATTCTAGTTAAACCTTTTTGATATTGAAATTTATTTGGTGTCTAATTTTGCGAAGTAATAAATAATTATTATCTAATGAATAAGCATTTATATTTTATACAAACCCTTAGCCTCGCTAAAATCTAATTAAAGATCCACCCCAAGTAAATCCGCCACCAAATGCTTCTAAAAATATTAACTCATCTCTTTTTACTTGACCTGATTTTACTGCATAATCTAACGCTAATGGAATAGAAGCGGCTGATGTGTTAGCATGTTTATCAACAGTTGTAACTACTTTCTCCATAGGCATATTTAGCTTTTCTGCGACTGATTTGATTATTCTAATATTTGCTTGATGTGGGACTAATTTATCAATATCTGTTAACTTATAATCAGTTTTTTCAATAACCTCTCCAACAAGATTTCTTAACATTGAAACTGCAACCTTAAAAACTTCACTACCTGCCATTTGAACATAATTATCTTCAATATTTTCAGATTTTTTATAAGAAATACCATTAGGAACCCATAATAATTCTTTAAAATCACCATCAGAATAAAGCTTGCTCGCTATAATTCCTTCTTTTGTTTCACTTGCCGATAATACAATTGCACCAGCGCCATCACCAAAAAGAATACAAGAATTTCGGTCTTTCCAGTTTAAAATACTAGACATTTTATCTGAGCCAACTATTAAAGCATTTTTGCATGCACCAGATTTTATATATTTATCTGCAATATCAAGCGCATAAATAAATCCAGAACAAACTGCTTGAATATCAAATGCTGGACATATTTTTGTTTCTAATCTTCGTTGAAGACCAGAAGCACAACTTGGGAAAACATGGGTTGGTGTTGTTGTTGCAACAATTATTAAGTCAATTTCAGAAGAGTTAATTCCTGCTGATTTTATTGCTTGTCTTGCTGCATTTTCAGCCATATCACTTGTTGATTCATTTTCTTTTGCAATATGTCTTTGTGAAATTCCAGTTCTGGATTTTATCCATTCATCTGAAGTATCAACTAATTTAGCAACTTCTTCATTTGTAAGGATTTTTTCTGGTAAATAACTACCAGTTCCTGATATATAACTTTTAATCATAATTTATTTGACTGTTTGAGATTAGAGCAATTAACTATCTTTTGATTTAACTTCAATTGTTTCTAATTCGTATTGAGATAATAGTTTTTCAATTTTGGCTGGAAGTTGTTTTTTTGCTTCTAAGTGTGCAATTTTAATAGCATTTGCAAAGGCAAAAGCATTTGCTCCACCGTGGCTTTTTATTACTATTCCATTTAAGCCTAACAAAGTAGCTCCATTATATAAATCTGGGTTAATTTTATTGATTATTCCTTTAAAAATAGGAGCAAGCATTAAACCTAAAAACATAGTAAATATATTTCTTTTAAACTTTTCTTTTAGTAAGTTCTTAATAAAAACAGCTAAACCTTCACTTGCTTTTAAAGCTACATTTCCAACAAATCCATCGCAAGCAACTACATCAACTTCACCGTTGTAAATATCATTACCTTCAACAAACCCGATATAATTCATAGGTAATTCTTGTAATATTGCTGCAGCTTCTTTTATTTCATCACTGCCTTTGATATCTTCAGATCCTATATTTAACAAGCCAACTTTTGGGTTTTCTTGTTCATCAACAACATTACAAAGCGCACTTCCCATAACTGCAAATTGAACTAGCTTTTTGGCATCACAATTTATATTTGACCCCAAATCTAACCAATGAACGCTTCCGTATTTATTTGGAACCGCGGTGCAAAGAGCTGGTCGGTTAATTCCTGATAACATTTTTAAAATATATCTACTCAAAGCCATTAAAGCTCCAGTATTTCCTGCACTTACGCAAGCATCAGCAAGTCCATCTCTAACTAACTCAATGGAAACATGCATTGAAGAACCTTTTTTATTGCGTAAAACTAAAGCTGGTGGGTCATCTGACTCAATAACTTCTGTTGTTGCTTTTATCTCAATTCTTGCAGGTTCGGATAAATATTTATCTATTTTATTGATTAGAAGTGCTTTTTTAATTTCACTTTCATTACCAACTAAAATAACATTTAAGTTTGAGTTTTTCTTCAACGCAATAGCAACACCTTCAACTACAGTTTTGATTCCTGCATCGCCACCCATAGCATCTATTGCTATTTTTATTTTTTGTTTAGTTTGCATTAATAGCTTTGTTTTGACAAATTATAATATTTAATAGTTTAATTATTGGTAATTTGTCAGTTTTTAAAGAAAATATTTTTTACTCTTCTTCTACTTCTTCTATAACTTTAGATGCGATTACTTGCTTGCCTTTGTAAAATCCATCTTTTGTCACATGATGTCTATGATGAAGCTCACCTGTTGTTTGGTCTGTTGATAAAGTAGCCGTTCCTAACTTATCATGTCCACGACGCATTCCTCGTCTTGATGGTGTTTTTCTACTCTTTTGTACTGCCATTTCAAACTCCTAATTTTTTAATTTAACATTAAGTAAATTAGCAAAAGGATTTTCCCTTTCTACTAATTCATTCTTATAGTTCATTCCACAATCTTCATGTTTTGCAATCATCGGTGCTGATAAAATCAACTCCTGCTCAACTAGTGAAACGATATCTAATTTTTTTTCACACACTATTATATCAATATTTTTTCTATCTGTATTTTTATTTCTATCGGTTCTTAAGACTAAAAAAGTAGAGTTAGTTTCAAACTCATCTCCTTCTATAAGTCCCATGCAACGCTGGCAAATAAAATCCAGTCTTGTTTTAATATTAATTTCTAATATTGCACTTTTTTCACTCTTACTTACGCCAAGGATAATCTCAAGATCAACCTTGCCTTCTTTTCTCGCTTGAGTTTCTAATAAGTTAGGCATGTTTTTAATATCTACCCAACCGTCAATCTCTTTATTTTCAGATAACCAAGGGTTAAAAGTTGTTAGTTCTTTTGTCATTATTTATTAAAACCAAATTGTGAATTTTACAGATAATATCATCTCTTGTCTATTTATTATTTGGAGAGCCTTTCATTGTGTTAAAAAACTCTTCGTTAGTTTTGGTGTTAGACATTCTATCAAGTAAGAATTCAATAGCTTCAACCTCACCCATAGAGTGTAGTATTTTTCTAAGTAACCAAACTTTTTGAACATGGGCTTCATTAACCATAAGTTCTTCTCTACGAGTTCCTGATGGGCTAATATTTATTGCAGGGAATATTCGTTTTTCTGCAATATTTCTACTCAGATGAACTTCATTATTTCCAGTGCCTTTAAACTCTTCATAAATAACACTATCCATTTTAGAACCTGTTTCAACTAATGCAGTTGCTATAATTGTTAAGCTTCCGCCTTCTTCAATATTTCTAGCTGCTCCAAAAAATCTTTTAGGTTTATGTAAAGCTGTTGCATCAACACCACCTGTTAAAGTTTTTCCAGATGCTGGTGCAACTGTATTATAAGCTCTAGCAAGTCTTGTTATAGAATCTAACAAAATAACAACATCCTTTTTATGCTCAACTAATCTTTTAGCGCGTTCAATAACCATTTCAGCAACTAAAACATGTCTAGAAGCTGGCTCATCAAAAGTTGATGAAATAACTTCACCTTTTACAGTTCTTTGCATTTCAGTAACTTCTTCTGGTCTTTCGTCAATTAAAAGAACCATTAGGTGTGAATCTGGATAATTAACACTTATAGATTGAGCGATATTTTGCATCATAACTGTTTTACCTGCTTTTGGAGGTGAAACGATTAAACTTCTTTGTCCTTTTCCAATTGGGGCAATTATATCAATCACTCTAGGTGTTATATCTTCTGAGCTTCCATTTCCTTGCTCTAAAATATATTGTTCATTTGCATGCAAAGGAGTTAAGTTTTCAAAAGGTATTTTTTTTTCTTGTGTTTTCTATTGGCTCATCGTTTATCGTGTTGATTTTTAATAGTGCAAAATATCCATCATTACCTTTTGGCGGTCTTATTTTACCTTCAATTGAATCACCTGTTCGCAAACCAAACCTGCGAATTTGATTTGGGCTAATATAAATATCATCAGATGCAGCAACATAAGAAGTAAAAGGACTTCGTAAAAAACCAAAACCATCAGGGAGTATGTTTAAAACACCACTTCCAAAAATCTCTTCTTTTTGTTTTGCGTGGTGCTTCATTATTGCGTAAACAATATCGTGTTTTTTCTTTCTCCCTAAGTTTTCTAGCTCTAATTCTTGAGCCATTTCTACAAGTTCCTGTGGGGTTTTTACTTTTAAGTCATTAAGATGCATATTAGATTATAAATTTATTATGATTTGTTATTATTTACTTTAGAGTTTTTGACTATGATTTAATTATCAAATTAATCATAAAAACTCTAAAATATTGATTTGAATTTAGATGTTTTTATCAATGAATTGTTCTAGTTGTGCTTTTGAAACACCGCCTATTTGAGTTGCTTCAATATTACCACCTTTAAAAATCATAAGTGATGGTATTGAACGAATTCCAAATTTCATTGCGACTTGGTTATTTTGTTCAATATCAACTTTAACAACTTTTATTTTACCATTGTAGCTTTGTGCAACTTCGTCCAAAAGTGGAGCTATTGCTTTACAAGGAGCGCACCAAGGAGCCCAAAAATCAACTAAAACAGGTAATTCTGAATTTAAAACTTCTTCGTTAAAAGAGCTATCATTTGTGTGTAAAACTTCTGTCATTATAATATTCCTCTTGAAAATTATGGTTATATATTTAAAAATTGTTTTTTGAAATTCTTATTTAGTATGTTATTTAGTTTGGTTGTTTAATATTTTGATGTTTATATTAGAACTGTTTTGATTTAATTGCGTTTGATTATAACAATGCTTAGAACAAAATCAAATCAAATTTTATAAAATAGCTAATCAAATAAAACTTTATCTACTTTTAAGAAAGTAGCAAAGTCTGAAAAAGCTTTTATTTGATTAGTAAGTATTATGTTTTTATCTACTTCTTTTTGAGTTTTTACTATTTCAATAAGTGTTGCAACCGCCGCACTATCAAATTTAGTAACGCTTGATAAGTCTATATTAATATCCTTTTTATGCATTTTACATATTGCTAAAATATTTTTTAAAATTACTTCAGCATTGCTATTATCAAAAGTATTTTGCTTGAGAGTAATCGTGTTATTACTCTCATCAAATTCAACTTGATTGTTATTATTAAAACTCAACAGCTCCTCTTTTGTTTAAGCCTTTTATTTCGTTAGTTACCGCATCAATTCCTTTTTCAGCAACTTCTTGACCAACAGAGCTTCTGTAGCTAGCAATAATAGAAAGACCATCCATAGAAACATCATAAGCTTTCCATTTGCCTCTGTTGTAACGCATTCTTAGTTCTAAGATATATTTTTTACCATTATTATTTATAATTGTAACTTTTATTTTAGTTCTATTTTTCTTAATTGCTGAGACTTTATTATAAGTTATATTTGCATTTGTATAGTCAAACATACCTTTGGCGTAAGTTCGCATAATCATTGTTTTAAATGAAGATATAAACTCTTTTCTTTGCGTTTTTGTTGCATGCTTCCAGTTTTTACCTAGCACATATTTTGCCATAACATCAATATCAAAAGCAGGAACGATTTTTCTATCAATCATTTTATTAAGTGCTTTTGGGCTACTTTTATAAAGGCTAAGATTTCTATTTAAATCTGACAATACTGATTCAGTATTACTTTTAACTGTTTCAATTGCACCTTGGACAGTTTGTGCTTGAGCAAAACTTACTGTTAAAAACACTGCTAAAATCATTTTTAAAAAATTATTTTTTATATTATTTACTTTATTCATATTTACCTCTTTTTTATATTAAATTATATTATGTTTTAAATAGTATTATTTTTTACTACTATTTAAGAAAAACTTATCTATCAATCTTTCTAAAACAACTGCAGATTTAGTTATA
>CBDCEG010000022.1:0-34111 GCA_965215775.1 Cardiobacteriales bacterium
CAGCAATTAAAACATCTAAGTTTTGCAAAGCTATATCATGAATTAGCTGATCATAAGCTCTTTGCAAGAATGTTGAATAGATTGCAACTACTGGTTTTTTTCCTTCACAAGAAAGCCCCGCCGCAAATGTTAATGCGTGCTGCTCTGCTATTGCAACATCAAAATAACGCAAAGGAAACTTTTTGCTAAACTCAATTAACCCAGACCCATCTTTCATCGCTGGAGTTATAGCAATTAACTTTTCGCATTCTTTTGCCTTATTGCAAATCCAATTTGAGAAAATATCTGTGAAAATAATCTGCTTTTCACTAGATACGATACCTTTTTCTTTATTAAATTTAGAAACCCCATGGTATTTAGTTGGATTTTCCTCTGCTTTTTTATAACCTTTACCTTTTTTTGTTCGAATATGTAATATTTTAGGTCCTTTTTTATTTTTCAACTTTTTCAGATACTTAACCAAATTCAAAACATCATGTCCATCTTTTGGACCAGTGTAATCAAACCCAAAATCCTCAAACACATTAGTTTTATAAAGTTTCTCTTTTATTTTATTTTCAATTCTTTTGATGCACTTTCCTAATCTAGGTGTTTTTTTCAAGCAGCTTTTACTTTTAGACCTAGCACCTTGATACAAATTACTTCCTAAAAAATTTGATAAATATGAAGATAATCCACCAACACTAGGTGATATCGACATATCGTTGTCATTAAGAATAACCAAAATATCAGCAGATAAACTAGAAGCATGATGAATTGCCTCAAACGCCATTCCTGCGGTCATAGCCCCATCACCTATTATAGCAACGCAATTCTTTTGTAATTCATTACTCCCAACAGACATACCAAGAGCAGCAGAAATAGAAGTTGAAGAATGCCCAACACCAAAACAATCATATTCACTTTCACTTCGCTTGGGGAAACCAGAAATCCCACCTAATTTTTTAAGACTTAACATTTCCTTTTTTCTTCCTGTTAAAATTTTGTGAG
The DNA here is from genome assembly GCA_965215775.1 of Cardiobacteriales bacterium. Classification (GTDB taxonomy): domain Bacteria; phylum Pseudomonadota; class Gammaproteobacteria; order Cardiobacteriales; family Ostreibacteriaceae; genus CBDCEG01. The sequence goes on from CBDCEG010000022.1 coordinate 991, forward strand.
GATATGCTTGGTGCCCAACATCCCAAATCAAATTATCAAAAGGCGTATCAAAAACATAATGCAAAGCAACCGTTAGTTCAACAACACCTAACCCAGAGGCAAAATGCCCACCAGTTTGGCTAACACAATCCAAAACGCACTGGCGTAACTCTTCACACACTTTTGGTAACTGCTCTAAACTAAGATTTCGTAAATCTTTAGGTAGGTTAATTTCATCTAACAATTTATAATTACTCATTATTAATTTATTTACTTATTTATATCCATCAAAGGATATCAGAATATCAAAAATAAACAAAATCCTTGCAAATAACCTTCTATCAAACTCACCTCCAAACCAAACAACAACAGTAATAGTTAAGTATTTCAGCAATAGATTAAACCAATTGTTTGTAAAACCACTAAAAGTAATGTTATAATCCGAAGATTGTAGCTGTGTATTGTGATTTCAAATAACTTTACTTTATGCAGTTTTGATTTTTAATTGCATATTAATATTATAAAATTACGAGGTTGTAAAATAATAATGAATAAAAATAAAATATTGTCATTGGCTGTTGTTGCCTTCTTGAGTATTCCTTCTTTACTTATGGCTGCAAGCCTCGGTCAAGTTAAAACTTACTCTCATCTAAATGAAAAATTAAATGCAGTAATTCCTGTATTGTCAGTTTTAAATAAAAACGGATTAACCATTTCTATAGCTTCATTTACTGAATCTAAAAAAAGAGGGGTGCAATTATCTCAAGCTGCGAGCAAAATAAAGCTGTCTCTGTATGAAAAAAATGGTCGTGTTTATATAAAAGCCACAACAAAACAAAAGGTAAGGGAGTCTTATCTTAATTTTATTATCAAGCTTAAAGTTGGCAACTCTGGATCAATGTCTAGAAAATATGCAATTTTCTTAGATCCTGTTGCAAAAAATAAAAAAGGCAAGAAGCAGGTAACTACTATAAAAAAGCCTATTAAGTCAGTAAAAAAAATAGCTTCAAAAAAAGTTACTGACTTTAACAAAAAGAAAACCAAAGCTCCTTTAAGAGGAGTTTTGAAGATTGTAAATAAAAAAGGGAGTACTTATGGACCTATAAAAAAAGGGGAAACTCTTTGGCTTATCGCTAGTAAAGTTCGCCCAGCAAAATCTATTGCCATAGTGCATATGGTTGCAGCTATAAAACAAGTAAACCCAAAAATACAAGGATCTTTAGAAATTGGAGCCATAATCCATATCCCAACAATAAAAGGCTACAAAAATAAAACAATTAGCTCTAAAAATACACAACAAACTAATGGAACCAAAAAAAATAATAAAAAAAATCCTAAAGTAATAAAAAAAGACGATGAAATATTAGCTAGCAATAATACGGTTGCACAAAAAACGCCTGAAGAGTTAGAGTTAGAAAGGCTTGCTAATGAAAAACTAGAAAAAGAAAAGCTTGAAGCTGCAGCTAATTTAAAAAAAGCACAGCAGATTGCAAAACAAAAGGCTAATGAGAAAAAAAGAATAAATCAGGAAAAAATTAGACAAGTAGAGAAAGCTAAGAAAGAAAAGGCTGAAAAAGAAGCAAGGTTATCTTTACAAAAAAAAGAAAAGGAGAAGAAAATTGCTCTAGACCTAAAAATAGCTAAAGAAAAAGCTACGGCTCTTAGGCAAAAAAAGGAACAGAACAAAAAAACATATATGTATGGCGGAGCTGGAGCTGCAATTCTTCTCCTTGGTGGCTTATTTTTCTATAACAAAAAAAGAAAATCTAGCAGTTCATATGTTCAAGATGATACTGTTTTAAGGGATGAAAGCGACATAGATCGTCTTACAAATAGTGAAGAGGCCGATGATAGAATAGACATGCAATTAGATAAAAGTGATGAGTTAAATATTACTGAAAACACTAATGATATCGGTTTGAATGTAGACTCAGAGGTTGAGATTAAAGAAGATACATTATCCAAAAAAGAAACTACTATCAGCTCTGAGTTAGATCTGAATAATGATATGAGCTTTGACTTTGAAGATAATGGGTTAGATTTAGGGACTTCAGTTGCTGAAATCGATACCACTGAGGAGCTTGATTTCAATGATGATAGCTTTGATTTTTCTTTAGAAGACACTGAAGACAAGGGCCCTATTGACTCAAACAAAAAAGATAAAGATGACATTAGCCGCGATGAAGATTTCAATATAAGCTCATCTAAACTTGAAGATATGAATATCACCAGCTCAACTACTACTGATACGGACAGTACCACTTTAGATTCAGAAGATGTCCATATATCACTTAACGACATTGAGAAGGAAAAGGACTTATTATCCTTAGGTAGTATAGCTAAAGAAAAAGTAAACTTGGAAAAAACCTCTACGCATGCGAATGATGTCTCTTCAAAACTAAAAAACTATGTTGAGGAAACCAAAACATCAACTGCTAAAAAAAGAGCAACAAAAGTTATTCCTAGCATGGAAATAAATTTAGCTAGAGGGTTTAAATCTGTTGGTAATCTTGATGGTGCAAAAAATGCTTTATACAAAGCTATTGAATTTGGTAATACTCAAGAGGTTTCAGAGGCTAAAAAATTATTAGAAGAGCTTATTTAGAAAAGTATTAAGATTTTTGTTAATCTAAAGAGGATAATATGAAAAATATAGCTGTTATTTTAGCTGGAGGGAGTGGCTCTAGGCTTGGTTATGACAAGCCTAAACAGTTTATTAAAGTTGCTGGAAAACTCATTATAGAGCATACAATAGAAATTTTTCAGAAGCACCCTAAAATTGATGAGATAACTATTATTGCACATAAGAACTATATAAATATTATTGAAGATCTTGTTATTAATAATTCATTTACTAAAGTAAAGAAAATTTTAAACGGCGGAAAAGAGAGATATGACTCTTCTCTTGTTGCTATAAATTCAAATTATAGCGCAGATAAAGATTGCAACTTAATTTTTCATGACGCTGTTCGCCCACTTGTCAACAGCCGAATCATAACTGATACAGTAAACTCTCTTACTCAATATAATGCAGTTGATGTCGCTGTTCCTGCAACAGATACAATCATAGAAGTTAAAAACAATCTTATAACCAACATTCCTAATAGAGATTCTTTAAATAGAGGGCAAACTCCACAAGGATTTAAGCTAAGCACAATCAAAAAAGCTTATGAAGTAGCATTAAATGACAAAAACTTTATTGCATCCGATGACTGCGGAATTGTGAAAAAATATTTACCTGATGAAGATATCTTTATAGTTTCTGGTGAAGAAGCTAATATGAAGTTAACCTATGAAGAAGATTTATTCCTAATGGATAAGCTTTTTCAGCTTAAAAGTATAAGGTTGGTTGATACTAATCCTAATATTATATCTTGCATATCTAAAAAAATATTAATTGTTTTTGGTGGAAGCTATGGAATAGGTCAAGATATTGTGAAAATAGCTCAAGAGCATAATGCAATTGTTTATAGCTTCAGCCGAAGTGAAAACAATATAGACATATCAAATAAAGAAAGTGTTATAAAGGCAATAAACTCAGTAATAAAAAAAGAAGGAAGAATAGATTTTATTGTAAATACAGCTGGGGTTTTAGATAAAGAACCTCTTGTAAATATGAACTATGAAACAATACAAAAAGCAATAAATGTAAATTACCTAGGTAACATTATTATTGCAAAAGAATCATTCAAATACCTATCTAAGTCAAAAGGTTCACTACTTTTATTCACCTCTAGCTCTTACACCAGAGGAAGAGCAATGTATAGTACTTATTCATCACTAAAAGCTGCTACAGTTAATTTTGTCCAAGCTTTATCCAGTGAGTGGGAAAACTTTGGAATAAAAGTAAACTGCATCAACCCTGAGAGAACCCTTACTCCAATGAGAGTAAAAAGCTTTGGCAAAGAGAATCCAAATACTCTTTTAAGTTCTAAAACGGTCGCTATAGAATCTTTAAAAACTATTTTATCTGATATTTCAGGTCAAGTTATTGATGTTAAAATAAATAACAAGTGATGACTCATTCCTTTTCAAAAAAAAAGGTTCATTTTTTTCTTTTTTTCTGTCTTTCTATTGTTTTCACCTCTGTTTCTATTGTATCTATAATTGATTTAAGCACCTTTGCTGTAGATACACTACAGTATAGTTTGCTATTTACATTTGTTATTACTGTATATTCAGCAACAAAATTTATTAAAATAACCAATATATACATTATATTCCTTGGTACTTGCTTACTATTCCTATTTAATAGGATTTTTTTAGACATTTTGGGACTATACGACTTTTCAGAAAATTTTTTCCCTATATACTCAAAATATAGCATCAAAACACAGATAGAAATAATTATAATATTTAATTTATTACTTATCTTTATTCATTTTGGCTTTCTTGCCTCTCAAAAAAGTGATGGAAAGAAAAAAATAGAGTTAAAGTACAATAAAAGTTTTTATTATATAGGTTGTGTGTTTTTTTTTTTACTCCCTCCCCTTAATAACATACAAGTCTTTCATTAAGTATCAAATTGTAAGCTCTTTTGGTTATACTAGCCTATATACTTTAGCACAGGACTTTAACTACCCAGTTTTTTTAATGGGGGCAGAGTCTATTTTTTTGCTTGGGTTTTCCTTAGTAGTAGCTTCACTGCCTAAAAAAAAAGTTATCTTAGTTTATATAGCTATTTACTTAACAATTGGATTAATTCAATCTATTGCTGGAACTAGAGCCTTGTTTTTAGTGAAGTTGATCTTTATAGTATGGCTTTATTTCAATTTTTACACAAAAAAAAGAATAAAAATATTTTTTATTAGTATCATTACTTTTATTGTTATAATTTTTGCACAATTTATGTCATCCACTAGGTCAAATCAAGAGTTTAAAGTAGGTAATTCTTTCATCTCTTTTTTCTCACAACAAGCAATTTCAATGAATGTTATTGGATATATGATTAAGTATAAGAGTAGCTTTAAAAGAGATGGTTATAACTATATTTTCCACCCTTTTGTTGCTACTTTCATAAAAAACCAAGGTCAAAATGAGCAGTATGTTAAAAAATACAATTCTCTATCCCCTAAACTAACTTTTTTTCTCAATCCTGATACTTATTTACAAGGTGCTGGTATAGCGTCATCTTTTGTAGCAGAACTTTATGATTTAGGTTATGTAGCGATGATTATCTCTTTTATTATCCTTGGCTTTTTTTTGGGGAGGGTTGAGTTACTCATGTATAAAAGCCGAGTATGGTTGTTTCTATCACCTTTAGTTATCTCTCATATTATATACACCCCTAGAACAAATTTTTTTCCTAGGTTTCGTGAGATTATATTCTATTTAATTATATTTATACTTATAAAACTTCTTATATATTTTAATAAAAGAAGAGCTAATGAATAACATTTTCAAAAAGCTGTCTATATTAACCTTGGCTGAACTAGGTGAGAAAGCAATTATATTCCTACTTTTCATTTACATGGGAAGGGTTCTTACTCCTAAAGACTTTGGCTACCTTAATTATATTCTTGCTGTCGTTAGTTATTTTATTATATTTATTGATTTAGGGTTACCACAGTTAGCTACTAGGGAGATTGCTTCCAATAATAACAAAATTTCCTTACAATTATTGCAAATAATAAGTCTAACCAAATTTGTTCTTTTTATTATTATCGCTATTTTCTGGAATCTATTTGTTTTTTATACTCAAGATGGTTATATAAATATTGGCTTATTTATGAACTTATACTTACTTTCAAGAGTTTTTGATATTTATTGGTTTTTACAAGGCTTACAGAAATTTGAAACAATTGCTAAATTAAAACTAATAAAATCCTTAATTCTAAGTTCATCTTTTATAATCTTATATTTATATCCCAAAGTATCTAACTACCTAATTATTTTAATAATTAGTTTGCTGATTCCTTTTGTGCTTTATGTTTTAAAACATAATTTAACACCTTATATTTTCAATAAAAAAATCAATTTCTTATTGGTTAACCGTAAACGCATAAAAGTTTTTATATTTAAATCACTTCCCTTAGTTGCCTCTACTTTCTTAATTCTAATGTATTACAATTTAGATAGTATTTTAATTAAGCACTATCTAGGCTTAGATTATGTTGCAAAATATAACGCAGCTTACAAAATAATTTTTGCATTTATAGTTGTTAGAAGTATATTCACTTCAGTTATTTTTCCTAGAATATCAAAAGATAAATTAAAATGGAATGAAGGTAGGATTTTTCTATCTATGGGGGTTTTTATTGCTTTATGTATTTTTATGATAGGATTTTTCTTCTCAAAGGAGCTATTATATATAGCTTATGGAAATAAATACCTTGATTCAGCAAATGTATTTTTCATACTCTCTATAACAGCCAGTATTCTTTGGATAAATCTATTTTTCCCAATTTTTTTTATTGCAATAAAAAAAGATACTTTTTATATGAAAGTTCATATAATGACCGCTTTATTAAACTTAGTAGGGAATATAGTTTTAATTCCTTTATATGGTATTGAAGGAGCCGCTATTGCAACTTTAGTTGCTGACTTAGTTTCACTATTTATATTTTCTTTTTTTTATTTTAAAGGCAAAGCTCATGCATTACATTAAATTTATTAGTATTTTATTTTTTATTTTTTTAACTGCATGTGGAGAGAAAAAAGACATAAGTAATATAAATTATCAAGCACATAGAGGTGGCTATCAAGAAAGACCTGAAAATACTATGTCTGCTTTTATTAATGCTTGGAAATTAGGAGGTATTCCAGAGGCTGATATAAGAACAACAAAAGATAATGTAATTATTGTTTTACACGACAGCAATCTTCTCAGAACAACAGTTGCAATAGAGTCAATAAATAAACTTGATATATCAGAGCTTATGTATGAAGATATATCAAAACAGGATGCGGGTATAAAATTCTCTGAAAAATATAAGGGAGAAAAAATTCCTAGACTTGAAGATGTTTTTAAGTATATGAGTGAATCAGATAAAAGGATTTACTTAGACTTAAAGAATGTTGACTTAAACTCCCTCTCAAAGCTTATTAAAAAGCACAATATTGAAAGCAAAATAATTTTTGCAAATACTAATATTGAACCATTGTTAAATTTAAAAAAACTACTTCCTAAAAGTCAAACTATGTTGTGGATTGGTGGATCTAAGAATATCATTGAGTTTAGATTCAATTACCTTGTGGATAATAGTTTTTTCACCTTAGATCAAGTTCAACTCCACCTATATAATAAAGGAATATCAAAGTCCTTTGTGAAAAAAGCATTAGACGAAACCTCAAAAATGAATATTGATTTAGAAATATTGCCTTATAATTTTAGTGAAGAGGTTGTTTCTGAATTGCTTGATATTGGTATTACTTGGTTTGCTGTTGATACCCCAACTTATTTTAATAAATTTGTAAATAATTGGGTAGAAAAATGAAAATAAAAATAAATATCAAATATGACTACAGTGATGTTAAAAAAATAGTACAAAATAAACAAATCTATATTCTTGATACTATTATTTCAATTTGTGATAAAAATAATATTAACTATTGGTTAGATGCAGGAACTTTATTAGGAGCTATTAGACACAAAGGATTTATTCCTTGGGATGATGATATTGACATTGGATTAATGAGGCAAGACTATAATAAATTGTTAGAACTTATACCTAGCAACCTACCAAATGATTTAGTCTTACAGAGTAGGAAAACAGATAATAAATATAAGCTACCCTTTATTAAAATAAGAGATAAATACTCAATTATTGAAAGTGAGTTTAATTTTAATGGTATCTTTATTGATATATTTCCTTTTGATAAAATGCCAAAGTCAAATTTACTTAAAAAGCTACAAGTTTCTTTATTCAAAGGGCTAGAAGCAATGATGATACATACTGATATAAGAAAACTAAATATTGCAAAGAAGACTGGCATTAAACCCAAACTAATGAGAGCTTTAATTATAATTTTATCTAAATTTGGGAGCTTACTTGGTGAAAAATCCTTTGATTTTTTATACAACTCAATAAAATCCATATCCAAGCTAAGTAATAGTAATGAAATTGGAGATGGCTTAACTGCATCTTGGGCATACTACAAATCAATTAGAAATATAGAAGTTTACCAAACTGTTAAAAAAGGAAACTTTAATAATAATGTGTATAATATACCGATTGATTATGATAAATACTTAAAAACACTATATGGAGATAATTATATGACACCTATAAAGTCAGATTTTTTACATATTGAAACCGTTATTTTCTTAAAAAATAATTGCACAGAATTAACACAATGAAAAATGAACAAATAATAAACATAATTGCCCCAAACATTAAGACTGGTGGTGGAAAAGAGTTGCTGGAGTATTTACTAGAGTATATTGAAGAAAATTACAAAAATTTAAAGGTTGTTGTATATCTAGATACATTGCTTTCCCATATAAAAGAAACTAATAACAGAGAAGTCAATATAATGCCTACTACACTTAGTAAAATATTACTTTTTACTAAAAAAACGAGTAATTCTTTATATTTTGGGAATTTACCTCCAATTAAAAAATCAAAAAACTCTGCTGTTTATTTTCATAACCCATACTTACTGCTAAGTAAAAAAGAGCTTTTCAAAAAGCCAAAAAAATTATTTATAAAATACTACCTTCAGCAAATTTATATAAATATTTTCAAAAATAACATTTCAACTTTTGCTTGCCAGACCAGTAATATAAAAAGACTGTTTGCTCTAAAATATAAATACAACGCATTAGAGCTACTTCCTTTTTTTAGGCTCTGCCCTTGCAACACTCCTAAGCAAACAAAAGTTTATGATTTTTGCTATATCTCTTTAGCACATCCCCATAAGAATCACAATTTACTTTTCAATGCATTAAAAATAATTTCAGAAAAAGGTATTTCACTAAAAATTGCAGTAACAATTGAAAGTGATAAAATAGAGCTAATAAATAAAATTAATTCGATTAATCAAATTGGAAATGTAATTATTGAAAACCTAGGAGTTATTTCAAAAAGCAATGTCTGCAATGTGTACTCTAAGTCTAATTGCCTGATTTTCCCATCTACAGAGGAAACCTTTGGCTTAGGTTTGATTGAAGCTGTGAAAATGGGTTTAAATGTAATTGCAGCGGACTTAGATTATGTTTATGAAGTAATAGAGCCATCACTTGTTTTCAACCCTAACTGCAAAGACAGTTGCGCAAATGCAATTGAAACATATATAACTAATAAAGATATAAAAAAGAGTGTAGCTATAATAGAGAATAAAATTGATAACCTCATATATAAATTTATAAAGGAGTAACAATGTTTAAAAATAAGATATTACTAATAACTGGTGGGACAGGTTCCTTTGGGAATGCTGTTTTAAGAAGATTTCTAGACACAGACATCAAAGAAATTCGTATATTTTCAAGAGATGAAAAAAAACAAGATGATATGAGGAAAAAATACAATAGTCCAAAGCTAAAGTTTTATCTAGGTGATGTTCGAGATAAAAACTCTATTAAAGATACCGTAAGAGATGTAGATTATGTTTTTCATGCTGCTGCTCTTAAGCAAGTTCCCTCTTGTGAATTTTATCCATTGCAGGCTGTTCAGACCAATGTTTTAGGAACTGCTAATGTGCTTGATGCTTGTATTGATGCAGGTGTAAAAAAAGTAATTGTTCTTAGCACAGACAAAGCAGCGTATCCTATAAATGCCATGGGCATTTCAAAAGCAATGATGGAAAAAGTAGCCGTAGCTAAATCAAGAAACTTAGAAAATACCAATACAACTATTTGTTGCACAAGGTACGGAAATGTTATGGCATCTCGGGGTTCTGTTATTCCATTATTTTTAGAGCAAATCAGAGAAGGTAAGGAAATAACTATTACTGATCCAAATATGACTCGTTTTATGATGAGTCTTGATGAAGCTGTTGAATTGGTTCTTTTTGCCTTTAATAATGGTAGTAATGGGGAAATTTTTGTGCAAAAATCACCAGCTGCAACTATCGAGGTTTTAGTTACAACTATGAAAAATATGTTGGGTAAACCAGATCACCCTGTAAAAATCATCGGAACAAGGCATGGTGAAAAGCTTTATGAAACACTTTTAACAAAAGAAGAAAAAATAAATTCTATCGACATGGGAAACTACTATAAGGTTTTACCCGATAATAGGGACTTAAACTATAGTCAATTTGTAGATGAAGGGAAAACTTTTATAGATTTTGATGAATACAATTCTCACAACACACATAGACTCGATGAGGAAGAGTTAAAGCAAATGCTAGTTTCTCTTTATGAAATACAATCTGACTTAAAAGAATTTGGTGTTATATAGATGAAAGTACTTGTAACAGGAAGTAATGGTTTTATTGGTAAAAACTTAATTGAAAGATTATCAAGAATTGATAACGTAGATATTTTGAAATTTGATAAAAATTCTACGGACAATGAGTTAACAAACTATATTGAAAAGGCTGACTTTATTTTCCATCTTGCAGGTGTCAATAGACCAGAAAAAATAGAAGAGTTCTATGAAGGAAATAGTAATTTAACTGCAAAAATAACTAAAATAATAGAGAATATTGATAGGAAAATACCTATTTTAATATCTTCTTCAACACAAGCCAAATCAGATAATGATTATGGGAAAAGTAAGCTAGAGAGTGAAGAAACTTTAAAAAAATACGCCAAAAAAACAGGAGCACCTGTTTTCATATATCAGCTTCCAAATGTATTTGGCAAGTGGTGTAAACCAAACTATAACTCTGTAGTTGCAACATGGTGTTATAATACAACTCATGACATAGCACTTCAAATAAATGATGAAAATGTTGTATTGGAATTGGTATATATAGATGATGTGGTGGAAAGTTTTGTTACTCACCTAGAGAATAAAAGTTCAAACTATGCGTGCCATATAGGTACTATATATAAAAAAAGTTTAGCTGAAATTTCTAAATTATTACAAAGGTTTAAAGAGAGCAGGAACTCTTTAGTTATACCAAAGGTTGGAATAGAATTTGAAAGAGCCTTATATGCTACTTACCTAAGCTATTTGCCAACAGATAAGTTTTCATATGAACTTAAAGGACACAGCGATGAACGAGGTACTTTTTATGAGATTCTTAAAACATTAGATAGTGGACAATTTTCAATCTCTACAACCAAACCTGGTGATATACTAAGAGGGAACCACTATCATAATACTAAAAATGAGAAATTTTTAGTAGTTAAAGGTGAAGCAATTATTGAACTTAGAAATATTAATAATAATGAAATAATTGAATATAAAGTTTCAGATAAAAAGATGGAAATTGTTGAGATGATACCCGGATATACCCACAATATTATGAATGTCTCAAATGAAGAGATGATATTGATTATTTGGGCAAATGAAGCCTATACTCATGATAAACCAGACACATATTTTCTAAAGGTATAAGTATGAAAAAATTAAAAGTAATGACAGTTGTAGGAACCAGACCAGAGATTATCCGTCTCTCTGCTGTGATAAGTAAATTAGAAGAGTCTGAAGCAATAGAACATATTTTAGTACACACAGGACAAAACTATGACTATGAACTTAATGAGGTTTTTTTTAATGACTTTAACATCAGAAAGCCAGACTACTTTTTAAATGCTGCTTTAGGAAGTGCGACAGAGACCATTGGGAATATTTTAATAAAAGTAGACCCTATTCTTGAAGAGGTTAATCCTGATGCATTCTTAGTGCTAGGCGATACAAATAGTTGTTTATGTGCTATACCTGCTAAAAAACGACAGATTCCTATTTTTCATATGGAAGCTGGGAATAGATGTTTTGACCAAAGAGTGCCTGAAGAAACAAATAGAAAGATAGTTGACCATATTAGTGATATTAATCTTACCTATAGTGATATTGCTAGGGAATACCTTTTAAAAGAAGGATTACCAGCTGATAGAATTATTAAGACGGGTAGTCCAATATATGAGGTTGTTCACTCAAAGATGGAAGAGATTAATAATTCAAATATTATTACAGATATGAATTTAAAAACAGGTGAATACTTTATGGTTTCAGCACACCGTGAAGAAAATATCAGTTCAGATAGAAACTTTCACAACCTTGTGAGCACACTCAATGTTATAGCAGATAAGTACAAACTGCCAATTATTGTTTCTACCCATCCACGAACAAGAAAAAGAATTGAAGAGACGGGAGTAGAGTTTCATAAGTTAATTAACCTTATGAAACCTATAGGTTTCATAGATTATGTCAAGCTTCAAATTGATGCCAAAGCAGTACTTTCTGATAGTGGAACAATCTCTGAAGAGTCTTCTATACTTGACTTTCCTGCACTAAACATCCGTGAAGCTCATGAAAGACCAGAAGCCATGGAAGAAGCATCTGTTATGATGGTAGGACTTGAACAAGAGAGGATTTTACAAGGATTAACTATATTAGAGTCTCAAAAAAGAGGAACAGAGAGAACATTGCGTCCTGTTTCTGACTACTCTATGCCTAATGTTTCAGATAAAGTTTTGAGAATAATACTCTCTTATACGGATTATATTAATCATATTGTTTGGAAAAAGTAAATGAGTAAGAAAATACTTATAGTTTCAGAGTGTTTTTACCCTGAAGAGTTTAAGATTAATGAAGTTGCTTTAGACTGGGTAAAAAAAGGTTACTCAGTTGAGGTTCTAACTTCATTTCCTACATACCCAGCAGGAAAAGTATTTAAAGGATACAAAAACAAATTTTATGCTCTTGATGACTATAATGGAATTAAAATTCACCGTGTAAGAGCTATTACTGGTTATAATAAAAGTTTATTTAAGAAAATTCTAAAATATTTTTCTTTTATGATTCTAGGGAGTTTTCTAAGCTTAAGAATTGGAAAAAAGTACGACTATATTCTTGGGTTTAATGCAGGGCCTTTAACAGCTATGGTTCCAGCAATACTACTAAAAAAATTCTACAAAAAAACTACTACTCTTTGGGTTCAAGATGTTTGGCCTGATAGCGTATATGCCTATGGGTTTAAAAAAACCAAATTTCTAGCCTTTTTTCTTAATAGATTTGTTCGCTTTGTATATAAACATACTGATAATTTTGCTGTATCTTGTATTGGCTTTAAGGATAAAATAATACCTTTTTTAAGTGAATCTAGAAGCACTGAAAGTATAAAATATTTACCAAATTGGGCTGATAACCTTGATAAAACATTAGATAAATTTGAGTTTTCTAAAGACAAAAAAATACATTTTACATTTGCAGGAAATGTTGGGACAGTTCAAAACTTAGATAATATAATAAAATCATTCTCATCATTACCAAAAGACTTAATTAATAAAGCACAGTTAAATATAATTGGTGATGGTTCTTATGCGGAACATTTAAAAATTTTAGTGAAAGATAATAATTTTACAAATATAGTTTTTTGGGGTAGGAAGCCAAGGGAAGAAATATATAAATACCTTAAAGCCAGTGATTTCCTTATCGTTTCTTTAATAAATAAAGAAATATTTTCCTTAACCGTTCCTGCAAAAACGCAAACATACATTGCAGCAAATAAACCAATACTTGCTATTTTAAATGGTGATGTGGCTAAAATAATAAAAAATAATAATTTAGGGTTTACAGCAAGCCCTGATAATTTAGAGCAAATAGAAGGTATTTTTCATAAAGCAATAATAACAACTTCAGATGAAATTATAGAGTTTACAAAAAACTGTGAAGCTATGACTAACAAAATTTTTAACAAAAATAAAAATATTGAAAATTTACTTAAGCTACTAATTAACCCTTAGAATGTTTTGTTTTATCATAGTAGTAATTAGTTGCCTTAACAAAACCTTCAACTGAGCCACAGTCAAACCTTTTGCCTTTGTATTTATAAGCAATAACTTTTCCTTTTTTAGCTTGTTCTAATAGAGCATCGGTTATTTGCACTTCATTATTTTTCCCTGGTTTTATAGTTCGCAATATATTAAAAATATCAGGGGTTAAAATGTATCTTCCAATAATTGCAAGGTTTGAGGGTGCGTCATTTTGATTAGGTTTCTCAACCATATCTGTAACTTGGTAACAATTATCAGAGCCAGAAATCAAATCACCACTTATAACTCCATATTTATCAACTTTAGAAATATCAACTTCCTTAATTGCAATTATTGAGCATTTATATTTATCATAGATTTGTACCATTTGTTTTAAGACGCCATCTTCACACTCATTGTTATAGCACAAGTCGTCTGCTAGTAAAACAGCAAAAGGCTCATTTCCAATTAGGTTTTCCCCAGTGAGGATTGCATCCCCAAGACCTGCCATTTTTATTTGCCTTGTGTATGAAAATGTGGCATTTTTTATTACACTTCTAATATCATCTAATAAAAATTCCTTATCAGAACCTTTAATTTGATGTTCTAACTCATAAGAAATATCAAAATGATCTTCAATTGCTCGTTTGCCTCGCCCTGTAACTATTGCCATAGTTTTTATATCTGCATTTAAAGCTTCTTCCACACCATACTGTATTAGTGGTTTTGTTAAAACTGGAAGCATTTCTTTGGGTGTCGCTTTTGTTGCTGGTAAGAATCTAGAACCATATCCTGCGGCAGGAAATAAACATTTTTTAATCATTTTTTTCACAATAGTTAGTTTTTATTATTTAGCAATTAGTTGTTTTATTACAGCCCTTTTCTACCTAAAACAACCATAACTGTTTTCCATGCCACTTTTATTTCCAATGCCAAACTCCAGTATTTTATATAATACAGGTCATACATTAATTTTTGTCTTGCATCTTCTGCATTTCCGCCATATGGATACATAACTTGAGCCCAGCCTGTTATTCCAGGGCGAACCAAGTGCCTTTCATTATAATATGGAATGATTTTTTCATATTCATCAACTAAAATGTCCCACTCAGCGCGTGGACCTATAAAGTGCATATCTCCTTTTAAAACATTTAGAAGTTGAGGTAATTCATCTATTCTTGTTTTTCGCATAGTATTCCCCCAAGCAAATATTCTTGTATCATTTTTTCTTGTGTATTTATCATGGTAAGAATCTTTATGCATTGAGCGAAATTTTATACATTTGAATTTTCTATTTTTAAATCCAACTCTAACTTGCTTAAAAAGAGAACTTCCTTTGGATTCTTTTTTTATTTTGTACCGCGATAATATCATTATTGGCAGTGCTAATATTAATAAGCTAAATACCGCCAAAAAATCAACTATCCTTTTTTGAATATATTGCACAAAAGAGAATGGTTTTATATTATCTAAAAAGCTTAAGTTTTTATGATCTTCTGGAATGTAGCATTTAAATAAAAACTCTTCCATAAAGTGTTCAATTGTGATTATTCTTAACTTTTTTTTATGTTTTTTGAATTGTAAATCAATTAAGTATTTTATAATGTCGTTCCCAACAGAAGCCTTTGTGTTTAATACAATCATATTAAACTCTCCTGCACGAAGACTATTTTCAAGGTCTTTCAAAACCTCGTCTTGATTTCTTTTATCATATCTAACAGCATCAACATTTTTGAATTTACTATTTAGATATTCTAATTCTCGTTCTGTAAATTTATATTTTCGCCCTAAGCAAAGCATTTAAATTATCCTAAATTATTTGTAATTTGATTTAATCAGCCAATTATAACACAAAAAGGAGGACTATTTGCCCTCCTTTCCTAACAATTAAATTAATAAATTGTCTGTAATTATACTAATAATTACGCTAATAAATCTTCAACTGCAGCTCTTTCTTCTCTAAGTTCTTTTTCTGTTGCATCCATTTTTTGTTGGCTGAACTCAGAAATATCTAAGCCTTGGACAATTTCATATTTACCATCTTTACAAATACAAGGGTAAGAGTAAATAATTCCAGGTTTAACTCCATAAGAACCATCAGATGGAACTGCCATAGAAACCCATTCACCTTCAGGAGTTCCCAAAGCCCAAGTTCTCATATGGTCAATTGCAGCAGAAGCTGCAGAAGCAGCAGAAGATGCACCTCTAGCTTTAATAATTGCAGCTCCTCGTTGTTGAACATCTGGAATAAAAGTATCTTTATACCAAGTATTATCAACTGTTTCCTCAGCTTTTTTTCCAGCGATTACACAATCAGAAATATCAGGATATTGAGTTGCAGAGTGATTTCCCCAAATAGTAACATTTTTAATATCATTTACATGTTTGCCAGTTTTTTCAGCAAGCTGAGACATAGCACGATTATGATCCAAACGAGTTAATGCAGTGAAATTTGCTTGATTAACCGTTGGTGCTGATTGTTGTGCTATTAATGCGTTTGTGTTTGCTGGATTTCCAACAACTACAACTTTAATATCTTTTGAAGCAACTTCATTCATTGCCTTTCCTTGAGGACCAAATATTGCCCCATTTGCAGTCAATAAATCTTTTCTTTCCATTCCAGGTCCACGCGGTCTAGCACCAACTAAAAGTGCATAATCTGAATCCTTAAATGCTGTATTTGCATCATCAGTTGCAACAATATCTGCTAACAAAGGAAATGCACAATCATTTAATTCCATAACCACACCTTGCAGTGTATCAAGTGCTGGAGTAATTTCTAATAATTGTAAAATAACTGGTTGATCTTTTCCAAGCATATCGCCTGAAGCAACTCTAAAAGCTAGTGCATAACCAATATTACCTGCTGCACCTGTGATTGTAACTCTTACTGGAGATTTCATAAATTTATCCTCAAATAGAATGTTTAAGTAAAAAAAGTAATTTTAACACATATTAATAATTCTTTATTAATAACAAAGCTAAACAATAGGAAATACTGAAACTTTTTGCTTTGTGATTTGGCTTAGATTTTCTTCAAGTTTTCATCAAACATATTAACCAGCAACAAACCACCTTTTTTATTTACTTTAAATTCGCCATATTTTGCTTTTTCATACTTTTCGCCCTGCCCTTCTTGGAAGAAAAAAGCATTTGTTGCAAACTTAATATCGTATCCGCGTTGCCTATATTGTAGAATCAATTGATTTACTGATATTTTTTCGCCATCTTTGTATATTTTCACAAAGCTTGCTACCTTTTTATCATCTAAATTTACCAAAACAAATCCATCATTAGAACCATAATCATAGTCATTTGCGAATGTTTTTTTAATTTGCTCAGCCATTTCAAATCTTAGTCGCATATAATCTCCTTGCATTAATGAACGCGGATCAACTGGTGCTAATTTCAAATAAACTGTTTTATCATTTTTTATTTGCAGTTCTTTCTCATAAATCAGCCAGTTGACCAATGATAAAACCACAACTAAAACTACAACTGCTATTTTTTTATACATTTGATACTCCAAAACTTTTTTCTTTCTTTAATAACAACCACCTAGCAAAAAGCAAACCTAAACCTGTTATCAATAAATACATTGATTTTTCCAAAAGTGTTATTTCTAAATAATAGTAATAATGAGAAATAAAAGCCAAAAATGAAATTACACCCAAACCAGTAAGAACCAAGTTTGAAGCGGAAAAGCCTAAAACAACAATCATAATTGCAACAGCTAGACCATTTATTTTTGCAGATAGAATACCTATTAATATTGCAATAATTAACGCACCTATTTTAAAGCTTAAATTAGGTGTTTTAGATTTTTCAAACATCTGCCAAACAACATAACACAACACAATTCCAGACGCCATATCAGTTATATTTCTAATATTATCCACATTCCCTAGCTCATATCTATATTGAGAATATGCAAATACATTAAAAAACTCTGTCCCAATTAAGAATACCGTAAGACCATAAGCAATGGCTTGGAAAAGCTCTATTTTTTTTGAGTAACGAAATTCATTCACCCAAAACCAAGCGGTTAAAAACATAATAAATAGCATATAAATATATAAATATGGATTAATCAAATAAATAGAGTCTCCCTTAAACTCAACAAATATCCTTACAAACACCCCAGAAGCAACAAATGTAACCACAACTCTATGTAAAAAATTTGAAATTATTACTACTAAAATAATCTCAAGCAACCCAAAAATTAAAATTTCAATGGGAATACCTCCCAAAGTAGTTCCTAAACTTTCTTGATATTTAAAAAGACCTAAAAAATTAGACTTTAAAATGAAAAGAGAAAAAAATATTAAGAATTGTCCAAGTATACTGAGACTAAACCCCATAGTTTCTAGATATGCATTCCTTTTTCTATAAAGAATAGTTCCTCCGACTAAAACTAATAAACCCCCAATAATATCAATGATAAAAGCATCAAACGAATTAAGTCCATCAAGTAGAAAGGCAATAAAAATAAAAGCAAAAGAAAATAAAAATATTCCTAGTATAAAAATTGATGTGAATAACCCAGCAATAGCAAGCATTGCAGTTACATACCAAGGGTCTTTTATTGTATTTTTAGGTATCTCTCCTTCCACAATACCTTGATTTTGTAAATCTAACCATAATTTATTTAACATTTGATAACTCCTTATTTATTTTCCTAAGCCATATAACTGAAACACCTGTTAAAGTAATAATTACTACTACCAAAATTAAGTTACTAAGATCATAAAGTTCAATGCTATAAGAAAAAAGCTTATTAACCAAAATTGATATCAAAATAGTACTCAAAGAAAAACACCAAATAGCCAACATAAATAAGTTAGGGCGTGCAAATCTATAAAAATATAGCGTTACAATAAACCAGCAAATAATCAGCAATATATATCTTTTATAGCCTTCTACCGAATATTGATTTCCTTCAAATATTAAGAACATAGCTAGCGTAGTTATTAGAAATGATGGTGGAATAAATATTAACCTTTTCGCCCAATCAGCATTTAACCAATTAAACTTAAGTGAGGAAACCTCCCAAATTAATAAAAAGAGTGCATTTACTAAAAAGAACACTGCAATTATTCCAATATCATCACGGAATAAATTAAATGTTTTTATGTATAAAGATCCTGATAAGTTAATCAAAGCAATGAACAAAATCCACATAACCACAAACCTACTTATAAAAGCCCAAGGTAATATAAGTATTGCCCAATAAAAAAACAGCTCCCAAGGGTCAGCTCCCGTTTGGTATATTTGCCCAAATAAAGCCAGTAAAACTCCAAGAAATATTGATGCAAGCAGCAAAAACAACTGCCCAAAAACTTCTTTTGTACCACTTTTTTCTGTATATTTTTTCGTATCTTTTGAGGAAACAAATAAATAAGCCAAAATACTAATTCCAATGGACACTTCAGCCAATGCAAATTTGCTAAATTTACCCAAATCACTCCAGTTAAATGCAACAAAAAATACAACAGATAAAGCAATTGAAATACTTCCTAACCAGAGAAATAAATTTCCAACAAATGTAGACCACTGTTTTGTAGTTGGTCTAATTCCTGCGATTTCTAAGGCTTGCTCAACCTTACCACTTGGTATTTTCCCTTGTTCTATTAAGTCTATTATAAAACTTCGCGATGTTTTAAGCATATAGATTTATCCTTTAATTATTATTAAATACAAACTCTATTCTAACATAACTAAAAAACCCAGTGTAATGGTTCAATTTTATGGAGAAGAGTTAGTAGTGCCGTTGGATGAAAATACTTTAATTGTATAGCATTATTTTTACGCACAGCAGTTAAGGTTTGGTAAGCGCCATCATTTGCACTTAAGAGTGAACAAATGATGGCTAAGAACTAATTGATATTAGTTTTGTTTATTTTAGAGTTGAACCGCTTAGTTTATTGGCTTCCAGATGTTTTTTGAGACTTTTTTACCAGTGATTTCTTTTATAAGATTAAACATAAGTTCATTTTCAGATTCCCCAGATATTTTAATAAGCATCTTTAAGTCAGAGTTACTACTTTTTATAAGCGGAACTAAATTTAATTTCCAAGTATCTTCTTTGATAAAGTCAAATTTATTTAATTTAATCTTACTGTCTGTTATCTTAGCAACGGCTTTATTTCCAGAAATTTTAATATCACCTAGCATTGCCCTAGAAGTGTCACTTCTCCCAACCAAGTTATGATTGACAAAGTAAATAAATGTAGATTTCCCATCCATTTTTTTCAGCTTATTTTTAGATATATTATGTCTCATTAAAAGAACACTCATCTTATTAAGAGGTTGAAGCTTTTCTAATGTTTTTTTGTTAGCATTTAAAGACCAATCAATATACTTTTTATATAACTCAATTGTGCCTTTACTAACAAAATTAACCGCTTTCTCTCCATCTGAAAAAACAATTGCTTCTTTATATTGCTTAAATACACTAGGTATGTCCGCACTCTTTAAAACCTCACTAGAAGTAGAAGAGTTATTAGAATTACTTTTAGGATTAGTAGTAGAGGAATTTTTAGCACATCCAGTTAAAGACAGGCAAAAAACAAATATTGTAATGATTTTAGTCATAATTTTCTCCAAATTAAATTAGTTTTAAATTCTTATTATCACATAAACCAAATTACTTAGGTAAATATTTCTCAGTTAGTAAAAAGTCTATTTTTCTATCATCAATATTTACGCCACTTACAATAACTTCAACTTTATCGCCTGTTTTATAGACTTTGCTAGTTCGCTCTCCAATTAATTTATTTTGCTCTTGGTCAAAATAAAAATAATCGCCATCTAAGGAGCTTGGATGAATTATCCCATCAACAAACTTAGCACATCCAGTTAAAGACAGGCAAAAAACAAATATTGTAATGATTTTAGTCATAATTTTCTCCAAATTAAATTAGTTTTAAATTCTTATTATCACATAAACCAAATTACTTAGGTAAATATTTCTCAGTTAGTAAAAAGTCTATTTTTCTATCATCAATATTTACGCCACTTACAATAGCTTCAACTTTATCGCCTGTTTTATAGACTTTGCTAGTTCGCTCTCCAATTAATTTATTTTGCTCTTGGTCAAAATGAAAATAATCTCCATCCAAGGTGCTTATATGAATTAGCCCATCAATAAATTCTTCATCAAGTGTTGCAAATAATCCAAAACTGGTAACACTAGAAAGTGTTGCCGCAAATGTTTGACCAACTTTTGATTGCATATATTCACATTTCAAAAAGCCAATAACATCATAACTTGCATCATCAGCACGCCTTTCAGCCATTGAGCAATGTTTTCCAAGCAGCTGCATTTCTTCCAAGCTATAAGAATAAAGAGAGCCTTTGAAATTATTAACATGTTTTATTGCACGATGAACCAATAAATCTGGATAACGCCTAATTGGTGAAGTAAAGTGTGCATAATTATCCAAAGCTAAACCAAAATGCCCTAGATTTTCAGCTTCATAAACAGCCTGTTGCATTGAACGAAGCACCATAATTTGCAAATAATCAAAGTCTTCTCTATCTTTTATTAAATGCATAACTTCTGCTAACTGGCTTGGTAAAACTTCCTCAGTTGCTTTTAGTTTTATATTTATTTTTGCAAGCACGGCGGTTAGTTTTTCCAACCTTTCTTTGGTTGGTCCCTCGTGATTTCTGAAAAGTGCAACTGGTTTTGATTTACCTGTTTGTTTTATTAGAAATTTAGCAGCAGAGACATTTGCCCTAACCATAAACTCTTCAATTAATTTATGTGATTCTAAGCTTTTTCTAGCAAAAATATGCTCAATTTTTCCAGAAGCATCATATTCAAACTCAGCCTCAACTGTTCTAAAATCAATTGCTCCTCTATTATCTCTTTGCTTTCTAAGTATTTGATATAATTCTTTTAAAACTTTCAAATCTGGAATTATATTTTTATAATCATTTTCCAAAACTGGGTTATTTAAAAATAAAACTTCCTCAACTGCTTCATAAGTAAGCCTTGCATGAGAGTGCATAACTGCATCATAAAACTTACTTCTTTTAATATTTCCAGAGTTATCAATTAACATTTCACAAACAATACAAAGCCTATCAACATTAGGGTTTAGTGAGCAAAGTCCATTTGAAAGTTTTTCTGGAAGCATAGGAATAACACGGTTTGGAAAATAAACTGAAGTTCCTCTATTTACCGCTTCTTTATCTAATTCTGAATTTTTCTCAACATAATGAGCAACATCAGCGATTGCAACATATAAAACATAACCAGTTTTAGTCTTTTTGGCATAAACTGCATCATCAAAATCCCTTGCTGTAATTCCATCAATTGTAACCAGTGGCAAGCTTCTAAGATCAACTCTATTTTCATAGTCTGACTCAATCAAATCATCAGGAATTGCAGCAGTTTCTTTGATTAGTTCATCAGACCATTTATTTGGTAAATTATGGCTTGCAATTGCAATATCTATTTCCAAACCCGCGTCCATATAATCGCCCAAAACTCTTATAATATCACCACAAATTGGTTTTCTTGGAGTTGGATAATCAGTGATTTTCACTTCAACGATTTGATTGGTTTTTGCATTAGTTGTTTTTAAGTTATTTATATGAATTTTCTGATGAATTCTTCTGTTTTCAGCTTGAACAGTAACCATTCCATATTTTTCAACGAGTTTACCGATTATTATTTCATTTGCTCGCTCAATAACTCTAATAATTTTACCTTCTTTTTTATCGCCTCTTCCACCAGGAAGAGTAACCGCTTCAACGATATCAGAATGCATAACTTGTCGCATTTCTTTATTTGATAAATATAAATCAATACCACCTTCATTAGGAACAAAAAAACCATAGCCCTCTGAATGAGCAATAATTTTACCAATTTGAGTTTTAAGTTTTTTGGCAACTTTATATTTTTTATTTTTCCTTTTTTCTATTTGCAAATCTTTAGTCATTGCTTTTAAACGATATTTCAGAGTTTCTTTTTCAGCACTATTTAGTCCAAAAATATTCGCAATAGCTGAAAATGACATTGCTTTTTTAGACTTTTTCAAGGTTTCTAAAATAAACTCTCTACTTGGAACAGGGTTTGGATATTTTTTCTGTTCTAATTTATATTTCGGATCTTTTTTTCTCCAATTTTTCATAATTTACTCTTCTTTTGTTTTTTTATTTTATTTTGTTTTACAGGCTTAGATAAATGTGTTAATCTTTGCCCTCGTTTTTAGGTTTTTTGTTTCTTAGAAACGACTCGGAGAGTTGGCTGAGTGGTCGAAAGCGCTCCCCTGCTAAGGGAGTATATGGTTTATAGCTGTATCGAGGGTTCGAATCCCTCACTCTCCGCCATTTTCATAGTTTTCATGTTATTTCCTTTTGCTAAATCTTTAGGCTGAAATTTTAGTTCCAGTTTTCAGATTTAGCTTTTTCAATACTTATCCAGCCAGAAAACCTCTTACTCCAAACCAACATACTAATATCTATTGATTTTTCTTCAATCATATTATCTATTTCAATAATTGAATAAGGACCTTTTCTTTCGCCCATAATCATAAGGTAATATATTTTCTCTCTTTTTTGTACATTTTCATTTACTTCTATTTGCGGAACAATAACTGGTTGAATTTCTTCAACTTCAACATTTTCAATAATTTTTTCTTTATTTTCTTTTGTAGTTATTGTCTCTTGTTGCTTAACTTCTTCAAGCTTTGGCTCAACTTTTTGCAAAGCTTCTTCTTCAATTATATCTTTTATTTCTACATTTTTATCTTCTGCATTTAGAACTTTATTTTTCACATCTTGTGGTAGAGATATTTTACTTATATTCAGTTTCTTAAGTTTAAAGCCTTGTTTTAAAACCTTAAGCCCTAATTCGTTTTTTATATCACGCAAAATATTTTGATAACCTTCAAGCAATTCAACCAACTCTACTTTTGAGCTAGTGATTTCTTTTGCCAAACCCTCTAGCAACTCTTGTGTTAAATTATTAATTGATACATTTATATCAAATTTATTCTCTAGCATTTGAATTAGAAAGTATTTTATGTTTTCAATTGAAAGAGAATAACTTCCAGCAACTTTTATACTTGTTTTACCAAATTTTTTATCTTTTACAGATATATTTTTAGAAGTATTCCAAGAAACATTAGTTTCATTTTCAGTGCTAAAAAAATAAATATCAGCTTCAAATGGATTCTCATTTCCATCCCAATTTTGCAATTTTGATAAAAGAGGTGCTCCTGAATTATCAAGCAAATATATTCCAGGGAAAAAGATATCAGCTAATTTATTCTCCTGAACTAGAATTGCAATTTGATTTTTATTAACTTTTAAATTTGCTCCATAATGGATTTTTTTTGAGCCACAGTTATATTTAGAAGCAAGAGTAGTTTCATTTCTGAACTTGTATTCAATGCTTTTTATACAGCTACTAAAAATGTTTGCGAAAATGTTACCGAATATATTATTTAAAACTGACATAAGATTACCTAGATATTTTTATCTATTTATTCTACTATGAATTCTCCAATTTTTGAATTTTTGATACATAAAAGAATGAAACAACTACAAATCTTAATAAAAAACACACACAAATCAACTGCAATTGCAGTTTTAGAAGATGATACTTTATATAATTTTTTTATTGAAAATAACTACAATAAATCTATAAAAAACAATATATACAAGGGAAAAGTGACTAGGATTGTTACAGGTTTGGACGCTGTTTTTGTTGATATTGGTCTTGAAAAAGATGCTTTTTTACAAGCCAAAGATTGTTTGGAAAATAAATCTAAAAATACAAAAAAATACAAAATTTCAAGTTTATTTAATTTAGGTAAAGAAATTATTGTGCAAGTTTCAAAGACCCTATTTCTTCAAAAGGAGCTAAATTGACAACTGATATTGCTATTGCTTCACATAGCTTAGTTTTATTGCCTTATTCAGAGTTAATAGGTGTTTCGGGCTCAATTTCAAAAGATACTCAAAAGAAAAAATTAAAAAATATAATTAAAAATTTAACCAAAGAGCTTCCTAAACGCGGCTATATTATAAGAACTGCTTTTAATGAAAACTCTGAAGAAGGTTTTAAAAAAGACTTAAGTTATTTAAATAATTTATGGAAATCAATTAAAGAAGAAGCAAAAATATCCAAACCACAATCACTAATTCATAACGAACTACCGATTTACCTTAGGGTTATTAGAGATAATTTGAGTGAATTTTTGGAATCTAATAACTATGAAATTACAAGTATTCAAACTGATAATGAAAAACAAAACCAAGATATACAAAATTATTTAAATAATTTCTTCCCAAATAAAGCCAATATTGTAAGTATCTTTGATAAAGAGACTGATATTTTTGATACAGAAAAAAACATAAATAAACAAGTTCAAAATTTACTTAATCCGAAAGTAGAACTAAAATCAGGTGCTTTTTTAATTATTGAACAAACCCAAGCTTTGACTTCAATTGATGTAAATACTGGCAAATTTATCGGTAAAAAAGATAAAGAAAAAACTATTTTAAAAGTTAATTTAGAGGCTTGTTTACAAATATCTTATCAATTAAAACTAAGAAAAATAGGTGGAATTATAGTCATTGATTTTATTGATATGCAAAAAAAATCAGATAAAAAATTAGTTTTAGAAGAGTTAGAAAAATATCTAGTTACTAATTTCAAAAAATATAAATTATCACCTATTTCAAATTTAGGTTTAGTTGAGCTAAGCATTCAGAGAAAAGGAAAATCCATTTCTGAAATAATGTGTAAGCCTTGTCATAATTGCAATTCAACAGGATTTATTTGTAAGTAATAGACCAGTTATTGGAAATAATTAGATAAAAAGAAACAAAGCGATGAAGTTATAAATCTTATGCTTTTTATGATACTTACAACATAAAAGAAGGCGATAAAATGTATCGTAAACCATCGGAAAGAGTTAGTAGTATGTGGTAGAAATAGTTTTTAAACTTTAGGTGGTAAGTTTTATTTACTGCCTAAAGGTTTAACTTCTTTATTTGATATTATTTAATACATTAACTCTAAAGCTCTTTAACTTTATAAACTATACCTTTCTAAAATCCACTTTCCCTAATTAATAATGCTGTAACTTGGTTTGCAATTCGTGAGGCAAAGCTT
The DNA here is from genome assembly GCA_965215775.1 of Cardiobacteriales bacterium. Classification (GTDB taxonomy): domain Bacteria; phylum Pseudomonadota; class Gammaproteobacteria; order Cardiobacteriales; family Ostreibacteriaceae; genus CBDCEG01. The sequence goes on from CBDCEG010000022.1 coordinate 26,916, forward strand.
TTACGCTCACCCTCCAGCTGAACCGCTCCTCTCAATAGCATATTTGGTTCTAATGATGAGTTTTCTTTATTTTCTGTATCATCTTTCTTTGCAAGAAATTCTAGTTTATATATAGCTTGATCTGGTGTTAAGGTTATTTTCTTTTTTTCAAGTAAGTTATTTTCAGCAAAAGCAGATTCAGAAACTCTAACGGGAATATTTCCATCAAAAATTGAAGCCAAATATCTTTCAGACAATGAGGAAGAGTTTGTTTTATCTATTTTTTCAACCGAAACATTTAGTTTAGTATGCAAGTTATTTTCAAAATAAAACTCTCCTTCTGAATTTTTATTTATTCGCCCAAAATCTTTTTCATTAATATAACCAATTACTTTCATATCAGAAAAATCAGCGATATAAGCAAGCTGGGTTTTCTTATTCACCCATAATCCTTTATATAAATCTTCATTAACACTACTTGCAATACCTGATATTGGACTATAAATAGATAACTTTTCTAATTTTTCATTTAGACCATCAATCTCTTTTTGGGTAGATAATATTTGTGATTTAATAACATCTGTTTCTCGCTGTAGTTCTCCAATATGACTTGTTTTAAGCCTAGATTCTAGTGCTTTTAATTTAAGTTGTTTAACCTTTAGTTTTCTTTCTAAAGTTGGTGATTTAAATTTAAATAAAACATCTCCTTTTTTTACTTTATCACCCTGTTTTACAATAACTTCTTCTAATCTTGCGGGGTCTGAAATAAATAAATTACTAAATTTAGATGGTTTATAAACAGCAGGGACTTCAACTGTGCTACTCCAGGGGAAAAAGAATAAAAATAAAATCCCAATAAAGCTCATAAATGTTACGGTTGTCCTAAAATTAATTTTCATATGTTCCCTCATTTTCCACCACATTAATATTTCTCTAAATATAGGAAGAGCTAAAAACCATAGAATTTCAACAGTAAAAAGGATTATCCCTAATAATTTGAAAAACATATAATAAACAACTAAAGCAATTCCTAAGAATAAGAAAAATCTATAAATCCAAATACAATAAGCATAAACCAACATCCAATTTTGAGTTTTTTGAGGTAAGTTTCCTTCTTCTGGTGATGGTAGTTTGAAACCAAATAATAACTCACGCAAAAACCATTTGCCAAGCTCAATTGAACGATTTTGAAGATTATCAACTTCAACAAAATCAGATAAAAAATAATATCCATCAAACCGCATAAGTGGGTTTGTATTAACTAAAAGTGTGCTAATCCAGCTAACAGCAGCTAAGAAAAAAGTAACTGTTTTTACACCACCCCTCAGGACTAACTGCCCAAATAATAGTTGCAACAATTGCAACCATAAATTCAACAATCATACCTGCGGCCGCAATTTTTAACTTAGGAACTCGTTTTGTCAAACGCCACGAATGAGTTGTATCAGTATATAAAATTGGAAATAAAACAATGAAAGCAAGCCCCATGGAGTTTACGGGGAGACCATAATATTTGGCACAAAACCCATGCCCCATTTCATGCAAAATTTTCACAAAACCAATTGCAAGTGCGTAAAGTAAAAAACCTTCAAAATCAAAAAAGTCAAAAAATGTTGTTATAAATTGACCAAACTCACGGCTGATTAAATACACAGAAATAAAGAATAAAACCATAACCACAGAAAAAAACTTTCTAGTAAATATAAATCTAAAATAAGGAAGTGCTGCAGTTAAGAATTTATCAGGTTGAATTATTGGAATTCTAATAAATAAATAGTTATGAACAAGCCAAGCAATCATTCCTTTTTTTAGCTTTGGTTGTTACATCAGTAAGTCTTTTGGCTGTTCCTTGGCTATCAGCTGCAATTAACTGACTATTTACCAAAAACTTTTTAACACTTTCAACATAATCTGAGTTTATAAGTAAGCCTGTTTTATCTTGAACAGCTTCACAAATCTTCAGATTATCTTCCAAGTCCCAAGCTCCAAGAACCTCTATTTCCGCTAAGCCAACTCTAAAATACATATCTCGCAAAGGATCAAATAGCACCCAAGTTGGCGAGCCATCTTTACTTTTTGATCCTTGGAAAATATCAATATCTTCGCGTATTTTAAAAAAAGGTAAATTTTCTGTTATTTGCATTTTAATAAGTTATTCTTTAAGTTTTAAAATAAAAGCTAGTTATTTGTTATTAGATGCTTTTTGTGATTTTTAAAAGGAATGTAGTTTTAAATATTTTACTTAAAATAATTAGCACAAGGGTGCTTTATAATTTTTGCTAATTCCTTAATATTATCTATTTTATATTTTTTATCAAAAATTGCTAGAGCTGTTATAGGAACAATGCCTGCAATAGCATTTGTATAAAAAATTTCATCAGCTTCTTTTATATTATCAATTCTCAAAACCTCTTCTATTACTTCTAAGTTAAGTTTTTGAATAATATCATCTTTAGAGTTAAATATCTTTTGCCTTATTGTTCCCAAAACACCTGATTTATTTAGTTTTGGAGTTATTATTTTATTATTTTTTATGATGAAAATATTACTAGAAATACACTCAATAACATTATTATTTGCATCAAGTATTAAACCTTCTGCAAATAAATCATTATCTTTTTCTCTCTTAGCAAGTATTTGTTCTAGCCTATTTAAATGTTTTATTCCTGCCAAAGCTGGCTGTGTTGCCAGTTTAATATCACAAAGTCTTATTTTTGCACCTAAGTATAATTTGGCATTAAATTTGTAAGGAGTTTTTTGAATATATATTTTTGTCTTTTGAACTCTACTTGTTTTATAAGCTCTTAATGCTTCACCTCTTGATATTATTACTTTAATAATTATGTAGTTAATGCTTTCATCTAATAAATTCAAATCAATATCTGAGATTATTTTTTGCTCTAATTTAAGTAAATCAGGAATTTTTATACCTAATTTCAAACAACCAAATTTTATTCTTTGTTTATGAAGCTCAAAGTTATAAGTTTCAATTCCTTTATCAACTTTAATAAGTATGGTTTCAAAAATCCCATCGCCATATTGAACAATACTATCTGATAGATTAATTATTTGCTGTGTTGCTTGTATTTGCTTATTTTCCATAAGTTTTATTATTACACAATCTTTAAAATCTCCCAAAATATTAAAAGTAAGAACATTAAGAAAAATTTTAGTTAATATGTTAATATTTAACCTTTCATAGTAGTGAAATAGTGAAGTTTATAATTTTAAAAAATTAACAAGGAGTAAAAAATGAGTTTAGGAAATGTAAAACGAGGCGATACGCCAAATAAATTTAATGTAATTATTGAAATCCCAACAAATTCTGGAACAATAAAATACGAAGTAGATAAGGACACACAATGTTTAACAGTTGATAGATTTATGAAAACAACTCTACAATATCCTGCAAATTATGGATATGTTCCAGAAACACTATGTGGCGATGGAGACCCGCTTGATGTGCTAGTTATAACACCTGAGCCTTTAGTTGCTGGTTGCGTTATTGAAGCTAGACCTGTTGGTGTGCTTAGAATGTCTGACGAATCTGGTGAAGATGCTAAGTTAATAGCTTGCCCAATTGAAAAAGCCTGCCCAATGCTTTCAAATATCCAAGATTTATCTGATATCCCAAAACTTTTATTAGAACAAATCCAACATTTCTTTGAAAGATACAAAGATTTAGACGAAGGCAAATGGGTTAAATTAGATGGCTATGGAGACAAAGCAGAAGCAATAAAAGAAGTTGAAAATTCAATAAAACTATATCAAAAATAACTAAAATCTTCTGGATAAACTCTGAAGATTTAATTATTTGTTTTAAATGAATTATTTTTTTAAAAAAATTCTTGTAAATAAAAAGGGTAGCTGCAAAGCTACCCTTTTTATTTTTTAACTTATAATAAATTATAATAAATCCCTATATTCTTTTAAATATTTATCTAAATACTCATCAAATGTAATTTCATCTAAGTTTCTTAGTTGTTGTTCTTTTTTTATAGAGTTCATTACATCTACTTTTAGTTTATTTAGTTCTGCATTAGACAGTCCTATTCTTTTAGCTTCTTCATAGTGGTTTTTACTAATTTCAGTAATGAATTTATGGTAGCTTTTATTTTTTAGCTGTTTTAATATTTTTGCTGATGGTGTTTTTTCTGGATTTCTAATTAAGCTATTCATTCGCTCAAGAATACTTTCAAAGTGTGGCCTATGTTTTTCTATATCCATAGCTTTTGCAATTATATTCATTTGCGATATAACTTTGGCACCCCATTCTTTCACTGAAGTTTCTTTAGCATTATTAAATATTTTCAAGTTATCATTACGCCCACAGCAAGATACTTTTGCCATATTATCTTTACATTCCATTTCCATTTGACTATCTAACTTAGGAGCTTCTGTAAATAGGCAAAAAAGCATATAAATTTCCAAAAAATCTAATTGCTCCTGATTAATGCCATTTCGTTCAAAACAGTTAATATCCAAAGTTCTAAGCTCAACATAAGCAATCCCTTCTTTGTTCAAAGTGCTAAGAGCAGTTTCACCTTTTTTTAATAGTTGTTTAGGTCTTGCTACAGTGTAGTATTCATTTTCAATCTGCAATATATTATTACTTAATTGCTGAAAGTTTCCTGTGGAGTCTTTCACCCCATATTTTTTATAATCGTCAGATGTTGTAGTAACTGCTTTTATTAAATCTTTTGTATATATTTCTAAGCTATTTGCACTTACTAATTGGTCTGTTTTATTTTGATAACCTATATCCGACATTCGCAAAGATGTTGCATAAGGTAAATATAATGTTTCATTATCAAGCTCTTTTAAGTGGTTTGATTTACCTTTGAAAAAAGATTTATCAACAGCAGGAGAATGTCCAAATAAATAAGGTATTATCCAGCTATATATTCTAATATTTCTTACCAAATTCATATATTTATCATTGATAAATTGTTGGTTAAAATCTTTATCCAAATATTCTGCATATACTTTAAACAAGCTATCACAAATAGAGTAATTAAAGTGCATACCTGATATTAATTGCATTGCTTTTCCATAGCGAAGTGCTAGCCCTTTTCGGTAAAGTTTTTTTAATTTTCCAGAGTTAGATTCTCCATAATCTGCAACTTTAACGCTTTCTGTATCATCTATAAATCCAGGCATAGAAGCGTTTAAAATATACTCTTCATCAGATATAGCCAATACTCGGTGCAAATAGCACAAATGCTCAACTGTTTCTTTAGAGTTATAAAATGCTGGAGTAACCACTTCAAGTAAGTTTTCTGCATAATCAGTAGTTATTTCTTCATTAGTTAGTGCAAGCCCTAGGTAACTTGGGTGAGATTTTTCAGATAATTTTCCCGCCAAAGTATAGCGAAGACCTTCTTTCTCTATGCCTCTTTTGCCATAACTTAAAAGCCTTATATTTTTTGTTTTTTTAAAATGATTAATTGTTGATTTAAGTTTTTTCATTATTTTTGTCTGTTAGTTAATGCTAAATATACTATAATTATAATATCATAAACTTAATAACTTAGAGGTAAAAATGGCAATTATCGGTGTATTAATGGATCCAATTGAAACAATAAAACCATACAAAGATTCTACTTTTGCAATGATGTTAGCAGCCCAAGAGATGGGGCATAATGTGCAATATTTTAAACAAAGCGATATGTTTGTAGAAAATGGCATTGCATATGTTACTAGCCAAGATATCAAATTATTTGATAGAAGTGAAAATTACTATGAATTATCAAATAAACAAACCTATAACTTAGATAAAATGGATGCAATTCTTATGCGAAAAGATCCACCTTTTGATATGGAATTTATTTATTGCTAGATTCTACCTACAAGTGCAACTTTTCAAGTTCAGCTTGAAAGACTTCATTTGGGGTTTTAAATCCTAGTCGTTTTCGTGGTCTATTATTAATAAGTTCCACAAAATAAGCAAGTTCTTCATCAGAAACATTATTAAAATCAGTGCCTTTGGGAATAAATTCTCGGAGCAAACCGTTGGTATTTTCATTAGTTCCTCTTTCCCAAGGTGAGTAAGCGTGTGCAAAATAAACATTCATTTTCACTTGTTTTTCAATCTCTTGGTGTAAAGAAAACTCTTTGCCATTATCGTATGTCATGCTTATTCGTAACTCATTTGGTAAGTCTTTGAAATCTTTAACTGTAGCTTCTAAAATAGCTTTTGCAGTTGATTTTTTCACTTTGGAAGCAATTAATTTACCACTTTTTCTTTCAACATTTGTAACTATCGCGCCTTGGTGATTTTTACCGACAATTGTGTCTCCTTCCCAGTGTCCAACTTCTTTTCTAAGCTCAATATTTTGCGGTCTTTCATCAATCATTCTACGATCTTTTATTTGATATTTTTCCTTTCTATTATGTTGATATTTTTCCTTTCTATTATGTTGATATTTCTTACCTTTTCTTCTGAAATACATCTTAACTAATTTTGGGTGATACTTATAAACAAATTGATAAATAGTCTCGTGGCAAATCGATTCTTGCGCCTCCTCTCGCCACTTTCCAGAAATTTGTTCTGGCGACCAATGTTGCTCTATTTTTATCAAAATATATTTCTCTAAAATACTATCAGGTAATATCCTAACATGCTTATTTGCAATAGATTTCCTCTTGGAAACTTTCTCCCATGCCTCTTCACCAACAAAGGTTTCTGCGTTTTTATTATTTTTTATGCAGCGGTATATTGTAGTCTTATTTTTGCCTAACTTTATCGCTATTTCACAAGGATTATAATTCTCATCAAGCAATGTTTCAATTTTTGTCATATCAGTTCTGGTTAATTGTGTGTATTTTTTCATAATGTTATTATCTTAGTTAATAAAAATAAAAATAACTAGTTCCAAATTAAAACCTAAAAATAAAATTTAGTTGCACTTCGGTTTAGAAACCAGGCTTTTTTGTCTGCCTGTGGCACCACAAAACAATTAACAAATGAAGAACTAAACGCACGAGTTACAAAAACACAACAAAACTTTTTTAAAGACCAACCAGACTTTAAAGCAAATCAAAAAATAACACTTGGCGAATCAATGGCAAGAGCTTTGCTTTATAATTTGGATGAACGCATAAAACAAATGGAAATCGCGGTAGAATCTGGTCAGCTAGATATAGAAAGAGTAAATTTGTTACCAGAATTAATGGTAAAAGCAGGCTATAGCCGAAGGAATAATGACTCTGCATCA
>CBDCEG010000023.1:0-14410 GCA_965215775.1 Cardiobacteriales bacterium
GCTCCTTCAACCATATCAGTTGCAGTGTCTTTAACTTTATCAGCAGCGTCAGTTGCTACTTCTTTAGCTCCTTCTACAACATTATTTGCAGTATCTTTAACTGCATCAGCAGCTTTACCAGCTGTGTCTTTAACTGCATCTTTAGCAGTTTCTGCCATGCTAGAAGCTTTATCTGCAGCTTTATCAGCAACAGTTTTTTCATCATTACAAGCTGTAACTAAAGCACTTGCGATAATAATGGTAGTAGTAATTTTTTCATATTTTTCCTCTTTATAAAGTTTATTAAAATTTCAAAGTAAATATTATACGGATATAATATTTTTAAATGTAACGATTATATGTAGCTGTCAAAAACTTACTTTGCTTTTTTGCTTTTGCTACTCTAGATTTTTTAGGGTCTATTTTCAAAGCCCTATAAATCTCTATTCTATCAAAATTTTCTGCTAATGAATCATTAGTTTTTTTTTACCAAAAATACCTAATTCTAAATTTTCTAAATCAATTTCCGTAAATATTTTAGTAATATCACTTTTTTTTACAATATCTGCGAGGCTTGTTTTAGCTTGCACACTTAGTTTTATTATTTTTTGCTTTGATGGGGTCGCATAAGCAACCTCAACAGTTATGAACTCTTTAGTCACTAGATTTTACTTTGGCTAGTTTAATATTTAATTCTTTAAGTTGTCTTTCTGAAACTTCTGCTGGTGCATTTGTTAGTAAGCAAGTTGCGGATTGAGTTTTGGAAAAGCAATCACATCACGAATTGAATTTTCACCAGCCATCGCCATAACTAACCTATCAAGACCAAAAGCTATACCACCGTGAGGAGGACAGCCATATTCTAGTGCATCTAATAAAAACCCAAATTTTGACCTAGCTTCTTTTTCATCAATACCTAGTAATTCAAATACTTTTTCCTGCATTTTACTACAATGAATACGGATTGAACCACCGCCGATTTCCATACCGTTTAGAACCATATCATAAGCTCTTGATAATAATTCTTCTGGGTTTTTTACCATCTAAACTTTCATCATCAACTTTTGGAGCTGTAAATGGGTGATGAAGTGCAACATATCTTTTTTCTTGCTCATCATATTCAAACATTGGAAAGTCCACAACCCACAAAGGTTCCCAGTTATCAGAAACCATATCTAAATCTTTAGCTATTTGAACTCTAAATGCTCCCATTGCATTATTTACAATGCTTTCTTTGTCTGCACCAAAAATACAATATCATCATTTTTAGCATCTACTTCTTGCATTATTTCAAGGCAAATATCTTCACCCAAAAATTTAATTATTGGAGACTGTAAACCTTCAATTCCTTTTTCTATTTCATTTACTTTAATATAAGCAAGCCCTTTGCACCATAATTACCAACAAAATTTGTATAACCATCAATTTCTTTTCTTGATAACTTTTTGCCTGCACCATCAACTTTAAGAGCAACCACTCTTCCAGTTTCAGAGTTAGCTGGAGTTGAAAATACTTTAAAGTCAGAATTTTTAACAATTTCAGAAACCTCTTTAAACTCTAAGTTAATTCTCATATCTGCTTATCAGAACCGTATTTAAACATAGCTTCTTTATAAGTCATTTGATTGAATTTGGCAGGTAAATCAACGTTCAAAGTCTCTTTAAATAAATATCTAACCAAATTTTCCATCATACTTAAAATATCTTCTTCATTCATAAAAGATGTTTCAATATCTAACTGAGTGAATTCTGGTTGGCGGTCTGCTCTCAAATCCTCATCACGAAAACAACGAACAATTTGATAATATCGGTCAAATCCAGACATCATAAGCATTTGTTTGAATAACTGAGGTGACTGAGGAAGTGCAAAAAAGCTTCCCTGCTGTGTTCTTGAAGGAACTAAGTAATCTCTTGCACCTTCTGGAGTGGCTTTAGTAAGCATTGGAGTTTCTATTTCTAAAAACCATTTTCCTCTAAGAACGATCTCATTTTATAAGCAACCTTTGAACGCAAACGAAAATTATCTTGCATTTTAGGTCTTCTTAAATCAATGTATCTATAACGAAGTCTATGCTCTTCTGATACCTCATCATCTTGCTGAAAAGGAGGAGTTTTTGAGCTAGAAAGAATTTTAAACTCATCAACATGAAGCTCTATTTCTCCACTTTCTAGTTTAGTATTAATTGTTCCTTCCAATCTATCATGCACAATACCCGTAACTTGAATGCAGTATTCATTTCTTACTTTGTCTGCAAATTCAAAAGCTTCTTTATTTTCTGGGTTTATAACAACTTGCAAAACACCTGTTGTATCTCTTAAATCAATAAAAATAACTCCACCATGATCTCTTCTTTTATTAACCCAACCACAAGCTGAGATTGTTTTACCTAGTTCTTTTTTTGAAACTTTTGCACAATAATTTGTTCTTAACATTTTTTAACCTTTTATTTTTTAAAATTTATTTAATTTTATATTAATCTCTTAATTTCTTACTTTTATCTTTAATTTGTTTATACATATTTACCATAACTATAATTAATACAATCATAGCAACTGCAGTATTTCTATATATATTCCAAGAACCAAACTCATTTCCAACCATAATTTTAACTTGAAAATCACTAACATATTCAGTAAAGCTAATATATTCATACAAATCACTTTGAAAGAAGTAACTTACTGGTATTGCAATTAATACTCCAACAAGACAGTAAATTATAGTTGATAATATATTTGATATGATTGTTTTCATAAGTTATAAATAGTTACATTTTTTCAATTTTCCAAAAACTAACTAAAACTCCATTGTCATAACCAAATACTTAGCTTCTTCTTTTTCATTATCGTATATTAATATTGCATTTCCATCGTCCATTAATGAAATACTAACATTTTCATTATCAATAACTGTAAGAACATCAAGTATATAACCGATATTAACGCTTACTTTTATATCTTTTCCATCATAATTTATTTCTATTTTATCTTTCTGCACTTTCGTTATCAATATAGCCTGATGATAGTGAAAGAGACCAAGGTGTAAACTTAAGAATAACTCCAGCACCAAACTCAGATGATAAAACTTTAATTCTTTTTAAAGAATCGGTGAATGATTTTTTTAGGAATTATTGCAACAGAATCAGAAATATCAGGCATTGTTGACTTATAATCTGGGTAAGTTGCATTTATTGCAGTTGAAGTTAGTTCAATTTCTTGATGCTTAAATTGAATATGTGTTGCTGAAATTGAAATATTTAAATTCCCAGTTTTACTAGATAACCAATTATATATTTCATTTATTGTTTTGTAAGGAACTATAATTTCACAATCATCTATTTCTGTATTATTTTCACTTTCTGCAACTGATATTCTATGCCCATCAGAAGAAACTATTGCCATATTTGTAGCGTTAAAATCAATCAAAGCTCCATTTAAATAAGCTCTAGCATCATTTGCACCTATTGAGAACTTTACTCTTTTAAGCATATTTGCAAAACTAGCAACATCTAGCGTAAATGATTTGTCAAAACTCCACTCATCAGGAATTGGATATTCTTCTGCTGGTATTGTTGCTAATAAAAACTTACTAACCCCTGAAGTTAAATGCAAATTATTTCCAACCAACTCAAAACAAATATCATCTTTATTTGAAAGTGCATTAACAACATCAAAAAGCTTTTTAGATTGAACTGTTGTAGCTCCTTGCTCCTCAATAACTGCTGGTATTTTTGCATTAATTCTAGATTCATTATCAAAGCCAATAAGCTCAATATAATCTTTACCTGCTTTTATTAGGATATTAGTTCTTATTTTTTGAGTACTTTTTACTTCAATAACATTATTAACACGGCTTAGTAGCGGAAATAACTTATCTTTGTTTATGCTGTATTTCATTGTAAAACTTAAATTTAATTAATAGAAAATAAAATTATACAAGATAAGGAGAAATTAGGGAACAACTTATAATGGTTTTAGTTATGTTTCTTGTTAAAATAACGAACTAATAAAACTGAATAAATAAAACAACAACAGAGGAAATATGCAAAAACTACATTATACAATAAAACCAAAATGCACTGGCTCACATATATTTAGCATTTCAACTTTCATTGAGAATACAAATAGTAAGCTCTTAGTAAAACTACCAAAATGGATTCCAGGAAGTTATAAAATCCGTGATTTTGCTAAGCATATATCAAAACTAAAAGCTACTGATAAAGACAATAAAAAACTAGAAATTAATAACATTGATTCTTGCAGTTGGGAAATTATTGCAAAGTCTAAAAATATAACTATAACTTATGAAGTTTATGCTTACGACCTATCAGTTCGTGGGGCTTATTTAGATAATCAAAGATTATTTTTCAACCACTGCTGTGTATTTTTGGATATTGTTGATTTTTCAAGCAAACCAAGAACAATTGAAATTGAAAGCTTTAAAAACTGGGAAATATTTACAGAATTACCTAAAAAAGAAAATAGCAAAGAAAATCATAAAAAAACTAATAATATTTATTATGCAAATAGTTATTTAGAGCAAGTTGATTGCCCTGTTGAGTCCACCCAAAAATCATTACAATCAAAAGCTAATGTAGAAAAAATTCCTCATAAAATGATTTATACAGGAACTTTATCAGATAATTATGATATTAATAAAACAATGAAACTGGTTGCCAAAATTTGTTCAGTTCAAATGAAATTATTTAAAGGCTCACCTATAGATAAAAATTATTTATTTATGACTTATATTGAAGCTAATCAATATGGTGGCTTAGAGCATAAGAATTCAACTGCACTTATGGCATCTCCAGAAATGTTAATAAAAAAAGGTGAGAAACTAACAGAAAAAAATATAGATTTTTTAGGTCTTTGCTCACATGAATATTTTCACCTATGGAATATAAAAAGATTAAGACCGCTAGATTTAATTCCTTATAAATTATATTCAGAGCAACATACACAAATGCTTTGGCTGTTTGAAGGTTGGACTTCTTATTATGATGAATTAATGCTTTTACGCGCTGGAATTATAGATAAAAATCATTTCCTAAAACGCCAAGCCAAAAATATTAGCAGAGTATTAAAAACTCCAGGTAGATTTTCACAAAGCATTGCCGAATCTAGCTTTCAAGCTTGGACAAAGTTATACCAAGCTAATGAAAATTCAGTAAATACTATGGTTAGTTATTATTCTAAAGGTGCTATATTTGCTTTATTTCTTGATTTGTGGATTAGAAAGAATTCAAATAATAAATTCAGTTTAGATAATGTTATGTTTGATTTATGGCAAAATTATGCTGAAAAAGAACAAGGTATAGATGAAAATATAGTGCTTCATCTTTGTATGAAACTAATACCAAGCTCAAAGCATAAGCAATTACAAAAAATATTTAAGGCAGGAATTCACGGAACTAAAGATATAGAATTTGAGAAAATTTTAACTGAATTTGGAATTTCATACAACCTAGAAGCTGAATCAAAAAACACTAAAAAACATACTTCTACAGCAAAAATAAAAACTCAAAAACAAGAAGGAAAAATAATAATACTATCAGCAGAACAAAACAGCTCAGCAGTTTTGAATGGAATTTCCGCAAAAGATGAAATTATCGCAATAAATAATCAATCCGTAGAGCAAATTGATATTGATGAAGTATTTAATTTCAAAAAGCCAAATACAGAATTAAAAATACTTTTAAATCGCCGTGGAAGAATTTTTAGTGCAAATATTATTTTAGAAAAGCCTGAAAAAACTGAGCTAGAATTAGAATTCAAAAAAGGAAATGAATTAAATAAAAATTGGTTATCTAAATGGATTTAAAACAACTGACAACCTTCTAATTATTTTGATACAAATCTCTTTAGAACCTTAATTAATACTTAGGAACACTTAAGTGTTTTTAGTATTCCTAAGTATTAATTAACCTAAAAACTTTAAGTATTTTCACATCATCTTCAATAATTACTTCACAAAGCCCAACAAATTTATTATTTAAATATGTTCTATAAATTCCTTTCTGCAAATCTGGAAACTCATTTATTGGAGATATTTTTTTACCATATTTCAATAATTCCCAATATTCATTTGAAATATTAATAGTTTCAAAATTAGCACATAAAACATCAATAGGAAGCAAGTATTTATCAAGCTCTAGCAAATTATCATCAAATTTTTCCAGCTCATTATAACTAACCATTTTTATAGCTGAAGTACTTTCTATTTTTGTATTTTTTATTAATTGACCAACTTCAGTTCGCCTAAGTTTTTGACAATAACCAACTGTTCCTAAATAATTTGCAATATCCTCAACCAAAACTCTAATATAAGTTCCTTTGGAAACGGTTGCAATGCCTTTTATCAAGTGGTTTTCAATTAATTCTAATTGTAATTTATTAACCATAACTTGGCGTGAATTTATTTTAACTTCTTTACCTTGCCTTGCTAACTTATAAGCCCTTTGCCCATCAACTTTAAGAGCGGAATATTTTGGTGGAATTTGAGTTATCTCTCCAATGAAGTTCTGTTCAACTTTCCGCAAATTCAAATCAGTTAAACTAGGAACATTTTTTTCCTCAATAACTTGCCCATCTGTATCTGCTGTGTCCGTTTTTTTCCCTAAATAAATTGTAAATTCATAAGTTTTCTCAGAGCCTAACATCCATCTTGCAAATTTATTAGCTTGCCCAAAACAAACAGGAAGCAAACCCGTTGCAAAAGGATCCAAAGTTCCTGTATGCCCTGCTTTTTTGGCCTGAAACAAAAATCTAACATTTTGCAAAGCTCTATTGCTAGATATATCAGTTTCCTTATCTAGCAACAAAACTCCTGAAATATCTCTGAATATTTCCCTTGGTTTTTTGAGTGTTTTATTATTTTGCATAAAAATATTGTGAATGTTTTAAATAAATCTGAATTATATATATATTTCCTAAAAGAAAGATTATAATTTAGTTATATTTATAAACAAACAAAAAAGGAAAGTAACTTGAAAATAGCTATGAAATATGGTGCAGCAAACTCCATTATATTAATGATGCTGATAACTATTATTAGTAAACAGTTTAATTCTTTTATATTTTTTAATGGAATGATTTTTTTTGTTGGTGGTAGCTTTCTTTGGTGGCTTTTCGCGAGAAAAAATCCTACGATTATAAAAGCTATATTTGTAGGGTTTTTTACTGGTTACCTATTTCCTTGCGTTTCTTTTGCAATAATGTCGGCTTTTGACGATAAGTTAAATTTTTTAAATATTTTGTTAAAACCCTTAACTTTGGGCTTTTTTACAATATTTTTGGGGTGGTTTTTAATAATAGTCTCGATAATTACTGCTGTAATAATGAAGCAAATCTTAGAAAGTGATAACCTTACTACGGCAAAAAAAACCGATTAACTCCTAGCTCAAATAAAAACCAAATCTAAATATAAGTAAAAGTTATATTGGTATAAAATACTTGACATTATTTTGGAATATGCGAAAATTCAGCCTCATCAAAATATTTATCTCCTTTATCTTTTGGTGATGCCGAGTTCTTTGAATTCGGTTTTTTTTTGCTTTTTTTCTAGGTTTTTTTTGACTATTTTGGGATAATTTTAGAGCTGTTTAGTATGCTATGTTTAAAGATAATTTAATGATAATTTTATTTAAAACACAAGTTTAAAGCATAAATTAAAAACATAAACTCAAAATATTAAATTAAAAACATCAAATTTAATTTTCAACTAATTACTATCCATCCATCTTTCTAAAATAATAGCAGCAGCATAATCATCAATTTCCTTATTTGGGTTTGGTTTTTTATTACTTTCACGGCTTCTTTCTTTTGCCTGTTCTGAAGTATATGCTTCATTCTCCCTAAAAATTGGAATTAAATATATGTTTGATAATTTTTTTATAAAGTTTTCTATATTTTTTTCAAGAGGATGTTTTGTCCCATCTTGTAACTCTGGCTTCCCTATTATTATTTTCTCAGGTTTCCAAGCTTTAAATATCAGCTCTATTTCTTGCCAAAGTTGTTCGTTATTTTTAATAATAACAAGTGGTGTTGCCGTTTTTGTAATATTTTGTCCTGTTGCAAAGCCTAGTTTTTTATTTCCATAATCAATTCCAATTAGCACTGCCATAAATTACCCCAGATTATTCCATTTTTTATTTAATAGGATTTTGTTAGGTTTTAAGTCGTCTAAAATATCTTTAAAATAGTCTCTAATAATAGACTCAGACCCCATACTTTTCAAATGTTCTGTTGGCATTTGGCAATCAATAAACTTGCAATTATTTGTAGCCAAAAATTGACTTAACTTTATAAGTGCAAATTTTGAAGCATTATTTTGTAAACTAAACATTGATTCTCCACAAAAAATATTTTTCACAAACACACCATAAAGACCGCCAACCAGATTATTATCATTATCAAAAACCTCAAAACTATGAGCTATTTTATTATTAAATAATTCAATATAAGCCTTTTGCATATCCGCAACTATCCAAGTTTCTTCCCGATTTTTCATTTTTTTGGAACAGTTTTTTATAATATCTTCAAAACAAGTATCTATTTTTAATTTAAATTTATCCTGTTTTATTATTTTTTTCATATTCTTAGATATATGAATATTGTCAGTTCTAATTATAGCTCTTTCGTATGGCGACCACCATAAAATAGGTAACTCTTCAAACCAAGGGAAAACCCCATTGTTATAGGCTGTTGTTAAGGTTGTTACAGACAAATTACCACCAGTGCAAAGTAGTCCATCAGGGTCTTCTAAAGCTGTTGATATATTGGGAAATTCTAAAATATCTTGGCTAGGAAAGTTTATAATTTGCACTTTTTATTATTTCTAAGTTTATTGCATAATATTTAATAGTCTTCTAGCAAAATATCACTAGCTTCTTTAATATTTGGGTTATCTAATTTATCACTAACTTCAGTTCCAACTTCTTCTTGATCAAAAACAGTATTTTCTTTGCTAATAAACACTTCTTTTTGTTTAGGTTTTGGCGTTATTTTTGGAATGATTTTTGGAATAGCTTTTGGGGTTTCCTGTATTTTTTCAATCGGTTTTTTAACTCGTTTAGATACATAACTTTTATTTGAGCAAGAACTTAAATCTTGACGATATTTATAAGCTCTTTTTCCTACTATTTTTGCAGTTTTAACTAACCAAGGTTTTTTTAAATAAGTTTTTTTTAAATAACCGCCCATTCCATCGTGATAAGCTAAGTATTGCTCTCTTGCATTCCATTTAGAAACACCAGATTTTTGGTTATTTTTACTAACATACCAACCAATAAACCTAACTGCGTCTGGTAAGTTATCTCTATCTGCTCCAGATCTTCCAGTGGTTTGTTTATACCATTTCCAAGTTTTATCAAGAGCTTGAGGGAAGCCATAAGCACTTGATATTCTTCTTGTGCGGATGCCTAAAAAAGTTTTCTTTTTTGGTTTTGCATTATGTCTAAAACTAGATTCTTGATAAATAAAGGACATTATTAACTGTGGCGGAACACCATATTCATCATAGGCATTATCAAATGCTTTTTTCCAAGTTTTGTGTCTATTATAAATATCACAAGCATTTTTAATTCCATTATGTGTTTTTGGTGCAGTTGAGCAACTAGCAAGTAAGGATATTACAAGCAATATAATTAGTTTATTTAGTGATATGTCCTTCATCTTTTTTTTCATTCTATTATTATTTTTCTACATTTTTTTCAAAAACTTAGTTAATAAAACTATTCTAGTTCCATTCACTCGACCTTCAATTTGATCTGATTCATTTGTTAGTGAAATATTACGCACAGCAGTTCCTCTTTTTGCAGTAAAACCTGCACCTTTAACCTGTAAATCTTTTATAATAGTTACGCTATCACCAGCTTCTAATTTAGTTCCATTACTATCCAAAGTTGGTGCTGTATCGTCATCACTTCCCTGCTCTGCCCATTCTTTTTCATCATCTTCTAAGTAAATCATATCTAATAAATCCTGCGCCCAAGATTCTGATGATAGTTTTTTCAATACTCGGTAAGAAATAACTTTTATCGCAGGAACTTCACTCCAAATTTTATCATTTAAACAACGAAAATGATTAGCATCTAAATCCCCAGAGATTAATTGAGACTCACAGTTTTTGCAGATAAAAATTTCTTGAGCAAAGTTTAGTTTTGAATCAGACTCAACTTCAAAAACATTTAAATCTTCAGAAGAACTACATAGTTCACACTGGTTTCCACTTCTTTTTTCTAATGTATTTTGTATAGACATTTTTGGTTCACCTTTTAAAATTATTTATTATTTAATGCTTCAAATAATAATTATAACTTAAATTAAATTCCATAACTAAGAACTTCAGAGATTTATTACATTTTATTTTTGTAAAGTTTATGCATAGTATGTATAATTTACAATTATAGTTATAAATAAAACTAACTTTTATAAACACTTATTTCTCAAACTAAAATGAATCTAGCACTAAAATTAACAATATTTAGAATTATACTAATTCCTCTTTACCTTTTAATTTACTTTTTGCCCTTTGCTGGAAGCAACTGGGTTGCTTGGAGTATTTTTTCTATTGCTTCTGTTACTGATTTTTTTGATGGATATATTGCAAGGAAATACAACCAAAGTAGTAAATTAGGAGCAATGTTAGATCCGCTTGCTGATAAAGTTCTAATTACAGTAATTTTGATTTCAATTTTAGTAAAACATGCTGATGGAATTGCAGGAATTTATATAATGATTTGTGCATCAATTATGATTAGTAGAGAAATTATAATATCTACTTTGCGTGAGTTCATGTCTTCTTTAAACATAAATAACGCAGTTGCGGTGAAATATATTGGTAAAGTAAAAACCACTGTGCAAATATTTGCTTTGGGATTTTTGATTGTTTTTGATAAAACTTGGTTTATCCCAACTTATCAAATTGGTTATTTACTACTAGGTGCATCTACAGTTTTAACGATTTGGTCTATGTTTGATTATTTTAAAGCTGCTGGAAAAGCTCTTAAAGAAAATAATATTAATTTGTATAAATAAAAACTATTTAGAATTTATAAAATGGTCAATATAGCCCTTTATCAACCAAAAATACCAGGAAATACAGGAAGTATTATTCGCTTTTGTGCAAATACTGATATTTCATTGCATCTAATTCACCCACTTGGGTTTTCTTGGGACGATACTAAACTAAAGCGAGCTGGGCTAGACTATTCTGAGTTTGCAAATATTACACACTATGAAAATTGGAATGATTTTATAACTAAAACTAAATCTAAAAATCACTATATAATAACAACTAAAGCAACAAAATTACTGCAAAATTCTAGTTTTAAAAGAGATGATTTTCTAATATTTGGCTCTGAAGACTCAGGAATTTGCCCAAATGATATGCAAGCTGTGAGTAATGAAAACTGGATTAGAGTCCCAATGGTAAAACATTCACGAAGTATGAACTTAGCAAACACCGTTTCTATAGTTGGGTTTGAGGCTTTGAGACAAGTTGGGTTGAATCACCTTGGTTAAGAAATATAAACAAAGAAGAAATAAAAAACAATTTAAACTTTAATAAACTTAAGAGGAAAAAATGAAAAATAAAAAACATATAAATATAATAGCTTTATCTATATTATTATCAGGAATTACTTTAGGTTGTAGCTCTTATAGAACTGATTATAGAATAGAAACTACTGATGGTGATAGATTTTACTCAACAAAAAAACCAAAGTTAAATAAAAGCTCAAAACAATACACAATAAAAGATTTAGACGGAAATGTTTATAACTTAAAGCAGGGTTCTATCCATAAAATAGAAACTTACAGGCATAAAAAATAAAACTAAAACCAAACCTTTTTTTAGTTTTAATAAAAAGACTAGCTCATCTGTTAGTCTTTTTTATCTTTTATTTTATATGCTAATTTATAACGATAATTTGTTCTTATCTGCTCTTTAACCTCTTTAAGAGGAATTGCTTTTGAGTAAAGCCAGCCTTGTAAATAATCAACTCCTGCTTCAATCACTTGTCTTTCGTGTTCCTTAGTCTCAACTCCCTCAGCAACTATCTTAAACCCTAAGCTTTTACATAATTGACATATGTTTATATATAAGTTAATTGATTTTTCATCTCTTCCTAGTAGTAAGGTTCTATCAATTTTTATTGTAGTAACATCTATTTTAGTCAAAAGAGATATATTTGAAAAACCAGAACCAAAATCATCCACAGAAGTATTTATTCCTATTTTTCTCAATCTTTTTATAGCTTCATTTACTTGTTTGGACTTACCTGCAAATGATTCTTCTATAATTTCAACTTCAACATTATAATGTGAAAGCATAGATATTACTTTATCCATATAATCACTACTTTGCACTGTTACTGGAAATAGATTAAAGCTGAATTCTTTATCATTACTATAACTTTGCCTAGAAAGATCTAATAAGTCTGTAGATAACTTATTTGCAACAAGAGTGTCAATACTTTGCTTAACAATAGGCTCATCTAATTTTAATATACTTGGAGTCATAATCAAACCATCTCTTGTTTCTCTTAATAAAGCTTCATAACCAACTATCTCTCCTGTTTTTGCATCTATTTTGGGCTGATAATGTAAGAATAATAAGTTTATATCAGATAGTGCTTTTTTGATGTTGTATGTGCTTTTTAGCCTATACTCCATTAGGCTTGCATAGTTAAATTCTAAGTTCACTTTGGCATCATTTACTAAGTTAAATTTATTTTGCAAATCATTATAGTAATTATCTTGAGAATACATATGTTCAGCTTTTTTCACAAAAAACATATATATATAAACACTCATAATCAAAAGGAATGCTTGTAATATTACACCTTTAAAGCCAAAGAATAAGAATCCATTAATAAATATTGGGATTATCCAAGCATTTTCTATTCCAGCAGATTCAGAGGCAGTAATAAACCCTAAATCAAATGCAAAATATGAAATTAATAAGTTTAATACAGGAACAAATACAAAGGGTAAAAAGTAAAACCTATTAAATGCAATAGGTAAACCATAAATTATAACTTCATTAATATTAAATATTGCAAATGGTATTGCTATTTTCGCTACTTTTTTAGCCTCTTTATTCTTTTTCACCAAAAGTATTGCTATAACTAAAGCTAATGTAGCTCCAGAACCACCAAAAACAACAAATATATTAAAAAAATCAGAGGTTATAACATTATTAAAATACTCTCTTTGTAATACTCAGCACTAAAGGCTGCTTGATGAGCAATAGATCCATGAATTCCTATAAACCAAAATAAGTGAATAACAACTGTTCCAAATAGTAACTGAATAAAGGTAGATTGAGAGGAAATAGATTTAGACAAACCAAAAAGCTCAAAAATATTTAAATTCTTAAATATAAAAACACCTAGTAGGATAATAATAATATATATAGGAATAAACCTTAAAGAGTCATTTAAATAGTGGCTTATTATACTTATAGATTTATCAGCCCTTAGAAAGAATTTTCTAATAAATAAAGTGCTATATATTGTAAACATAGGAATTGAAATCATACTAAAATTAGCATTTGCAGTTGCCCTACTCTCTACCATTGGCATTCCCTGAGAAAATATAAATATTATTATGGCCAAGTTTGTTGTTGCAATTCTTGGTAAGTTATTATTTTTTGATAGAACTAAAGACAAGGCAATTGTTGTCAGTAAAGGATATAATGAATTTAAAAGAATGTTAGTGTTTTTTATAAACAACACTAATGAGCTTTGTGCATATTCAGGGAAATACCCAAAAACAAATAATACCAAAGTAGATACAGCCGTTAATACCCAAAAAGGTATTAAATCTATAAAGGCCTCCCTTAAGGAAATTAGTAATATACTTGCGTGTGTGTTTTGTTTAATCATTGTATTATTTGATTATAATAAAAATATAATAGGTAATATTCCAATAATACTCCAAGCATTAAGCTTTTACAATATAAATTACTGGCTAAAACACTGATAGCAAAGGGATTAAAAGCTTTCTTATTACAAATACACTTTTATTGAATATATTTTTTAAATTAAATTCAAACACTTAACTTCTTAATTCGTTTAGCCTACTTACTGCAAAAACAATTCCAGAAATACTTACAATAGTTGCTCCAATAGGGAAATCAAAGTTAAAAGATAATATAACACCAACAATGGAGTTAAATAAAGTTATCCCAAAACTAATAAAAACCATTGACGACATAGATTTGGAAAATGTTCTAGCTGTTGCAGCTGGAATAATTAACATTGCAACAATAAGCAAAACACCTACAGCAAACATTCCCAAGCTTATTGTAAAAGCTAGGCATAAAATAAATAAAGTCTCTAGTTTTTTAACATGATAACCTTCTGCCTGAGCAATATCAGGATTAATAGTAATAGTTATAAACCCTTTCCAAAATATAAATAAAATAG
>CBDCEG010000024.1:0-5730 GCA_965215775.1 Cardiobacteriales bacterium
CTTTCAAAAAGTAAATTATATTTTAGTGGATCTAAATCAGTTATTTTCAAAGAATAAGCAACTAAAGAGCCAGCACCAGAACCACGACCTGGCCCAACTGGAATATCATTTTCTTTTGACCAATCTATAAAGTCTGCAACAATCAAAAAATATCCAGGAAAACCCATCTGATTTATTGTATTTATTTCAAAATCTAATCTATTTTGATAAGTTTCTCTTACTTTTTCAATTTCAGATTCAGTTTTAAAGAGCTGTTTTAATCTTTTTTCTAAACCTTCTTTTGCTAATTTTATTAAATATTCATCTTCTTTTAAGTTGAATTCATTTGGAAAATCAGGTAAATAACTTTTCCCAAAAATCAATTTAACATTACATTTTTGAGCAATTAAATTTGAATTTTCAAGTAAATCTGGGTAATTCTCAAAAGCTTCTAACATTTGAGAATAACTTTTCAAATACTGCTCGTTAGTATAATTTTTGTCTCTATTTTGGTCATCAAGTAACATTCCACCACTAATACAAACTCTAGCTTCATGCGCTTCAAACTCATCTTTATTCAAAAAACAACTATGGTTTGTTGCAACTGCTGGAGTTTTAGTTATTTGTGCAATTTCTAAAGCTTGGCTAAAATAATTAGCTTCTTGAGATGCTTTTATTTGTGAAACTTCTATATAAAATTCATTATCAAATAATAACTTATGCTCTTGAATTAAATTAATCGCCTCATCTTTTTTATTATTTAGAATATAGTTTCCAATAATCCCTTGCGTTCCTGCAGATAATGCAATCAAACCAGAAGTATTTGCTTTTAAGTTTTCAAAACTAACTCCCAAAGTATGATCAATTTGCCCTTTTAAATAAGCTAAACTAATAATTTCACACAAATTTTTATAGCCCATATCATTTTTGCAAAGTAAAATTAAATTAAAAATTCCATCGTCATAACGAACACTAACCTCTGCTCCTAGAATTGGTTTAATTCCTGATGCTACAGCTTGTTTATAAAACTTAACCAAGCCATAGATATTATTTAAATCAGTTAATGCAACACTTTTTTGACCCATTTCCAAAAGTTTTGGGAAAAGTTTCTTAAAACGAATTGTTCCATCACTTAAAGAGTATTCAGAGTGCAATCTTAGGTGGGTAAAATTTTGATTATTCATAAGTTAATATTATTTTTAGTGAAGCTGTAAGTTGATTATTTTATATAAAGCTTTGTCTTGAAAATTTATCAAAAATGGCTTGTGCAGCTATATTTGCACCATTTTTCTTAGTTCGTTTTTTAATATCTATTAAGTCATCTATCATTTTTGACCTATAGTTTTCATCAAAAATCATATTATATAAATCATCTGCCATAATTTGTGTATTTATATCATCTTGCATATATTCTGGAACAACTTGCCTATTAGCAAGTAAATTCGGAAGAGAGAAAAACTCTGTATTTACCAGTCTTTTGGCTATCATTGCTGTTAGCTTACTAACTTTGTAAGAAACTAACATTGGTTTTTCCAAGAGCATTGCCTCAAATGTTGCAGTTCCTGAAGATAATAAAACTACATCAGAAGCCAAAACAACCTCTGTTGCTTGCTGGTTAAGAACTTTAAACCTAAGCCCTGAGCTTTTCATCATTTTAGTAATTAAACTATGTATATCTAAATTTATTGCTGGAATTAAAATCGCTAAATTTTTTATTTTCTTAGAAAGTTTTTGTGCTGTTTCAATGAAAACTGGTAACATTTTGGTAACTTCAGAAACTCTACTTCCTGGAAGAACTGCCAAATATTTAATATTCTTAGATATTATTTTTAAACTTTTTTGTGCTTCTACTTTGCTTGTTTTGGTTACTTTTGGAAGAGTATCAGAAAGTGGATGACCACAATAAACAGCAGGTAAATCATTTATATCATAAAAGCTTTTTTCAAAATCAAACAAAGTAAGCATTAGCTCACAAGATTCTTTTATATGTTTAATTCTGCCCTCTCGCCAAGCCCAAACTGATGGACTTACATAATGAACCGTAAAAACCCCTAATTCTTTTAGTTTTTTTTCTAAACTTAAATTAAATTCTGGATAATCAATACCAATAAAAATATCAGGCATACTCGCTTGATAATTATTTAGTATTTTACGACGAAAAGATAAAAGTCTAGGTAAACTTTTTAGAATTTCAGTAAGCCCCATAACTGAAAACTGTTTGATATCAAACATAGAGTAAAACCCTTGCTCAATCATTTTAGGTCCGCCAACACCGTCAAACCTAATAGTAGGGTCAATTCTACGAAGGGCTTTCATTAGTTCCGCCCCAAGAGTATCTCCTGATGCTTCGCCAGCTATAATTGCTATATGCATTGGTATTTTTTCTGTTTATTATTAGCGAATTAATCCGCGTTTCATATTATCCAAAAAGTTACTGATTAAACTAACAACAGCTTCTTCTTTTGCTAGTTCTTTTAACTCTAATTTAGCTTCTTCTAAGCTTAAGTTTTTGTGATAAATAGCTTTAAATGCATTTCTAATTGCTATAATTTCATCTTTAGAAAATTTATTTCGTTTTAAGCCTTCACGATTAATTGTAACTGCTTTCGCTGGCATTCCATCAACAATTGAAAATGGTGGAACATCATTTTTAACACCTGAAGAAAATCCACAAAGGGCGTAATCACCAATACTAACAAACTGATAAACAAGTGCAAAACCACCAAGAATTACATTGTTTCCAATAGTTACATGACCTGCTAAAGAAGCACCATTTGCAAAAATAGTATTATTTTTTACAACGCAATCGTGAGCTAAGTGAACATAAGCCATAATCCAGTTATTATCGCCAACACTTGTTACTCCATTGTCTTGAACAGTTCCACGGTTAAAGGTGCAAAACTCACGAATTACATTATTATCACCAATTGTTAGCCAAGTTTCATCAGATTTATCAAATTTTTTATCTTGCGGATCTTCGCCTAAAGAGGAAAACTGATATATTTTATTATTTTTACCAATTTTGGTTGGACCTTTTATTACAACATGCGATCCAATCCAAGTACCATCGCCAATGCTAACATTAGCACCAATTATAGTATAAGGATCAATTGTTACATTTTTTCCAATAGTTGCTGTTTTATCTATAATTACTGTTTTATGAATCATAATTAATTATTAGTGATTTATTATACTGATTGACGCGTACACATTAAATCTGCAGAGCAAACTACTTTACCATCAACTAAAGCTTTGCCTGAAAAGGAATAAATGCCTCGTCTTGATTTTATAAGCTTAACTTCAATGTCAAGCCTATCACCTGGAACTACAACCTTTTTAAATCTAGCTTTATCAATTCCAACTAAATAATATAAAGAACTTCTATCTCCAGCTGGAACATTCTCAGTTTTAAACCCTAAAATACCTGTTGCTTGAGCCATAGCTTCTAAAATCATAACTCCTGGCATAACTGGTTTTTGTGGAAAATGCCCTGTGAAAAAAGGCTCATTTATTGTTACATTTTTGACTGCTTTTAAAATAACACCTACTTCATAATCTGTGATTTTATCAATCATCAGAAAAGGATAGCGGTGTGGTAAATATTCCATTAT
The DNA here is from genome assembly GCA_965215775.1 of Cardiobacteriales bacterium. GTDB lineage: Bacteria > Pseudomonadota > Gammaproteobacteria > Cardiobacteriales > Ostreibacteriaceae > CBDCEG01. The sequence goes on from CBDCEG010000024.1 coordinate 3,591, forward strand.
TTCTTCAACAGTTAGTTGGTTTTCTTTATTTGAGTTTGTCATATTATTTAATCTCCTATTACTTATTTGTTTTATTTATTAATTTTATTTGCTTTGTTCTTTGATTTTGCTTATTTACTTTTCTTAAATAATGCATCTATTCGTTGAAAATATGCACTCAATCTATTCCATCTTCGTTGTGGTAATGACGGTAAAACGCCAGAATAAAAACCTGGTTCTTTAACTGACTTCAAAAAGTTTGATCCACCATTTAGCATAACATTATCACAAATTTCAATATGCCCTGCAATTCCAACTTGCCCACCAAACATACAGTTTTTGCCTATTTTCGCAGAACCAGCTATCCCAACACAACCTGCAAGTGCTGTATTTTCACCAACTTGGACATTATGTGCAATATGAACAAGGTTATCAATGATAACTCCTGCTTTTATAATAGTATCTCCTAAAGCTCCTCTATCAATACAAACATTTGCTCCAATTCTAACTTTATCTTCTAAAATAACTTTGCCCAATTGTGGAATATGCTCCCAACCAGTTGCCTCAGGACTGTAACCAAATCCAGCTGAGCCAATTACACAGCCACTCATTATTTTGCAGTTTGCACCAATTTGTGTATTTGCATAAATAGTTACATTACTATCAATTATTGTTTCTTGTCTAATAATTACATTTTCTTTGACAACAGAATTATCATTTATAAAACAATTATTTCCAATAGTAACCTTGTCATCAATTACAACATTATGACCAATGAATACATTCTCACCTATTCTCGCGGTTCTAGAAATAAATGCTGATTGTTTTATTTCACTATTTTTTTGTTTTGGTAAGTAATTATGCTTTAGTTCTTTTGCAATTATTCTATAAGCTTGAGTTGGGTTTGGGTGAATAATTCCTTGTTTAATTTGTGTGCTTTTAACTTGTTCTAAAAGTGTTGGTGAAATAATATAAGCACAGTTATTATTAAACTCTGTTTTTCTAAGAGTTGCTTTACTTGTAATGAATAATATTTTACCTTTTGCTTTTTCAGAATTTATAACAGATGCAACTCCATCAATCTCAAATTCTCCAATACCTAAAAGCTCACCTTTTGTTAGCTTTACTAATAAATCTAATCGGATTTTTTTACTTTGTAACATTTGTTTCTGCTGATTTTTCAGCTGATTTCTTTGCTAATTTTAAAAGCTTATCCAAAACAAGGTTAGTAATATTTATACGAGAGTTTACATAAATAATCCCTGTATTATTTAGAACTATATCTAGTGATTTTTCTTTGGAGACAGCTGCAACAGATTTTATAATAAGAGCTTGTAGTTTATTTAACTCCTCATTTCTTCTTAAATTATAATCATCTTTAATTGAGTTTTGAGCTTGTAAAAGTAATTTTTGATTTTTCTCAATTTTTTTTTCAAGTTCTTTTTGTTTAGCTTTGTCTTTTGTTGCATTATATTGAGAGTTAAGGTTTGTTAGCAACTCTCTTGTCGCAATTAAATCTAAGTTTCTTTTTTCAAATTCTTTAGTTAAAACTTGTTTAATTTCTTTTAACTGCGGAGCTTCAATCATTAGTTTTCTAATATTTACAAAGCCAATATTTACTTCTTTTGTTGCAGTTTTATTTGTATTATTTTTATTCTGGGCAAAAATATTCGCCGAGAATAAAAATAATAACGCTATAAAAAATTTAGTCATTTATATATTTTATTTAAAATTAGAATGGAACTCCTATTGTGAACTGGAATCTTTCTTCAACATCGCCTTTCTTTTCATTTAAAGGAACAGCATAACTTAAGTTAAGAGGTCCAATTGGAGAGTTCCATAATAAGCTAACCCCTGCTGAATATCTAAAGTCATCAGCATCAAAAGTGCTATAGTCTGAGTAAACATTACCAAAATCAACAAAAGCACCAAGTCTAACATTTTCAGTATCAGAGCCAACTTTTAGCGGAAATAAAGCCTCAATACCACCAGCTATTCTAAAGTCACCACCTGCAATATTACCATTGCTAAACTTAGGTCCTAATGAATTACCTCTAAAACCACGAACAGTTCTAAGACCACCAGCGTAATAATGACGATAGAAAGGAAGGTCTTCTGTATCTCCAAAACCATCTGCATAATTAATTTCTATATGTGGAGA
>CBDCEG010000025.1:0-33112 GCA_965215775.1 Cardiobacteriales bacterium
TATTTTTGACCACAAGGTTAAGATTATTAGTTTTAGAGGTTCTAGAAAGAATAGAAATATCACTAAGAGCAAAAATTATAAATATTTGTTGTGAGGATAATAGTGCTGGTCTTTGGTATCAAAAAGAAAATAATGTTAATGAAATATGCAAAAGAAGAATTGTAGAAAGAAAAGAAGAGCCTAGTATTAAGCATTATGAAGATAAAAGGATTCCTTTTTGGGTTATATCAGAACAACTCACTTTTTCAGATATATCAAGAATATACATTTTATTAAATGTAAACTTTCAAAAAAGTATTTCAAAGGAACTTGGTTGTAACTATGATGCTTTAAAAAGTTACTTAAAAGCCATTACCCTTATAAGAAATACAGTTGCACATCATGGAGCTATTTTTAATAGGAAGTTCAAAATAAAACCTAAAGGTGAATATATTGGAAATAAGGACAATACTGATAATTATTTCAATAAAGATAATTACTTTAAAAATCATTTTATAATATTAAACCACTTACTTAATAGAATTCACCCTAAGAATACATTTAGAAAAAGGTTAAAAGAACTATTTGATAAATCTAGTCTATCAGAATTAGAGCTTTCAGCTTATGGCTTTGTTTTGGATTAATTTAAGAGAAAATAATAATTCTAAAAAATAAACCATCAGACAAAACACTAAACCAATGAACAAATCCACTAAAACAAACATACTTTTACTTTTAATTATTTTAATTTTGGTTGGGTTTGCGTGTTTTTGTAATCTTCCAAAAAGCAATATCTCAAATAATAATATTAGTTTATTTAACTTAGTTTTGTATGATATTCGCTTACCAAGGGTTTTATTAGCACTAATTGCTGGAGCGGTTTTTGGAATTGCAGGAAATACTATGCAAGGGATTTTCAGAAACCCACTTGCAAGCCCAGGCTTATTAGGAAGCTCAAGCGGTGCAACTGTTGCTAGCGTATTTATCCTTTATTTCACAAGCTCTAGCACAGTTATTTTATTATTTGGTGGAGTTTTAGGTTCTCTTTTGGCACTTGGGCTAATTTACATTATTGCAATTAATCAAAATTCATCTGTTTTGATTTTAGCTGGCGTTGCTATTAATTCATTGCTTGCCTCTGGAATTGCCTTGCTCCTTTCTAATGCAAAAAGCCCTTGGGCTTTGTCAGAGTTATATAATTGGCTACAAGGTTCACTTAAATTAGCAAATATGCAAACTATTTTAATCTCTTTAATACTTATAATTTTGGGGCTAGTTTTAATATATTCTCAAAGGAAATTAATTGATGTTTTGACTTTGGGAGAAGAGACCGCCATAACTTTGGGGATTAATATTAAAAAAAGTATGATTATTACCGCAATTGGGATTTCTTTAATTATTGGGGCAGTAATTCCTCAAACTGGTGTTATTGGTTTTGTTGGCTTAATCGCTCCGCATTTTGCACGAATTACCACCAAAAACAAACCATCAAAACTTTATCTGACCTCTGCTTTATATGGTGGATTATTAATGCTTTGTGCTGATTTGCTTATTTGGAGAACTGATATATTTTCAAAAGTTCATATCGGAACTCTAACTTCATTTATCGGTGCTCCTTTTTTAATATTTATACTATTTCAATTTTATAAAAGAAGTGGTTATAAGTAGTTATATTTCAAGATTCATTTTATAATGAATTAAACAATTATAAAAAATAAATTTTGTGAAAATACTATTAATAGAAGATTCAAAAGCACTTAGTAAAGCTCTAATTATTGGGTTAGAAAATAATGGCTATTTGGTTGAAACAACTGATGATGGATTATTTGCTTTGGAACTTATTAGAAATGAAGAATATGAATTAATTATTTTAGATTTGATGATTAAGTCTTTAGATGGGATGTCCGTTTTAAAGAAAATCAGAAAGGAAAATAATGAAACTCCTGTGCTAATTATTTCAGCCAAAGTTGAGCTTTCAGATAAAACAACAGGACTGTTTTCTGGAGCAGATGATTATTTGTGTAAGCCTTTTGAGTTTGATGAATTACTTGCCAGAATTACTGCTATAATTAGACGAAGTAATAATATTCAAAAGACTGAAATATCTATAAATAATCAGTCAATATATTTAGATTTATCACTCAAAAAATTCTTTGCAAACGATAATGAAATACACTTTACAGCCAAGGAATTTAGTCTATTAGAGCTATTATTTTTAAAACAAGGAACCGTGCTTTCTTATGACTCAATAATGAATCAATTATACTCTGTTGATAATATTGTAACCAATAATACAATTGAAACACACATTTCTAATATTAGGAAAAAACTGAAAAAATATAATATTGAAAATTTACTGCAAACAAAACGAGGAATAGGATTTTACATTGAAAAATAAACCAAAAAATCAACGCTATTCTCTAAAAAGAAAAGTAATTACTCAAGTAATAATAACCACCTCTATTCTATCACTTATAATTTGCTACTTCTTTGCTACGCTTATGATTAATTGGGAAAAAGAAGAGTTTGATGATGAGCTAAAAGATGAATTTAAATTATTAAGTAGTTTATTTGAATATGAAGATGATGAGCTAGAATTTGAGTTTTCAGATAAATTACTCCCAGAATATGGGCGTAAAATTATGCCTAATTATTTCATTGCTTGGAGTAAAGAAAAAAAGATTATCAAACAGTCTAAATCAATGACTTACCCTAGCAAAAAGCAAATTACTAAAAGAAAATTAGATAATAATTCATTCAGCAATATTACTTTTTCAGATGGTGAGAATGCTCGTTTATATAAAAAAACTTTTGCACCAACTCATTCAACAAATAAATCAGAGCATATAACATTAGAAATAATAAGAAATAGTAGTGATTTATCTGACTTGATTTTCAATACAATTATTATCTTTTTGATATCTTATTTTACTTTTATTTGCATAATATCTTATGGATTAATAAGAGTTATAAATCATAATCTTAAACCACTTTCACAGCTTTATGATGAAATAAAAGAAATACACTCTGAAAATTTAGATAAAAGTCTATCAGAACCAGCACTTGCACCATTAGAAATTCATAAAGTTTCCAGCCAATTTAATAAACTATTAGAGCTTTTAAAAACTAACTTAACAAGAGAAAAATCACTCTCAGCAAACTTAGCTCATGAGCTTAGAACACCAATTGCAGAAATAAAAACTCTTAGCGAAGTTGCTATAAATAACAACAAATTAGGCAATGAACCTTTAGATTTATATAATGATATTTTAGAGTCAACAAAACAAATGCAAAGCATAACAAATAGTTTGATTGCACTTTCACAAAATGAAATAAATGGTATAAAAGAAAAAGTAAATCTATTAAATATTTTCCTAGAATTTAAAAAGCAATTTGATCAAATTTTAGCAAAAAATAATATTACTATCTCAAATAGTATTCAACCTAATATTCACATACTAACCCAGCCTATTGAGTTGAAAATAATCATAAAAAACTTACTTTCAAATGCAATTCAATATAGTATTAAAAACACAGAGATTACAGTAAAAACAATTGTTAATAATAATGATTTTATAAATATAGAAATATCAAATATAACAAGTGATTTAATAAATGATGATATTCCTTTGATTTTTGATAGGTTATGGAGGAAAAGCAAAAGCCGAGCAGATAAAAATAATCTTGGGCTTGGTTTATCATTAGTTAAATCATATTCAAACTTGATGGGAATAACGGCTAAAGCAAATCTTTTGGATGAAAAGTTTACTATTACTTTATCTGAATTTAAAAAAATCAAATAAATTTAAAAAATGAAATAATATGCTAAAAATAAAAAGTCTAAACTTTAAAAATATTCTAAAAGATATAAATTTAGAAATACCAAACAACAAATTAACAGCAATAATCGGTGCAAATGGTGCTGGTAAATCAACTTTACTAAAACTAATTGCAGGAATTTTAAAACCAAATAATGGGCAAATAATTTATTCAGACAATGAAAAAGAATTAAACCTAACCAATCTATCTATCAAAAAGAAATCACAAATAATTAGTTATTTAGCTCAAAACACACCTATTCATTGGGACATTCATATTAATGAATTAATTTTATTAGGTCTTGCAAACTATGATTTAAGCAAAAATGAAAGACAAGAAAGACTAGAAAAAATAATCAAATATTTAAAAATAGAACCTTTGATTAATAAATCAATTATGAGTTTATCTGGTGGTGAATTAGCTAGAGTCCATCTTGCTCGAGCTTTAATTACTGATAATCCGATATTACTTGCTGATGAGCCAACGGCATCTCTTGACCCTTATTTTCAATTAGAAATAATGAATATATTAGAACAACAAAGTAAACAAAAAACTGGCATTGTTGTTTTGCACAATTTAGATATTGCAATGAATTTTTGTGAGAATTTTATCTTAATAGATAATGGTGGAATACTTGCAACAGGTGATAAGCAAACCGTTATTACTAATGAAAATTTAGCAAAAGCCTACTCAATAAAAGCAGACATTTCCAACAATAGTATTGGAAATATCTGCCAAATTTAGTTTAGAATTAAACAAATCCTAACCTAAATAACATCATAAATTATCTTATTTTTTTGAGGCTTTTCGTCTGAGCAAGTAAATGATTTTTTGACAAATTCAGAAACTTTTTCAAAGTCTGCTTCATCCCTATAATGCACAACTGCTAGAGGTTTTTGTTTTGCATCTTCGCCAATTCTAATAATATCGGTAAGCCCAACACTATAATCTATTGGATCAGTTGGGTTTTTTCTACCGCCACCAAGCTCAACAACAGCCATACCAACATCTCTAGTATTTATTTTAGTAACAGTATTTGAGCTTTCTAACATTTGCTCATCTGCCCAAATTTCTTTAGTGTAATTTGCTTTGGCTAAGTATTTATCATAATTTTCTACAAAATCATTTGCCCCACCAAGCATAGAAACCATTTTAGAAAAATGTTCTGCTGCCAGTCCATTATCAATAACTTGATTTACTTTTGCTCTAGCAGAGTTAATATCTGCACAAACTCCAGCTGTTTGTAATCCATAAGCACATAATTCAACGGTAACATCATGTAATCTTTTGTCTTTTCTACCAAGCAAATACTCAACTGCTTCACGCATTTCAACTGCATTTCCAGCACAATTTGCAAGCGGTTCATTCATATCTGTTAATAATGAAACTGTTTTCACACCAGCTGAATTTGCAACACTTGAAATTGATTTTGCAAGCTGAACAGACATATCATAAGTTGGCATAAACGCACCAGAACCAGCTTTAACATCCATTACTAAAGTATCCAAGCCTTCAGCAAGTTTTTTTGAAAGAATTGAAGCTGTTATAAGAGGTATTGACTCAACTGTAGAAGTTACATCACGAACACTATAAAATCGCTTATCAGCAGGTGCTAAATTAGCAGTCTGTCCAATTATCGCAACTCCAGCTTTTGCAACAGTTTTGATAAGAAGCTCATTGTTTGGATTAGTTTTGTAACCTGGTATTGAATCAAATTTGTCCAAAGTCCCGCCAGTATGCCCCAAACCTCGCCCAGAAATCATAGGGACAAAACAGCCACAAGCAGCCCAAATTGGACCAAGCATTAATGAAACTGTATCACCAACACCTCCTGTTGAATGTTTATCAATTACTGGACCATTTAATTCACAGCCAAATTCACTACCTTTTTGCCAATCTAGTTTATCGCCAGAATTAAGCATTGCCATTGTCAGTGCAAGTGTTTCTTCTTTGCTAAAGCCATTTAAAAATACAGCCATAGCAAGAGCAGATATTTGCTCATTTACAACTGTGTTATTTGTAATTCCTTCTACAAAAGCGATTATATCTAACTCTGTTAGAGTTTTGCCATCTCTTTTTTTTCTAATTATTTCTTGTGGTATAAACATTTTTAACTCCTAATTTAATAGTTTTAATAGTTTTAATAGTTTTAATAGTTTTAATAGTTTTAATAGTTTTAATAGTTTTAATAGTTTTAATAGTTTTAATAGTTTTAATAGTTTTTAGTAATAATTATTAATTAAAATGATGAAACACTATCCAAAGCAAGTTTTAACATAGCTCCTAAACTTTGCTCGCGTTCTTCAGAAGACATATTTTGACTTAAATCATAAATCAAATCTGAAACTGTTAAAATGCTTACAGCTTTTGCCCCAAATTCAGCAGCTAAACCATAAAGACCAGCAGCCTCCATTTCAACGCCAAGAATTCCCATTTTCTTCAAAGTATCAAATTCAGAAAAGTCTGGTGTATAAAATAAATCAGCTGTGAAAACATTACCTGCACTATATTTAACCTTATTTTTCTCAGCTGTTTCTGCAACTGCTCTTGCTAAAGAAAAATCTGCAATTGCTGCAAAATCATAACCTAATAATCTTTTACGATTTACGCAAGAATCAGTTGAAGCACCTGTTGCAATAACGATTGAGCCTAACTCAAGGTTATCTTGTAAAGCACCACAAGAGCCAATTCTAACAATATTTTTCACACCAAAATCTTGAATTAATTCAGTTGCATAAATTGAAATTGAAGGAACTCCCATTCCAGAAGCCATTACTGAAACTCTTTGCCCTTTATAATCTCCCGTAAACCCTAGAATATTTCTAACACCGTTAAATTCGGTTACATTTTCTAAATAATTATCCGCCAAATATTTTGCACGAAGTGGATCACCTGGCATTAATACTGTTTCTGCGATATCGTTTTTTTCTGCTCTAATATGAACTGTTGACATTTTTTTATCCTCTTGTTTTATTATGTTTTATTTAACATATAATTTTTATATGTTATTTCTATATATTATTTAAATAATGATTTGCTAATAAATTTAAGTTAAGTTTAATTTCAATTTACTAACAAAATCAAATTCAGTTTAGTTTTTTATAAATGATTTCCCAACGCCTGTTCCTTTTATTTTAAAGTAATCAGCTATCGTCTCAGAAATATCTGCAAAACCTAATTCTCCCAAATTTTCAGGTTTTGAATTTTTACAATATGAAATAATTGGAACATTTTCTCTAGTATGATCTGTGCCTTTAAAAGTTGGATCGCAACCGTGGTCAGCAGTTATTATCATCAAATCATCATCTGCCATTTCGTCAATTATTTGTTTTAGCATTGGGTCAAAAACCTCAAGTCCATTCGCATAACCAAGCGGATCACGACGATGACCCCACTCCATATCAAAATCTACAAAATTTGTAAAAATAAGACTTCCATCAGATGCAGTTTTAATTTGCTCAATAGTTTTTTCAGCAAGTTCCGCCAAGCCATGTGCTACAACTTCTTTAGAAATCCCTTGGTGTGAAAAAATATCTGGTATTTTACCAATCCCAATAGTTGTCAAACCTTGTTTAACCATAATATCCAGCATAGTTTCAGCAGGCGGTGGCATTGCATAATCATGGCGATTTTTGGTTCTTGTAAAACCATCTTTGATATTTCCAGTAAAAGGTCTCGCGATTACCCTTGAAATATTCATATCGTCAACATCTTTGCGAACTGATTTGCATAAATCGTATAATCTTTCTAGCCCAAAATGCTCTTCGTGAGCTGCAATTTGAAAAACACTATCTGCCGAAGTATAGAAAATTGGTTTTCCAGTATCAATATGCTCTTGACCTAAACGCTGAATAATTTCAGTTCCAGAAGCATGGCAAAGCCCTAGGCTTCCTTTTAAATTATTTTTTTTGTAGATTTTTTCTAATAAATCTTTATCAAATTCTTTGATATAGCCCCAATCAAACAAAACAGGAACTCCCATCATTTCCAAATGCCCTGAAGTTGTATCTTTTCCTTTGCTTATCTCTTTGGCGTGTCCATAACTTGCTATTGGGCTTTCAACATTTGAAAAACCTGCTGGAAGTTCTCCATTTTTTTCCTTAAAAGCTAAAGTAAGACCTAAACTTTCCAAAGTTGGTAAGCTAAGTGGCTTTGAATTTTTAACTCTAAATTTGGCAATATTTCCAAAAGTATTAGAACCAACATCTCCAAAATCCTTAGCATCATTAGCCTCACCAAGCCCAAATGAATCCATTACTAACAAAATAACTCTTCCCATTTTTCCACCTTTAAGTAATTTAATTAATTAAAATATAATATTTCGCTCTAATAAGCACTAAGCATTGCTACAAAAGTTACAAAATGAAAAATTCCATTCTTGCCATCAATATGCATTTTTGAAATACTTCCATCTAAATATAAAGAATTCTTACAGCCTAAAGACTTTATAGCCTCTGCGAATGTATATAAGTTTACTCTCTTTTTTGAAATTATAAAATAAACATCAGCATTTTTTTTATTGCTAATACATACTGCATTCCTTACATAAAGAGACTTGCTCTCTTTTTTGAATTTAGAATGTATTTTCCCATTAATTAATAACATTGGTCCAGATTGTGTTGCTAATCTAATGTTTGCTATATTTTTTTTACTATATTTTAAGAATTTTTTAGTAGTTATTATTTTTGCATTGTTACTTTTATCTATCAAAAACACGCCATTAGGTTCTAAGTGGAAATTACCAGCTCCTTTATTTGTATTGATTGTTTTTAAAACTTTTCCTTTTTCTATATATAGACCTGCTGGATTATTATTTTCGGTGTAAATTCCTGCATTCATAATAACTATTGGAGATATTTTTTTGCTTTTCAAAAACATTTTTAACTTAGACATTGAGCCAAAAGGTTTGCCTTCATCATTTTTCCAATGAGTATGAACCTTGCTAGCTGGAACTTTTACAACATCATAGGCTACGCCTTTAATAAATTTTCCTTGTGTAACAACAATATTTGAGCTCGCATAAGCCACATTTAATAAGCTTATAAGCAACATTGTTATTAAAGATAATATTTTAAATTTGTTATTATTATTTGACATTTAGATTATACCTTTATTAATTATATATTTTATTATAACCGACGACGGCGACCTCGTGCAGGTCTTTGAGTTGCACTTGGTTCACGATAATTTCTTATCCAGTTTTCACAATTATCATCAAGTGCATTCATAATATCAGCACCTCTAATTGCCGCAATATCTTGCTCATGAAGTGGATTCATAATTGCAGAAGTCAAACCATAAGTTGCCGCAGTTGTTAAAAATGAAGCATTTATCGCACGACGATTAGGAAGCCCAAATGATATATTTGAAGCACCACAAGTTGAATTAACTTTGAATTCGTCACGAAGAACCTTTAACATATAAAACACTTGCTTAGCAGCCCCAGCAATTGCTGAAATTGGCATAACCAAAGGATCAACTACAACCCTATCTTTTGAAATACCATAGTCTGCTGCTCTTTGGATTATTTTCTTTGCAACTTCTAAGCGTTTTAATGGATCGTTTGAAATGCCATTATCATCATTTGAAATAGCTACAACACTCGCATTATATTTTTTCACAAGTGGCAAAACTCTTTCCAAAGAATCTTCTTCGCCAGTTACTGAATTCACCAAAGCATTACCTTGGTAAACAGAAAGCCCTGCTTCAAGAGCATCAATTATTGAAGAGTCTATAACCAAAGGAACATCAGTAATCGCTTGAACTTTTTGAATAGCTTGTGCCAAAATAGCAGGCTCATCAGCAAGCGGAATTCCTGCATTAATATCAAGCATATGCGCACCAGCAGCAACTTGTGCAAGTGCATCAGCTTCAACTCTACTAAAGTTATAGTCTTTCATTTCTTCCATCAAAAGCTTTCGCCCAGTTGGGTTTATTCGTTCTCCAATAACACAAAAAGAGTTTTTGGAGCTGATTACAACTTCTTTTGTTGCGGAGGTAATTATTGTTTTAGTCATAGTTTAGTTTTAGTTTATTCGTTAGTTAATATTTATAGTTAATTTATTATCTACCAAACATATGAAAACTACAATAAAAGTATTTTGAAGGGATATTGAAGTATTTTAAAAAATAATCTTTTTAAAACAATATTTTAGAATTATAAAATAACATACATTAAAAAAGTGTTAAAATAACAAATAAATTAAACACAATTAATAATTAAACTTTAGGAGAAAAATATGATAAAGATTAGAAAATTGATTTTAAAAGCTTTGCTTTTGGGTGCATTTTTAACAAACATTGTTTTAGCACAGGAAACTTCTAACGCAAGTTCTTCTAAAGACAGCACCAAGCAACCAATTGATGTTATTGCAGATTCAGGAAGTTATGACCAACTAAAACAAATTGCAATTTATCAAGGAAATGTTGAAGTTACTCAAGGAGTTTCTACAATTTTTGCTGATAAAATTACAGTGCATTTTAAAAATAATGAAGCAGAGGAAATTATTGCTATTGGCAAGCCTTTGAAGTTTGTTTTTAAAGGAGATAAGCTACCAATTTATGGTGAAGGAAATAATGCAAAATATATTATTCTATCCAAAACAATAACTCTCAAAGGCAATGCTGTTATAACTCAAGGTGAAGATATTATAAAAGGAGATACTTTAACTTATGATTTATTAAAAGAGAAAATCAAAGGAAAAAGACTTAGAATGACAATCCAACCAGCTGGAAAATAATATAAATAGAGTATAAAATGGCAAAATTACTAGCAGAAAGTATTTCAAAAACATACAAAAAACGCAAAGTTGTAAATAAAGCAAGTTTTGAAGTTGAAAATAATAATATAGTTGGGCTTTTGGGTCCAAATGGAGCAGGAAAAACAACTAGCTTTTATATGACCGTTGGCTTAGTTCGCCCAGAAACTGGCAGAATAATGTTAGATGATGTGAATATAACTAAGTTATCAATGCACCAAAGAGCAAAGGTTGGAATTGGTTATTTGCCACAAGAAGCTTCAATCTTTAGAAAAATGTCTGTTTTTAATAATATTTATAGTATCTTAGAATTACAAAAAATAAATAAAAAAGATGCTATTAAAAAAACAGAAGAACTTTTGGAAGAGTTGAAAATAACCCATATCAAAAAAGAATTAGGTCTTAGTTTATCAGGTGGAGAACGCCGTCGTGTTGAGATTGCACGCTGTCTTGCTACCAATCCAAAATTTATTTTATTAGATGAACCTTTTGCTGGAGTTGATCCCATTTCAATTGGTGATATTAAAAAAATAATTTTGCATTTAAAACAACGAGGTATTGGAATTTTAATAACTGACCATAATGTTCGTGAAACCTTACAAATATGTGATAAAGCTTACATTATGGCGGAAGGAAAAGTTATCGCCTCAGGAACTTCTAAAGAAGTGCTTGCAAATCAGCAAGTAAAAGATGTTTATTTAGGTGATGATTTTAGTGTTTAAATAACTATTTTTATTAGAATTGCCTTTATTAAGCTTATTGAAATTTATTAAATAATATCCACTAAAACTATGTTTATTAAAACATTCAAACTTATATTACTCAGTTTTTCTTTATTGATTTCAGTCGCATTTTCTGATGAAATTAGAGTTGCAGTTGCTAGTAATTTTGTAAAACCTCTAAAAAAACTAAGTGGAATATTTGAAAAAAACACAAACCACAAAATTATCATATCCGCTGGAGCAACTGGTAGGCATTATACTCAAATAATAAATAAAGCTCCCTTTGATATATTTTTTGCAGCAGATAGTAAACGCCCAAAATTGCTTGAAGATAACGGATTTACAATAAAAGGAACGCGTTTTACTTACGCATTTGGTCAATTGGTTTTGCTTTCAAATAACCCCCAAAATATAAAAAACTCTACCAAACTAGAAATATATAACCTTTTATCAAATAATAATTTAAGGCATATTGCAATTGCAAATCCAAAGCTAGCCCCTTATGGAAAAGCTGCTAAAGAAGTCATCTCAAAGCTTAAACTTTGGAATAATTTGCAGGGCAAAATTGTGAAAGGAGCCAATATTTCACAAACTTTTAGCTTTGTAAAAACTAAAAATACAGAGTTAGGATTTGTGGCTTATTCACAGGTTAAAAACTCTGAAAACCTAACTAACTATTGGATTATTCCAAAGAGTTACTATCAACCAATAAAACAACAAGCAGTAATTATAAAAAGCTCAAAAGCTTTAAACCAGTTTGTTAATTTTATAAAAAGTCCAACAGCAAAAAAAATCATAAAACATAATGGTTATGAGGTTTCACAATGAGTGAACAAGATTTAAATGCACTTTTTGTTACTTTAAAACTTGCTGGAATTACAACTTTAATTTTAATAATTATTAGCACCCCTATTGCTTGGTGGCTAGCACGAAGTAAGTGGAAATTTAAATTCATTATTGAGGCAACTGTTGCCCTTCCTTTAATTTTACCACCAACAGTTTTAGGGTTTTATTTATTACTTGCTTTAGGCTCTAACGGAATTATTGGTGGTTTGATGGAATTATTTGGTGGAAGCTCGCTAAATTTCACTTTTGCAGGATTAGTTATTGGTTCTGTTTTTTACTCAATGCCTTTTGTAATTCAACCTTTACAGAATTCATTTACCGCAATTGGTAATAGACCTTTAGAGGTTGCGGCAACTTTGGGAGCATCACCAATTAATAGATTTTTCACCGTTGCAATTCCTATGGCAAAATCAGGTTTTATAACAGCGATTGTGCTTGGATTTGCTCATACTATTGGTGAATTTGGAGTGGTTTTAATGATTGGTGGAAATATTCCTAACGAAACCCAAGTTATTTCAATTGCAATTTATGATCATGTGGAATCACTTGAATATTCTCAATCACATTTGCTATCTGGCTTATTGCTTGCTTTTTCTTTTGTTTTATTAATGTTGGTTTATGGTATTAATCGCAAATTTAGTGTTGGTAAATCATAATGTTTAAAGCTAATTTTTACATAAATCATAACGACTTTTGCCTTGATTTAGATATTGATATTCCAGAAAAAGGGATTACTGCTATTTTTGGTGAATCAGGTTGTGGTAAAACAAGTTTATTAAGAGCTATTGCTGGATTGGATAAATCTGAAAAAGGTTTCTTGCAAGTTGAAAAGCAAGTTTGGCAAAACGATGCAATATTTATTCCAACACATAAACGCTTAATTGGTTATGTTTTTCAAGAAGCTAGCTTATTCGCACATTTAGATATTTATAAAAATATAGAGTTTGGAATAAAAAAACTTTCAAAACAAGAAAAGTTAGCAAGAATAAATAAAATTAGTAAATTATTAAAAATAGATAATTTGCTAAATCGCAGAGCTGATAAGCTTTCAGGCGGCGAACAGCAACGCGTTGCAATTGCTAGAGCTTTGGTCACAAATCCAAAACTGCTTTTGCTAGATGAACCTTTGTCTGCTTTGGGAGAAGAGCAAAAATCAGATATTATTTTCCACCTAAAATCAATCTATAAAGAGCTTAAAATACCAATTATCTATGTAACTCATTCAATTAATGAAATACAAAATATTGCAGATAATTTAGTAATTCTAAAAAATGGTAAAGTTAAAGAATATGGAAAATCTTCACAAATATTACCTAACTTAAACCAAGGCAAAAACCTAGAAAACAATACTATTAAAGCAACTGTTGGCAATTATAATAAAAAATTTGGCGTTTTAAATTTAAATTCTACAATTGGAGAGTTTAATATTATCTCCAATAAATTTGCTGATAAATCAAATTTTTATATAAATATTTTAGCAAACGATATTATCATAAGTAAATCTTTGGAGATAAATTCAGTGCTAAACTCATTTCAAGCAAAAATTAGTAATATTTCAGAATATAGTGAATTTTATTCAAAAGTTGAGTTAGCTATTAACAAAGAGATTTTAGTAGCGATTGTTTCAAATAAATCTCTAGCAAAGCTTAAGATAATAGTAAATGATATTATTTATATTACAGTAACTAATCCTATTTTACAAATTTGTTAACTAAATATTAAATAAAGAAATTACAGCTCAAACTCATATAATCTTTTAATTTCCAATATATATTTTGCAATACCTTTTTCCAAACTAAACATAGGTTTATAAGATAAGTTTTCTTCAGTTCTCACTATATTTGCTTGAGTATGAAATTGATATTGTTTTACAAAAGGATTTTCAATATATTCTGTCCCAAGGTCTGTCCCAAGCTCTTTTTGTAGAATATCAGCAATTTCTTGAAAGCTTCTTGGTTTTGCTGTTCCAACATTGTAAATCCCACTATTTTTAGGACTACAAGCTTTTATATTTGCCTGAATAATATCTTCAATATATACAAAATCTCGTAAAATTTTATCACTATTTTCAAACAGTTTTGGAGTTTTTCCAGCAAGAATTTGCAAACCAAACTGTAAAATAGTTGAAGCAGTTTTGTTTTTAAAAAACTCTCGTTCTCCATAAACATTGAAATACCTAAGACCAACAATATTTATATTCAAATCAGTTTCTAAGTATTTTCTAGTGATATTATCCATCATAAGTTTACTAAACCCATAAACATTAGCAGGGTTTTCATTTCCAACTGTTTGTGGACTTTTGGCATCACCATAAGTTGCAGCACTTGAAGCATAAACCATATTTGCATTATGTTTTATTGCGATTTTAAGTAAATTTTCATAAGCTTCAACATTTGTTTTAATCATCAAATCTTGCTCAGTTGCTGTTGTATCACTTATTGCAGCCTGATGAAAAATATAATCAAATTTATAATTTTCTTCTAATTTTTTTAGTGCAATTTCATCAGTTATATCACCTGCAATAACTACTCCATTAAAACCAATTAGATTTTTAAAATGTCCAAAACTTTTTAAATTACCATTACTTAAAGTTTTACCACTTCTAAAACTATCAAAAATTATTATATTTGCTTTAGGATAATTTTCTTGGAAATAAAAAGCCAAATTAGATCCTATAAAACCAGCGCCACCAGTTATTAGAATTGTTTTATTGTTAAAATCTATATTTGTATATTTCATCGTTGCCTCTTTATTTTTTCTTTGGTTATTCTTAGATTAAATCACTTATTTCGCTACTTTTTTCATTACTTAAATTCTACATTATTTCTGACATTTTGGGCAGTAAAAACTATTCCTGCCACCAATAACAACAGCTTCTATTTCAGTTTCACAAATATTACATAGTTGTTTATTTCGCCCATAAACTTGTAATTGTTGTTGAAAATAACCTGGTTTTGCATCTGCGTTTTCAAAATCCTTAAGTGTTGTTCCACCTTGTTTAATCGCTTGTTTTAAAATATTTTTTATTGCCTTTACTAATATTTCATATTCTTTTTTTGTGATTTTATTTACAGATTTTAATGGATTTGTTTTAGAAACGAATAAAGCCTCACAAGCATATATATTCCCAACTCCAACAACTATTTCTTGGTTCATTATGAAATTTTTTATGGCAACTTTTCTTTTTTTTGATTTTTCTAACAAATATTTAGCTGTAAATTCTTTAGCCAAAGGCTCTAAACCATAATGTTTAATCACTTCTTGCAACTCTTTTATTGTTTGAAATAATCGCATTGAACCAAATCTTCTTGGGTCGTGGTATCGCATTGCTTTATCTTGGAAAATAAACTCAATATGGTCGTGTTTTCGCAAACTTTCATCTAAACTAGAAACTCGCATACTTCCTGACATTCCTAGCTGCCATAGGAGAAAAACAGTTTCATTTTTAGATGATAATTGCATAATTATTAACTTTGCTCGTCTTGTTATTTTTATTATTTTTTTACCTTTTATTTCATCTAACCAACTATTTTGTAAAGGATAACGAATATTTTCTCTATAAAACTTAGCTTGTTTAACCGTTTCACCTAAAATATATTTAGATAAACCATCAACAGTTGTTTGAACTTCTGGTAATTCAGGCATTTAAATTTCTCAGTTATTAATAATTATTTTTTAATAAAATTTCATTTAAATATTTATTATTTTTTATAACAAATATAAAACTTGGAATTTTAGGGTTTGATGATTTTTTATAAAGACTTATATATTCTTTTTTATTAGCTTTTTTGCTAGATCTTATTATTTGGTATTTGTAAGAATTCACACTTGTTTTAAACTCTAAAAAACCAAGCAAATCATCTTTTTTCACAGATGAAGTTTCAACCATTTCTAAAACTGATAAATTTATATTTTTGATGATTTTTTTATCATTAATTCCACCTAATTTAGAGCTAATTGATAGCAATTTATCATCATATAAACTCCTATCTAAAAAACTACTAACTGGTGCAAAAACAATAGAATTCAAAATCTTATCACATAACGCAAGCCTTGTTCCATTTCTAACATAAACCATATCTGATATATTATTTATAATTCCAAATTCGTAAATATTACCATTTATAATTATTTTATTTTTATTAGAAGTTTTAACTTTTTTGTCATTTTCAATTAACTGACAACGATTTGATAAATATCCAGTTATAGTTTTAATTGCAACTTTAGATGCTTTGTATTTATAAGGTTTTTCTACACTCCAATTATTATTGTTTTTTTGCATAACTATATTAGTATTTTTATTAATTACCTCAATTTTAGTAACTGGTTTTGGAATCGAAAAAGCTTGTTGGTTTAATAACACCTGATTATCTTTATACAAAGTAACACTTATAATAACTAATAAAATCAAACAAATAATTCCTAGAGTATAATTTATTCGTTTTCTTTTTCTCAAGATATCTGCAGTTTTCATAATAATTCCTAATAACTAATTTCTAAGTTGTGCGATTATAATTCCACAAAATATAAAACCACAACCAACAAGAAATGATAAGCTCATAACTTCATTTAAAATCAAAATCCCAGCAACAACAGCAAAAACACCTTCTAAACTCATAAGAATAGCTGCATTACTTGCTGGAACACTTCGCTGTCCAAAAATTTGAAAAGTAAATGCGAAAGAAGTTGATATAACTCCTGTGTAAAAAATTTCAGATTTTATATCTAATAATAAATTTAAATTTGGCATATATTTATCTGAAAAATATAGATAAATTATAGCAGAAATAATGCTTAAAATAGCAACTGTTAACATTTGAAAAATAACAACTTTCAAAACATTACAATATTTGGCAATAATAGATAGCCATAATACTTGAGCAGCCCAGCACCACGCTGATATAAACATAAGAAAATCACCAAAATTAAGTTTCAAAGCTTCTTTTGTTTCAGTAATTCCAATAACTGAAATCCCGATAACTGACAAAATACCACCTAGCCAAACTCCTAAACCACTTTTTTGCTTTATTACAAAATACGCCAAAATCGGCACAAAAATTATATAAAGGGCGGTAAGAAATCCAGATTTTCCAGCTGTTGTAAATTCCATTCCATATTGCTGTAAAGATATTCCCAAAAACATAAAAATACCTGCAAAAAAACCTGCGTAATAAGAAGAATATTCCTTTTCATTACTATTTTGCTGGAATATTTTTTTAGGCAATAAGAAAAGTGGTAATAAAGCAAAAGTCCCCAAACTAAAACGCAATGCATTAAAACTAAAAGCATCAATTAAACCAACCACTTTTTTCTGATAAATAAATGCAATTCCCCAAATTATTGCAGTTAAAAGTAATAATAGATATCCTTTGATTAAGCTTGAGTTCATAATTAGTTATTAGTTTTCAGTTATTAATTATTTTTTTAAAATACTTTGAATTTCTTGTTTCGCTTCTTGCATAATATCTTCTTTATCAATAGTTTCCAAAAGATCATTTAATACTTTTTGAGCACCGTCGTCGCCCCAACTAGCTCCTTTTTTGAAGTATTCTTCACAAGCTTTCCCAACCAAATATGTTCCATAATAAGCTGCACCTCCTTGTGTGCTTGCAGTAAGAACAGTTGAAAGACCTACGGAAACACCTTTTAAAATAGATGCTAAAGCTTGAATACCAAAACTAGCTCCCAAAACAAGTGTCATTTCAGCCAAAATTGATTTAATTAAACCTGCAGACTCTTTTTTATTTATCTCAAAACCATAAACACTAGCCAAATGTTTAACCATAATAACATCTGCAAAAACAACCGCCATATCAAGAAGTGGAACTGGATTTAAACCAACTAAAAGAGCTTTTGTTATTGAGTATTTTGTAATTATTTTATTTGCAATATCTGACCTTGCCTTAACAATTTCTTCACCAATTTTATCAGTTATATTTGTTGTGAAAATAGCTGCAGACATTGTTTGCAAAATACTTCCTGATTCTTTAATTTGCTCCCAAATTAATAATTTTAAATTTTCAATATTACTTTCTGGAAATATTTGTTCTATTTCCTCACTACCATCTTCGTGAACTCTTATAATTTCTTTTTTATTTGGGCTTGCACTTACAAATATAAATTCAATTTTTCTATCAATTTTATTTAGTTTATTTTCAATACTTTCTTTAATTTGAGACTTTTGATTTTCGTTAATTCTATCAGTTTTATTTATAACTAAAATAATTGGTTTTGGTTGTTTTGCTGCAAAAGAAAGTGCCTCAAACTCAATAGCAGTCAAATCTCCATCAACTACAAATAAAACCATATCAGAGCTACTAATTGCTTGCTTTGCTATTTGCTCACGACTTTTCCCATCAACCTCATCAATCCCAGGCGTATCAATAAATATCAAACCATTATCTTCTAATTGTTGCCAAAATATATCTTTGGTTTCTTTGGTTTCTCCATGCAAAACACTTGTTGAAAAAATATTATCACCAACCAAAGCATTCAATAAAGAAGATTTTCCTACGCTAACTCTTCCAAAAACACTTATATGAAATTGTTTCTCTTGAATTTTATTGATTAATCTGTTTAGTTGGCGTAAATCTTCAGCTAAAGACTGTTTACTTTTGTTGGAAAGTTTTGGCTCTGATAATAATTTTTCTAAATCAGAGTTTGCTTTTGTGAGTGAATCACTTAATGGTTTTTTGTGTTTATCTTCTAACTTTTCTATACTTCCCTTTGTTTCCTGCGTTTCTTGGTTTTCTTGTTGATTATCTTTGGAAGATATTAAATCCTCAAAAAAAACTTTTATTTCTTTTATGAAATTCATAAAATTTATTTTTTTGATAAATTAAGACTTGTTTTTAAATCTTTTAATATACCATTGTGAATATCATAAATAAGCCCATGAACTGTTATATCTTTATTATCTATCCAAGCTTTTTGCAAAATTGTTGTATTCACAACATTTTTAACTTGTGAAATTACATTTAACTCACAAAGTTTATTCATTCGCTGATTTTCCTCTAGTTTATCTAGCTGCATTTCATACTCAGCATTTATATTTCTAATCTCTTGAAGCCAGTTATCTGCCAAGCGTTGCTCATTATTATTTATTGCACTATGAACACCACCACAACCATAATGCCCACAAACTATAATATGTTTAACTTCCAAAACCTCAACTGCGTATTGAATAACTGAAAGGCAATTTAAATCTGTTGGAGCAACTATATTTGCAATATTTCTATGCACAAAAACTTCTCCAGGAGGAAGTGTCATTATTTGATTTGCAGGAACACGACTATCAGAGCACCCTATCCATAAATATTCTGGATTTTGTTGTTCTGATAAGTTGTCAAAAAAACTTGGGTCAGTTTCTAGTGTTTTCTTTGCCCAAGCTTTATTGCTTTCAAATAATTTATCTAATGTTCCCATATTTATTTTCTTAACTCTTGTATTAAATCTTCAGGAGGTAAATATCCACCCAAAATCTCTCCACTGCTTAAAACAATTGCAGGAGTTCCATTAACACCCATAGAAACACCTATTTCAAACTGTTCTTTAACTGCTGTTCCATTACAAGTTTCCTGTGGAATTTTATGTCTTAACTCTGCATCATCTAGTGCTTTTGGCTTATCTTTTGCACACCAAACCGATTGCATAGCTAATGATACTTCAGAGTCTCCACCTGCTCTTGGATAAGCTAGAAATTTTATAGTAATTCCTAAATCATTATATTGTGCAATTTGTTCGTGAAGCTTTTTGCACCAAGGGCAAGTTACATCTGTAAAAACATGGACTATATATTTTTCATTCATTGCTTTATAGATTATTTTATCTTCTTCTTTTATTTGCGAAAGTGATTTTGCACCAATTTTTTGTTGAATTTCTCTAGTCAAATTCTTTTTAATTTTTAAATCAATCATTTCTCCTGTGATTATTTTAGTCCCATCAGCTGTTATGTATAATAATTGTCCATTTGCTTGAATTGAAAATAAACCAGATACTGGAGTGCTTTTAAGTGAGGATTCATCTACACTTGATGCAGATTCTTTCAAAAGCTTTAAGTCAACGCTCTGAGCATTTGAAATTCCAGTAATTAGCAAAGCCGTAGAAATTATAATTCTTTTAAATTTATTATTCATTTTTTCTCCAATATTAGTTTAAGTTTTTTTGAGTTAATTTTATTAATTTGTTTCTAGTTTATCTTACGAAAAAGAATTTAAAACAGCTTCAAAATAATAATTAGTTTATTTAAATATTTGCACTGCAAAAATCAAACAACTAAAAAATAAAATATAGCCAATCATAACAAAATAAATCCATTTATAACTATCTTTTAGTTCCATAAAGTTTCCAATTATAATCCAGCCTTTGGTTGCAATAATTAAGCAAACAACAAAAGAGCCAAATATACTAGAAATATGGGTTTCGCCCAATAAAAAAGTAGTAATTGTTAATGCTACTAAAGATAGAATAGCTAAGTTTAAATTATCACGCAAAGCATTTAATATTTTTAACTTAAATTTAATCATTTTCACACACCTCTAAACCAAAACATACAATAAAGGAAATAAGATAATCCAAACTAAATCAATCATATGCCAATAACTAGCAGCACCTTCAAATCCATTATAATTATCTTTATTATAAATTCCTAAAATTATCTGAATTAAAGAAACAAACAACACAAACATTGCAATTGCAACATGCATTAAGTGGTTGAAAGTTAGGTAATAATAACAAGTGAAAAAATAGTTAGTCCGCAAATCAAACCCTGCCGCCTCATTCCACTTATATTCCATTAATTTAGTTATAATATAAGCAAAGCCTAATAACAAAGTTACCAGCAAATTATAAACTGACTGTTTTTGCTTACCATTTCGTAAGTTACGAACAGATTTTGCAACAAAATAGCTAGAGGTTATAAGAAATAATGTATTCATTATCGCAAAATTAATATTCAACCTAGCCACACCTTGGGCAAAATCAGTTGGAAAGTTAACTTTAACAACTAAAAACACTATAAAAAACAGGGCAAATTCAACCAACTCAGAAAATATAAAAATCCAAATCGGCAACCCACCTGGTATTTTCTTTTCTTGTTTCACTTTGTTACTAAAGCAACTCTCCATAACTTTTGTTTTTTATATTAGAACTATGATTATTACTTAACTTTTGGGTAAGGGTAAATATCAGAAAGAAGTTCTGATTTAAAGTTATCCTTCATTACCATTCTTGCATTATATCTAGTTAATTCTCTTGGTTCCAATGCGCCACAAGAGTGCGAAAGCATCTCGACCTCTTTAGTCATCGTTTTTGCAAAAGTTGCAACTCTAACTGATTTATTAGCAACTCTAAGACCCTCTTGCAAATCAGGATCATGCGTTGTTATTCCTGTTGGGCAAGTATTTTTATTACATTTCAATGCTTGAATACAACCTAGTGAGAATAAAAACCCTCTGGCAACATTTACAACATCCGCCCCAAGGCAGTAGGCAATGGCAACTTCTGATGGAGTTATTCTTTTTCCAGAACAAATCACTTTAACTTTATCGCGAAGTCCATATTCAATTAATTTATTAACTAACATTGGAAGTGATTCACGAATTGACAAGCCCATATCATCCATTAATGCAATTGGAGAAGCACCCGTTCCGCCATCTCCACTATCAACTGTTATAAAGTCTGGAGCTGAATCAATTCCTTTACTTAAAATCATTTTACATAAATCATCTAACCAAGATTTATTTGAAATAACTGTTTTGAAACCAGTAGGCTTACCTGTTACTTTTCTAATGTGATTAATTTTATCTATTAATTCTTCGTTATTATTTATATCTTTATGTCTATTTGGGCTAATTGAATCTTTGCCTGCAGGGATTCCACGAATTTCTGCAATTTCTTCAGTAACTTTCATTGCTGGAAGAATTCCACCTTTACCTGGTTTTGCACCTTGAGCTAATTTTAGCTCAAACATTTTAACTTCAGGCTTTTGTGCAAGTTCTTTTAATTTTTCATCACTAAGATTTCCTTGTTCATCACGACAACCATATTTTGCAGTTCCTATTTGGAAAATTAAATCACAACCACCTTTTAAATGATAAGGAGATAAACCACCTTCACCAGTATTTAGCCAAATTCCAGCTTTTTTTGCACCAATTGATAGTGCTTCAACAGCTTTTTTTGAAAGTGAGCCATAACTCATTGCGGAAATATTTATTAATTTATTTGTTGAAAATGGATTTGCAGTATTTTCACCAAATATAATTGTTTTTGGAGGTTTAACTTCCTCATCTAACGGTGGAAATGCTGCATTTACAAAAATTATATTACCTTGTCCACTGATATTTTTGGTTGAGCCAAATGAAGAGGTGGTTGTAACATCTTTTTTACTTGCACGATAAACCCAGCTTCGTTGAGCACGGTTAAATGGCATTTCTTCCCTATCCATTGCATAAAAATATTGACGGAAAAATTCCCCCAAATGTTCAAATTTGTAACGTAACCTTCCTATTACAGGATAATTTCGTCTAATTGTGCTTTTTGTTTGATGCGAATCAACATAAAACATATAAACAACAGCAATGATTGCTCCCACAATTGCAATTGTGAAAATAATCTGAAAAAATAAAACAAATAAACTTCCAAAACTCATATAAGTCCCTCTAAAATTAAATTATAAAAAAATATCATACACTTATTATACATTAAATAACTTCTTTCACTCCAAACCAGTTATCCAAAACCTTAACAACATCATCATTTCCTATTCGTTTTGTAGATGATAAAAGTGAAATACTCGTTCCTTTCCAATTTTCTTTTATTGTTTTTTGTAATTTAAACAAAGCTTCTTTTTGCTTACTTTTACTAAGCTTATCAGCTTTTGTAAGGATTATATGTGCATTCAAATTGGTTGAACTGCAATAATCAAGCATCTGCTCATCACTTTTTTGTAATGGGTGGCGACAATCCATAACAATCATAATACCAAGCAAAGGCTCTCGCATAGCCAAATAATCAGCAATAAATTTGTGCCATTTTTGTTGCTCTGCTTTTGATACTTTTGCATATCCATAACCTGGTAAATCCACCAAAAAATGTTCTTCGCTAATACTAAAAAAGTTAATTAATTGCGTTCTACCAGGGGTTTTACTGATTCTTGCAATTTTACTATTTGTTAGATAATTCAATGCACTTGATTTACCAGCGTTAGAGCGTCCAACAAAGGCAACTTCCCCAGCTGAATCAGGGCATTGGGTGATACAAGCAGCGCTTGTTAGAAAATTTGAGTTTTTATAGTTTATATTCATAAATTAAGTTATAATGTTAGTTAAAATTATTAACCAATCATAAAGGAAATATTAAAATTATGAAAAAAATATTATTTATAAGTGCTTTTGCTTTATCAGCAAACTTAGTTCACGCAGAAGGAAACACTACTAAAATTGACCTAAAAGCAGGCAAAACAAAAATTGCTACTTGCAATGGCTGCCATGGTGTTGATGGTGTTGGTGTTAATGCTCAATGGCCAAAATTAGCAGGGCAAAACGCAAAATACACTGCAAAACAGCTTGTTGATTTTAAAGCTCACACAAGAAAAGACCCAATAATGGAAGGGCAAGAAGGGCAAGAAGGGCAAGCTACTCCTCTAACAACTGATGATATTAATAATATCGCAGCTTATTACCAAACTATTCCTATAAGTTATATGAAACCTAGATCAATAGGAACAGATGAGGAAAATAAAGAACTTAAAAAGCGTGCTGAAAAACTTTATCGTGCTGGAAATTTAGAAAAAAATATTGCCGCATGCTCTAGTTGTCATGGTCCTGCTGGACAAGGTAATTCTTTGGCAGCTTATCCAGCTATAGCTGGTCAATATGCAGAATACACAGCTAAACAACTTAAAGCGTTTAGAGTTGGTAGCACCCTTGATGAGCTAAGCTCAACAGCGGATCCAAAAACTCTTTTATCAAGAACTAATTCACCAAATAAAATAATGCAACAAGCAGTTTCTAAACTAACTGATAAAGATATAGAAGCCTTAGCTATGCATATTCAGGGATTACAACCTTAACAAAATTAGTTCTTGCTAAATAAACTTAGAATTAAAAAATATTAGGGTAGCCTTTGGGTTACCCTTTTAGCGTTTTTTGATTTGCTATTTTTAAAATTTACACCAACTTTAACTATTGGTTTGAAAAATAATCAACTTAATAACTAATGACAGGCTAAAACTATGGATAAACTAGAAATTATTGGCGGAAACGCTTTACAAGGAGAAGTATCATCATCAGGTGCAAAAAATGCTGTTTTGCCAATATTAATGGCAACTTTGTTAACTGCTGAAGAATGTGTTATTTCAAATGTTCCTGATTTATTTGATGTTCATACAACTAACAAACTTTTAGCAACACTTGGTGCAACTGTTTCTTTTGAAACTGGAGTTGCTGTAATAAAAGCTAAAGATATAACAAGCACTGAAGCACCTTATGACTTGGTAAAGGTTATGCGAGCTTCTGTTTTAGTTTTAGGACCTTTATTAACTAGATTTGGAAAGGTTTCCGTTTCTTTACCAGGTGGTTGTGCAATTGGTTCAAGACCTATTGAGCAACACTTAAAAGCTTTGGAAGCAATGAATGCAACAATAAAAATTGAAGATGGTTATATTCATGCAAGCGTTACCAATAAGCTACAAGGTGCTAATATTGTTTTTGATGTTGTAACCGTTACAGGAACTGAAAATGTTCTTATGGCAGCTGTTTTGGCTGATGGAGCAACTACTTTAGAAAATGCAGCTAGAGAACCAGAAGTTGATGATTTAGCAAATATGTTAAATAAAATGGGTGCTAAAATTTCTGGAATAGGAACTGATACTCTTAAGATTGAAGGTGTTAATTCTCTTCATGGTTGTGAGCATAGTGTAATGTCTGATCGCATTGTAACAGCAACTTTTTTAGTTGCAGCCGCTATGACTTATGGAAATGTTTGTGTAACAAACGCACAACCAAAAGATTTAGATGCCGCTCTTGCAAAACTAAAAGAAGCTGGTGCAAAAATAATAACATCAGATACAACTATAGAGCTTAGTATGAAAGGTTGTAACAGGCTAAAACCAGTAAATATAAGAACAGCACCTCACCCTGCTTTCCCAACTGATTTACAAGCACAATTTATGGCTTTAAATGCGATTGCTGATGGAACTGGACAAGTAACTGAAACTATTTTTGAAAACCGATTTATGCATGTTCCAGAATTAAACAGAATGGGAGCCAAAATTGTAATCAATGGAAGAACTGCAACTGTTACAGGTGTTGAAAGCCTAAAAGGAGCGCCTGTTATGGCAACTGATCTTCGTGCTTCAGCAAGTCTTGTTTTAGCAGCTGTTTGCGCACAAGGAACAACTACAATTGATAGAATTTATCATTTGGATAGAGGTTATGAGAGAATTGAAGATAAACTAAATAGCCTTGGTGCTAGCGTAAAACGAATATCTTAACTAATTAATTTATATTATTAAAGATAATAACTAACCAAATATACTAATTCAAAAAAATGCCTACAAAATATTTAAACAACTTTATTCAAGACATAATAGTAGAAGACTTAGAAACTAAAAAACATAGTTCTATTCAAACAAGATTTCCACCAGAACCAAATGGTTATTTACATATTGGGCATGCTAAATCTATAATTTTAAATTTCACTATGGCAAATTCTTTTGGAGGCAAGTGCAACCTTAGATTTGATGATACAAACCCTGAAAAGGAAAGTGAAACTTATATGCAAGCAATAAAAAAAGATGTTGAATGGCTTGGTTTTGAATGGGGAAAACTTTGTTATGCTTCTGATTACTTTGATAATTTGTATAAAATGGCTATTGAATTAATTGAAAAAGGATTAGCTTATATTGATAGCCAAACACCTGACGAAATTAAAGAAAATAGAGGTTCATTTCAGAAAAAAGGTATAAACAGCCCTTATAGAGATAGAAGTGTTTTAGAAAATTTAGATTTATTTGAAAAAATGAAAGCTGGTGAGTTTTCAGATGGTGAAGTTGCTCTAAGAGCTAAAATTGATATGGGTTCTGATAATATAAAAATGCGTGATCCTATTATTTACAGAGTTCGCCATGTTGAACATTATAGAACTGGAAACAATTGGTGCATTTATCCAATGTATGATTTTACTCATGGACTTTCTGATATGATTGAAGGAGTTACACATTCACTTTGCACACTTGAATTTGAAGACCATCGCCCTTTGTATAACTGGTTCTTGGAGAAATTAGAAACTCCTTGTAAACCTCGCCAAATTGAATTCTCACGCTTACAGTTAGAATACACAGTTTTATCAAAAAGAAAGCTAATTCAGTTAGTTGAAGAGAACTTGGTTGATGGCTGGGACGACCCAAGAATGCCAACAATTTCAGGAATTAGACGAAGAGGAATTCCAGCATCTGTATTATCAGAATTTTGTTATAAAGTTGGAATTAATAAAAAAGATGCTGTTATTGAAATGAGTTTTTTTGAAGGAATTGCACGCGACCATTTAAACGCATCTTCACCAAGAAGAATGGCGGTAATAAACCCTTTGAAAGTAACGATTTCAAATTATCAAAATGATGGTGAAATTTTGCAAGTAGCAAACCACCCTCAAGATGAAAGCTTTGGTAAAAGAGATGTTAGCTTTTCTAAAACAATATATATTGAGCAAGATGATTTTAGAGAAGTTGCAAATAAAAAGTTTAAACGCTTGAAATTAGGACAAGAAGTTAGGCTTCGTGGAAGTTTTGTAATTCGCTGTGATGAGATTATAAAAGACAACGAGGGAAATCCAACTGAGCTTATTTGTAGTTATGACAAACAAACTTTGGGCAAAAATCCAGAAGATGGAAGAAAAGTAAAAGGCGTAATCCATTGGGTTGATGCGAAAACCTCTATTAACGCTCAAGTTGTTGAATACCAACATTTATTTAATACAGAAAATCCTATGAGTGCTGATAAATTTTCAGATGTGATAAATGAAAACTCTAAAAAAATAATAAATAATGTGAAAGTAGAAAGTAGTTTAGAAACTGCTAATTTAGGAGAGGTTTTTCAATTTGAAAGAGTTGGTTATTTCACGAAAGATACTAATTCTAATTCAGAAAACTTAATATTTAATAGAACTATAACATTAAGGTAATTTAACAGGTATAATATTGAAATTATTAATTGAATAAAATTTAACCCATAAAAAAATATGAATAAAGTAATACAAAATAGAATTATAGGAACTTGTGTTTTAGCCATAACTGGGCTTATTTTTGTGCCAAAAATATTAACACCTAAAAATACAAATTTAACTACTCCAAGTTTGACTGTAAATATTGATGAGAAAAAACTAGAGATAAACAATATTGCAGAAAATAACACAGGATCTAACAATGTTAGCAATACTGACGATGCAAACACAGCTTTAACTCTTGAGGGTTATCAAAGTAATAACCCTACAATTGCTAGCACAGATAATAATCCAACACCTGTAACTCTAGAGCCAACTAAAGCTCCAGGTCAAGTTGTTATTACTTTAGAAGACTACACTCCTACAACAAGAACTAGAGCTACTAATGCAGTTATAACAACACCAACCACCACTCCTACAGTTAATAACCAGGTCGTAGAGAATAAAAAACTATGGATTAGAGTTGCAAGTTTTTCAAATATGAAAAATGCTAACAAGTTAGCACAAAAACTAAAACAAAATAGACTGCCAGTTACTTCTAAAATGGTAACTATTGCAAATATTAAGTATAAAAGAATTATTGTTGGACCTTATGAAAATAAAGCCAAAGTAAAAAAGGCTCTTGGAACTCTAAAAGCTAAAGGATATAAAAAAGCTACAATTCATGATGAAAAATAGTTATTGAAATTAACAAGAAATTAATAAGAAATATTAATAAAAACTAATAAAAAAGGACAAAGAAATGGAAAATTATACAAGGAATGAGCGTTTTAGATTTAATCATAATCGGCATCTTAGCAGTATCTATAGTTATCGGATTAATCCGTGGTGCAGTTCGCGAAATATTATCAATCATAGGTTTGGCACTTGCTATATTTTTAGCATTTACTTTTGCCGAAAAAATTGGCAGTGATTATGTATCTAAACTTTTCGCCGATTCACCTAGTATAAGCTACTCTGTTGCATTTGCCTTAATAATCGTAATAACTCTTCTTGCTGTTGGCTTAGTTAATTTGTTAATTAGCCAATTGTTAAAAGTAAGTGGGTTATCTTTTGCAAATAGAATTATGGGACTTGTTTTTGGTTTTGTTCGTGGGTCAGGGCTTTCATTAGTTTTAGTGCTTATCTTAGGGCTTATTCCTGGTGTAAAAGAGAAAAAATGGTGGACTAGCTCAAAATCAGTTCCTATTTTCAATGAAGGAATTGAGATAATAAAACCATTTATTCCAGAAGATGTATTAAACAAACTAAATAAAAAATCTATCACAGATACTATCAAAGAAAAAGCTGGGAAGATTTTAAGTGGTGATACAAGTGTTAATTCAGCAACAAAAGATATTATAAATTCAGCATCACAAACTGTAAAAGAAAATATTAATAAAGGAACTCAACAAATAATAAATTCAGCTTCAGAAACAGTTAATGGACTAGAACTAGAGCCTTTTGATGGCAATAAAGACTCAGAAAGTGCTGTTTTAGTACCTTTAGAGCCAATAAATTAATAAGCTTAATTTCAAAATAAAATGCAAATAACAAAACAACAGCTAGCAAAAAAAATAGACCATACTATTTTAAAACCTGATGCGGTTTTTTCAGAAATTAAACAGCTTTGCAATGAAGCTAAGCAATATAACTTCTGCTCTGTTTGCATAAACCCTAGTTTTGTTAAATTTGCTCAAAAAGAGCTTAATAATAGTGATGTGAAAGTATGCACAGTTGTTGGATTTCCATTGGGTGCAACAAGCACCGAATCTAAAGTTTTTGAAACAAAGCAAGCAATAAAAGATGGTGCTGATGAAATTGATATGGTTATCAATATTGGTTTATTAAAGAGCAATCAATTAGAACTCCTAACAGGAGATATTTCAGCCGTTTATGATACTTGCAAAGAAGAAGATAAATTACTCAAAGTAATTATTGAAACCACTCTATTAACTGAAAATGAAAAGATAGAAGTTTGCAAAATATGTAAAGAAATAAGCGTTGATTTTGTAAAAACTTCAACTGGTTTTGCTGGCGGAGGCGCTACCACTGAAGATGTTTCTTTGATGAAAAAAATTGTTGGCGAAAATATTTCTGTAAAAGCCTCTGGCGGCATTAGAAGTTATGATGATGCTATAAAAATGTTAAATTCAGGTGCTGACCGACTAGGAACTAGCTCTGGAATAAAAATCATTAGCTAACAAAACTCAAAAACTTTTCCCTAAAACCTAGTTTTACCAGTTTTATTTGGAATGCTTGCAAGTAGCTCTTTTGTATAATTATGCTCAGGGTTTTCAAATAGCTCTTGTGTATTTCTAAGCTCTGCAACTTCACCAAAGTGCAAAATAAGAACTCTATCAGAAAAAGATCGGACTAACCTTAAGTTATGTGAGATTATAATTATAGTTAAACCTAATTCTTTTTGGAGCTTTTTAAATAGCTCTATCATTTGCTTTTGCAAAGATACATCTAACGCAGAAAGTGGCTCATCTAAAATCAACAAATCAGGTTTCAATATAATAGATCTAGCTATTAATAAGCGTTGTCGCTGCCCGCCTGATAATTCATGCTGATAGCGTTGCAAAAATTCAACTGGAAGCTCAACTTGTTGCATTACATTTTCTATCAACTTTTGTTTTTCTTGCTTTGAACCAATTTTATGAATATCTAAAGGCTCTTTTAAAATTTGTTCAATTGTGAAATTATCATTTAATGCAGAACCTGGGTCTTGGAAAACTATCTGAATCTTTTTTCTAAGCCTAAGTATTTCCTTTTTCCCAACTTTTCTAATATTAGTTTCTTTATAGAAAACTTCTCCTTTGGTTGGTTTCTCAAGGTTACTAATAATTCTTGCCAAAGTTGACTTACCACAACCAGACTCACCTATTATTGCCAAAACCTCACCAGAATAAACATCAAAACTAACTTCTTTTAATATATTAGTCCAACCAATAATTCTTTTAAAAATACCTCTATAAATTGGATATTTTTTTAATATTTTTTCTACTTTTAAGATTACAATACTTTCAGTCATAGTTAAACTTCACCTCTAACTAAATTACTAGCACCTAATAATGACTTTGTATAATTATGCTTAGGCTTGTTGATTAACTCTTCTGCATTATTCTGCTCAACAATTTTGCCTTGATACATAACAGCAATATCATCAGACATTGCTCTCACAATTTCCAAATCATGAGAAATAAACAACATACTCATTTGATATTCTTCTTGTAAGTCTTGAAGTAAAGATAATATTTTAACGGCTGTTGTTGCATCTAAAGAAGTTGTTGGTTCATCAGCTATTAAAATTTTAGGTTTAGATGCCAAAGCAATCGCAATCATTACTCTTTGTCGCATTCCACCAGAAAGCTGATGAGGGTAGTTTTTTATTTTTTCCTCAGGCATTTTTATACCTACTTTTTCAAATAAGAATGCAGCTTCCTTTTGATAATCAGATGGGTTTATATCTTGCCTGTGTAGTTTAAAAACTTCAATAATTTGTTTTCCTACTTTTTGAACAGGATTTAAAGCTAACATTGGATCTTGAAAAATAACTGCAATTTTTTTACCACGAATTTTTTGCATCTCTTCTGCATTAATTTCCAGCAAATTGATTTCGTTACCGTCAGAAAAATAAGTTATTTGCTTTGCTTTTATTTTTGAATGGTTTATTGGTAACAGCTTAATAATAGACATAGCAGAAACAGATTTACCAGATCCAGACTCACCTACTAAGCCCAAAACTTTCCCTTTTTCTAAATTAAAAGAAATTCCTTTAACAACTTCTGTAAACCCAACACCATCAGCAAAAGAAATCCGTAAATCTTCTACTGATAGTATTGGTTGCACTTTTATTTTTTTTATTTAAAAGGAGCTTACGATAACCTAAAAGCTCCTTTTGACTCTTGACTTACCTCATACAAAGAGTCAGATAAGTCCCAAGATAAATCAGCAGATTCTAATATATCAGGAAGCTTTAATTTAGAATCAGCTCTCAATCTAACATTAAAATCTGTCACAGAATCTACATATTTAAGAGCTTCTTTATAACTTATTTTTTCACTTTCATATAAATCAAAAACAAAATTATCAAAAGATATTGTACCTTCATCCAATGTAGATCGTCTCATTGCTTTATTGACTTCATTTACTTTATTTTCAGATATCAACATTTTAACATGCGGTGTATTTGATAAAATCTCAAATGCTGGTATTCTACCTTTACCATCTTTAGTCATTAAAAGTCTTTGGGTTACTATTGCCTTTAAACTATTTGATAGGTCATACATTTTTTGCTCTCGAACATCGGCAGGGAAAAAATTAGCAATCCTTGTTAATGTTTTAGTTGCTGACTCCGCATGCACTGTTGCAAAAAACCAAGTGCCCAGTTTCAGCTAAAGCAAGAGCTACTCTCATTGTATTAACATCTCTTATTTCACCAATTAGAATTACATCTGGAGCTTGTCTAAGTGAATTTTTAAGACCTGATTCATAAGAGTTGGTATCAACACCTACCTCTCTCTGGGTAATTATTGATTTTTTATTTTCATGCATAAATTCAATAGGGTCTTCTATTGTTAAGATATGCCCTGAAATATTTATATTTCTAAAATCAATCATTGCTGCCAAAGATGTTGACTTACCAACTCCTGTTGCTCCTGAGAATAAAACTAAACCTCTTTTAAGCAGTGCAAATTTACCTAATACTTCAGGTAAACCTAAATCAGTCATACTTTTTATTTCCTTGGGTATCAACCTCATAACCATACCAAGCTTTCCTCTTTGGAAAAACAAATTAACTCTAAAAAACGCAATATTTTGCAAATCTAACATAAAATTTAACTCTTTATGCAATGAGAATTCTTTCCACTGAGTATCAGTTAATAATGACTTAATCATTGTTTCAACATCTTCTTCAGATAAATCCACATCTTTTATGTGATATGTTTTCCCCAAAACCTTAAATACGGGGGATTCATTAGAATTTATAATAATATCCGACCCTTCCTTTTGATGTAAGGCTTTAGCTAATCTATTAAGTAAAATACTTGCTTTATCTTGAGTTAATGACATTTTTTCTCCTTTTATATTTAATTTTTTAATTTTTTGGTTTTTTAAAATTGTTGTTTTTATTAAAAGCTTACTCTAAAACTCATCTTTAAATATAGCTTTTGTTCTAGCCTCATCATAATCAACCACACCAGAATTAACCAACTCTTTTAAATGTTGATCTAAGGTCTGCATACCTTGACTTGATCCTGTTTGGATAGTTGAGTACATTTGTGCAACTTTATCCTCACGAATTAAGTTTTTAATAGCTGAAGTTCCCACCATTATTTCCCAAGCAGCAGTTCTACCACCATCTTTTTTCTTTAAAAGAGCTTGTGCAACAACAGCTCTAAGAGATTCAGATAACATAGACCTTACCAGTGGTTTTTCTCCAGCTGGGAAAACATCTATTATTCTATCAATAGTTTTTGCGGCAGAAGTTGTATGAAGTGTTCCAAAAACAAGATGACCTGTTTCAGCTGCTGTTAATGCTAAACGAATAGTTTCTAAATCACGAAGCTCACCAACTAATATAATATCAGGATCCTCACGAAGAGCTGCGCGAAGAGAATTTGAGAAACTTTTTGTGTCTCTATGAACTTCTCTTTGATTAATCAAACAGTTTTTAGACTTATGAACAAATTCGATTGGGTCTTCTATTGTTAAAATATGTTCGTTTTTTGTTTCATTTAAATAATCAATCATTGCAGCTAGAGTTGTTGATTTACCAGAACC
>CBDCEG010000026.1:0-53849 GCA_965215775.1 Cardiobacteriales bacterium
TTTAGTTTTATATTTCTTGCAATATTACTCAACATATCTGTAGCCCCTTTTAACTCTTGGCTACTAATGCTATTAAAATAGTAAGAACTTTTTAATATCTTTTCAATGCTCATAATTAAAGTATTTATTCTAAGAATTTTGTTCTGTTTTAATTTTGAAAAATTATATTGGTAGCTTCTAAAAAAACTTTTAAATTCACTCCAATTTTTAATAAAATTTTTAGCATAATCAGAATTGTGATGGGTGCTAACTTCTTTTTTATCTTTGCACTCAACTTTAAAAGTTGTTTTGCGAGAGTTATTTTTTTTAGATAGTTTGCTCTTTTCTGAAAAATCAAGCATTTGCCTTAAAGCACTATCAAGATTAATTTTAACTAAATAAAAATCATTCTCTTTATTGATACTCTTTATTTGTAAAAGTGCTTTCTTTATAAAATCCTCAGAAATATCTAAGGTATCATTGCATTCTAAATCTGGCTTTATTCTTTCACGAAGACTATCAATTTCTGTTAAAATTTCTTTTATATTTTTAAAAGTTGTTTTTGAATCAGCTGAAAGATTAATCGTTTTATAATCTCTAACTATTCTTGCAAATAAGTTCCAGTACTTATTGAAGCTATGGTTTTTGAATTTATTTGCCATTTATTCTATTAAGTTTAATCTTTGATAAATACAAAATAAGCCACAATTAAAAAGAAAATAGTCTTAAAAAGACCAATTATAAATTTATTACTATCTTTCTCCTCTCTCTCTTTCGCATAGTTTGTGATATATAGATTCCGTTCATCTTGCGTTAAACCATCTGGAATATCTACTTTTACACCATCAAAAGTAAAACTATGTTTTATGCTAGTAATTTGTTCCATTAATCTTTCATATAAATCTATTGTGAGTAACTCATTATAACCAATATCTAGTTCCTCTACTTCATCAACTGTTAAATATGTTTCTTTACTTCCTGTTTTAAAAATATATTTATATACCTCATCTTCTTTTGAAAAAGTAAATTTTTCAGAGGTATTTTCAGAATTTATATATTCAAACTTATCAGCAAACTGTAATAGCAAAGCAATTTTATCAACTTTACTTAGATTAAATAAGTTTTCAAATAACTTTTCACTTTCACTTTCACTAAGGCTAGAGTCTTCTTGCTCAAGGTCTAAGTTGTAATCTTTATCAATAAGCTCTTCTTTTATTTCATTATATTTATCATTATCTGTTTTGGTAAGTATGTTTTTTTCATTAGTTTCATTAGATTTTTGTTTTGATTGAGAGAAGCTAGCCACTAATTTTAAGATACTATCAACACTACTACTAACCATATAAAGATTATTTTGCTTATTCCCCTCTTTTTTTAGGTTGTATATTGCTTTATCTATATGAGTTTCAACAAGATTTAGAGAGTTTATTTTAGAATTATCATCTGTATTTCTAATATAGTTATCTATTTGTTTAATATCATCGTTAATATTTTGCAAAGTATTTTTCCCGCTTACTGAAAATTCTCCAGTATCAAGCTTACTTATTAGAATTTGAAACTCACTCCAGTTTTTATGGAAATTATGATTTTTGAAATTATTTGACATATTTTTATTTGATTGTTTAATTAATTTAAATTACCCAACTGATTAATTAATCGTTGGTGTAGCCCATCAAAGCTTCCATTACTCATAATAACAACTTCATCATTGGGTTTTAATTCAGATGTTAAACGATTATAGAAATCTTCCATATTTCTTTCAATTATAAAGTCTCCAACGATTTCCCAATCCATATTTGGTGCTAAATAAATATATGATTTGTCCGCCAAAGCAAAAGCTGTTTGTAATGCATCTGCAAAAATCCCCATCTTCATTGTATTAGAGCGAGGTTCAAATACGGCTATAATTCGTTTTGTTGGAGATTTTTTCTTAATTGCTGAAAGTGTAAAGTTAATTGCAGTTGGGTGGTGAGCAAAATCATCATAAATGGTTATATTATTAACTGTAGCAAGTTCTTCCAGCCTTCTCTTTACACCAACAAAGCTAGCTAAACAATTAACCGCATCAGCCATTGAAAACCCAGCTCCCAAAGATGCTAAGCAAGCTGTAAAAGCATTTGTTTGATTATGGCTTCCAATTATATTTTTAGGTATTTTCGCAACCATAATTTCATCTTTGTAAATAATTCCATCTAATAATTTATATTCATTATTATTTACATAAGTTTTGTTTGACCAAATTCCTTTTTTGACTACATTTTTGATATGGTTTCCTGCACCCAAAATAACTTGCCCATTAGGTGGAACTAAGCGAACACCATAATGAAACTGCTTTTCAATTTGTTCAACATCATCATAAATATCAGCGTGATCAAATTCTAAATTACCAATAACAAAAATATTTGGATAATAATGAATAAATTTAGGGCGTTTATCAAAGTATGCACTATCGTATTCATCAGCCTCTAAAATAAAATAATCTGTTTTCCCAATATAAGCAGAGTGTTCAACGCCATTAACAACCCCACCAACTAAATAACCTGTGTCAATATTATTATGTTGGAAAATATGCGTAAGCATTGAGGTGGTGGTTGTTTTACCGTGAGTTCCTGCAACAGCAATAACAAATTTATTCTTCAAAATATTGTCTCCTAACCATTTAGGAGCTGAAATATATTCTAAATTACGGTTTAACATCTCTTCAATAATTGGCATTCCACGAGTTGCGACATTGCCGACAATAACTAAATCAGGGCTTATTTCATCCCAAATATCAGCCTCATAACCAGTATAAGTTTTAACACCTAATTCTATTAACTGGTTACTCATTGGAGGATAAAATGCTTTATCAGAACCTGTTACACTATAACCAAGCTCTATTGCAATTCGTGCAATTCCAGCCATAAATGTTCCACAAATTCCTATTATGTGAATATTTTTATCTTTTTTCATATCCTTAATTTGGTTGGGTTTTGTTTTTAACAAGAGCGGCAACCGTTTCGGCATCATGCGTATATTGTTTGCCACAAAAACCACAATCTATAGTTATTGATTTTTCTTCTTTTGCAATACTTTCTAACTCAGACTCTTCAATTGTTGTCAAAGCCCCCAAAGTTCTCTCATATGAACAAACACATTTAAACTTAGTTTCCTCAACATCATAAACCGTTTTATCATCTTCTGCAAAAATACGCTCAATAATGGTTTGTGTATCAGCTTCTTTTATTTCTGATAAGCTAAGTGTATCAATTACAAATCTTAACCTCTGCCAATCATCTTCACTAGCCTTACAACTAGGCAATGCCTGTAAAATAATACCTGCAGCCATATTTTTATCAGCTTTTAATACAACTATTGTCTTAAGCTGTTCCGATTTTTCAAAGAAGTTTTCAACTAAATCTGAAATATTATTAGATTCAACTTCAACAACACCTTGGTAAGGGTCTTGATTTTTTTGCTTAATTGTAACAACCAAACAACCTTTGTCAGTTATCTCTAATAAATCACTGCTAGATAATTCATCATACTTACTAAAACTTCTAAAGTTAGAGTGGTTATCACACTGAGAAACTAACAAGCTCAGAGCTCCTTCACTTTGTAATTGGGCAATTATATTTCCCTCAAACTTAATATTAGAAGCCATTAATATAGATGAAACTGTGATTTCACCTAAAAGTGGAATAACATTATCAGAATAGTTTTTACGAGATAAAACCTCCTGCCAAGATGATGATAAGGAAACTATAGAACCTTTTATATCTAAGTCTTCTAATAAGAATTTTTGTTTAATATCTTTCATAAGTACCTTTTATTGCCAAATTTTAATCCTCTATTTTAGCATTTATCTAATTAAATGGAGATTATTTGATTGATTTGAAGTAATAATTTTTGTAGGTGTAACTTATAATAGTTTATTTCTTTGAGCAATACTTTCTAAAACTACTGTTTGTTAATCTTCTATTAATAAAAGCTATTAATTTATTGCAGATTTATTACAGGTATAAAAAAAGGCAGAATAAATCCTGCCTTTTTCGTCTCTATGTTAGCTGACACTTTTTTAAGCTTAACTTCTAATTAGAAGCTTGTGCTTAAACCAAGTTGTAAAGCTTGATCATGAGTTTTCTCACCTAAATCTTCATATACATATTCGATCCAAGTTTTAGTTCTTTTGCTGAACTTATGAGTGTAACCAATACCATATGATTTTTGATTATCAGCATCATCATCATTTTTATCTAAGTAACCTAAACCAAAATGAACATCATCAGAATCAGAAATATCATAAGTACCCGCTAAACCGTAAGCAACTTTTTTGTTAGATTTTTTAGTAAGTTCTTTTTCTACACCAAAGTCAATATTAAATTTATTAGAAAGTTCATAACCTAAAGCTAAAGCAATTGACTGTGTTTCATATATATCTTTTTTTACCAAATTACCTTTTTTATCTTTAACAGTTTTAACACCGCCTTTAAGACCATTAGTAGTTGCGTAAGCTAGAGCTGCTTTAGCACCAAAAGCATTAAATTTAACTGCCGCTTGGTAAGCATCAACTTTTTTACCTGTATTATGAGGTCTTACTGCCGTTGCTTCTTTTTCATCACCAGCTTTCACATAGCTATTTTTCACTGCAGCATCATCCTTATTATACTTTCCTGAGTCTTCACCATACATACTTCCATCAGCAACTGCTGCTAGACCAAATTGAACACCACCAAAACTTGGAGATACATAAGCGATAGAGTTAGAAAGATCTCCAGGTCCAAAGAAGAAGTCTGTAGCATCTCTAGAACCATTAAATCCACCTACAGTGTCTCCAGCCCATTCATAAACACCATCTTGAGTACCTAAAGATAAAGCACCAAATCCGCCTCTAATTCCTACATAAGCTTTGTCGCCTTTAATTTCAATTTTATCATCATTACTTGAATTTACTGATACTTTAATATTATAAAAAGCTTCTAAACCACTACCTAAAGACTCTGAACCTCTGATACCAAAGTTAGAATCTTGTTTGATGTGAAAGTTAGAATTTTTTACAGAATTAATTGCAGAAGTAACACCTTCAACATTTGCTTTTTTATTTGTAAATTCCGCTCTTACTTTAACTGTTCCGTAAAGAGTAGTTCCATCAGCGTAAGCTGCTGTGCTTGCTAACCCAGCAATTACTGCTAGTGTTAAGATTGATTTTTTCATATTTGATCTCCAAATTATTTTAAAAAATTATATTAAAGTTTTATACATTAAGAATTAAACATATAAAACAAAACAAATCTTCATTTGTTGGAGACTACTTTACTAGCTTTTTGTAAAAAAACAACACTTTTCTATGAAATAATTAATAATGTTGCTTTTTTGTTAGTTCATTATTTTACTTATAATTTAGTAAAGCTCAATAATATCAATAGTTGGTGGGATTAGAAATCTAAGAGGTAAGCCTATTTCTCCTATTCCACTTGTTACAAAAACTTTGCCTTTTCTATAATTATAAAGACCTTGATTCCATAAAACTTCACTTCCAATTACTGGAATTATCTTTTTATAGATATAAGGAATTCTAATTTGTCCACCATGAGTATGCCCTGCCAAAGTTATATCTGGGTAGTAATTTTCTGGATAATACAATGCTGTATCTGGGTTGTGTGTTAAAACAACAACATTATCTGTTTGTTTATACTTTTTTAGTAAATCGGTTTTATCATTTAGATGCCAGTGGCTACCTAAACCCAGAAGTGTAATTCCTTTTATGTTTACAGCTTTATTTGTAATAATATTAACACCTATACTTTCCAGATAAGTTATTAATTCTTTTTCTATATTAGGGCCTGGTTCTGAAACATCGTGATTACCAAGAACTGCATAAACTGGATATTTTATGTTTTTCAAACTTTTAAATAGTTCATCAAAACTAGTAAACTGTGGCTCATAAGTGAAGTCTCCTGCAATTAAAACAGCGTCAACATTAAGTTTATTAATTTTCTCAACAGTTCTTTCCAAAATACTAGAGTTATTATATATACCTAAATGTATATCTGAGATTAGTGCAAATTTGACTTTAAAGCCTGTATTTATTTTATAGTTATTCACCAAAAGTATTTTTGGTTCAACAAATCTTGCGTATATAAATAAGCAAGACATAAAACTTAGGAAAATAATTAAAGACTTAGATTTTATAAATAATTTCTTCTTTATAAGAAAATATAGAAAAGGAAAAACTAACCACGAACCGTAATAAATAAAGAATTTTAATAAAATAATTTCAGTTAGTTTTTCCATAGTTTATTTACTAATTTACTACTTACTTTTTAGATTGTAGTATTTTTGCAACATCCATTGCAAAATAAGTTAAAATAGCATCACAGCCTGCTCGTTTAAAAGCCATTAAGCTTTCCATAACAACTTTTTCTTCATCTAACCAACCATTTTGAGAGGCTGCTTTTATCATTGCGTATTCTCCACTAACTTGATAAGCAAAAGTTGGAACTTTTAGCTCAGACTTAACCCTATGAATAATATCTAAATAAGGTAACCCAGGTTTTACCATAAACATATCCGCACCCTCTTGAATATCCAAAGAAACTTCATGCAAAGCCTCATCAGAATTTGCAGGATCCATTTGATAAGTAAATTTATCAGCATTTCCTAAATTAGCTGATGAGCCAACGGCATCACGAAATGGACCATAAAAAGCAGAAGCATATTTTGCAGAATAAGCTAGTATTTGTGTATTTACAAAATCATTAGCTTCTAGTGTTTGGCGAATTCGTAAAACTCTACCATCCATCATATCAGAAGGTGCAACAATATCAGCGCCAGCGGTTGCGTGAGTTAGAGCTTGTTTGGTTAAAATATCAACAGTTAGATCATTTAAAATATAACCTTTTTCATCAATTATTCCATCTTGCCCTGATAAAGTATAAGGATCCAACGCTACATCAGTTATAACTCCTAATTCTGGAATAGCTTTTTTTAAAGCTCTAACCGTCATAGGAACTAAGCCATCTTCATTATAAGCTTCCTCTGCCATTTCTGATTTTTTCCCTTGCTCAATAACTGGAAACAATGCGATTGCTGGAATTCCTAACTCGTAAGCCTCTTTTGCATATTCAACTATTAAATCCATACTTCTGCGTAATACATTTGGCATTGAAGATATCTCTTGTGTTTCACCTAATCCTTCAATAACAAACAATGGTAAAATTAAATCATTTACTGTTAGCTCATTTTCACGAACCAAATTTCTTGCGAATAAAGATTTTCTATTTCTGCGTTTTCTAGTTGTACTTATTTGTCCTGTTTTCATAGTTTTATTATTAAATTAATTTTAAAGTAAAGAAATTCAAGTATTATAACCAAATATTAATTTAAAACGAATGG
The DNA here is from genome assembly GCA_965215775.1 of Cardiobacteriales bacterium. Taxonomy (GTDB): domain Bacteria; phylum Pseudomonadota; class Gammaproteobacteria; order Cardiobacteriales; family Ostreibacteriaceae; genus CBDCEG01. The sequence goes on from CBDCEG010000026.1 coordinate 7,354, forward strand.
ATGATTATGAAAATAAAATTACTTATAGCTTTGACAGTTTCTTTTTTAACTAATTTTGCTAGTGCAACTGAATATTTATTGCCACCTGCTGGTATAAATGTTGTTGGAAAATTACAGCTAGTAAAAGCCAAAGATAACGAAACTTTGCTAGATATTGCAAGAGAATTTAAAGTTGGCAACAATGAAATGTTTAAAGCAAACCCTAATGTTGATAGATGGTACCCAGGTGCTGGAACGCCGATTGTGATACCTTCTCGTTATATATTGCCTGACACTCCAAGACAAGGTTTGGTGCTTAATTTACCTGAAATGCGAATTTATTTTTACCCAAAAGTAAGAAATGGTGAGAAACCAACGGTAATAACTTACCCAGTTGGAGTTGGGCGTCAGAACTGGAGAACTCCTTTAGGAAAAACTAAAATAATTGAAAAGGTAAAAAATCCAACTTGGACACCACCAAAGTCAATTCTAGCAGAGCATCTTGCAAAAGGAGACCCGCTTCCAAGAGTTGTTGCAGCAGGTCCAAATAACCCCCTAGGTTCTAGAAAAATGCGACTTGGAATACCTGGTTATTTAATTCATGGAACTAATAAGCCTTATGGTGTTGGAATGCGTGTTTCACACGGTTGCGTAAGACTTAGAACTGAAGATGTTGAGGAGCTTTTTGGAATGGTTTCAGTTGGGCAAACAGTTCGTATAATTAACCAACCTCTTAAGATTGGACACTTTGCGGGCTCACTATTTATGGAATTTCATAGCCCATTGGACGAAGATAATCTAAGCTTTGAAGATAACTTTCAAAATGCACTTCGTTTAGCTGAGAAAAAGCTAAAAATACATAATAATGCTTTGTCTGAAAATACAATAAAAGCTGTTGTTCAAGAAGAAAGTGGTTTCCCAGTTGAGGTTACTTTAGATTAATTGATAATGAGCTTTAAAGAAATAGAGAGGAAAATAATTAGCTTGGCTGACCCACAAATAGCCAAGCAATCTCAAAAATTCTTTAAAACTCAAAAAGGTGAATATGCTTATGGAGATATTTTCCTAGGAATTCGCGTTCCAGTTATTCGCAAATTAGAAAAATCATACAAAAACATTTCACTAAATAATCTAAATAAACTTTTAGAATCAAAGTATCACGAAATTAGGCTATTTGCTTTAATTGGGCTGGTTAATACTTTCAAAAAATACTCAATAAAACAACAAGATATTCACAATATCTATCTAAAAAACACTAAATATATAAATAACTGGGATTTGGTTGATATTTCAGCACCTCATATTGTTGGTAACTTTTTATTAACTAAAGATAAAGATATTTTATACAAATTAGCAAGCTCTGAAATGCTGTGGGAAAGAAGAATTGCAATAGTTTCAACATTTAGTTTTATTAGAAATAATGAATTTTCAGATACTATAAAAATATCCAAAATTTTACTAAAAGACCAGCAAGATTTAATTCATAAAGCCGTTGGGTGGATGTTACGAGAGGTTGGAAATAGAGATTTGAATATATTGATAAATTTTCTAAATAAATACTATAAAATTATGCCACGAACTATGCTTAGATATTCAATAGAAAAACTTGAAGAAAGTAAGCGACAGTTATATCTAAAAGGTGAAATTTAACTATCTATAAATAGAAAGCCTTGAATTCTGAGAAACAAATCTCCATATAAAAATTACTAAAAACATAAAATGGAGATTAAGATGAGAATAGATAAATTTACAACACAATTACAATTTGGGCTTTCAGAAGCACAATCTTTAGCACTTTCAAAAGGGCATCAATATATAGAAGTTCAGCATATTTTATATAGTTTGCTTGTTGATGATAATTCATCAGTTAAACCGCTATTTTCTAAAATAGGTGTGAAAATTGGTCAATTAAAACAGGACTTAGATCAAATAATTAATTCCGCCCCTCAAGTTTCAGGTGCAAGCGATGGTGAAATTCATATTTCAAATGAGCTTGCCAAAATTTTTAATATAGCTGATAAATTATCTCAAGAATATGGAGATAGTTATATTTCAACAGATATATTTTTACTTGCAATTGCTAGTTCTGGTAAAGATAGTGCTTCTAAATTATTAGTTTCTCTTGGAGCAACTAAACAAAATCTGGAAGCTGCAATTAAAGAAAGTAGAAATGGTCAAACCATAGATGATGAAAGTGGAGAATCCAAAATGGAAGCCCTATCAAAATACACAGTTGACTTAACTGAGCAAGCAGAACAAGGTAAGTTAGATCCTGTAATTGGACGAGATCAAGAAGTTAGGCGAGCAATTCAAATTTTACAACGCCGAAGAAAAAACAATCCAGTTCTAATTGGAGAACCTGGGGTTGGTAAAACTGCAATAGTTGAAGGATTAGCACAAAGAATTGTTACAGGAGATGTTCCAAATAGTTTATTAAATAAAAAAGTTCTTTCATTAGATTTGGCTGCTCTTATGGCTGGAGCTAAATTTAGAGGTGATTTTGAAGAACGCCTAAAAGCAGTTTTAAATGAATTAGAAAAACAAAACGGTAGAATTATTTTATTTATTGATGAAATACATAACTTAGTTGGTGCAGGCAAAACTGAAGGTTCTATGGACGCTGGAAATATGTTGAAACCAGCACTTTCAAGAGGTTTGTTGCAATGTTTTGGTGCAACTACTTTGGATGAATATCGTAAATATATAGAAAAAGATGCAGCCCTTGAGCGTCGTTTTCAAAAAGTATTGGTTGAAGAACCTACTGTTAATGCAACTATTGCTATTTTGCGTGGTTTACAGGAAAAATATGAAGTTCATCATGGAATAAATATTACTGATCCAGCTTTAGTTAGTGCAGCTGTTTTATCAAATAGATATATTTCTGATAGATTTTTGCCAGATAAAGCAATTGATTTGATTGATGAAGCTGCCGCGAAAAATAAGAATGGAACTTGATTCTAAACCTGAATCTTTAGATATTATTGATAGAAAGTTAATTCAATTAAAAATTGAAGAAGTTGCACTTAGAAAAGATGAAGATGCACTATCTAAAAAGCGTTTGGAGAAATTACAGCAAGAAATTAAAGATTTGGGCAAAGAATATGCTAATTTGGAAGAAATTTGGATTAGTGAAAAAAATGCAGTCCAAGGAAGTGCGCATATCCGTGAAGAAATGGATAAGGTAAAGTATGAAATAGAAAAAGCAACAAGAAAATCAGACTTAAACAAAGTCGCAGAGCTACAATATGGAAAGCTTCCAGAGTTACAAAAACAGCTTGATGAAGCAGAAAGTATCACTGAGAAAAAAGAGTTTCAACTTTTAAAAAATGAAGTTGGAGAAGATGAAATAGCAGGCGTTGTTTCTCGTTGGACTGGAATTCCTGTTTCTAAAATGCTTGAGGGTGAAAAACAAAAGCTTTTGAAATTAGAAGAGCATTTAGCTAAAAGAGTTATTGGGCAAGAAACTGCTATAAAATCAGTTGCAAATACTATTAGGCGTTCACGGGCTGGGCTTTCTGAGGGCAATCGACCAATTGGCTCATTCCTATTTTTAGGTCCTACTGGAGTTGGTAAAACTGAATTAACCAAAGCTTTGACAGAGTTTATGTTTGATAGTGAAGATTTAATTGTTAGAGTTGATATGTCTGAATATATGGAATCTCATTCAGTTGCAAGGTTAATTGGCGCACCTCCAGGCTATGTTGGTTATGATGAAGGAGGAATGCTTACCGAAGCAGTTCGTAGAAAGCCTTATTCAGTAGTTTTATTTGATGAAATAGAAAAAGCACACAATGATGTTTTTAATGTATTTTTACAAATTCTTGATGATGGAAGACTAACGGACAGCCAAGGGCGAGTTGTGGATTTTAGCAATACAATTATTATAATGACTTCAAATCTTGGCTCTTATCAAATTCAAGAACTAACTAAAGAAGGCAAGTTAGATGAAATAGATTCAGCAGTTATGCAAATTGTTGGGCAACATTTTAAGCCAGAATTTATTAATAGAATTGATGAGACAGTTATATTTAATCCACTTGATAAAGCTGGAATTCGCCAAATTGCAAAAATTCAAATTGATAATTTAGCAAAAAGAGTAAAAAGACAACATATTGAGCTAACAGTTTCTAATGAATTATTAGATTTTCTAACTGAAGTTGGCTTTGACCCTATATTTGGAGCAAGACCTCTTAAGCGAGCAATCCAAAAAGAAGTTGAAAATAGACTTGCGAATGAATTATTAGCTGGTAATTTCGTTTCTAATGATAAAATAATAGCAGATTTTGTAAATGATGAGGTTGTTTTTTTAAAACTTAACTAATATTAATTAACAGAAAAAAGGCTAAATATGACACAAATTAACTCAACGCAAGAAATAATAGAAGACTTAAAATTAGGTAAAATGGTTATCTTAATGGACGATGAAGATAGAGAGAACGAGGGGGATTTAATTGTCGCCGCCGATTCTATCACACCTGAAATAATTAATTTTATGGCGAAATATGGGCGTGGGTTAATTTGTATGCCAATAACACAAGAGCGGGCTGAGCTATTAAATCTTAGTCCACAAACTTCACAAAATAACGCACAGTTTTCAACTAACTTCACAGTTTCTATTGAGGCTGCAAAAGGAGTTACAACTGGTATTTCAGCTTATGATAGAGCTACAACAATTAAAGCTGCAACTAATTTTAACGCAAAAGCAGAGGACATAGTTCAGCCTGGACATATTTTCCCAATAGTTGCACAATCTGGTGGAGTTTTAACTCGTGCTGGGCATACTGAAGCTGGTTGTGATTTAGCACTTCTTGCTGGATTTACCCCCGCAGCGGTTATTGTTGAAATTTTAAATGATGATGGAACTATGGCAAGGCGTCCTGATTTGGAAATATTTGCAAAACAACACGGTTTGAAAATTGGAACTATTGCCGATTTGATAGCTTTTAGATTACAAACTGAAAAAACAATAGAAAAAGTAGCCCAAACAACTCTAAAAATTAGACAGCAAAACTTAGAACTTGTAACTTATAAAGATAAAATAGAACAAAACTTACATTATGCTTTGGTAAAAGGACAAATAAACAAAGACGAACCTACATTTGTTAGAGTTCATATGCAAAATATTTTCACAGATTTATTTGAAACACCAACAAAATCACATTCAACAACGCTCAATGAAGCTATTACAAAATTAGAAACCCAAGAAAAAGGTGTAATAGTAATATTATCAGATGCAAGTAGTTCAGACGATATTATTAAATCTATCAACAAACTAAATAATTCAGGTAACTCAGAAAGCCAAGAAAATTCAGCAAATAACCAAGACAGTCAAACAAATAATGGTAAAGAATTAAGAACTTATGGCGTTGGCGCACAAATTTTAGCAGACTTGAATGTTGAAAAAATGAAACTTTTATCTTCTCCAAAAAAATTATCTAATATATCTGGATTTAATTTGGAGGTTGTTGAGTATATTTCTTAGGATAACAAATAAAACCGTAGAGACAAGGCGGTGTTTTGTCTCTAAATGATATGTATTTGAAGTGATAAGTAAGAAAAAAACATAAAATAAAATCATAACGCACAATCGTAAAAGTGTGATTTATCACAACTAAAAATCAAAAACATCACAAATGATTAATCAATAAACCTAGTGTATTTTTTAAGTAAATAAGGGAGTTTGCGGATAATTATCAAATTAACAAATATAGTTATATAAATAACTGGTTCGGTAATATCTGATTTTACGATTAGGAAAAAATGTAGAAAACCAAGTAAATATATTGCATAAGATATACGATGAAGTAAAAACCATTTCTTTTTTAATTTATACATAAACCATTTGCTAGAGGTTACTACCAAAGGAAACATAAGTAAAAAAGCAGTAAATCCAAAGAATAAATGTTTTTTGCTAGTTATTTCTTTGAAAATTTCATTAAAATCATAATCTTGCTCAAAAACAATATAAACCACCAAATGTAAAGTAGCATAACAAAAAGCAAATAAACCAAACATTCTTCTATATCTAGCAAGGTTTATATCTAGCAAAACTCTAATGGTTGTTATTGCAAAACCAATTAAAAGAAACCTTAAGCTCCAAATTCCAGTTGCTTTTAGTAAAAATTCAATTGGCTCAGCTCCAAGTCCATCTAAATCATAAAAATATTTATAAGCTAGAACTGATGCAGGAATTAAACAAGCTAAAAAGACTATTGATTTTTCTATTATTTTTTTCATAAGTTATAAAAAAGGTTTTAAACAATCTAATCTAAAGTAGTTTTAGTAGAATTTTTTCAAATCCATACCTTTATAAAGGCTTGCAACTTCATCTTGATAGCCATTAAACATTTCAGTTTTTCTTTTACGAATTGAGCCAATAATTCTCTCTTTTTTCTGCGACCATCTTGGGTGATCCACGCTTGGATTTACATTTGAATAAAATCCATATTCTCTTGCATTAAGCATATTCCAAGTCATTAGTGGTTGTTTTTCCACGAATTTTATTTTCACAATAGATTTTATACTTTTAAAACCATATTTCCATGGAACAACCAATCTAATTGGCGCACCACTTTGATTTAACAAGTCTTTTCCATAAATTCCAGTTGCCATAAGAGTTAAAGGATTCATTGCTTCATCTATTCTAAGCCCTTCACGGTATGGCCATTCAATTCCTGCGTTACTGAAAAGTGATTTTTTCTGATTTGGAAAAATGCTATCATCTTCAAGAGTTTCAAATGCAACAAACTTAGCTTTTGAGTTAGGTTTGGCAAGAGCTAATAATTTATTTAATTCAAAACCTTGCCAAGGAATAACCATAGACCAGCCTTCAACACATCTAAATCTATAAATTCTTTCTTCTGTTTTTAGTAGTTTTACAATATCTTCCAAAGTTATTTTTTTAGGATTATCACATTCTCCAGCAAGCTCAATTGACCAATCTGCTTTACTTAATTTTGCACCTTTGGCAAGATCCGTAACATCTTCTTTGTCAGCTGTGAATTCATAGAAATTATTGTAATTTGTAATATGTCTATTTTTAGTAAGTTGTTTTTTAAGTGTTTTTGGATTAGGTTCTGCTAATAAATCTTTAGAAAATATAGTTCCAGCACCAAGGATTAACCCTTTTTTCATAAAATCTCTTCTACGATTGTAGTTTAATTCTGATGTTATTTCTGATGATTTTATTTTACTCATTTCACTCTCCTTATTGGTTAGTTTGTATTATTTATATAATTTATACGCATTAAAACTAAAATCAGTTGCAATCAATTGTTCCACTTAATACTATTTATTTATAATAAAATGATTAAAAAAACTAAGTAAAACCAAAGCCAGACCAATAGTTAATAATGAATAAGGTAAAAAACCTAAACCAATTATTAGAATTGAAAAAATAGGCATAACAAAATGTTTTTTATTAACAAATCTATCTTTTGTAAACCAAAGGCTAACTAAAAATATTGAAACAACAACTGAAAAAGAAATATTAGCAGTTTTAATTGAAATTTCAGAATGATGGGTCAAAACATCTATATTTGCAGAAACCAAAGCACCTATTGCAGCCAAAGAAGCAAATAAAACAGAATGTCCATAACCCCAAATAAAAGCTACTTTTTTATCGTTTAGAAGTTTTTCAATAGAAGTATTAAAATACAACCACCAAGCACTAAATATAGTTAGCAAAGCACCTATTGTTGTTATTAATAAATCTATAGAAAAGTGTTTTAACATATTTTCAAAACTATAAACAGAAGATAATATTGATTCACCCAAAACTATAATTGTCAAAAGACCTAATCGTTCTTCAATATGCTCATTATGATATTTCGTTTGTGATTTGCTCTCTGCAATATAAGGAATAACAAACTCTAACCCCCAAAGAAAAAGAATTATAGTGTAATTAAAAGGTAGTAAAAATATTGCAATTGCCCATAAAATTTGATTGATTGAAATTCCTATTGCATATGTTAGAGCAGTTTTTTTATACTCTGGATTATTCACTCCAGCCTTTAAGCAAAGTGGAATAGCCACAATTCTAATTATCAAATAACCTATAAAAATAACTCTAAAATCATTACTATCAAAAGCAAAACTAACTCCAGATGCAATAACTAACGCACCTATCATTTGTATAAAAGTTAGGATTTTAAAAATACTTCCAGAGTTTTCAAAAGATGATGCAAACCAAGTGTATGAATTCCACGCCCACCAAATAGAGAAAAATATCATCACATAAGTTATAAGTGAAGATTGTATATGATTTACGGATATTCCATGGTGAAATGCAGCCGCTACATTTGCAATAGCAACAACAAATACCAAGTCATAAAATAATTCTAATGGTGTTGCTGTTCGGGTTTTTTCTTGTTTGTTTCTTGAAATTGGTTGGTTCTTTTTTGTCATAATTTTAGTCTTCTTGTTTTATTACTTTTACTAAATTCAGCTACTAATTTCAAAATAAAAAAGGGAGCGAAAGCTCCCTTAATTGTTATGTTTTGTTGTTAAATCTTAAAACAATATTTTTGATAATCCAGTTAGAATAATCGCAAAAATAATATTTAAAAAGATACCAACTCTCATCATAGTTTTTTGTGGGACTTGCCCTGTTCCAAATACAATTGCATTTGGAGGTGTTGCAACAGGTAACATAAATGCACAAGATGCCGCTAACGCAAGTGGTAATACTAATGTTGATGCTGTAACACCTTCCATTTCCATTCCAACTGAATAAAAAATTGGAACAAATAAAGCTGCAGTAGCTGTATTTGAAGATAATTCAGTTAAGAATATAACAAAAAGAATAACTCCACCAATGATTAAAATAACAGGCAAGCCATCAACAAGGCTTGAGAACATAGTTGCTAAATAAAGACTTGCACCAGTAGCTTTTAGAACTGAACTCAAAGCAATACCACCACCAAATAATAGTAAAACACCCCAATCTGTTCCAGCATCAATATCACGCCATCTAACAACTCTACTAAATAAAAGCACAAAAACAGCACACAAAGCAATAACAGTATCAAAATACTTGCCAACTCCAACTATTGAATTTATTTGTTTTGAGAAAACCCAACAAAGAGCAGTTGCTACAAATATAAGAATTGTTAGTAATCTTGGTTTTGTCCATCTAAAATCCATTTTTTCTAGTTTTATTTTTTCAGAAAGAGCTGGTTTTAGTAGGTAATATAAAATTGCAATCATTACAGGAAGTAAAATAATTACAGTAGGAATACCAAAGGCAAGCCATTCACCAAAACTAATATCAAGTGCTTTTGCTGCAATTCCATTAGGTGGAGAACCTACAACAGAACCCATTCCACCAATACTTGCAGCATAAGCAACACCTAATAAAAAGAATACTTTTGTTCTTTGTTTAATGTCTGCATCTTTATTTTGTATTTGGTTTACAATTCCTAAAATTAAAGGAATCATCATTGCCGTAGTTGCTGTATTACTCATCCACATTGACAAAAAGGCAGTTGCTGCAAAGAGTAAAACTGCAGCTAAGAACATTTTACCTTTACTAGCCATAACAATACGGTTAGCGATAAGTTTGTCAATTCCTTGATAAGCAAGGGCAGAAGCTAATGCAAATCCACCAAAAAACACATAAATCAGCGGGTGAGAAAATGTAGCTAAAGATTGTTTAACATCAAAAGTCCCTGTAAAAGCAGCTAGAATTGGAACTAATAAAGCAGTTGCTGCCAAAGGCATTGCCTCAGTTAGCCACAAAAAAGCAACACAAGCAAAAATAGCCATACCAACGGCAACTTTGTCAGAACTTAGTTTCTCAATATCTGAAACATTTGGATGAAAAAACTTCAAAATTAAAAAGAATATTGCAAATGCAGCAAATACTAACCAAGTCCTTTTCCTTGATAAAAGGGGAGAGAAAATATCAGTTTCAACCAAATCTTGAACTGGATATTCTCCGTGGATATAGGAGCTTTTGGCACCAATTAGGTGGTCAATTTTGTGTGAATCACTTTCGTATTTATCTTTCATAATAACCTCTTCTTAGTAATAAAATATGCACGAATAATAACACCTTTTTTTAAATATAAAAAACATTAATACTACAAATAAGGAAAAGTAATGTTTTATTTTAATATCTTGCTTTGCCTATATTTACTATAAGCGGTAGAATACAAATATTGTTTAATAATTTTAATAAGTTTGATTAATTTGAGGGTTTTACTATGTTACGAGATAAAATTTTTATAAATGAAATTCCAGTAAAAGCAATAATTGGGGTTAATAACGAAGAGCGAGTTAATAAACAAAAGTTAATTATAAGCTTAACGCTTTTTGTTGATATGGTTAAGGCTGGCGAGAAAGATGATGTTACAAAAACTGTTGATTATTTTAAATTAGTAAGCTTTGTGGAAGATTATGTTGGCGAAACTAAATTTGAATTGCTTGAGGCTTTGGCTGCAAATATAGCCCAAAAAATATTTTTAGAATTTAATGTATTAGCTTTAAAAGTAAAAATACAAAAACCAAAAGCTTTGAAACAAACAAAAAAAGTTGGTATAGAAATATATCGTGAAAAATAAATTAGAAAGTATGCGAAACATACTAAAAAATAAAGAGAATTAAATATGTTTGGATTTATAAAGAGAAAGAAAAGAGTAGAACAAAATGAAGAAATACAAAATACTGAAAAAGAAATCGTAGAAAATAAGACTACTGAAAAAGAAACTGAAAAAGAAATTACCAAAGAAATTATAGAGGAAACTCCAGAAAAGATTCCAGAAAAAAAAGAAGAAAAACCAATTAAAAAAGGTTACTTTGCAAGTTTAAAAAAAGGACTTGCCAAAACTGGTGCTGGATTTTCAAATATTTTTCTTGGTAAAAAAGAAATTAACGATGATTTATTAGAAGATTTAGAAACCGCACTTTTGGTTGCTGATGTTGGAATGGACGCAACAAAAAAGATAATTGATGAAATAACTACCAAAGTTAGCCGAAAAGAATTAAAAGATAGTGAGGCCGTTGTTAATCAATTAAAAATAAGTATGAATTCTATTTTAAAGGATTGTGAAGAACCTTTGGATTTTACTGATAAAAAACCATTTGTTTTATTAATGGTTGGAATTAACGGGGCTGGGAAAACTACAACAATTGGTAAAATTGCCAAAAAATTAAAATCAGATGGCAAATCAGTTATGTTAGCCGCAGGAGATACATTTAGAGCTGCAGCTGTTGAGCAATTAAAAACTTGGGGTGAGCGAAATGAAATTCCAGTAATTGCACAAGATACTGGTTCTGATTCCGCATCGGTTATTTTTGATGCTTGTGAATCTGCAAAGGCAAAAAATATAGATGTTTTAATCGCAGATACTGCTGGAAGGCTTCACACGCAAACACATTTGATGGCAGAAATTGAAAAAGTAGTTCGTGTTATTAAGAAAAAAAATCCAGACGCACCACATGAAATAATGTTAGTTATTGATGCTGGAAATGGTCAAAATGCATTAAACCAAGCAAAAGAATTTAACAAAGCTTTAAAACTTAGTGGAATTACAATTACAAAACTTGATGGAACTGCAAAAGGTGGAATTATATTTTCTATTGCTGAAAACCTAAATCTACCAGTTAGATTTATAGGCGTTGGCGAAGGAATTGATGATTTGAAAGAGTTCAAAGCTGATGATTTTATAGATGCTTTGCTAGAAGGTATAAATTAGTTAAATGGCTAATAACAGCTTAATAACTAATAAATTAACAGATTAGTGAATAGATTAGCGAATAGATTGCTTAATAGGTTGATTAATAAAATAATTAACAAATAATTAATAAATAATCAGAAATAATCAGAAATAATCAGAAATAATAAAATAATAACTTATGGCAATTAGAATTCTAGGAATTGACCCAGGCTCAACAGTAACAGGTTATGCTATTATTGATATTAATGGCAAATCATCAGCTTATGTTGATAGCGGTTGCATTCGCTTGGGAAAAGATGAAATGCCAATTAGGTTAATGAAAATTCATCAAGGAATTTCTGAAATCATTCAAACTTATCAACCAAGGGAATTTGCTATTGAGCAAATTTTTATGCACGCAAATCCAAATTCTGCTCTAAAACTGGGGCAAGCAAGAGGGGTTGCTCTAGCAGTTGCCGCCTTAAATGGTATGCCAATTGGAGAATACGCCCCAACTGCAATAAAAAAAGCAGTTGTTGGAACAGGAGCAGCAAAAAAAGACCAAGTTCAATATATGGTAAAAGTTATTTTAGGTTTGCAAGGTAAAGTCCAAAGCGATGCTGCGGATGCACTTGCAATTGCACTAACCCATGCACACCATTTACAAACTTCAAATTCTAAACAGCAATCAGGACTGAAAAGTTCTTGGGAATAGAGATTTATTGATTAGAACAAATATGAAATTATAGGGTGCAAAACCATATTGTAATTGAGCTTTAGGTATAGTGAGTTATTTTATTAAATTTCACTTAATTAGATGTAAGAATATGCTACAATAATCACTTGAATATTTAATAATTTTGGAGATATGCTTTGATACAAAACTGATTATTTTTACGCGTTAAAAGTCAATGCAGATATACCTGCGTTCCCTATTTTTGAAGTGGTTTCGTTTGATTTGACAGAAAATCTTTCTGAGCCTTTTCGTTTGGAGCTTGATATTTCAAGTTTTAATTCAAAAGTTGATTTTGCTGAGATTGTTGATAAACCTGCAACTCTTTCATTTTACACAGATAAAGACCGTGAAAACACCTGTTAGATTTGTTAATGGAATTGTAACTTCGTTGCTACAACGCGAATCTGGTTATCGTCGCACCCGTTGGACTATGGTGGTTGAGCCAAGTTTGGTGAGGGCTGATTTACAATCTGATTGTAGAGTTTTCCAGCAAAAAAACGCACAAGAAATTATTGAAATAATCTTAAAAAAGAACAATATCCAAGGTTCAGAATTTGCTACAGCACAAGAAAAATATAAAACGCGTGAATATTGCTTACAATATCGTGAAAACCGATTTGAAATTTATTGAACGATTGGCGGCTGAAGAAGGAACTTATTATTATTTTGAGCATTTGAAAGATAAACATTTGATTAAATTCTCAAATCATACTGGTTTATCATTAAATGTTGGTGAAGTTGAATATAATTCAAAACCTAGTGGAAATCGTCCAAATCCAGCTTTTCATCAACTACATTATCAGAAAAAAATCGCAACAACCAACCAAGTTATGCGAGATTATACTTTTACAAATCCTGATTATATTCAAGAACATAACGATTTTGCACGCAATCAATTTGAAGCCGATCAATATGAGAAATACGATTATCCAGGGCGATACAAACGCGATGCACAAGGCAAGCCGTTTACCAAATTCCGTTTAGAATACGAACGCAGAGAGTCAGAAATGGCGGTCGCAAAAGGCGATGAGCCAAAAATATTACTTGGAAATCGCATCTCAACCAAAGGTCATCGACGCAAAGAATTTGACCGAGAATGGTTTGTTATTGGGGTTTCACAACGAGGCGTGCAAAATACTTCACAACAAGAAGAAAACACCGAAGCTGGAAATAGTTATGAAAATATTGTCAAATTAATTCCTGCAGAAAACCAATGGCGACCAACTCCACAACACAAGCCAGTTGTTGATGGACCACAAATTGCACATATTGTTGGACCAAAAAATGAAGAGATTTATTGCGACGAATTCGGCAGAGTAAAAATCCAATTTCCTTGGGATAGATTAGGTAAAAATGATGAACTTAGCTCTTGCTGGGTAAGGGTTTCACAAGCTTGGGCAGGTGCTAGATTTGGAAATATTGCAATTCCACGAATTGGACACGAAGTTATCGTAAGTTTTTTGGAAGGAGATCCTGATCAGCCAATAATCACAGGGCGAACTTTTCACGCAAATACTTTGCCAATTTATGATTTACCTTTGCATAAAACTAGAATGTCAATTCAGTCCAAAACCCATAAGGGCGATGGGTTTAACGAGCTTAGATTTGAAGATGCAACCAACGCTGAAGAGGTTTATATTCATGCAGAAAAAGACCAAAATAATGTTGTAAAAAATAACGAAACCACAACGGTTGGCGTAAATAGAACTGAAAATATTGGCGTTGATGAAGAGGTTACGATTGGAAACGACCAAACTTATACAATTGGAAATGATGATAAATTAACAGTTGGACACGACCAAAAATTAACAGTTATCAGAAATCAAGAAAATGAAATCCAAAAAGATAAAATTACCAAAATTGGAAATCATAGATGGGACGAAACTTTTGCAAATCACACTATAAAAACAGGTGGAAATCACGACCAAACAACCAACGGAAAGCATAGCCTCAAAGCAGGAACTAGCATAAAAACTATTACCAAAACGCATACGCTTTCAGCGAGTGAGAAAACTATAATTAAAGGACCTGGCGGAACTATTATTATTGATGATAGTGGAATTCAGTTAAAAGGTGTGGTTACTGTAAAAGGCAGTTTTAGTGTGCAAGGAGGAAACCCAGAAGCTGTTGAGACTGCTAATCTGAGAGTTAATTCAGGTAAGCCTTTTTGCATGTCTTGTTTTTTAATGAAGATGGGGATTACTTAAATTATGAATAAAGAACTAATAACAAACTATAAAAAACTACTTTTCCCATCAAAAGGAACTAATTTAAAAACTTATGCATTGATTGATAGCTTGAGGGATAAAGAGGTTATTAATAAAGTATTTCTTTCAGATTTAAAATACAAATACCTTTGGCATGATGAGTTATTTATAAATTCTCAAAAGATACCTATATTTTTAGTTGAATTACAAAAGGATAATGATATTTTAGATTATTTACTAAGTAAAACTAAGGAGAGTATAGCAACTTATTTTATAAGCTCTTGTTCATTAAAAGAATTACAAGGTTATTATAGTAAATTTACACATGCGAATATTGAAGTTAAACCTGATGATTTTAGAAAAGGAATTTTTGGATTTTATGACCCTAATATATTACCAAATTATATTCAAACACTTTATAACCAAGAAAAAATAAATGAAGTTTTTGCTGGAATTAACGCTTGGTTAAGCCCGTGTATTGAAAGTAATAACTCACTTTTTGTTGCTTTTAAAGATAAGCTTGGTAATTTAAATAATAAGACTTTGCTTTTAGAGAATTTAGAAGATAAAGATATTTTTCATGATAAGTTAGAGCAAGCAGGAAAAATAGAACTACAACCACATGAAATATATATTGATAGAAAGCAGATTGAGATTTTTGATTATTTTGAGAAAATTAGATATATTAATGGTGTTTTAAGGGAGTATAAAGTTGAAGGGCAAGTATTTTATTTTAATGAAGAGAGAAATAAGGAATTAGCCTATGGTTTATATGATGAAGCTAAATCTTTAGATATTGTCTCTGAAGCAGGTATTTATAGATATATATTACTTGGCTTAACAGTATTGAGACCTATGAATGAATTGAAACGCTATAGAAATATAGTTGATTTACCCAATGAAGCAGATAAAATAAAAGTTATGAATAAGATGATGAATGAAATAATAGAGAGAAGGAGGAAAGTTAATGTCGGATGTAATTAAAATTAAATATTCTAATCAGATTGCAGGAAGCTGTATTAGTAGTAATTGTGAAGCATATGTATCTAGTACAGATAAAACTGGGTGGCTTTTAGTATCTCATAGTGATAAAGGTGGTGAACCATTATTTGCTTTACCGAAACATTTAAAAGTAAAAATAAGAGGTCTAGAAAATGGAAGAGTACAATTTACAGTTTTAGAGGGGAGACTGAAAGATGAAAAAGGTAGTGTTATCCAAAAAGGAGGTCCACATTTTAACACAATAAACCCACACAAAAAAGCAGCAAAGTTGACACTAAATTTAACTACAAAAAAGCTTTCGTATAATGGCAAAGAAATAGATGCTTTTACACAAGAGTATGCCGAATCTAATGGAGGTGTATTGGACCCATTACCATTTGGTATATGGAAGATAGAAATAGCTGATTCACCACATAAGCTAGGTGAAGGATATCTAGAATTTACAAATTTTGCCACTACTTGGTTCCCAATTGAAAAATCTGGTGGTACTTTAGATAGATATGTTCATGTTGGTTCTTTGTCTCATGGATGTGCAACAGTAGGGATTAATAAAATAAGGGCAAAAGATTTTAACCCTAATGATAACACGTTGAACTGGGTTAGATCACATAGCGCAAAATTTACGACATGGACTGATTTGTATGAATATTTAATCAAGTCAAGATTAGATGATAAACATGTAGGGACAATAGAGGTAATAAAATGATAAAACACATAATACTTATGTTTTATATAATGTTTTTTTTAAATGGATGTGGGGGGAAAGATATTACTTTTCCTTCTTCATGTGCAACTCCGACAAAGCCAATCGATATTGTATGTCGAGACTTCTTAAAACATTTGAATATAGAACAATTAGAATACCAAAAATGCGAATTAGTAGAAGCGGTTCCTGCTGGTTTGTTTGAGGCCACTTATTTTATAAAAGAAGAAAGTGCAGATTTCGTTGAAAAAGAATTAATAAAAAAAGTAAATATACAAAATTTTACAAATTTAAATGCAATACAATTAACAAAATATGTATCAAAAGCAAATTTTTGTATGGACAATGTAGAAGTTTCTTTATTTGTTTATCTTAAAAATAATCCATTAGGTACTTCTGATATTAATAACAAAGACTATAAAATAGTAGCTCAAGTAGCTGCGGGAGATATCTAAAAGTTGAAACTTTAAATAGTGTTGATGTTTATGTGAAAGATGATAAAAACACTACTCCTCCCTCTCCTGTACTTCTTGACCTACTTTTTACCCTTGTTGCCAATGAAAAAATGGTATATAAACATATCTTAGACAATGCTGACATCATACCCTGGGGTGTGCTAGAGACTGTTACGTGGGGAGAGGTTGATACGCTAGTAAGAAGCCTTAGACATGCTTTTGAAAACATTGTTACCATAATAAGGTCAAGACATGTAGAGGATATGACTCAACCTTATGTATGGCAAGGATATAGTGATGATGCACATAAAACAGTAGGAGAGGTTTACAACAGAGGAGATATACCTTATTTACTTATAGAGTCTCACTCTACAAGTAGAAGGTGTATGCATAAAGAGATCAAACAATTCATAAAAGAGCAGACATCATGTTAAAAAGTATTTTACTGGGATTACTAGCACTTACATTAAATCTTCAGGCACAAACTAAAGAACAAAAGGAGTTTATAGACTACTGTATGCACGAAGCAAATGAAGCACAAATGCATACCATCAGGAAAATAGCAAACGATCTGTAATGGTCTAATTTTATGGAACACTTTTTAAGCGACATTTATCATTCTATTAAATTTTTTAAATTCTTTAAATTCTTTAAATCAACTCTAATGATACTTAGCCATTCTAGTTTTGTTAAATTTTTTATAAAATTCGTATTGTAATTCCAATCTGAAAAACTAAGTGATTCCAAAGTAGTTACCCCCCCAAGAAGTGATATGTCTTGTAATTGATAGTTAGAGTATAATGTTAAACTCTTTAGCTTTTTCAAGCCCAAAAGAGACTTTATCTCCGTGATAGGATTGTCACTCAAGTCTATATTTGTCAATTCTGTCAATTGGGCTAAAGGAGTGATATCTGTAATATTATTGCCGCTTAATGATACTCGAGTCGTTCTTTTAAAATATTTAAGAGGGCTAATGTCTGTAATATTTGAATTTCTAAGAGTAATCATACCAGAACCCATGGATTCAATAGGCACAAAAGATCTTGCAAGATAGTTACAAGCCCTTTCTTTTGTTGGCTTGAAGTGGTTCAATTTTATGGGACAGATTTTTAGCTTATAATACACTTCTTTAATATTGGTTGGTTTGTAAATATATGATTTACCCAACTAAAAAAAATAATTTACACGGTGATGTTTTACACATTTACAAAAAAATATTCTATTTGATTATAATTTGGTTGAATTTAGGTTTCTTGTTAAACTTAGTTATTTAAAAATCTAAATAATACAAAAAAGTGAAAAAAATAATTGGTTTAACTGGTGGGATAGCAAGTGGGAAAACACTTGCAGCTAATTATTTGGAAAAACTTGGCGCATTTATAGTTGATGCTGATATTGTTGCTCGTGAGGTGGTTTTACCCTTTTCTGAAATAAATTCACAAATAGCTAAATTATTAGGTAAAGATAGTTTGTTAGAAGATGGAAATTTAAATAGAAAGAAAATAAAACAACTTATATTTAATGATAAAATTCTCCTGAGAAGTTATGAAAGCATAATTATGCCAGCTATTAGAAAAAGTATTTTGGATAAATTAAAAACCACACCAATTAAAGCAAGTTATACTTTATTAGTTGCCCCATTGTTATTTGAAAAAGGGATTTATGAGGTTTGTGATAAAACTGTTGTTATTGATATTGATGAGAATATTCAAATAAAACGAGCAATGAGCCGTGATAATGCAAACAAAGAAATGATTGAGAAAATAGTAGCTTCACAAATGCCACAAATAGAAAAAAACAATTTAGCAGATTTTGTTATTACAAATAATTCTGATAAAAAAACACTTTATAAAAAGTTAGATAAATTACACAAAGAGATTTTAAGCCTATGAAAAACAAAATAAATAAAAATAATTCCAAATCAAATCATAAAATATATTATATTTTAGTAAGTTTATTATTAGTTATAAGTTGTGCTACAAAGCCAATTGCACATAGTTCTAATGCTGAGTTTAAATTAGTAAAAGCCTTTGAGCAAACTCAAAGCATACATAAATTAGAGGTTGTGGAAAGTTTGTCAGAGTTATTTGATGATGAAAATATATCTCAAATTATAAAACTTGTTCGTGAAAATAATTTCTCAATAAAAGCTGCCAAAGAAAATATAAAAGCAGCTGATTTTGGTATAGAAATTAGTAAAGCTAGCTTATTGCCAAATTTGAATTTTTCTGGAAATAAATCATCAACTAATCGTGAAATAAGACAACAAAGAACAACAAGCAATAGTTATAGAGTTTCTTTGGATAGCTCTTGGGAATTGGATATTTGGGGCAGAAATAAAAACCAATTGCAGTCTTCTGAAATTTCTAAACAAATTCAACAGCAAAAGCTTGAAAGCTTGGAACAGTCTTTGGTTTCACAAGCAATACAAGTTTATTTTCAAACAATTAGTGCGAAAAAAACTCTAAGAATAAATCAAAGCCAACAACGAAGTATAAGGCAGTTAGAGAAAGTAATAAGAGGTCAAGTTTCTCTTGGTTTGTCTGGAACGGCAGATTTAAATAATGCCAAAGTAAGCTCGTTAAATGCAAAAACTAGAGTGCAACAAGCTAAGTTAAATTATAATAAATCAGTTAGAACGCTTAATATATTATTAGGTTTGTATCCAAGTGAAAAGTTACCTCAAGGGTTTAAAAAAGTTAAAAGATATCCAAAAATAAATAAAATAATTTTGGCTGAAATTCCATCAGAAGTTCTACTAAAAAGACCAGATATTAAACAAAGTTATTTAAGCGTTATGCAGTTAGATAAAGTGGCTTTGATTGCTTATAAAGATATGTTTCCTAAGTTTAATTTGACTGCTTCACTTGGGCGAACAACTGATAAATTACGCAATTTAACTAACGGTAGTTTAAATGTTTGGACGCTTGCTTTTGGGGTTGTTGCACCAATTTTTGATGCAGGAAGAAGAAAGGCTAGAGTTGGGCAAGCTAAATCTCAATCAAATTCAGCTTATAACAATTATCAGCAGGTTGTTTTGAATGCATTGTTAGAAGTTGAAAATGCTTTAAATAACAATAGTTCACTAAAAAAACAACTTAGATTAGCAAAAAGCTCACTTTATAATTCAAAAGCAGTAGAACGCCAAGCTAAAACAAATTATAGCAACGGTGTGAGCAGTATATTTGAATTATTAAACGCAAAATCAGCAAGGTATAATGCAGAACAGTTTTTGGAAAATATAAAGCTTCAACAATATCAAAGTAGAGTTTCATTAGCACTTGCTTTGGGAAAAGCTTATTAATTTAAAAACTAATAAGATAAAACTAATAACCAATGACTTCACAAAAAAAAGCAACAATAGTAGCAAGTTTAACTTCAGCAATCCTTATAATTATTAAGTTAATTATTGGTGTTCTAAGTGGTTCTGTAGCAGTTTTAGCTTCAGCGATAGATTCCGTTTTGGATTTGATTATCTCTATTTTTAATTTTTTTGCTGTAAGTAAATCAGAGCTTCCAGCAGATAATAAATTCAATTATGGAAGAGGTAAAATTGAAGCTTTGGCTGCTGTTATTGAAGGAACTGTTATCACAATTTCTGGTATTTATATATTCTATGCTTCAATTAAAAAGTTTATAAATAAGCAAGATACAGAATTATTAAATATTTCAATCATAGCTATGGCAGTCTCTTTAATAATTACAATTTGTTTGGTTATTTATTTGGGAATTGTTGCTAGAAAAACTCAGAGTTTAGTTATAAAGTCTGATTTGTTGCATTATAAAACTGATATTTATAGCAATTTGGCTATTTTATTAGGCTTGGTTCTGGTGAATTTGACAGGTTATGAAATTATAGATTCAATAGTTGGTGCTGCAATAGCTATTTATATTATTTATTCAGCTTATTCTCTAATTAAAGAAGGTATTTATATTTTATTAGACGGCGCACTTGATGATGAAATGGTTTTGGATATTGAGAAAATAATTCAATCAGAAACTAAAACAACAGGCTATCACGACTTAAGAACAAGGCGTTCTGGAAATATAAATTGTGTTGATGTTGACATTGTTTTCACACCTGAATTTTTACTTTTGGACGCTCATCATATTTGTGATGATATAGAAAACAAAATTAAACAATTAGATTTTAAGAATGAATGGCTAATAAATATACATTTAGATCCATTAGATGATAGTTAAATTATGATAAAATAATAAGTTATGAAAAATAAAGAAAGACTAAATAAAGAAATAGAAAATCAAGAGATAGAAAATCAAGAAATAGACCAAATAAATCCTTTTGAAGAAGATAAAACAAAATGGGTTATAAAAAGTTTTGTCCGCCACCACGGGCGTTTGACTGAGGGTCAACAGTTTGCAATTGATAATTACTGGGCAAAATATGGAATTGACTTTAAAGATGAGATTTTAGATTTTTCTAAATTTGGAAAGTTTAATAAAGTTGTTTTGGAGCTTGGTTTTGGCAATGGAGATAGTTTTATTCAAATGGCAAAGGAAAGTCCTAATACATTGTTTATTGGGGTTGAAGTTCATAAGCCTGGCGTAGGTCATGCTTTGATGCTTGCGAACAATGCTGGCTTGGAAAATGTAAAAATACTTGAAGATGATGGCGTTATGATTATTGATAAAATGTTGCCAGATAGTTGTATTGATAGATTTCAACTATTTTTCCCAGACCCTTGGCATAAACGAAAACATTTTAAAAGGCGAATAATTCAAGCAGAATTTTGTAAGAAATTAAATAGAATTCTAAAAAATAAAGGACGAATTCATATAGCTACAGATTGGGAAGATTATGCAAGACACTGCATACGAGTTATGAATTTGCTTGATTTTCTAAAAAATACTAGCAAAGATAATTATGTGGAAAAACCAGAATATCGCCCAATAACAAAGTTTGAAAAAAGAGGTTTGAAATTAGGACACAAAATTAGTGATATTATTTTTGAAAGCTTTAAGTGAAGTGAAAAATAAAGAAAATAATTCATAAGAAAATATGCAAAAACCATTCTGGGAAAAACCACTAAACCAACTAACAAAATATCAATGGGAACAGTTATGTGATGGCTGTGGACTTTGTTGTATTGAAAAAGTTGAAGATGATAACTATGTTTATTACACCAAAGTTATTTGTGATTTGTTAGATAAAAAAACAGGTAAATGCACAAATTATAAAAATAGACAAAAATTAGTTTTTGACTGTGTGGATTTGCAAAAAATAGACCTTAGCGTGATTGATTGGCTACCAAATAGCTGCGCTTATGTTCTACGAACAAACAATAAACCACTACCAAAATGGCACCCTCTAATAGATAAAACTGGAGAATATAACTCTAAAAACCCTAATAAATTATTCACTGAACATAAAATGATTTTCGAAAAAGAAATGCTACCAAACAAAGGCTTTGAGAGTTATTTACTCAAAAAGGTTAATGATTAAATAGCTAAAATATAGCTCAGCTATAGTAGATCACTCACTTGGTAGATGAAAAAAATATACAATTAAAACCTATAAAAACTCATCAAAATCAACAACCTGCATATTATGATTTGAGAATTTTTTCGCCAACTCAGAAACTACTCCTTGTGTTTTAATGCTTAGCTGTGGGTTTATATCATTTAGTGGGATAATCACAAACTCTCTATCATAAGCCAATGGGTGAGGGATTTTTAAGTTTTCTTCATTTATAACTAAATCATTATAAGATACTATATCCAAATCAATAATTCTTGGACCCCAGTGTTTTTCTTTTGTTCTCCCAAGTTGTTTTTCTATGTTTTGCAAATAACTCAAAAGCTCATAAGGTGTTAGTTCAGTATTTGCTTCAATAACTGTATTTATAAAGTCTGGTTGATTGGTTACGCCATAAGGTTTTGATTTGTAAATTTTTGCAGTTTTTGAAATATGAATAGCTGTTGACAAATTCATTATTTCAATTGCTTTTTGAACTTGTTTTATTGGTTTTTTCAAATTGCTACCAATTGCAATATAGACTTTATTTGAGCTTTTCATTGGTTATATTTCATTTGCTTTTCTAACCATTTTTTATAAATTTCTAAGTTTATGATCATATACTTAGACTTTACATAGTTAGGTTGAATTTCATTAAGTATTTTATAGATTTCTTGTAAACCTTTGCCATTATAAATTAACCAAGCACTTATAACCAAAATAGTTCTAGAAAGTCCCAAAGCACAGTGAATATAAATTCCATCTAAATTGCTTTCTATATGTTGGACGGCTTTATGTAAGCTTTCTGGAGATTGTATTGTTTGGTCTAAAAAAGCTAGTCTAGTTTCATCAAAAAATACTGGCATAAACTGTTGTTCAAGAGCTAGATTAAGTGATTTTTTGATGTTTTTATTAAGTAATTGATTGGCTTCTTCTATCTTTAAATATCGTCCGATATATACATTATTTTTCACTTTCACATATGCTTTTAATTTTTTTTGGTAAATTCTTAAAGATATATGGTTTCCTAAGAAGTAGGGCAGAAAGAATATTTTTTGGACAAAGTTTGCTTTAGAATTAGTTTTAACAATTAGGTGCTTAAAGCCAAAAGCATAAGCAATGCTAACAACTAAAACAGAAGCAAATAACCAAGTTAGAATGATGGTAAATAAATTGATATCACCAAATAGCATTGTGATAAAACTTATAATTACAGCAGCAAAAAGATAATATCCTGCTATTTTAATACTTCTTGGGGTTGAAAATGAATTAAATAATAACTTAGATTTACTAGGTGAAATAAAATAAACAGCTAGAAACCCAACAATAATACCAGTTGGAATATCCCAAAAATGATGCTGAAAAGTAAATAAAGTTGATAAGCAAATTAGAATAATCCAGCTTAATATTAAGTACTTAGCAAGGTTTGAGTTAATCTTAGGTTTAATACTGCAGAAAAAAATGACTGAAAATGAAATATGCAAAGACGGAAGCTGATTAAAAGGTTTATCCAATTTTAAAAAATAAAATAAGGTTTGAAAACTATTAATTTCAGGCTTTTCAAAGTTAAATTGCAAAGGAATTATTATAAATATTAGGGTGGAAAAACTAATTAAAGCAAAAATCCTTAATGCTAAAGTCCTTAATTCTGTTCTATTATAAGGTGCAAAAAAAACCGAAATAAATAACAAATCCAAAGACATATAAGGAATAATGAAAATACTTATAAAAGGAATGTTTTTTTCCCACTCCATATAAACTGAGTTATGCGGTGCAGTTTGCGAAGCTATGAAATTACTAAGTCCATAAACTAAGAAAAAAAATACTCCAAGATATAACATCCATACTATTTTTTCTTTAGTTGTCGCTTTTGAATTTAAATTTATATCGAATTTATACGCTTTCATTTATAAAGGCTTGTCTTTTCTGGCTCCCTTTTTTGTGGGCTTAAGCCATTTGATTAATAAAGGAATTACTTTGATTGTTATTAAGTTATTATTTACACTATTTATTCTGAATAAGTAATAAATGTTGTGGCAAATGAGTATCAAAATATTTCACAATTCCAGCAGTAATTGCTTTGGCCAATTTTCGTTGATATTTTTTTGATTTTAATTTTTTCTCTTCAGCTGGGTTTGAAATAAATGCTGTTTCAACTAGCATAGATGGTATTGAAGGAGATTTTAGAACTACAAAACCAGCTCTTTCAACATATCGTTTGTGGACACTTCCAATACCTTTTAGTTTTCTAAGTGTTTCTTTGGCTAAAGAGTAACTTGATTCTATGGTTGCATCTTGTTGAATTTTAACTAAAACTTTTGTTATATCACTATCATATCCACCTATACTTATACCATATTTGAAATCAACAGAATTCTCTTTTTTTGCTAGTAATTTGGCAGCTTCTGAAGATGCTCCACGATTGGATAAGATAAACACTGAAGAACCACGAACATTAGACTTAGTAAATGCATCAGCATGAATTGAAACAAATAAGTCTGCTTTCTTTTTCTGAGCAATTCTAATTCTACCGCGCAAAGGAATATACCTATCGGTGCTTCTGGTCAAAATAGCTTTCATTCCTTTTACTTTATTTATTTCTTTTTGTAATTCTTTGGCAATTTGTAAAACAACTGTTTTTTCTTTAGTTTTATTTGCACCAATTGAGCCAGGATCTTTTCCACCATGCCCAGCATCAATGACTATAATTGTTTTTTGTGAGCTTATTGGTCGATTTTTTGGTTTAGAAACTGTTATAACTTTAGGAGTTGCTTTTGGTTTTACTTTTACAGGTTTCTTTGGTGTAACAATAACAACTGGAGTTTTTTGTGGTATTTCATAAGGTTCTAATAAAATATTAACAGGTCGTTTTTTTACTGACTTTACAACCTGTTGCTCGTCTGAAACTTTATTATCATAAATATCTATAACTATTCTATATCCTCTGCCAATACTTGGCTCAGGCATTAATTGAGTGATTTTCCATTTGAAATTATATTTTAAATCAAGCACGACACGCATAGTTTTATCAGGTCTCACACCTGTTCTGACTTTTGTTATTCCACGGTTTTTAAAGGATAGTTTATTTCTATAATTTTTTGAATATTTAGAGTCTACATCAACAATTATTCTATTTGGATTTGCAAGGCTAAAAAAATCAAACTTAGCTTTATTAGTTAAGTCCAAAACTATTTGAACTCTATCTTCTAGTGAGTTTGAGCGAATAGTTTTTATTCCTGCAAAAGCTGTTGATAGACCTAAAACCAAAAGTAAAAATGGTATTAGAATTATTTTATTTAGTTTGATTTGTTGATAATTCATATATTAATTACTCCTATAATTCACAGTATTTTTTAGATTTTATTACTTCTTTACCAAGCATTTTTCTCTCTGGATTCAAGTCTAATTTTAGTTTTCCAGATTTACATCTTTTTTGCACAATTGAAGTTAGTGATTTAACTAACTTTCTAAATCTATTCCAGTCTTTCCCAGTAAAAAGCGCTTCTGTTTTGAAAAAAGTTTTAGTTTCTTTTTTATTTATAACAGAGTTTAAATATAGAAGTTTTCTGTAAGTTTTAAAACTCATATGAGAAATTCTTTTGAATATTTTTGAATTTCTTGTTCTATTTATTCGTTTAACACCACAGTCATTATCTTTTAAAACTAACCTTTTAACTACTAAAATATTATTTTCTTTTATATCATTTTTTGTGAGTTTGTTTTTTTTCTTTATAAGTTTTTTCTTTATTTTTTTACCCTTTAAAGAATAATAGTAAGTCTTATAATGAATATTTGCAAACCTATCCTCTTGACTCAAAAGATAATCTAGAACTAGCATATCTGAATAATCTTTTAACTGAAATAGCTTAGGAATACTGTGTTTTTCTTTAAACTTTCTTCTTGATAATATTCTCACAAAAGGCTGTTTTTTAAGTTTTTTATAGGTGCTTTTTGCTCTTGCAATATAAAATTCTTTATATCTTTCTTCTTTTTTCACATTCTTTTTTAATGCGCCAAAAATTTGTTTGTAATCAGTTGTAAATACATTTTTAGAATGTTTTCTTGCGATCTCTGTTCCATCATTTTTTTCAACCTTAGAAAAAGTTTCCCAAGTCATACCTTGAACTTTTAGACCATATTTTTCAGCAACTTTTTTACCTAATTTAACTATTTTTTTATGCTCTTTTAACTCAATAGTTCTAATAACTGTCGGATTTATATCGCCAATATTACCAAGTATTCTTGAAAGATGATAATAAGCAAGTAATGAAGGCGTATAACTACAGGATATACTTTGCTTTAATTTTGCTACTTTTTTTCCTTTTTCTTTGTTTCTGACCTTTGTTTTTTTAACGCACTGTTGCTCTTTAAATTCATCAACGGTTAAATCACCATCATCTAAATCATAAATTTCAACACCAGGGTTGCTTGAACTAACTTTTGGACAAATAGCAACATAAGTTAAAGGTATATTGGGACCATTTAAAGTAGTTTCCCCATAAAAATCATAACCACACAAAGTTCGTTCTATTTTCCTATCTTTTTTTCTATAATCGGCTTTTGGGAAATGTTTTGGAATTACACAAATCTCTGTTATCAACTTGTTTGGAGTGATAAATTTTTGAGTGTATTCACCCCTTGGAGTATTGATATCCATTTTCTCAGCAAAGGCATTGCAAGCCACAAAAGTTGATAGATAAATAAGTAATCCTATGAACTTTTGGCTTCTTTTTAGTTTATTATTTTTCATTTATTATTCTTAAAATAATTTTAATAGCTTTCTATTTTACTAAAAAAAAACCTAATCCTTTAATTATTTTATAATTTTTAATACAAAAGATATTTATATGGTTTTAATGGTAGAATAAAAGGCTGTTAAAATAATCATTAAAAACTAAGAGGACAATATGACAAGAAAAGTAGAACCAACCGAAAATTACAAGAAAAAATTAGAAAAACAATCATGGAAAGTATTTAAAATAATGTCTGAATTTGTTGCTGGATTTGAGGCTTTAGCCAATATCACGCCATCAGTTTCAATATTTGGCTCCGCTAGAACTAATCCAGAGCATAAGCATTATAAACTTACCGTTGATGTTGCTTATAAATTATCCGAAGCTGGGTTTTCAATTGTTTCTGGTGGTGGACCAGGAATTATGGAAGCTGCAAACAAAGGTGGGCAAAAAGGTTGTTCTAAGTCTATTGGTTTAAATATTGTGCTTCCGCATGAACAGTCGTTTAATGAATTCCAAGATATTTCAATAGACTTTGACCACTTTTTCTCAAGAAAAGTAATGTTTGTGAAATATGCTTCTGCTTATGTTGTTATGCCTGGTGGTTTTGGAACTTTGGACGAGTTAGCAGAAGTTCTCACGCTTATGCAAACTGGTAAAATTAACAGATTTCCAATAATTTTAATGGGTTCTAAATTTTGGACACCGTTAGTTGATTGGTTTAAAAATACTTTAATTGAAGAAGGAACTATTTCTCCTGATGATTTAAATCTTTTTCAAATAATTGATGATGCGGATGAAGTTGTTGATGTTATCTTTGATTTCTATAAAGAACAAGGGTTTGAGCCAACAGATGACCATATTGAAAAATCACTAAGACTGTAAAATAGTAACTCAAATTAAACCAAATTAAACCAAGTATTTCAGTCTGATTTAGCTAAATTGGATAAAAGTTTGTTAAAATACTTGGTTTAGATATTTATTAATATTTTTTATTCGTTTTATTACATTTCACTCACGAGGAAAATTATGTCACGCACAATAATCAAAGAAAATGATTTAATTCAAAGTATTGCAGAAAGCTTACAATTTATTTCTTATTATCACTCAAAAGACTTTTTGGACGCTATGCACAAAGCATATAAAAAAGAAAAATCTGAATCAGCTAAAAATGCAATTGCACAAATATTAGTAAATTCAAAAATGTGTGCAGAAGGAAAAC
Source organism: Cardiobacteriales bacterium (assembly GCA_965215775.1). Lineage (GTDB taxonomy): Bacteria > Pseudomonadota > Gammaproteobacteria > Cardiobacteriales > Ostreibacteriaceae > CBDCEG01. The sequence goes on from CBDCEG010000026.1 coordinate 35,524, forward strand.
GCCCAATTTGCCAAGATACAGGAATTGTAAATGTATTTATTGATATTGGTATGAATGTTAGCTTTGAAACTGATAAGGTTTTGGAAGACTTAATAAATGAAGGTGTTAGAAAAGCATATTTGAATCCAGATAATGTTTTGCGCGCTTCAGTGCTTTCAGATCCAGCAGGTAAAAGGATAAATACCAAAGATAATACACCAGCAGTAATTCATACAAGATTAGTTGCTGGAAATAAAGTTGATATAACTGTTGCTGCCAAAGGTGGTGGTTCTGAAAACAAATCAAAACTAAAGATGATGAACCCAAGTGATGATATTGTTGAGTGGGTTTTGGAAACTGTAAAAAGCTTAGGTGCTGGTTGGTGTCCACCTGGAATCCTTGGAATTGGAATTGGTGGAACTTGTGAACAAGCTGTTTTAATGGCAAAACGCTCACTTATGGGAAGTATTGATATTCACGAATTAATTGAACGAGGAGCAAAAACTACCACCGAAAAATTAAGAGTAGAGTTATTTGAAAAAGTAAATGCGCTAGGAATTGGCGCACAAGGTTTAGGCGGATTATCAACAGTTCTTGATGTAAAAATACTTGATTGTCCAACTCACGCTGCTGGAAAACCAGTTGCTTTAATACCCAATTGTGCGGCAACAAGGCATGTTCACTTTACACTTGACGGTTCTGGAGTTGCAAAATTACCTGTTCCAAATTTATCACAATGGCCAGATGTAAGTCTATCTGGAGATAGCTCACAGGCAAACAAAACTCATAAAATTAATTTAAATGAATTCAAAAGAGCGGATGTTTCAAAATACAAAGCAGGAGATACTATTTTATTATCTGGCAAAATCCTTACAGGAAGAGACGCAGCTCATAAAAAAATATTTGATATGGTTAAAAATGGTGAAAAATTACCAGAAGGATTAGATTTCAAAGATAGATTTATCTACTATGTTGGACCAGTTGATGCTGTTCGTGATGAAGTGGTTGGTCCAGCTGGTCCTACAACTTCTACGCGAATGGATAAATTTACTGATTTTATGTTATCAGAAATGGGGCTTTTAGGAATGATTGGTAAATCTGAAAGAGGAGACCTTGCTATTGAGTCTATTCAAAAAAATGGAGCTATTTATTTAATTGCTGTTGGTGGTGCTGCTTATCTGGTTTCTAAAGCTATAAAATCTGCTAGAGTTGTTGCTTTCCCTGAACTTGGAATGGAAGCGGTGCATGAATTTGAAATAGTTGATATGCCTGTAACTGTTGCAGTTGATAGCACAGGAAATGCTGTGCATAAAACAGGTCCTAAAATTTGGCAATCTAAAATTGCAGGAATTGATGTAGTTAGTGAGGGTTGATTGGTTATTTTTTTGACTAATATACCAAATTTAAAATCCCTAAGAAATTAGGGATTTTTTTTATCATCTATTTTCTTTTTTTCTTTTTTTCTTTTTTTCTTTTTTTCTTTTTTTCTTTTTTTGTTTTTTATAAATTTTATATGTTTGCTTATACATTCAAGTAAAGTCTTTTTGTAAAATGGCTCTAATGAGTTATCTTGCCAAGAAACTCTAAACAAATTAAATATTTTCACTAAACTAGAAAGTTCTTTTTTTGATATGTCTTTGCCAAATATAGTTTTTGAAATAGTCAAAATTTTCTCACTAGTTAAATTGTCTTTATATAATGAATGAATGATTAGATAAGCGTTATCATAGTTTAATTTAGCAAGCTTTAGTGTTATTGGTGAAAAACCTGCAACTCTAACTCTAGGAATGAAAACAACAATATCTTTAGAAAAACCATTTAAACACCGATTGTAATATCCATTTCCTTTGTTTTTATTTGGGTCATTTACTCTTTTAATAAATTCATCCCGTTCAATTAGCATTAATAAATCAATTGTAGCAACAACAAATAAATCAAATGACAACTCTTTTGAGTTTATTTTTAAAGTTTTAAGACTTTTTTTTAATACCCTCTGCGCTTTTAATATTTTTTCAGACATAAATCACCTCTTTTTTTAGTTATAATTATAGGTTGTAAATATTTGTTTACTATCTTTTTATTTAAAACAAACTTTTGTTTAAAGCCAGCTTATCAGTTTTATTTAGTTAGCTCCAAAGCTTTATTATAACAATCAATAACAGCTTCACTTATAGTTTTATCTAGATTGTTGTTTTTAAAGCTATTTAAAGCCTCCATGGTTGTTCCGCCTTTTGAAGTTACTTGATTTATAATATTTTGCATTTCTAAACTACTTTCTACTTTCTGAGACTCAATTAACATAGCGGAACCTTTTGCTGTCTGTGTTGCCAGCTCTAAAGCATCTTTATAATCAAGTCCTAGTTTTTCACCAGATTTTGCTATTAACTTTATGAATGTAAAAAAGTAAGCAGGACCAGAGCCTGAAATTGCATTTATAATATTTATTTTATTTTCATCATTTACCCAAATAGTTTTACCAATTTTTAAAAGTAAATTATTAATCACTTTCTTATCGGCTAAACCAATATTTTTATTAGCGTAAATGCCTGTAATCCCTTCACCAATCATAGCTGGTGTATTTGGCATAGTTCTAATTAGCTTTATATTTTTGCCCAAAATACCTTCAAAACTACTTGTGCTAACACCTGCAACAATTGATAGGAAAACTTGAGTTTTAATTATATTTTTATCTAACTTTTCAAGAACATCATTAAGCACTTGTGGTTTTACTGCAATGATAATAACTTCTGAATTTAAGCAATCATTATTATTTTGGCTGGTTTTTATATTAAATTGCTCTTTTATTTTCACCAAAATATCTGCGTTATAATCGCTGGATATTATATTTTCAGGTGAAATATTAGAACTTATCAAAGATTTAATTATTGCTTTAGCCATATTTCCTGAGCCAATAAAAGAATATTTGAATTTATTAGTCATAATTTCTTTCTCCAAAAATTGCAGTTCCAATTCGAACCATTGTTGCGCCTTCTGTAATTGCTTGTTTTAAATCAGAACTCATACCCATTGAAAGGGTTTCTAATTTAGTTTCTAAATTAAGTAAGTTATTTATTTTATTGAGTAAGTTTTTAGTTTTTTCAAATGCATTTGAAGTATCTAAACTTGGATTGGGAATTACCATCAATCCTTTTAAATTAATATTCTCTAACTTAGATATTTGTTCAACTGTACCAATAAAACTACTATTTACAATGAAACCTGACTTACTTTCCTCTTCATCAATATTTATTTGTAAGCAAATGTTTAAAGGTTTTAAGCTTATCGGTCTTTGATTTGAAAGCCTTTGGGCTATTTTTAAACTACAAACAGTATGAACCCAGCTAAAATTCTCAGTTATTTTTTTTGTTTTATTAGACTGAATTGAACCAATATAATGCCAAATAATATTTAAATCAGTTAGTTTTTGCTGTTTTTCAAGTGCTTCCTGTAAGAAATTTTCCCCAAAATCAATTTGCCCCAAATTAAATACTTCTCTTATTGATTTATCAGAGTGCTTTTTACTAACAGCTATTATTTTAGGTTTTTTATTGTTGGATTTTTGGCTTGTTATTAATACTTGTTGCTTAACTAAATTTAAATTGTCTTCAAGCATTACTGCCCGCCCATTATTTTTATAAGTTTAAAATACTCAGTTCTGTATTCTGGACAATCTTCTAAATTGGTATAAAATTTACTTTTACAGTATTGCATAGCTCGCTGAGTTCTTGAATATTGCTCCATATATTTAACTTCTTGGGTGAAAAGCATTTTGGTTTCAATTGGACCAGTTTTTAATTCTAAATTCCAATCACTATTACCGTAACCAGAATTTTTGGGACCTGTTGTATTTTCAGAAGCAGCAACATCAGCTCCAGTTAGTTGTGCTAGGGTATTTACAAGGTTAACTCCTGCATAATTCCCAGCAAGATCGCAAGCGTAAAGTAAAATATCAGCATCATCAGATAATGCGATGCTCCATAAAGCAACATTATGGATAGTTGCCGCATTAAATCCAGCACTACCAAGCTCAAAATAGCCAGGGCGTCCATGACCAATTATATGAACTGCATTAAGATCTTTATATTTCATTAAAATATCAGTTATTTTATTAATCCCTTCCCCAGGTTTTAGTTTATAAACATCAATGTTTTTTCTAACAGGGGCGGTGTAGTAAACCAAATTCCTAGCACCATAATCAAAAATAAGAATTTCTTTAATAGCTCTTTTTTTAGATTTTATTTTTTTACCATTAAGTAAATCCGCTAAAATATTTGACTTAGGGTTCTTTTTTTTTGTAGATATGCTATTTGTTGAAAGCATTTTCACTGGTGTATCAACACACTTAGTGCTTTTCTTAGAATTTGCATCAAAAAATATAGTTCCACCATTTTCAGTTTTACATTTCAGTAAATCGGTAGAGTTTGCAAAATTTATAAAGCTAAGTAAAACAAAAAAGTAAATATTTTTTTTCATAAGAGTAATCTATTGTATTTTGGAAAGAGAGGCAACCATAATTGCTTTAATAGTATGCATTCTATTTTCCGCTTGTTCAAAAGCAATATTAAAATCACTTTCAAAAACTTCATTAGTAACTTCTATTCCTTTTTTTAGATTTGGATATTTTTGAGCAATCTCTTTGCCCACTTTAGTTTGCGTATTGTGAAAAGCAGGTAAGCAGTGCATAAATTTTATATTTTCATTGTTTGAAGCCTTAACTAAGCTCATATTAACCTGATAATCTAACAGTAAATTTATTCTATTTTTCCAAGAATTTACAGGCTCTCCCATAGAAACCCAAACATCAGTATGAATAAAATCAACATTATCAACAGCTCTTAGTTTATCAGTTGTGATTGTTATTTTTGCACCAGATTCTTTCGCAAACTGGTTACATATTTGCATAATATCTTCTTTAGGGGCTAGCTCTTTGGGGCAAGCAATCCTAAAATCCATACCAAGTTTTGAAGCAACCAATAAAAGCGAAGTTCCCATATTATTTCTAGCATCTCCCAAATAAGCAAAACTTATATCTTTAAGTGGTTTTGTGGAATTTTCTTGCATTGTAAGTAAATCTGCAATCATTTGAGTTGGGTGAAATTCATCAGTCAAACCATTAAAAACAGGAACGCCTGCATTTTCACTAAGAGTTTCAACTATTTCCTGACCAAAGCCACGATATTCAATAGCATCATACATAGAACCTAATACTTTTGCTGTATCAACCACGCTTTCTTTATGTCCAAGTTGTGAGCTTGCTGAGTCAATAAATGTTACATTTCCACCTTGATCATAAGTTGCAACTTCAAATGCACATCTTGTTCTAGTTGAGGTTTTCTCAAAAATCAAAGCTATATTTTTCCCCTCTAAATATTTTTTTTCTTTTCCTGCCTTTTTTGCAGATTTTAATCTAGCTGATAGCTGAACTAAGTAGTTAATCTCTTTTGCAGTATGATTTACTAAACTTAATAGACTTCTGTTATATAAATTTACACTCATTTCACTCTCCTTTTATTTTCCATTCGTTTTATTTATTTTTTCTTAATTATTGGATCTAACCAAGTTCCAGTTATATTATATTTCGTTCCAATTCCTTTGTCTAATTTATCGCCAATTGCCTGTTGAACAACTAAAGCTGCAGCTGCCCCAACAAAACCACCAACTCCAGCACCAATAACTGGCAATGCATTACTTATTTTGGGTGAAACTGTTAGTTGTAGTTTTTTGAAATTTTTATGTTTTATATCAAATCCACCTTTGGCACGAATTACTGCCAAGCCACCTTCAGCTTTAAACTTAGAAATTTTAGCAATTGAATTTTTAATATTCCAACGCCCCTTTATCTTATCAAATGTTAGCTTAGAGCTTGATAAAGAACTAAAGTCTAAAGAAATTCGCTTAACTAAACTAGCAACATCTAGAAGCCCTAAAACACCTGCTCCACCAGTTTTTAAGTTAAGCATTTTCAAGTATTGAATGTCTAGCTTAGCACTTCCATTTAAGTTATTGAAATTAAAATCCAAAAATTTACCTCTCCAGCTTATATTTGCAGAAATATCTACAAAATCAGCATTAGCAACATTATTCAAAGAAAATAGTTTAATAAGTCGTGATAACTTTTTACTTTTAAAATCAATCTCCGCCCTTGTAGTAATCTTACCATTTCTTGATTTTTCAAATCCATTTAGTTGGAAAAAATAATCATCATTGTTAATAATTAAATTATCAATACTATAAAGCCCATTTTTTGCACTTGTATAAAGAGATGCTTCTCCAACAAATTTTCCTTTATAAAAAATCTTATCAATTATTATTTGAATATGTGGTAGATTTTTAAAAATTCTTGTTCCATCGGAACTGCCAGAAGATTGATTTTGTTTATAAAAACTGATTAATTTATCTAACTTAACTTGCTCAACTTTTGCAATTATATTTTTTTTATCTACTTTTATATCAGCATTTAAAGTATCACTTTTTAGTGAAAACTCAGAACCGCTACCTTTTATTTTTAGGTTTCTTAAAATAGTATTAGCTAAAATAACTTTTTTTGCACTTAATCCCAAATCAATATTAGTTGTGATTTTATGCCTAGATTTTCGCTTAGATTTACTAAGGTTAGAAAGTGCGTCAACAAACATTAAATAACGAACATAGCTAAAATTACGAATATTTGCAAAAACTCTAATTTTATTTCTCTTATAAGTATATTTAGTTTTAGTTGTATTCACTAAAATATCTTTAAATTCCCCATTTTTGTGCAAACCAACTTCAATTTTCAGTTTATTTTTTAAGTTAAAATTTATTTTATTTTTTGCAAAATTATAATTTAAGTTAAGCCTAAGTTTCTTACCACTTGGTTTGGTTATTGCGTCAAAAATATTTAAAGAAGTTCCAACTAAGTTTGATTTTAAATCTAAGTTAAGTAATTTACCACCTCTATTAGTATCAATTAACAGATTTATATCAAAAAAAGACTGCCCAGAAAATAGCCCAGTTTTTTTAATTTTATTAGCAGAATATTTTGAAATAAAACTTAAGTTACTCAAAATTTGATTAGGGTTAAATTTTGAATTAATATTTATTTTAAGTTTATTTCCTTTTTTTGATGCTTTTGTTAAGTTTATTTTAATGTCTTTTTTAAATAGCTTTGCTTTAATTTTTCCAGAAACTAAACCTTTTTCATTTATCTTAATCGTTGAATTTATTCTAGTTAGTTTTAAGTTTGGAATTTCTTTAAAAATACCAGATGCTTGTTTAGAACTAATATTTAAAGCAAAAGGATATTTTTCTTTTTCTAAATCAAGAGTTAAATCTAAATCTATACTAAATTTACCTTTTAAGTTGAACATCTTAAAAATAGGTTTTGCTTGCTCTTTTGCAATAGTTTTGAGCACTGTTTTAATTATTTTTTTAGAATCTTGAGATTTTATATTTGTTTTCACTAAAATTAATGGTGATTCAAAATTTGGAATTGAAACATTTATATTTTCAACAGGAACATTGTTTATTTTTGAGTCATCAGAGCTTATTTCTAAAGCCCAAGTTCTAAGCTTCACCTTTCCACTATTTATTGTTATTTCTGGGTCATCTGGCAAATATCTGAATTTAGTATCTCTAACTTCACTATCTATATTTAGTATAAAATCCTTATCTTTATACCATTTTGTGATATCGCCATTTAAGTGAAAAGAAGTTTTATTATTTTTTCCTGATAGCAAAGAACCTTTCAAATAAAGTAAAACTGATTTTGGAAGTTGCTTTGGTAGGTAAGAATAAACCTTTGTTGCATCAGCATTTAGAAGGCTTCCTTTTAAGTTTAAAATTAACTTTTTAGAAAAATAAAACTCTCCTTTTGCAGTCATTTTCTCCAAATCTTGATTACTAAGATTTACATTATCTATATAAGCAATTTGTTTTTTGAGATTTACTTTGCCACTAATATTTCCAGAAATTAGGTTTTCTCGGTGATTATAAATAACTTTAATAAGTGTATTTGTTTTATCCAAGATAAGTGAATAATTAATAATAAAATCAGTTATATCAGCACTTAAACCTAAGTTTTGGATAGTTAGAAATTCACTTGAAATTGAGAAATTCTCTACTTTTAACTTTGAGCTATTAAAATTTTTGGCTGTAATATTATTTTTACTTGTTTTAAAAATAATATCACCAGAAACAAAACCTGAAATACTATCTATTTTAACTTGTGGAGGTAGTAATGGTTTGATTTGTTCTAAAATACTTATATCAAATTTGTTTAAATTTATTGAAAAACCATTTTTAAAATTATCTTTAATTGGGTTAATAATGATTTTTACATTTTTTTCTTTACTTGTTATTTGCAATTTTAAGTTTTTATCATCTCCAATAAGCTTTATATTGCTTTTTATTTCTTTATATAAAACATCAGTATTTAGCTTTGAGTTTTCAGTGTTTTTCAAGTCAACAAATAGATTTAGGTTATTTAAACTTGCTTGATAACCAACTAATTTATCTAGCTTTATAATCTTTGAATTTAAACTAAAAACATTTCTCTCTTTATTATAGTTAATATCAATTTCATCAATTTCATTTAGTAAAACCTTAGCGTTCAAACTAGAGAAATCTTTGCCATTTGCTGTTATTTTAATTTGATTTTCTTCAGTTTGTATTTTAGATTTAATAACTAGATTTTGAACTTTCCAGTTTTTTGGTAAATATTTCTCAAATCCTTTTTGCGAGCTTGTATCTGTTCTTTTAAAAGCATCTTTTAAATCTGCAATTGTTTTATTAAAGTCATTAATATTTATATTTGCACTATTTAATTTTATAGTATTTATAAAAGGTTTGTTTTTTAGTAAATTAACTAAGTTGACTTCAATCAAAGCATTAGCATTTTCCGCTTCAATATTATGATTTCTATCAATTATTTTAAAACTAGAACTTAATTTGAAATTAGTGAAAGATGGCGTAGATTTTATTGAATAAACTTCTAAATGAATATTTTGCTGCTTTAATTTTTTGATTATTGTTGGAACTAAAACTCTAGGATTATAAGCAACATAAGTGATTACAATCAAAAATATCAAGATAAGAGTAATAAGAAAATTAAATGTTTTTTTGAGGAAACTTTTTTTCTTTTTTTCTGCCTTTTTATTTTCTATTTGTTTTGTTTTGTTTTGTTTTGTTTTTTCCACCCTTTTATTTTGAGTGGAGTTTTTTTCTTCCAAAATAAGCTCCTAAAATAGCACCAACAGAGTTAGCAACAACATCATAAAAATCCATACTTCTAAAACCAGTAAATCCCTGTAAAACTTCCATCATTATACCGTAAGAAATGGATACAATAATCACTAAATATATTTTAGTTGGGAAAACTTTCATAGCAAAAAAAACAATAGAAAAATACATAATAATATGAACAACTTTATCAATATGTAAACTTGGATTTGGATTAATGTTTGTTTTGGGAATGTGAACCAATGATAGCAACGCCACCAAACCAATTATTACTGCTAAAATTATTTTATTTTTCATTATATTTTTTATTATATTCATTGTTATTATTGGCAAAGCCTATTTTTATTATGGAGCTGAATGTTATCACAACTAATTAGTTAAAGAAAATAGGAATAGTAAAAACCATAAATAACCAATCACAATCCATTCTTATTAATCAAAATGTAATCAGCTGTTTTATTTGGTTTAATCCCGTTGTCTTCAACGATTAACAATGATGGTTTTTTTGAGTTTTTATTAATTATTGTTATTCCTTCAGCATAACCTAAGTCTGGTGTGTTCTTAATTTGAGAAACTTTTGAGTTCTCTTTATCCCAAAACCACAGTTGAAATCCATTTGTTCTTTCGCTAACACTTCCTGCAAGAATCCAGTAGCCTTTTTTCTGTGAGTCATAAGTCATATCTCGAATTCCTAAACCTCCTAAGTCAAGCTCTATAGGTTTGGAAAAAATAGGTTTTTCAGCTGAAAATATTCGTTTAGGATTTTGTATTTCAATAATAATAGCTTTTGAGTTAATTATAGGAGATCTAAATCCGACAAGTAAACTTTTGTTTTTATTGTTAAAAGAAAGTCCTTCTATGTTAATGCTGTTAGCTGATAATGTTGTTTTACTATAATAATTTTTAAAATTTTCAAGCAAGTCATTTTTTAAATTTCCATATGAATGAAAGTTAGTTATTTTTCCATCATCATAAGTAAATTTAATCAATTTCTCTCTTGAATTTTTGGCTTTATAACTTTTATTTAGTGAGTGTGAAGTTGCTAAATAAACTGTATTTGAATGTGAAGTTATAGCTTCTAAATCTTCAATATCTTTTTTAAATATTTTCTTAATCTCTTTAGGCATATAGATTTTGCCCATTTCAGTTACATTACCGTCTTTTTTGCTTTCAAGTAATTTGATAGAGTTTACGCCTTTTTCATCTTCTATAATTATAATATTTCCATCAGGCATAGTTGTTGCGCCAGATGGCTCAAAAATATTATAAAATTTATCTTTTTTATATTGAATATTTGCTGTTGATAAATTATAAAAATTCTTTTTTTCAGTATAAAGTAAACCGTAAATAATCAAAGAAGCACTTATTATTAAACCTACTGAAAAAAATGTATAAGCTTGTTTTAGCCAGAAATATTTCTTTTTTATTTCACTTCCTAATATATGTAAGTGAGTTATCATTTCATCAGTTGATTCTTCTGAACAAAAAAGGGCTTTTTTCATTCGTTTAGTATATTCATTAGGCTCTAAGTCTGCCATATCTTGGTAGTAAAGTAAGCTCTCATAGCCATTTAAATGATGATTTTTTACTAATTTATTTTTATGCCTAGGTTTTACTGCCATCACTGCTAAAATTATAGAGCCTAAAGAGGTCAATATGATAGAAATAAAAGCAAAAGTCATTATGGAATTATGTGTTACAAATCCAGAAGCAGTAACACTTACTGTTAAAATAAAACCATTTATTGATATAAGAATTCCTGCTTTAGTATCTGCTAATGCAGTTAAATCAAGGTTTGAGCGAAGGGCATTTTTAAAAAAAGTACCAACAAGTTTTGATAATTTTTCTTTTTTTGCATTATTGTTCTCATTACTTTTTTCTTGTTTATCTTCTTTATTATTCAATATTAGCTCCAATAAATTTAATATTTTTTAATGAATTACTTTAACACTTTTTAGTAAACTTTTCTTTAGTAAATATTAGATAATTTAAAGAACCGCGAAAAATATTTTTTATGTAGTTAAATGATAGTATGATTAGCTTATGAAAACAAATAATAGTTATCTTTCAAATATAGTAATGCATGGAAAGCAAAGGTTTATTCCTTTTCTTAGTTGGGTTGGAGAGCTTAAAAATCCTAGTGTTTTAAAAGCGGATGTTTTATCAGGAATAACAGTTGCACTTGTTTTAATTCCTCAAGCTATGGCTTATGCTCAACTCGCCAACTTACCTCCTTATGTAGGATTGTATGCTGCATTTTTAGTACCTATTGTTGCTGCTATTTTTGGTTCATCACGTCAATTACATAATGGTCCTGTTGCAATTATTTCACTTATGACCGCTGCTGCTCTTGCACCGCTTGGGCTATCTGTTGAAGAATATATTATTTATGCGGCAACTTTGGCGGTTATGGTTGGTGTTATTCAAGCAGTATTAGGGTTTTTACGGCTTGGAATTTTGGTTGATTTTCTTTCATTGCCTGTGATTATTGGTTTTACCAGTGCTGCATCTATTGTTATTGGTAGTTTGCAAGTATCAAAATTATTAGGGATTAATGTAGAAAATGGAATTCCTCTTTATCAAGCTTTGTATTCTATTTTAATTCAAATATCTGATATTCATATTATAACTGCTATTTTTGGAGTTTTATCTTTACTAAGTATTTATTTATTTAAGATATTCACACCCAAATTACCAGGTACTGTAATAACTGTAATTGGTTTTATTATTATTTCGTATCTTTTTGATTATGAAGGCAAAGGTGGAGCTGTTGTTGGTGATATTCCCAAAGGATTACCAGGTTTTTCTATTCCAGAATTTGAACTTTCCAAAGTTTCCCAATTATTTTTACCTGCTGTTGTTATTGCTTTGTTAAGTTTTATTGAAGCATTTTCAATTGCAAAAGCAGTAGCTTCAAAAACAAGACAAAAATTATCAGCAGACCAAGAAATGGTTGGAAAAGGATTTGCAAATATTGTTGCTGGGTTTTCTTTTGGTTATCCTGTTTCTGGCTCATTTTCACGAACTGCCGTTGCTTTTTCATCAGGTGCAAAAACTGGGTTTTCTGCAATTATAACTGGGTTAATTACTGGAATAACTTTGTTGTTTTTTACAGATTTACTTTACCATTTGCCTCTTTCTACCTTATCTGCAGTTATTATTTTTGCAGTTATTAGTATGATTAAATTTCAACCATTTAAGCACGCTTGGCGAGTAAATCCACACGATGCGATAGTTGCGTTTATAGTATTTGCTGGAACACTAATTTTTGCACCACATTTAGAAAAAGGTATTTTTATCGGAGTAGGGCTTTCAATTGCATTATATATTTATAGAACAATGACGCCGCATTTTTCAGAAATCGCCAAATCAAGTGATGGCTCGTTAAAAGATGCCAAAGAAAATAACTTGGAAACCTCAGAAGATATAGCTTTGTATAGGTTTGATGGGGATTTATATTTTGCAAGTGCAGGATATTTGGAGAAAAAACTATTAAACGAAGTTGCAATCAAACCTAAATTAAAAGTATTAGCACTTGATTTGTCAGGTGTTGGAGAGATTGATAGCACAGGCGAGGAAATGTTAACGCTTATGGCGGAAAGGCTAGAAGTCGCTGGAATTAGATTTGTTATTGTTAGACCAACTTTTAAAATATTGGATACTTTAAAAAGAACAGGTTTGTATCAAAGAATAGGTGAGGAGAATATATTTTCGAGAAGAAGTGTATTTTTCAATCATTTACAAGAATGCTGTGCTGATTTAGATTTAACTCATATTTTAGAGCATAAGCCTTTGAAAAAAGAGGTTGAAGAGTGAAAATATTAATCTACTTAGAAAACCCAGAGCGGAAAATATCACATTGTCTTTTTATATTTTCATTACCCCATAAAACATAACGCCCAAGAGTTAGTTTTGAATTAATATCTTGGTTTAGAGGTAAGTGGTTTTTTCTTTTTTCAACAGTTATACCAAATTCAAAACCTAACTCATTGCATACGCTTAAAGTATCTTTATTATAATTTCCATTTGGGTAAGCAATTATATTTTCAGTATTTCCAAGGATTTTGTTTAGTTTATTTTGACAGGATAAAATTTGATTTTGCTGCTCTTCTTTTGAGTAATTATCTAAAATATAATGGTTTTTAGTATGGTTTCCAATATTTACAAATTCATTTTTAGTAAAGTTTTGTAACTCTAAAACTGTAAAAGGTCTATCAATATCTGAAACTGGTTTTAGTGAATTTTCACCATAAAGCTTTTTGATATCTAAAATTATTTCCTTGTGAGTGAAGTTTTTATATTTTTTTTGTTGAATTGATATTTGTTTTTTGATTTCACCGAGCTTAAATCTTTCACGGTAAACAATATCCCACCAAAAACATTCATTATTTATAACATTATTAGTTGTGATAAAAAAAGTTGCTGGAGTTTTGTATTTATTCAAAATTGGAATAACTAAACTGTTATTAAAATAACCATCATCAAATGTGGTAAGTATATATTTACCATCATTTTTTAAGTTATTTAATTGATTTGGTGCAATAAACTTATAACCAGCTTCTAAAAAAAGTTTGGTAAACTCCTCAAATACTTCAACTGTAATATGTTGTTGCGGATCTATATGGTGTTTTGTAATTTCTGTTTCATCTTTAAAAATAGAATGAAATAAAAAAGTTAGCAAAGCAGGCTGGTCTCGTTTAATATATGAAGCTTGTTGCCTAATTATTTTTTTGAAAAGTTTAAGCATTTTAGTTTTGAAAGTTAATTAATATTTAAGTATATGGGAAATTATAAACAGATAGAAGAAATTTATTTAAAAGAAAGGGAGGCTTTGATAAAAGAGGTTTTTACTTATTTTGAAGAAAATGGTGCTGTAGATACAAGTGTTTATAAAACTATAACAAGTATTTTTTGGCATCAAGGATACGCAGAGAATAAAGGTTTCAAAGTAGCTTCAAAATTATTTTTTGAAGAAAAGTATAATAAATTTTTAAGAAAAATAGATATTTTAGGTTTTGGTAAAAGTGAAAAGTTGCTAGAAAAAGTAAAAATTAATAATAAAAAATATTTAAGATTAGAACATACAACTAATTGGATTTTGGAGCTTTCTAAATATAATAGTTTTGAAGATTATTTTGCAGAGTTTTCAAAGAAAAAACGCAAAAATTTAAGATGGCAATTAAATACTTGTGAAAAAAATAAATTCAATATTACAAAGCTAGAAACAAAAGCAGATTTTGAGCTATTTCTTGAAGTTTATAAAGCTCAATTTGATAAAAGTAGTTGGTTAGAATTGGATAATAAAAAAGCTTTAATAAATGTATTTTTATACTTTCAAAAACAAGGTTTAAATCATAGCTTTATCTTAAAAGATTCTGAAAATAAACCAATCTCAGCCTGCTTAGGTTATTTTGTTGGAGAAACTTATAATTTATATATGCTTGCACGAATTCCTAAATTATATGATAAGTTATCGCCAAGTAATTATTTGGTTTTTAAACTAATTAAAGAAAATTTAGAGAAGAAAATTAGTAAATTATTTGTTTTTGGACCAGGTTATTATCAGTATAAAAAAACATTTAAAGCAAAAAGCTATCCAGTTTATATTTATGAAAAATACTCTTTAAAAAATATACTTAAGATAGTAAAATTACTTAATAAATACAGAAAGTTAAAACGAAAATAAAAGGAGAAATATGTCAATAGTAATAAAAACAGAAATAGAAATAGAAAAAATGCGTGTTGCAGGTAAGTTAGCTGCACAAGTTTTAGAAATGATTGAGCCGTTTGTCATAGCAGGCGTTACAACTGAAGAACTGAATGTTATTTGTCATAAATATATTACAGAAACTCAAAAAGCAATTCCAGCACCGCTTGATTATCACGGATTTCCAAAATCAATTTGCACAAGTATTAATAATGTGGTTTGCCACGGAATTCCAACAGATAAGAAAAAGCTTAAAAAAGGCGATATTATAAATATAGATATCACTGTTATAAAAGACGGCTATCACGGAGATACAAGCAGAATGTATTTTATTGGTGAGCCATCTGTTTTGGCAAAAAGACTTTGTCGCGTAAGCTACCAATCAATGATGGCGTCAATTGAAATGATAAAACCTGGAATTACTTTTGGAGATATTGGTTGGACTATTCAAAATATTATTGAAAAAGAAAGGTTTAGCGTTGTGAAAGATTTCTGTGGGCATGGAATTGGCAAAGAGTTTCACGAAGAACCGCATGTGCTTCATTACGGTAAAAAAGGCACAATGGAAACCTTAAAAGAAGGTATGATTTTTACAATAGAACCTATGGTTAATGAAGGAAAACCTGAAACAAAAGTTTTGGCAGATGATTGGACAGCAGTTACCAGAGATAAAAAACTTTCAGCACAATACGAACATACAATTTTAGTAACAAAAGATTCTTATGAAATTCTAACTCTAAGAGAAGAAGAGAAAGTTGGTAATTTTATTGAAACATTAAAGTAACAATGCACTAAAGAAAAAAATCAAATATGAAAACAAAAAACTTAGCGGTAGAAAATTTTATAAGCTTGGTAAAATTTGATGCAAAAGGCTTAATTGCAGGAATAACGCAGGATTATAAAACTAATGAAGTTCTTATGTTAGCTTGGTTAAACGAAGAAAGTCTAAGATTATCATTGCAAAAAATGGAAATGGTTTATTTTTCTCGTTCCAGACAAAAGCTTTGGGCAAAAGGAGAAGAATCAGGGCATACACAAAAAATAAAACAAATATATATAGATTGTGATGGAGATGCTTTGGTTGCAAAAGTAGAGCAGATTGGCGGAATTGCTTGCCATACTGGTCGTAAAAGTTGTTTTTATACGAAGTTTGAAGCAAATTGTGAAACTGGCAATTTCCCTAAAGCTAAAGTAATAAAAGATCCCAAGAAAATATATAAGAGCTAGGTTTTATAGTGGTTTTTTTTGAATTGTTAGTTCTTTTTATCCTTAAGAAAGTATAGCTTATAATCTTTTGATATATAAAAAAACTGCCCTTTTAAAAGTAAAAATATTGAAACTAAATTTTATTTTTTACTTGATAAAATAATATACTTGCTGAATCAAGCATACATCAAGGAGAAAATATGAATAAGAATTTAGAGTTACTATTAAACATATCACTATTGAATACAACGATAATTAAAAAAATGGATAGAACTCTTAGTGTTCATGGTATTGCATTTTCTGAATTTATGGTTATGTATAAAATGAGACCTTTGCATTAAAAATCAAAATACACAAAAAAATGCATCAACTATTTGTTATTTATGTTAAAATAAACTTTTAGTTTATATGCATAAAAGGAGCTAATAATGAACAGTTTTTTTAAATCAACCTTGAAATCTCGTTTATACAAAAATAAAAACAGATATCTGATTTTGAAAATAATGGATTTAATTGATTGGAAAGAGCTTGGATTAATTTTAAAAAAAATCAAAAAACAAACTCGCAAAGACCGAAGGGGTAAGGCGGGGTATGATTCGCTGAAAATGTTCAAAGCTATTTTAATTGGGCAATGGCACAGTTTGAGCGACCCAGAATTGGAAAAATCACTTATTCTTAGGGCCGATTTTGTTATTTTTTGCGATTTCGATGATATGGAAACACCTGATCACAGCACCTTATGTAGATTTCGTAATTATTTGATTGGTAATGATTTATTAGACATTTTACTTATGGAAATAAATTCACAATTAGAAAATAAAAACCTTAAAATTGCAAAAGCAAAAGTTGCAATTGTTGATGCAAGTATAATCGAATCGGCTGGCAGACCACAGCGAAAATATATTGCTGAAAAAGATGGCAAGCTAATAGAATCAACGCCTAGCAAAGATGTTGATGCGACTTGGACAAGGAAAAATAATAAATTTTATTTGGGCTATAAATTGCATGCAATTTGTGATGAAGAGGGTTATTTTCAAAAGTTAAAAATTAGTCCCGCAAATGAACATGAAAGCAATTATTTTGAACCTTTACTAACTGATTTATATAAAAATACAGAGGTTCTAGCTGATAAAGGTTACTTTTCAAATAAAAATAGCAAAACCCTTGCAAATAAAGGGTTAATAGATGGAATTATGGAAAAAAAGTTAAGAAATTCAAAGCTAACACAGGAGCAAAAAAATAAAAATAACAAAATAAAACTCAAAAGATATGTTATAGAACAAAGCTTTGGCACACTAAAAAGAATATTTGGATTTAGTAGAGCTGCATATTTTGGGCTTAAAAAAGTTTTAGCGCAAAGCCTCTTGAAATGTATGTGTTTAAATTTACTAAAAGCTTCAAACAAAGTAACTTTTTGATAAATAAATTAAATAAGTGGTAAAAATACACTTTTTTAAATAGAAATATTGTAAATTAACAAAAAAATAGTTTAAATTTCAAATTAATAAAAATATTTGAGGTTTTTAGGGGCTTTTTTTCAGTTATTTTTTTTAAAAATTAAGTGATTTTATCTGAAAATATTTAAATCGATTTAATGCAAAGGTCTCAAAATCTCTTTGTCTGCACATAAAACAATTCGCAGAATTGATTTATCTGAAGAGGTAGGAATGAGTGCATCAGGTATAACGAGACTATTAAATCCAATGGAAAAAAATAAACTGATTGAGAAAGAAGTAAATCCTCGTGATGCAAGGGTCAGTTTTGTAAAGTTGTCTAGTGCTGGTATAGAACTTTTAAATAATGCCATAAAAAGTGTAGCACAAAGCTCAGATGAAATGCTAAAAGAGTTTAATACTAAAGATATAGACTTGCTTTTACAATTATCAAAAAATATAAAATGAAAGAAAATTAAGTGAACTTATTAAATAGAGATTTCAAGGCCATGAAAGGAGTTAAGGGGTTGCATATGGCTAATTACAGACAAGCATTGATTGATAAAATTAATTGTGATATAAAGCAAAGTGAAGTGGTTGCAGGAAAGATAAAAACTTCATACTTAATTGCAGGGCAAGGATTTCCTGTGATTCTCTTGCATGGCGTGGGGGCAGGTACTGTCACTTGGTATCCATCAATTGAGGCAATTTCAAAGCTAGATTCTACCTACAAGTGCAACTTTTCAAGTTCAGCTTGAAAGACTTCATTTGGGGTTTTAAATCCT
>CBDCEG010000027.1:0-182257 GCA_965215775.1 Cardiobacteriales bacterium
GGAAATATTATGATTTTAGGTCGTCAATCTAATGAAACTCTATTTGATGGTGAAATTGCAAGCTTTGACGATGAAGAAGCTTATGATCACAAAGATGCTGAAGGGTTTATTAAACTAAATGCTTTAAGACTAAGAATCGCAGGAAACAAACAAAAAAGTTACTTCACTCAAGAGTAACTAATTATTTACTCAAACAAAAAAGCACTTTGTTTTTGAATAAGCAAAGTGTTTTTTTGTTGTATTTGTTGTAAGGTAGTACTACATAGCTAGTTGTAGGTCAATGTGAACAAAAATTGGAAAGCTTTATGAAAATAACTGATAACCAAAAATTTATAAATTTATGAGGAATTAAATGGACGAAAGGCACCATTAAATTTAACTTTCAATGCTGACCTAAATTTACTGACTGGGAAAAACGGCTCAGGAAAAACAACAATTCTAAAATTAATTTGGTTCCTGAACTCTGGACGTATGCTTAGCTTAATCAAAGAAATTGATTTTTCGTATGCAGAAATTACGACAGATAATCTAGTTCTATCTGTAAAAAGAGACTCTAAAAATAGAACAATTTTAATTAGCCTAAATAAAGAAAAACCATTTACTTTAAGTGAGCAAAATCTACGTGAATTAGAATTTGGTATGAGAAGACCAAGTAAGGCAAATGATAAAATTATTGAAATTCATAAGTCCTCAATCCCTACTATATTTTTTCCAACATTTAGACGTATAGAAGGTGGCTTTTCAATGGAAAAAGGATTTAACTCAAGATTTGGACATCAAGATGATATTAAAGAAGCCTTAACAGATTTTTCAAGAAGAATGTCAACAAGAAATCAACGTTTTATCACTTCCATTTCAACGGATGATATAGTTTCATTGTTAAATGAAGAGTATTCAAGTATAAATTCAAAAATGAATTTAAAGCAACAAGAAAAATCAAATTCAATCATCCGAAAAATTAAAAATAGAAATAAAGACGAAAAACAAATATTGGATGAAATACAAATTGATATTGAAAAAATGGAGGAAGAAAGAGTTGAACTTCTCAAACCTTACACAACACTTTCTGAATTAATAACAACAATTTTTCAACATAAAGGAATTAATCTAAAAAACTTAACTCTTGGAGAAGTAAATAATGCGATTTCTTCTGAGAAACTTTCAGCAGGTGAAAAACAAATGCTAAGTTTTATCTGTTATAACGCATTCACAAAAAATAATACAATATTTATTGATGAACCAGAATTAAGTTTACATCCTGATTGGCAAAGAACTCTTGTTCCTACTTTATTAAATCAAGGTAATAACAATCAATTTTTTATGGCGACACATAGTCCTTTCATATTCTCAAAATATTCAGATAAGGAAATAATATTATCTAACGACAAAGGGATTTAAATATGAGTTTAGAATTAAGTGTAGATGAGATAGTTGAAACGTTAAAACGTTCGGACTTAACCACAGTTCTTGTAGAAGGAAAAGATGATATTATAATATACAGATGGATTCAAGAAGAAATAGGAATAACTAATGCTGATTTTTTACCTTGTGGTGGTAGGAAAAAATTATTAGAGGTATTTGAAAGACGTGCTGAATTTTCTGATTTGAAAACAATCTTTGTAGCAGATAAAGATACTTACGTCTATATAAATCCGCCAGATAATTTAGATGAAATAATATGGACAAATGGCTATTCAATAGAAAATGATTTATATTATGGAAGACAAATAGAGAATTTATTAAGTAGAGATGAAAAAGAAGTTTTTTCAACATCTCTAAATAGTTACATTGAATATTACGCTTTTGAAATTCAAAATTTTAAAGATGGTAATGAATATCAATTTAGAAACCATCCACAACATATTATTTGTGAGACTCAAAATAAAGTAAAAGCAGATTTTCTTACTAAAAGAAATTTTATTAAAGCACCTGAAGAATTACAAATCAATCTTTTAGAAAATTATGATGTCTTAATAAGAGGGAAATCATTATTTGCCCTTTTAACTCGTATTTTAAGCAATAGTAATAGAGATATTAAACATTCAAGAATGAGTTTATTAGAACATTGCTATAAAACCCATAGAAGTGAAAAATTTATTGAATTAATACAACGAATAAATGAAAAAATCTGTGCATAACAATGTATATAAATCATTGGGCAATAAGTGATTAAATCAAAGTTAGTATTTGCAAATAAAAATAGTAATAAACCAAAAATGAAGTGCCTTAAAATTCCTTACCATTCTTATACAAACCATTGAACATAACACGAGAAAAAATGAACTACATATTAATTTCAACTCTGGTTTTAATGATTGTTTCGTGCAAAAATGAAAAGAAAAATGACACCCTGAGTTTGAAAAGTGAATTGGCTTATATTAATCAAAAACCCCCTTTTTTAACAAATTATGTGAATAGCATTAAAAGTGATACTTTAATTTATAAAAAATGTAAAACATGTAATCTGCCAGGTTTAGATAATGAAAATATAATTGGATATACTGATAGGGTTCGTCCTACAGGAAATTATTTTAGAAACGATATTAAAATTGGTGGTTTTAAATTTGACACTTACTTTGTTTATAAAAAGAAGATTTACAAAAATGACGCTGAGCATAATAAGGTATTCAAATTGATTTATTTTTGTTATTTTGATGAAAAGCAGAAAAAAGAGTTTAATCAATTTTCACACTACTATGATAATATGATAAGGCATGGTAAACGACTACTTGATATTGAATTTATAAATAATACTGCTGTCATTACTATTCAAAATGCGGGCTATTGAAACTTAATGAAAATACACAAGAACACTAAAACTTTATATTTCTTGGAAAAGTCAAAGAGGAAAATTAAAGAATAATCAAACTAAGCAAAATAAAACATTTGGGCAAAGTAACTATTATTTACTCAAGCAAAAAAACACTTTGTTTTTAAATAAGCAAAGTGTTTTTTTGTTATATTTGCCCTAAAGTAATAAATATTACACAAATTAAAAAATAATAAGGGTTTAAGCCGAAGCTAGTGTTTATAAAAATAAATACACCGAACCCAAAAGATAACGAATAATAAATAGAGGAGCTATGAAAACTAATTTTGAAAAATTAACAGAAACCAAACATATGCTAGAGTGGTTTTCTAGCAATCCTTTTAAAGAAATAATCTCTACTTTGACAGAGATGTTCATTAAACAATCGCCAAGTACAAAAACGCTTGATTTTGAAATAACTAATGAGCCTGAATGGTTAATTGGAGGAAAAGAACTGAAGATAATAGAGTGATTTTAGTAAGAAGCGGAATGGCAGTTACCTGTATTTAATACTAAAAACTAATTTTAGGTAGTGATAAGCCTTTATAAATAGCAACCACACGGACTGTAAATATAGTTATCATTGTTACTGGGTAAATTATTTCTTTCGCAATACCAAAGTGCAGTAAAATAAAAAATACAATCCCACCAATAAGGCTAGCTGTTGTATAAATTTCTTTTTTTAGAATAAGAGGGATTTCATTACAAATAATATCTCGCATAATCCCACCAAATGATGCTGTTATAATTCCCATAATTACAGAAATAAATACAGGCATATCATTCTTAAGTGCAATCTCAATACCTATTATTGTGTATGTAGAAAGTCCTATAGCATCAAAAAAACGCAATGGTTTTTCTAATTTTTTGATAAATCTATAAAACAACATTGTTAATATAGAAGCGATAAAAATAAGAATTAAGTAATTATATTGTTTCATCCAAAAAATAGGATGATTATTTAAAAGCAAATCGCGAATAGTTCCACCACCAATTGACGCAACGGTTGAAATTAATAAAATACCAAATATATCAAAACCTCTACGGCAAGCAAGTATAGAACCTGCGATGGCACTTGCAGTTACTCCAATAACATCTAGTATATTTAAAATATCAATAATACTCATTTATTTTCCTTTTTTAGTCTTTGCTATTTTTATTAAATATCATTGTTTTAACAATATTTCTTTTGAAAATATAACTAGTTACTGCGATTCCGATTAAATGTAAATAAACCATAATCATAAGAAAGTTTGCAAAAAACTCATGAACATCTTCAATAAAATCATTTTCAATACCCCAATCCGTTGTTGTTATATAACCTGTAAAGCCAGAAAATATAATCAAAACCCATAGCCCAACTGCTGAAAGAGCTGCCAAAGGATTATGCCCTGTATGACTTTCTTTACCTGATTTAATATCAGTAATATGTTCTTTAATTTCAATAATGCTTGGTTTTAGTTTAGATAATCTCGCTTCATTTTTTGCAAAACTTACACCCCATAATAACCGAACAGCAACTAAAAAAACTGCAAAATATCCTAAATATTCATGAGCAGTTTCACCTTCTTCAACTACAAATGTGTTTAATAAAACTGCACCAGCAACTCCCCAGTGAGTAAGTCTAACTAATATATCCCAAAGAAAATTCTCATTAATATTTATTTCTTTTAGTCCTTTAGTTTCAGTAATATCTTTATCTACTTTGTTCATTTTAATCTCTTATTAATTATATTGATTGTTTAAATTACTTTTGATTATACATATTTTACTGAATATTTACTGGAGAATAAAAAACAAGATAGTAGTGTTTTATAGTTAAGATTTGATTTGAAAAAGATTTTAACCATTTTTATTTAGTTTTAAAATAAAAATGGTGCCCGGGGCCGGACTCGAACCGGCACAGTATTTCTACCGGGGGATTTTAAGTCCCCTGCGTCTACCAATTTCGCCACCCGGGCAACAAATTGAGGAGCAAATTATATTACACAGTTTTAATATGTCAATACAAATATAGTCAAATAGTAATATTAAGAGAATATTTATATAAATATATATAAAGAACTAATCAAGCATTAAACGATATAAATAGATATGAAATGATAAGGTCATCAATTACTGTTTGAAAAATAATAAAATAATAAAATAATAAAATAATAAAATAATAAAATTAAAGATAAAAGTTTATAATTTATTGTTATTTTAGAAGTTTATAAAAGCAACACATAAGTAAAATAATAATAGTAAATTTAACAGTATTCAATCATAAATTTAGTGGTAAAATATAACCCATGACAAAATATATATTTATTACAGGCGGTGTTGTTTCTTCATTAGGAAAGGGTATTGCCGCAGCTTCATTGGGAGCTATTTTAGAGTCTCGAGGTTTATCGGTTACTATGTTAAAGCTTGATCCTTATATTAATGTTGACCCTGGAACTATGAGTCCATTTCAGCACGGAGAAGTTTTTGTAACCCAAGATGGGGCGGAAACTGATTTGGATTTGGGGCATTACGAAAGATTTATAAATACTCAATTAAAACAAAGTAATAACTGCACTTCTGGTAGTGTTTATCAAGAAGTTATAGAAAAAGAAAGACGCGGAGATTATTTGGGTGCAACTGTTCAAGTTATTCCTCACATTACTGATGCAATCAGGAAAAGGATAAAAGAAGGCGCGAAAGGATTTGATATTGCTTTGGTTGAAGTTGGTGGAACTGTTGGAGATATTGAATCTTTACCTTTTTTAGAAGCCATCAGGCAAATGGGTGTTGATATTGGTTTTTCTAATGTTTTATATATGCACTTAACTTTGCTTCCTTATATTAAAACAGCTGGCGAGCTCAAAACTAAACCAACACAACATTCAGTAAAAGAATTGCGTTCTATTGGAATTCAGCCAGATATTTTAATTTGCCGAGCTGAAAGAGAAATACCTCAAGAAGAAAGAAGAAAAATTGCACTATTCACAAATGTAGAATCTGAAGCGGTTTTTGAGTGTTTAGATGCAAGTTCAATTTATGCAATTCCTTCATATTTACATAAGCAAGGTTTGGACGAAGTTGTTCTGAAGAAGCTTGGCGTTGAAGCAAAGCCTGCGAACTTATCAGATTGGGATAATGTTTTAGAATCTATTTATAACCCAAAAACACAAGTTGATATAGCAATGGTTGGGAAATATGTTGATCTTACAGATGCTTATAAATCATTAAATGAAGCTCTTTTTCACGGTGGAATTCATAATGATTGTAAAGTTAATATTCATTATTTTGAATCTTGTGATTTTAGAGATGGTGATATTTCTCCACTTAAAAAAATGGATGCAATTGTTGTTCCAGGAGGATTTGGTGAGCGAGGAATTGATGGTAAAGTTAATGCGGTTAAGTTTGCTAGAGAAAATAATATTCCATATTTAGGAATATGCTTAGGTCTTCAGGTTGCTACAATTGAATATGCTAGAAATGTTATTGGGCTTAAAGATGCAGACTCAACAGAGTGGAATGCAGAAACTAAAAATCCAATAATAGCTTTGGTAACTGAGTGGATAAATGAAAAAGGAGAAATAGAACACCGAAATCACGACGCTGATTTGGGTGGAACTATGAGGCTTGGTGCATTAGAGGCAAAAACTAAAAAAGGAACCAAAATTAATGAGATTTATGGAGATAGCTTAGTTGAAAGGCATAGACATCGTTATGAAGTGAACTCTCAGTATGAAAAGCAGTTAGAAGATGCTGGGTTAATTATTTCAGCAAGATCTATTGATAATAACTTGGTTGAAGTTGTTGAGTTACCAAATCACCCATGGTTTGTTGCTTGTCAATCTCACCCTGAGTTTACTTCAACGCCAAGAGCTGGGCATCCGTTATTTAAGTCTTTTGTGAAAGCTTCTATAGATTACAAGGCTAAAAAATAAGTTTTAAAGGAGAGAAAATCAGGTTTGACCGTATGAAATTAGATAGTTATGTAAGCTAGTCGGTCACTTACAATGGGTAACTATCAAATATAAAAGGATTAAAAAATGACTACAATTAGTAAAATTTTTGCAAGAGAAATATTAGACTCAAGAGGTAATCCAACAGTTCAAGTAGATATAGAGTTATCTTCTGGAATTAAAGGTAGAGCTTGTGTTCCCTCAGGTGCTTCAACTGGTGTTCGTGAAGCATTAGAGCTTCGTGATGGAGACAAATCTCGTTATCTTGGTAAAGGTGTTCAAAAAGCAGTTAATAATGTAAATACAGTTATAAATGATGCTTTACAAGGATTTACAGCAACAGACCAAACAGCTTTGGATAATAAATTATTAGAATTAGATGGAACTGATACGAAAAGTAACCTTGGAGCAAATGCTTTGCTAGGTGTTTCAATGGCTTATGCTTATGCAAATGCAAAAGAAACTGGTAAAAAACTATATGAAACTTTTGGACAAGGCAATGCTTCAAAGCTAGGTATTCCAGTTCCAATGATGAATATCGTAAATGGTGGTTCTCACGCAGATAACTCTGTTGATATTCAAGAGTTTATGATTATCCCTGTAAACTTCACTTCTTTTAAAGAAGCTCTTCGTGCTGGTGCGGAAATATTCCATAGTTTAAGAAGTGTTTTAAAAAGCCAAGGACATATTACAACAGTTGGTGATGAAGGTGGTTTTGCACCTAACTTACCATCATCAAAAGCAGCACTTGAAGCAATTGTAAAAGCAATTTCTGATGCTG
Organism: Cardiobacteriales bacterium; assembly: GCA_965215775.1. Classification (GTDB taxonomy): domain Bacteria; phylum Pseudomonadota; class Gammaproteobacteria; order Cardiobacteriales; family Ostreibacteriaceae; genus CBDCEG01. The sequence goes on from CBDCEG010000027.1 coordinate 7,526, forward strand.
GTTACAAAGCTGGAGAAGATATTTATTTAGCTTTAGATGTTGCAAGTTCTGAATTTTATAAAGATGGTAAATATAATTTAGTTGGAGAAGGTAAAAGTCTAACTTCAGCTGAAATGGTTGATTATATTGATGACTTGGTTGATAATTTCCCAATTATTTCTGTTGAAGATGCAATGGATGAAGGCGATTGGGACGGCTGGAAATTACTTACTGAAAAAGTTGGGCATAAAGTTCAGTTAGTTGGTGATGATTTATATGTTACAAATCCTAAGATTTTTGCAGAAGGAATTGAAAAGAAAATTGCAAATTCAATTTTGATTAAACCAAATCAAATTGGAACAATTTCAGAAACTCTAAAAGCAATATCAATGGCTGATGAAAATAAATATACAGCGGTTGTTTCGCATCGTTCTGGTGAAACAGAAGATACAACAATTGCTGATATTGCAGTTGGAACAACAGCAACTCAAATCAAAACTGGTTCTCTTTCTCGCTCTGATCGTGTTGCTAAATACAACAGATTATTAGTAATTGAAGAAGAACTTGGCGATAGAGGTTTCTATTATGGTAAAGATGCTTTTTTTAGCAAACTTTAATTATTTTAGTAACTTTATCAATTTTCATTATTTAATAAGATTTATTTTATGATTTGTAATTTATAAGGCTTATAAATATTTGAAGTATATTGATTTATTGATTAGGGCGATTTTTTTCGCCCTAATTTGTTTTTGGAATAAAATTAGCTTTTATCTAAAGTTAAGGTTATTTAATTTAAAATTTTAACAACTTACAATAAAAAATATGAAATTTTTCAGCTCACTTACAACAATTATTTTTACTCTTATTGCATTTATTATTTTAATTATTTTTAATATAAAAATGTGGACTCTTGATAGAGAGCAGGAGAAAAAAATAGCAGGTTTGCAAGATGAAATAAAACTCCAACAAAAGGAAAATGTTAGAGTTAAAAATATAAATGATAAGCTAGCAGAGAAAATAAATGGTTTAAAAACAGATACTAACGAGACCATTGAAGAAGAAGCTAGAACTAATTTTGGAATGGTTAAAAAAGATGAAACTTATTATTATATTGAAGATGAGAATAAAAAATCAAAGGGTAAATAATTTAAATTATTTATCTTTTTAAAGTAGTAAAACAAACCTTTAATAAATTATATGAAAAATAATAGAGAAATAAAATATGAATACAGAAAATAGCACAGAAAAAGGAAAGCCAATTAATTTATCCCAAGCGACAGTAGCTGCAAAAATAAGCATAGATAAAAACTTAGTTAAAAAATATGATATTTATGCAAAAAAGGCCAAACTTGTTTCTTTAGTTATATTTATTATGACCATATCTTTTATAGCTATGTCTGGAATGTTATTTAGTAAAGGTCATTGGGGTTTTGCAATAATTACAGTTATATTTAGTTTATTTGGATTCTTTTTGACGCTGATGTTTAGAGGGATTTCATCAGGTGGAGCATTTGAATCTGGCTTGCTTGTTGGTGGAATAATCACTAATATTAGCCCTTTGGAAATGGTAGTTTTAGCAAATATTTCAAATAGTGAAAATGATGAAGTCCAATATGCTTGTAAAAAAATAAAGCCAATAAACTTACCATTACATAAAATAAAATTAGGCGAGAGAATTCCTTGTGCAGCTATGTTTGGTGGAGTTAGAGATGGTATTCACCTGAACTTTCAACCACGACCTTTATCTTGGGCTACATCTGATATTACAGAAATTAAAGCTGAGTTAGAAAAAATAGATAGTTCTGATTGGGAGTTTTTAGAACTTGTGAAAAATAAAATACCAAAGTTAGATGATGAGCAAATAGCTCTATTTGATTTAGATGGTAAGTTTATGGAAATCAAATAAAACTTAAATAAAATTTAAATAAATTATGAATAAAGCATTAGAAATAACAAATTTAAATAAAACATATGAAGGTGGTTTTATAGCACTAAAAGATGTGAATTTAACAGTAGAAGAAGGAGATTTTTTTGCACTTTTGGGAGCGAATGGGGCAGGTAAGTCAACAATGATAGGAATTATTACTTCATTGATAAGGAAAACTTCTGGCTCAGTTAAAATGTTTGGTTATGATTTGGATAAAGATTTGTATGAAATTCAAAGCTTGGTTGGAGTTGTTCCTCAAGAATTTAACTTTAACGCATTTGAAAAAGTTGAAGATATTATTATTAATCAAGCAGGATTTTATGGGTTCCCTAAAAAAAGTATAAAACCTAAAGTTGAATATTATTTGAAGAAATTAGGTCTTTGGGAAAAAAGAAAATCTATGGCAAGAACTTTGTCTGGAGGAATGAAAAGGCGGTTAATGATTGCAAGAGCAATGGTTGTTGAACCTAAACTTTTAATACTTGATGAGCCAACAGCAGGTGTTGATTTGGAGCTTAGGCGATCTATGTGGGATTTTATTTTAAAAATCAATAAAGAAGAAAAAATCACTATAATTCTTACAACTCATTATTTAGAAGAAGCAGAACAGCTTTGTAAAAATGTTGCAATAATTGATGAGGGTAAAGTTATTGAGCAAACTGATATGAAATCACTTTTAAGCCGTTTGGAAGTTGAAACTATTTTACTTGAAACTTCTAACCTAAAAGATATTAGTGGAGAAAATTTAAAAAATATAGGCTATAAAATAAAAATAATAGATGAAATTAGTTTAGAAGTTGAGCTTGAAAAAAATAATAGTCTTTCAGATTTATTTGCAAAACTTGCCAAAAATAATATAGAAGTTAAACGAGTGCAAAATAAATCTAATCGATTAGAAGAACTATTTATAAGGCTTGTTGGTAAAAATACAAAAGCTAATAAAAGTGGAGATAACAATGAATAAAACTAAATTATATAAAAATTGGATTGCATATTTAACACTTTCAAAAAAAGAAGTTAAAAGATTTTTAAGAATTTGGGTGCAAACGCTTATTCCACCAGTAATTACAACGACCTTATATTTTATGATTTTTGGTAAACTAATTGGTGATAGAGTTGGTCAAATTGGTGGTGTTAGTTATATTGAATATATTGCTCCTGGGCTAATTATGATGTCTGTTGTTACTAATTCTTATGCAAATGTCTCTTCATCATTTTTTGGGACAAAATATCATAAAAATATTGAAGAACAGTTGGTTTCTCCAATGCCTGATAGCTTGATAATCTTGGGTTATGTTACTGGTGGTGTTTTACGGGCGATGCTTGTTGGTTTTATTGTGGCAATTGTTGCTTTGTTTTTCACAAAGCTACATGTTTTACATTTATTTTCTATGATATTGGTTGCCTTTTTAACAGCAACAACTTTTGCTTTGGGTGGTTTTTTGAATGGTCTTTATGCAAAAAGTTTTGATGATGTAACTATTATTCCAACCTTTATTCTTACACCTTTGACTTATTTAGGTGGTATTTTTTATTCAACCTCTATGTTGCCTGATTTTTGGCAAGGAGTTTCAAAATTAAATCCTGTTTTATATGTTGTAAATGGCTTTCGTTATTCAATATTAGGGGTTTCAGATGTTTCCTTTGGAGCAACGATTGTTGTCCTAATTTGCACCACAATTAGCTTTTATTTATTAGCTATTTACTTAATGAAAAACTCTTCTAGCCTGAGATACTAATGAAAAACAAAATAATTTTATTCAACAAACCATTTAATGTTTTATCACAATTTACAGATTCTGAGGGCAGAGATACCTTAGCCAAATATATTGAAATAAAAGGATATTACGCAGCAGGAAGACTTGATTTGGATAGTGAAGGTCTATTAGTTTTAACCAATGATGGGAAACTTCAAGCAAAAATAGCTAGCCCAAAATATAAAAAACCAAAAACATATATGGCGCAAGTTGAAGGAAGTATTTCCAAACAAGCACTAAGAGATTTGAAAAATGGTGTGATACTAAAAGATGGAATAACGCTCCCTGCAAATGTGAAAAAAATCTCTCCACCAAAACTATGGCAAAGAAACCCACCAGTGCGTTTTAGAAAAGAAATTCCAGATTCTTGGGTAAAACTTACAATCTATGAAGGAAGAAATCGCCAAGTTCGTAGAATGCTTGCAGCAGTTGGATTCCCTTGCTTAAGGCTAGTCAGAGTTGCGGTTGGAGATTGGCAATTGTTTGATTTAAAACCAGGTGAATATAAGGAACTTTAATAATTTTTTCCTAAAGAAATAAACACACAAAATAAAAAAATAACGAATAATAAATAGAGGAGTTATGAAAAAACAAAATATAATGCTGAAAATAATAGGGTTTTGGTTTATTACTTTAGTTAGTTTTAGTTTTGCAAATGCCAAAGAAATGCAACCAAATGATGTAATAAATTTCCCAGATAAAAATCTGGAGGAAGAAGTTCGCAAAGAAATTAAAAAACCTAAAGGAGATATCCAATATTCTGATGTATCCAAGATTACCAGTATTTCTTTTTGGCATGATCAGATCAAAAGTCTCGAGGGACTTCAGTATTTTAAATCTTTAAATTATTTAAAGTTAGACGATAACAAAATCACAAGTATTTTAGAGCTTAGTAAGTTACAAAACCTTAAGGAGCTTGATTTAAGTAATAATCAAATTACAAGTATTTTAGACCTTAGTAAGTTACAAAACCTTAAGGAGCTTGATTTAAGTAATAATCAAATCACAACTATTTCAGGACTTGATAATCTACAAAGTCTTAAGAGGATTGATTTAAGTAATAATAAAATCATAAACACATCTGGATTAGGTAAATTACAAAGTCTTAAGAGTATTAATTTAAGTAATAATAAAATCATAAACACATCTGGATTAGGTAAATTACAAAGTCTTAATAGGATTGATTTAAGTAATAATCAAATCACAACTATTTTAGGATTAGCTAAATCACAAAGCCTTAAGAGTATTGATTTGAGTGAAAATAAAATAACTGACATTTCAAATCTTAGTAATTTAGTTGAGAACCTAAACTCTCTAAAGCTACAAGGTAATAATATTTCTGATATTAATACTATTAAAAATTTAGGAAAAATGGAGTGGTCTGATAGTTTTTCATTAACTGGTAATCTTCTGTTAGACACAACAATTCTTAGTAAAATAACTAAGAAAACACACATTGGATTCAAAAAAGGCATGACTATTGATACTTCTAAATACTCTAGTCTTAAAAACATAGATGTTCTAATCTATTGGGTGGATGAAAATAATGCTCAAGCAGTAGAAATTCCATTATATAAATTAAGAAACTTAGGTAAAGTTACTTTGAATGATGAATTAATAAACAAGTTTTTATACCCAAAAGAAATACTATTCCCAGATGCGAACCTAGAAAAAATAATTAGGCAAATCATAAATAAACCAACTGGTAAAATTAGCTATAAAGAGGTTCTAACAATAAGAAAATTAGATCTATCAAATCAAAAAATAAAATCAATAGATGGATTAGAGTTTTTTACTTCATTAAATATAATTAACTTAGAAAATAATCAAATAAATGATTTAAGACCAATCAGCCGCTTAACAAACTTATACTCTTTAAATTTAGAAAATAACCAAATAACAAGCTTTTCTTCTCTTTGCAGGCTAAATAACCTAAAAAAAATAAAGTTAAGAAACAATAACATATTAAATATTAATAAAATAATTACTGACTTAAAAAAAATAGGAGGTTTATGGAGATTTAGTTTAACCAAGAACGATGAGCTTGATTTTTATATTTTAGATAACCTTCAAAATTCAAGATATATTTTTTTCAGAAAAGGAGATTCTATAAATATTGCAGATTATAAAAAAGAAAGTAGTTTAGATATAAATGTTTTTTGGATTGAAGGAAATAGTTATCAATTAAAGTTAATTCAACTTGATAAAATAAAAGATTTAAAACAAGTAACTTTAAGTGCTGATTTCATTAAAAAATATTCAGATATCTCTCCTGATAAAGCAATAACTTTTCCTGATAAAAATTTTGAAGATATTGTTAGAAATGCAATTGGAAAATTCTCAGGCGATATTCTTTATTCAGATATATCAACTGTTAATGAAATTTCATTTCTAAACTATAATGCTAAAGATGTTGAGTCAATAGAAGGGATACAGCATTTCAAATCCTTAACCGAACTAAGCTTAGGAACAAGCAAAGTATCAGATTTAACACCTCTTAAAAACCTAACAAACCTCAAGAATTTAAAACTAAAAAATGCTCAACTTACAGATATATCAGCACTTAGTAGTCTTACCCATTTAAAGACTTTGAATTTAGCTAATAATAAAATATCAAATATCCAAGCTCTAAATACACTAACAAACTTGCAAGAAATTGACTTAAATAATAATAAGATACCTAATATTCAAGCCCTTAATACACTAACAAACTTAACGGCAGCTAATTTAAGTCATAATGAAATCACTGATATTACTGCACTAAAAGGCTTAGTTAAATTGTATAATTTAGAATTAAACAATAATGAAATATCAGATATAACTCCTCTTGGAAAACTAATTGCTATAAATAGTTTGAGTTTGAATAATAATAAAATATCAGATATAACTCCTATAGAAAAACTACCAAAGATAGAATACCTACATTTGAAAAATAATAAAATATCTAAAGTTACCCCTTTAGGTAAAGTTGTTAGTTTAAAACGCTTGTATCTTGATAATAATAAAATAGATAAAGTGGACAGCCTTGTTAAGCTTGTTAATCTTGGGCAACTGGGGTTGAGTAATAATATGATTAAGGATATAGCACCTCTTAAGAAGTTAATAGAATTATATTATTTGAATATAAGCAATAATCAAATAACACACATGCTAGATTCTACCTACAAGTGCAACTTTTCAAGTTCAGCTTGAAAGACTTCATTTGGGGTTTTAAATCCTAGTCGTTTTCGTGGTCTATTATTAATAAGTTCTACAAAATAAGCAAGGTCTTCATCAGAAACATTATTAAAATCAGTGCCTTTGGGGATAAATTCTCGGAGCAAACCGTTGGTATTTTCATTAGTTCCTCTTTCCCAAGGTGAGTAAGCGTGTGCAAAATAAACATTCATTTTTACTTGTTTTTCAATCTCTTGGTGTAAAGAAAACTCTTTGCCATTATCGTATGTCATGCTTATTCGTAACTCATTTGGTAAGTCTTTGAAATCTTTAACTGTAGCTTCTAAAATAGCTTTTGCAGTTGATTTTTTCACTTTGGAAGCAATTAATTTACCACTTTTTCTTTCAACATTTGTAACTATCGCGCCTTGGTGATTTTTACCGACAATTGTGTCTCCTTCCCAGTGTCCAACTTCTTTTCTAAGCTCAATATTTTGCGGTCTTTCATCAATCATTCTACGATCTTTTATTTGATATTTTTCCTTTCTATTATGTTGATATTTCTTACCTTTTCTTCTGAAATACATCTTAACTAATTTTGGGTGATACTTATAAACAAATTGATAAATAGTCTCGTGGCAAATCGATTCTTGCGCCTCCTCTCGCCACTTTCCAGAAATTTGTTCTGGCGACCAATGTTGCTCTATTTTTATCAAAATATATTTCTCTAAAATACTATCAGGTAATATCCTAACATGCTTATTTGCAATAGATTTCCTCTTGGAAACTTTCTCCCATGCCTCTTCACCAACAAAGGTTTCTGCGTTTTTATTATTTTTTATGCAGCGGTATATTGTAGTCTTATTTTTGCCTAGTTTTATCGCTATTTCACAAGGATTATAATTCTCCTCAAGCAATGTTTCAATTTTTGTCATATCAGTTCTGGTTAATTGTGTGTATTTTTTCATAATGTTATTATCTTAGTTAATAAAAATAAAAATAACTAGTTCCAAATTAAAACCAGAAAATAAAATTTAGTTGCACTTCGATTTAGAAACCAGGCATTACCCCTGTAAAAGATTTAAAAATTAATCACTTTAGCTTTGATGGAAATGAATCATTAAATCTCGCAGAATTCAATGATACAAACGGATTTAAACATTTAGATATGGTTAATTTTTATAAAGATACAAAAATAAATTTTTCTAACTATGCGAATATTAGCTATGCATCATTCTTTATAAATTTTGAGTTTCGCGAATATTGCCTTCCTATTGATCAGGTAAAGCATATAAAACAAACTACAATCAATAAAGAATTTCTAAAGAAACACTCTAAAATATATATAAAAGATATAGCTTTAAAGGAAAATCTTGCTTATGGCATAGCGGGTCCATTAGGAGTTAGCTATTGTATATTATCTAGTACAGTCGAAATAATTTTACCTTCTTCTTTAGGGGTGAAATCCCTTGATGGTTTACAATATGCTCATGAATTAAGGGGCATAGATATTAGTGATAATCCTATTACAGATTTTACCCCTCTTGTTAATTTAAAACACTTGGAATATATACAAATTAGTAAAGGCTCAGTAATTAATATTAGTTCGTTAGAAAAGCTAAAAGATATCAAAATTATAATTGTTCGCGTAGATAAATATGGTGATTTAGAAAAAATAAATATTCTAATGTCAAAAATAAAAGGTTTAGGAACTGTTACCTTAAATGATGAATTTATAAAGCTTTATGCTAATTAATTCTTCATAATAAGATTAATAAATAAAACCTCCAAAAAATAAATTGAAGAGCAAATAAAAGAGTAAATAAAATGAAAAAAACAAATAATATTATTAAATTAATAACAATTTTTATCAAAGTTTCTATCCTTGGATTTTCTAGTATTTCATTAGCACAAATACCACTTGATAAAATTATCACATTTCCCGATAAGAATTTTGAGTATTCAGTTAGAAAAGAAATTAACAAAATGACAGGAAATATAACTTTCTCAGATATTCAGGATATTGAGCAAATTAATTTCTCTGATAGGAAAATAAAATCTATAGAAGGCATTCAATATTTCAAATCTTTGTTATTTCTTAATCTTAGTGAGAATAACATATCAAACCTTGGTTTATTAAATCAACTAACTCAACTAAAACACCTTTACTTGAGAGAAAGTCATCTAACTAGTATTAAATTATTTGATAAACTTGTTAACTTGGAAGCTATGATATTTGATAATAATCAAATATCTGATATTAGCCCAATATCCAAATTGACAAAGCTAAGGGAATTATATTTATACAAAAGTAAAGTAACTGATATCAGTCCTCTTAAAAACCTAAAAGAATTAAGATGGATTAATTTATCATACAATAATGTAACAGATATAAGTCCCTTAAAAGACTTAACTAACTTAATAGAACTAAAAATAGAGAATAATAATATCTCTAATATTGAGCCTCTTAAAAAACTAGTTAAATTAGAAAAATTATACTTAGAAGGTAATAAGATAAAGACTATAAATCCAATTATTGACTTAAAAAAACTAAGGTGGAGATTTTCTATAACTGATAATAATGGTCTAAATGAATATCTAAGAAAACAAATAGGAGTTGACTCAAAAGATATTTTTTTTGAAAAAGGAGCAGTGGTTAATCTCACTAAATATAAGAAATATAAAAAAAATAAATCGACCAAAATAATTATTTATGAAGACTTAGGTAATGATAACTATAAGAAAGAAGAACTTTTCTTTTCTAAGGTTAAGTTGCTAAAAAAAGTTACCTTAAATGATGCTTTTATAAAAAAATATAAAGGAAAAACAAATGCTATTATTAACTTTAATAATAAAAAACTAGAGAAAGCAATTTTGCAAGCAACTCATAAAGAAAAGCAAGGAATTACTTTAAAACAAGCTGAGAAAATTAAAGTTTTAAACCTTGCAGGGAAAAATATAAGCTCACTTGAAGGGTTGCAGTATTTTAAATCACTAAGAATTCTAAACTTAGAAAATAATAATATTAAAGATATATCAATAATTGCTGAAATAAAAGAATTGCAATCTGTTAATTTAAAAGATAATAATATTAAAGATATCTCTAAGCTAGAGGGGTTAAAAAAATTGCAGGAGCTAAACTTAGAAAATAATAATATTAAAGATATTACTATTTTGCATAGTTTAGATAACTTGCAGGAGCTTTATTTAAGCAATAATAACATTGAAGACATTAACACTCTTAATCCCCAAAAAACCATTCTCAGTTTTAGTTTTACAGGTAATGAAGAGTTAGATTGGTATCTTATAAATGGTATTCAAGAGACATACAATATTTATCAAGAGAAAGGTAAACAAATAAATACAAGTGATATTTCATATAATACTAAAAAAATCATTATTTATTGGGTTGAAAATAAAACTGTTCATATAGAAACAATTTTAACGGACAAAATAAAATATAGCTTTAAAAGTATAATTTTAAATGACGCTTTTATAAAAGAATATGCAGAGATACCTGATGATTTTGTGATAATTTTTCCTGATAAAAACTTAGAAAAAGCAATTCGTAAAATAATAAATAAACCTACGGGGAATATCATTTTTTTAGACATAAAACAAATAACAGAATTAAATCTTAGTAATAATAATATAAAATCCATAGAGGGTTTGCGATATTTCTTAGCACTAAAAAAACTAGATTTGTCTAACAATCAAATTAAAAACATAGATCAAATTAGGAAATTAAAAAAATTAGCTCTACTAAAATTAAATAATAATAATATAAATGATATCACTCCACTGTCCAAAATAGTTGACTCCATAGATATTTACGACAGAGTTACGCTGTCTTTAGACCTAAGTGGGAATCATATTGCTAATATAAAACCACTTATTAACTTACATTTATCTGAACTTAATCTTAGTAATAACCAAATATCTGATATTGAGGTAATAATGTACCTTGAAAGGTTATATTATTTAAATTTGTCTAATAATCAGATTACTAATATTGAAGCAATAGCTGCTTTATGGAGCTTGCAAAAACTTGACCTTAGTCACAATAAATTTTCTAATTTTGAGGCTGTTACTAAGATATACAAATTAGAAGATATAAATCTTAGCCATAATGAAATTAGTGATCTCACACCGTTTAATAATCTTAGCTCACAAGTGCTTTTATTGAACTTATCAAATAATAATATTTCTGACATTTTACCAATAAGTAATTTAATTAACTTAATTCATTTGGATTTGGATAATAATAACATTTCTGACATTAAACCTTTAACTAGGTTGGTTAAATTAATCAGCTTAAAGCTAAATAACAACCAAGTCTCTGATGTTAAAACTATTTTCTACCTAAGCAAGTTAAAAAAGTTAGGTATTAATGGTAATAAAATAAAAAATATAGAAGAAATTTATAACTCAGTAGAAAAGCTATGGATACAAAAAGGGGCAAAAGTAAATATCCCTAATATCCTTAAAATCAAATCTATTGCAATATTAGTTTATTGGACAGATAAAAACTTAGTTAATAAAGTTGCTGAAATAAAACTTAGTAAAATACAAAAACTCACGGATATTATTTTAGACGATGAGTTTATAAATAAATACGCTGAACTAAAAAGATAATAAATAACCTAAAAAGGAAACTATGAAAAAACAAAATATGATATTTAGAACTTTAGGAGTAGTGTTACTAATTATACTAACGCTTGGCTGTTCAGCTGTTAAAGAAATGCAACCAAATGATGTAATAAATTTCCCTGATAAAAATTTGGAGGAAGCTGTTCGTAAGGAAATTGGAAAATACAAAGGAGATATTTTATATTCTGATGTTTCAAGTATAAAAGAAATATTATTTGATAAAAAAGGAATTAAATCAATTGAAGGAATTCAATATTTTAAATCATTAACTTATTTAAATTTGATTCAAAATAAAATAACTGATATCTCAGCAGTTAAGAATTTAATTAAATTAGATACTTTATTTCTTTCTAATAATGAAATAACAGATATATCAGCTATTAAAAACTTAGTTAAGTTAAAATACTTGCGGTTGGATAAAAATAAAATAACTGATATTTCTCTACTTAAGAATTTAGTTAAGTTAGACAATTTATTTTTGAGTGGAAATGAAATAACAGATATATCAGCTATTAAAAACTTAGTTAAGTTAAAAATTTTAGAATTAAGTGCTAATAAAATAACTGATATTTCTGCACTTAAAAACTTGGTTAACTTAGAATACCTGTTTGTTGAAGATAATAAAATAACTGATATATCACTAATAAAAAATCTAAAAAAAATAAAAGGGCTTGATGTGGATAATGATAATGCAGAATATTATTCAGTTATTTATTCATTGCCAAATCTTAACCTACTTTCATTTGAAAGAGGGAGTTTACTTGATATTGCAAAATATTCTAAACTAGAAAATATAACTTTATCGGTTTATTGGTTGAACACCAGTGGAAATGGAACAGGTAGAAAAATCAAACTAGATAAAATAAAACATTTGGGCAAAGTAACTTTGGATGAAGAGTTTATAAATAAATACGCTGAACCGAAAATAGACTATAAGCCTTAGGAAAATTATATCCTGGTTTCTAAACCGAAGTGCAACTAAATTTTATTTTTAGGTTTTAATTTGGAACTAGTTATTTTTAGGTTTTAATTTGGAACTAGTTATTTTTATTTTTATTAACTAAGATAATAACATTATGAAAAAATACACACAATTAACCAGAACTGATATGACAAAAATTGAAACATTGCTTGAGGAGAATTATAATCCTTGTGAAATAGCGATAAAACTAGGCAAAAATAAGACTACAATATACCGCTGCATAAAAAATAATAAAAACGCAGAAACCTTTGTTGGTGAAGAGGCATGGGAGAAAGTTTCCAAGAGGAAATCTATTGCAAATAAGCATGTTAGGATATTACCTGATAGTATTTTAGAGAAATATATTTTGATAAAAATAGAGCAACATTGGTCGCCAGAACAAATTTCTGGAAAGTGGCGAGAGGAGGCGCAAGAATCGATTTGCCACGAGACTATTTATCAATTTGTTTATAAGTATCACCCAAAATTAGTTAAGATGTATTTTAGAAGAAAAGGTAAGAAATATCAACATGATAGAAAAGAAAAATATCAAATAAAAGATCGTAGAATGATTGATGAAAGACCGCAAAATATTGAGCTTAGAGAAGAAGTTGGACATTGGGAAGGAGACACAATTGTCGGTAAAAATCACCAAGGCGCGATAGTTACAAATGTTGAAAGAAAAAGTGGTAAATTAATAGCTTCCAAAGTGAAAAAATCAACCGCAAAAGCTATTTTAGAAGCTACAGTTAAAGATTTCAAGGACTTACCAAATGAGTTACGAATAAGCATGACATACGATAATGGCAAAGAGTTTTCTTTACACCAAGAGATTGAAAAACAAGTAAAAATGAATGTTTATTTTGCACACGCTTACTCACCTTGGGAAAGAGGAACTAATGAAAATACCAACGGTTTGCTCCGAGAATTTATCCCCAAAGGCACTGATTTTAATAATGTTTCTGATGAAGACCTTGCTTATTTTGTAGAACTTATTAATAATAGACCACGAAAACGACTAGGATTTAAAACCCCAAATGAAGTCTTTCAAGCTGAACTTGAAAAGTTGCACTTGTAGGTAGAATCTAGCTATTAGATATGTTTTATTTGTAGTTTTAATAGTTAATATAAAGTTATTTGATATATTTTTTAACTGATATAATCGTGCTTTATATTATTTTAACCCAAGCAAAATTAAGCCCAAATAACCAAAACCTATGAAAACCACTAAACTCATCACAGACAAAGCCATTGATTTGGCTGAGAAATGGCAAATAAGAGCATCTGATAAAATTACTAATTTTGAGAAAGTTTTTCATGCCAAAATGAAAAAAATGTTTTCTCGTCCAATGGATAAAATTTTGTTAATTGACCTAATGGATCAGAGTTTTAGAGCCAAAGACAAGGCTAGAATTGCCAATCAAGTTGAGTATATTTTTAACAAATACGGTATGGCTAGTTTTTTTTCTACGCCTGAGCGGTTTTTAATATTTTTGTTTAGAAACGCGGGTATTTATTTCCCAAAAATAGCGGTTCCGTTATTTATTCAAAATGTCAGAAATGAAACCAAAACAGTTGTTATTCAAGGTGAAGAAAAATTTCTAAATGCACATCTAAAGCAAAGAAAAGCCAATGGGACTAGAGTTAATATCAATATGATTGGTGAGATTGTTTTGGGTGAAAAAGAAGCTCTTGAGAGAATGACCAAATATATGTTACTTTTGGAAAACCCCAATATTGACTATATGTCAATTAAGATTTCAACTCTTTTTTCTCAAATAAATCAACTATCTTATGACGATACTGTAAATGAATTTACTAGTAGATTATCCAAAATATTTACTCGGGCAAAAGAAAAATCTTTTATTGATACAAATGGCGTAAGGCAAAACAAATTCATAAATTTAGATATGGAAGAATATCGTGATTTATCGCTAACGGTAGAGGTTTTTCAAAAGGTTTTGGAAAAGCCTGAATTTCATGATTTTAAAGCTGGAATTGTATTACAAGCATATCTTCCAGATTCTCATTTGTGGCAAATAAAACTAACTGATTGGGCTAGAAAAAGAGTTCAAAACGGTGGTTCTCCAGTAAAAATCCGTCTTGTAAAAGGTGCAAATATGGAAATGGAACAAACCGAAGCTGGGCTTAAACATTGGGAGAATTGCACTTATACCAAAAAAATCGACACAGATAGCAATTATAAAATAATGCTTGAATATGCTCTTGAGAAAGAAAATGCTCCTTTTGTCAATATTGGCGTGGCTTCACACAATCTTTTTGAGCTTGCTTATGGCTTTGAACTCGCCAAACACAATGGCGTTATGGATTGTTTTTCTATGGAAATGTTAGAAGGAATGAGTGAGTCCGCTAGAGTTGCCATAAAGGAAATGAGCGGTGAAGTGATTTTATATGCTCCAGCGGTCAAACAAGAGCAGTTTACAAATGCAATTGCCTACCTTGTCAGAAGGTTTGATGAGAATACTGGCAAAGACAATTTTATACGATATTCTTTTGGTCTCAAAGCTGGGAGCGATGAATGGAATATGCTAAAACAAAAATTCATAAGCTCTTTTGAGAATAAGGAAAACCTATTTATTGGCACTAAAAGAACCCAAAATAGACTTACCGAAAATTGGGATAATTACAAAGGCGGAAGTTTTTATAGTAAAAAATACAATGCCGAAGCTGACACCGATTTTATATTGCCTGCAAATAGAGATTGGGCAAATGGTATGCGTGATAAATGGATGAAAAAAACTGATGATAATATAGAAATAGCACCTATAGTTATTGGTGGAATGGATTTGTCAACAGACCGTGAAATTCAAAGCGTAATCGACAAATCACAGCTAAAACAAAATATAATTTGTGGCAAATACACAATTCCAACAGCTGAGGATTTACAACAATCAGTTGAAATAGCTTTTTCTGACCCTGATAATTGGCGTGGACAAAGCCATGAATATCGTCATGAAATGCTTTGTAAGGTTGCCAATAAAGTTCGTGAAAAACGATTGGATTTGATAGGAATAGCAGCAGCTGAAGTTGGAAAAGTTGTTACAGAAACTGATGTTGAAGTTAGTGAAGCTATTGATTTTTTGGAGTTTTACAGCCATAGTATTAGTTATTTTAAAGAATTTGAAAATTTGCAATTTGCAGGAAAAGGCGTTGGCGTTGTAATTCCGCCATGGAACTTTCCAATTGCCATTCCTCTTGGTGGAATTGCTGCCTCACTTGCCGCTGGAAATACAGTTATTGTAAAACCCGCCTCAGCTTCTGCCCTTTGTACCTATGAGCTTTGCAAATGCTTTTGGGAAGCTGGAATTAGTAAAAATACACTTCAATTTGTGCCAGCTCCAGGTAGATTAGCTGGAAAATATTTGGTAGAAAACCCAAAAGTTGATTTTGTAATATTAACTGGTGGCGAAGATACGGCATATTCTATGCTCAAATCCAGACCAAATCTATTCTTAACAGCAGAAACAGGTGGCAAAGACGCCACAATCGTAACTGCAATGTCTGATAGAGAACAAGCCATTAAAAATGTGATTGCAAGTGCATTTAACAACAGTGGGCAAAAATGTTCGGCAACCTCTTTGCTGATTTTGGAAGAAGAAGTTTACGATGATAATGATTTTAGAAATGCACTAAAAGATGCAGCCCAAAGTCTAATTGTTGGATCAGTTTGGGATTATAAAAACCGAATTGGAACTCTTGCTAGTAAAGTTGGTGGTAATCTCAAAAAATCATTAGAAACATTAGAAGACAGTGAGAGTTGGCTTGTAGAACCTTCTTTTGCACAAGACAATGAATATATGCTAAAACCAGCCATAAAATGGGGTGTTTCTGATGGTAATTTTTGTCATATGAATGAGTTATTTGGTCCTGTTTTATCAGTTATGAAAGCTAAAAACTTGAAACACGCCATAGAACTAGTAAATAAAACTGGCTATGGTCTGACCTCAGGAATAGAATCTTTGGACGATAGAGAAGTTTCATATTGGCGAGAAAATATAAAAGCTGGAAATCTATACATAAATCGTGGAACAACAGGTGCAATCGTGCTTCGTCAGCCATTTGGTGGTATGGGAAAATCAGCAATTGGAGCAGGCAGAAAAGCAGGACATTACAACTATGTAACTCAATTTATGGACTTTGTGGAAACAAAAAATCCTGAAACAAAAAAACAATATTCTCACAAACTAGTTGATAGTTTAAATTATTGGATAAAAAATTCTGAGAAAGAAACACACAAAGACTTTGAAAATGATTTTGGCAAATTAGAATCAGCTCTACAAAGCTATTTGCACAATTTGGAAAATGAATTTGCAAAAGAACATGATTATTTTAAACTTCGTGGAGAAGACAATATTTTCAACTATATTCCACTAAAAAAAGTAGCCATAAGAGTTTGTGAAAACGACAGTTTATTTGATGTTTTTAGTAGAATATTGGCTGCAAAAATAAGTGGTGTAAATATTCATTTGAGCATAGATTCTACCCTTGAAAATAGCGTTGTTGCATTTATTTATGAAAATGAAAATATTCTGGAATCTAGCGATACAATAAAAAGGGAAAATGAAAAAGAATTTGTAAAATGTTTTGAATTGGTAGATAGAATTATCTATTCTAAAATTGGAAATGTAAGTGATTTTATATTTGAAGAATCTAGTAAATTATCCAAATTTATAGTTCGTGAAAAACCATTGATGCAAGGAAGACTGGAGCTTTTAAACTATTTTAAAGAACAAAGTATTTCTCATAGTTATCATAGATATGGAAATATTGGGGCGAGGGAATTGTAGTGATTGCTTCAATGATAATATAGTATTGAAGTGGTTCGGTTTTGCAGGACATATTTTTAGTTTATAATACAATTTTAAGAGGAAAAAATTATGGGAAATGCAGATCTTATAGCTTTGGCTATATTAATCATTTTGGCTACAGCACCTGTTTTTTACCCGTTTATCAAAACTAAACGGTTAGCACTGCAAATATTTATTATATTAATAAATATTAGTTATCTGATTTTTGCATGGTTTGTACCAGCTAAAATCTCCAATAATTATATGATTCTTCTAATACTCAGTTTGATACTTTCAACGGCTCCTTTATTAGCTCTATCTTATTTATTAGGTTTGCCCATTGCTCTTTTTAATAAATCAATAAAGCAAACTAAATTAAACAAAATAATAAATGTCATAATATTTATTATTTTAATAATAAACATAATATTAATATTGAGACCTACTTATAGTGAGTTAGAAATGGAATATATTCTATTTACTCCTTTGATTTACCTTTTATCATTTCCAATTATTTCACCATTTACTAAAATAAATCGCTATTTTTCACAAGTGCTTATAATAGTTGTTAGCATTTATCTTCTTAGAGCTCACATTGAAGAACTTTATTATATTTGCGATACTTCCCATGATATAGGAATAGGGCATATGATGGGATCTTTGATTTTTGATGATTTTGTTTTATTTATCACGGCAACTTATATATTTAATATTATCATTTCCTTTTTCAATAAATCAATAAAGAAAACAACTTTAAATGTATCTATAGATATTTTTATTTTATTAGCATTTATGTTTGTTTTTCTTTATGTTCCCACAATATCAAAAAAACTTGACCATGAAGGTGGTTGTGAACAGCTTAGTCTTATAGGCAAAGTTCTTTTTATCAAATAAACAGCTATATGGTTATTTATAATAACAAACAAAGCTCATTATTATCTTTACATATGTTGTGCGATTTTTTGAGCAAGTTTAACTAATGCAGTTTCATGAGCTTTGGTTATTGCTGAAACTGTTTTATTAGGTAATCTAACAGATGTTTTGAAATTATAAGATTGTATAGATTTTCCTTTTAGAATTTTATACTTTGCTTCTAAATATAAATTATCTTCATCGGCAATTAGTTTATAAATATCAACTTCAATTATTTTTTTAACTGATATTCCTGCAGGAATTGGATGTAAAATAACTGATTTTCTAAGGCTTTTTTCAATTTGTGTTGCTAGTAATTGTGGAATTGCTGTTTCTAACTCTTCTGCCCATAATTCGGTTAGTGAAATATTTATTTTATTCCCTTTTAGAGTTGTTATACCTTTGTTTTCTAAGTAAACAGGAAGGCTAACGCTTCTAATTGAAGCAAAAGGTTTACCTGAAGTATCAGAAAGCTTAGATGAACTATTTAGGATGTAAAATTCTTGGGTTACTGGTGTGCTTGCACAAGATATTAATGAAAATATCAAACCAAGTAAAAGTGTTTTTGTATATTTTGTCATTTTCTTTTTTCTCCAAATATAAGTGCATCAGGGCTTCTATTTAATGTGTCGGATAATGTTTTAAACGACTTAAGGGTTTTATTTAGTTCTTTAAGAGTTTTATTTAGATTATGATAAATTGGTGCATCAGGTGCAAATCCAGACAAAGTTCCATCAATTGATTTTGTAATTGTCCTAAAGTTTCTATCTAAGTTAGAAAGAGTTTTTTTCAAACCTTTTGGCAAGCTCTCTGCATTTTTTAGTAGTTGATTGAAACTTTTGAGAGTTGGTTCAACATCAACACCTTTAACAAGTCCATCAACGCTTGTAAGTAGTTTATTTACATTATCAAGAGTTTCACTTAATGGTAGCTGGTTTACCTTTGTAATAAGTCCACTTACACCAGATGTTATTTCTGATAAGTTATCAGACTTACTTGGTATAACAACATAGCCAGTGCTTTCATCAATCTCATTTTCATTATCCTCACCATCTTTTGCATGATAAAAGCCTTTGTTTAATAATAAAGAAATTTGTTTTGTTCCTGTTAATAAATTAGATGTTTCTAGCTGAGTTATTACTCCTCTTTCTGTTATATTTTCAAGAACATGCAAATTGTTTTTATCTATTTTTGAGTTATAAATTTCTAAAGTTGCTTTAACAACAGTTTTATTTCTTAGTGTGTTGTAAGTTAGCTCAACATTTTTGACTTTCCCAATACTTATTCCTTGAATGCTTACATCAGAACCTTTTGTAAGTCCGCCAACATTACCTTCAAAGAATGTTACAAAGTGAGCTTTCTTACCAAAGATATGATTTCTTGCTTTATTTTTACTTTCAAATAAAACAAATTCAGAGTTGTTTTTAACTGTGTAATTATTATCCTCTATAGGGGTTTCAAAAGATATTCCACCAGCAATAACTTGGTTTATTGAATCTATCTCAAAACTAATCCCAGAACCAGAAGTGCTTACAGAAACACCAGTGGTTGACCAAAATCTTGTGTTAGAACTGATTAAGCTGTCATTAGGTGCTGATACAAATATATCAATTTTTACCCATAAGAAATCTTTGGAAAGGTATTTTCGTTCAACAATTCCAACCTCAATACCACGATAGTAAATTCTTGTTCCTGCACTTATTGTTGTTGATTTTTCGGCTAGCAGAGTTAATCTAAGACCTTTTTTATCTGTTGTTACTATTGGAGGTAAGTCAAGACCATCAAAATTCGTTTCAAAATCTTCACTTTTACCTGGTTTTACCGTTATATAAGCACCAGAAACTAGAGTTCCTAAACCTGATATTTTAGTTAGTTCTAAGCGTGGTTTTACTATCCAAAATTTAGCATCACTTTTGATAAACTTTACTGCTGTTTTTTTAACTCTAACTTTTATAAGAACATTATCTTCTTTTATAATTTGAATATCTTCAACAAGCCCAATATCTACATCTTTAAATTTCAACTTAGTTTTACCAATTTCTAAACCTTCAGCATTTTGAAAGTTTATTGAAATAAGTTTCCCACGGTTAGAAATATGGCTTACCAATAAATAAAGTGTTATAGCAAGAGCGATTAATGGAATAGCCCAAATATAATTTATTTTTTTATTTTCTGTCAAAGTAACTTCTTCTGAGTTACTTAAGCTATTTGAATTGTTTTCTAAGTTTGTTTTATTTTCCATTATTTACTTGTTTTTTGTTGTATTTATCCCAAATCAGTCTTGGGTCAAAGCTACTTGTTGTGAATATTGTCAAAACCACAACTATTGCAAAAGCAATAATTCCAGGTTCTGGTTTGATGGTTGCAAAGCTTCCCATTTGCACTAATGCACTCAGTAATCCTACCACAAAAACATCTATCATAGACCATCGCCCAATTATTTCTATAAAATGATATAACTTTGAGCAAAAATAAACATTTCTTTTTGATGATTTTTTGGTGCTATAACAAAGATAAGCAATAGCACACATTTTAAAAATAGGAGTTATTATACTTGCTATAAAAACAATAATTGCAACAAAATACATCTTATCTTCCCATAAAACAACAACTCCTGATAAAATTGTATTAGTGCTTTCGCCTTTAATAGAAATCGTAGTCATAACAGGAAGCAAGTTTGCTGGGAAAAAACATATTATTGATGCAAAAAGTAAAGCAAGTGTTTTTGTAACACTATCTTTTTTTCTAACTTCTACTTTTGAATGGCACCTTTGGCAAATATTTTCAGTTGTTGTTAGCCCACAATGCAAACAGGACTTTATGTTTTCTGAAATACCAGTGCTAATTTTTGAGTTTGAATTATTCATAGTATTAATATTTACAACATTTGCCAAATTCTTTTACTAGGTAATAAGTAGCTAATAAAAGTATTAATAATTATAAAAAAAACAAAGGCAAAAAATCCTTGTGAAGTGTGAATTATAGCTAAACTACTAATTTTAATAAGTGTAACAACTACAGCAAATAAATAAACTTCAACCATATTCCATGGTGATATTTTTGCAATAAATCTAATCATTTTTTTATTAAAAATAGGTTTCTTATTAAAATGTTTAGGTAAAATAATTAATAACATTCCTGCAATTCTAACAATTGGTGCGAAAAGGATAAGTAAAAATATTGCTAAAGCAAGAAAGTAAGATTCTTCTTGATAAACAATTTCAATGCTTTGTAGTAAAGATATTTTTTGTTCCCTTGATGATATTGTCATATCTAAAAAAGGTAATAAAATACTAGGAAAATATAAAAAAAAGAGCTGCAAATAGCAAAGCAATTGATGATGAAAATGAAGCATTATCATAATATAAAGCTTCATGGCACCTTGGGCAATTTGCAGTTTGTCCTGTTTTTGATTAACTTAGTTTTCAAAACTAAATCACAATGTGGACAAACTACTTTATTTTTAATCATTAAATAATTAAGTGATTTTAATCTCTTAGATTACTTTTCTAGAAAGGAATATCATCACTAAAATCATCATCATTATCAATTTGTGGAGCTTTGAACTCTTCTTTTGGTTTAGTTGCAGCAGCTTGTTGCTGTGGTTGTTTTGCTGGAGCATTTTGGAAGCTTTGATCTTGATTAAAACTAGAAGTTCCTCCAGATTCACGCGAGCCAAGCATTTGCATTTGGTCAGCTATTATTTCAGTTGAATATCTATCAACTCCGTCTTTATCTTGCCATTTTCTAGTTTGGATTCTGCCTTCAATATAAACTTGAGAGCCTTTTTTAAGGTATTGCCCCATTATTTCTGCTAACTTATTAAAAGCCACAATTCTATGCCACTCAGTTTTTTCTTGAGGTGAACCTGTTTGTTTATCTGTCCAGCTGGTGCTTGTAGCAACTGAAATGTTTGTTACAGCATTTCCGTTTGGCATATATCTCATTTCTGGATCTTGCCCTAAATTACCAACTATTATTGCTTTATTTACTCCTCTACTTGCCATGATGATTTACCTTCTTTATTAAAAAATATGTTATTACAAAAGCAAGCACCGCAAGTGCTGCTAAAGTATAAAATGGGCTTTGAATACTTCCACCCAACTGGTTATTATATAACTGTGCACCCAAAATACCACCTAAAAAATTCCCTGTGAACTGATAAACTGAATAAATTCCACTTACTGCACCTTTGTTATTAGTTGTTTTTATAGCAAATAATAGGGTTGGTAAGGTTGCTTCCAAATAAGTAAATGAGAAGAAAAATAAAGTTAATATTACAACAAAAGCCAATTGACTACTAAATCCAAGTGGCGATGCGAATAGAAATAAAGATAAACTCAGTAAAAACCATTTTATTGGAATTATCTTTTTAAACAATTCTCTTTTTCTAATAAGGGGCATAACTGCAATGAATGCAATAATTATTGCAGGCAGATAAAAAGTTAAATAATTTATTTCAGACTTAAAGACTTTTTCTAAAACTTTAGGAATTAAGAAGAAAGATGCGGATAAAGTTAAATGTAAAATTGATATTTGAATATTTGCATAAAATAACTGAAAGTCTTTTAAAACAGCTTTGAATTCTGATAGTTTGAATTTAGAAATCTGTTGTTTTGCCTCAGGTAAAAGAAAAGCAAATAATAACGAAAGACTTGCAAAAATTGAAGTTGCAACAAACAAACCTTTTAAACCAAACTTAGAGCTAATAAAAGAACCTAAAATAAACGCAAAAACAAAAGATAATCCAATACTAGCACCAATTATAGCCATAACTTTACCATGTTGTTCTCCACGAACTGAGTCTGCAACATATGCTAAACAAACAGCTGAAACTGCTCCCAGAACCTTGTAAAACTCTAGCAATAATTAAAATATCAATATCACTGGTTAATGAAGCTAAAATGCTTCCAGCCAAAAATAAACTAAGCCCTAAATATAGAACTTTTTTCCTACCAATGACATCTGATAAAATCCCAACTGGTATTTGTAATATAGCTTGTGCCAAACTATATATTCCCAAAGCTAACCCGATTTTGAAAGTTGTACTATTTGTTAAGCTGGTTGCTAAAGTTGAAAAAGCTGGGAATATTAAAAATAATCCTAACATTCTTGAAGAGTAAATTCCTGCAAGTAAAAAAGCAGTTTTTAATTCCTTTTTAGATATTTTATTTTCTAAATTATTCTCTAAATTATCTTCTGATTTTTTTTCTAAATCATTTTTTTAAATTGTTTTCTAAGTTAATTTTCATTTTGATTTACCTATTTAAAACAAAGAATCTTTTACTAAATAAATAGAATAAGAAATATATATAACTAAAAGTAAAATACCTTTTTTCTTCGTTATTTGAGCTTTATTTTTCACACCAAAAGCAAAAGACCACAGTAAAAAAGCCAAGAAAATAGTTGTGGTGAAATCTCTATATAAAAAAACTGGTTCAATATCAAGAGGTTTTATAACTCCAGCAATCCCAACAACAGCAAAAGTATTAAACAAGCAAGATCCAACAATATTTCCTAAAACCATATCTGAATCGCCTTTTTTTGCAGCAGCTATTGAAGCCGCAAGCTCAGGCAAAGAAGTTCCAATTGCAATAATTGTTAAGCCAATAACCAATTCAGAAACCCCAAATTTTGTTGCAATATTTACAGACCCTTCAACAAGGTAGTTTGAACTAATTAATAAAACGGCTAAGCCAATAACTAACTGCAAAACTGTCTTAAGAATTGGTTCGTTATTAGTTATATCTTCATCATTTTCTAATTCTGTATTAATTTCAGCCTCATAATTGTCTTTATCACCTTTGTAAAAAGTATTAAATATAACAATTAGAGAAACTAGAATTAACATAATTACTGCTTCAACTCTATTTAGTTTTAAACCATAGAAAAACCCAAAGCTAACAAAAAGCCCAAAAATAAATAAAGGTATTTCTCGCCTAACAATTCTGGATGAAACTGCAATAGGATAAAAGAAAGCTGTAATTCCTAAAACTAAACCAATGTTTGCAATATTAGAGGCCATAAGCATTTCCAAGAGCAATCCCAGGGCTTCCATCAAGGGCTGCAAATGCAGAAACAATCATTTCTGGAGCAGAAGTTCCAAAACCAACAATAACCATTCCAACAACTAACGGTTGGAATTCCAAAGCGTAAAGATATATTTGAAGCTGCATCAATAAATTTGTCAGCACTTAAAGCTAAAAATACTAAACCTAAAATTATATAAATAATATCTGTAAACATTTGATTAAAACCCTGAAAATACTTAGTTTGTTAGTTGTAACAAATTAAGTTATATAAAAAGAAGCTAGCTTTATTCCGAAAAAACAAAAAAACTAAACCTAAAATAAGTTGAGAAAATATAAATAAAAATACTTGGGTAAATTGACCAGATGAAATCATATTAATCGCATCGAGTGAAAAAGTTGAAAATGTAGTAAATGAACCAAGAAGACCAGTCATTATAAGAGTTTGTAGAAAAGAATTAGTTATCTGTGAAAAATAAAAAAAAACAAATTCCAATAATAAAACTACCTAAAATATTTACAAAAATTGTAGCAAAATATTTATGATTAAATACCTTGTCAGCAATTAAATAAACTTCGTAACGAGCAACTGCACCAATGCTAGCCCCTATTATAATAGCAACAAGCATTGATGATTTATTCATTATATTATCCTTGGTTTATAGATTTATTGATTAATTAAAGTCTGCTAAATCAAATAAACTTGGTTTAGTCAAAGCTACCTTTTGGGAAAACTTGAACGATAGCATTTTTTTGAATTTTGATAACTGTATCTTTAGCAATTTCTAAATCAACATAGTTATCATTAATTGCTCTTATTTTTCCAACTATTCCACTTGTGATTAAAACTTCATCACCAACTTTTGTAGCATTTATTGTTGCTTGCTGTTCTTTTGCTTTTTTCTGCTGTGGGCGAATCATTAGAAAGTAAAATATCCCAAAAACGGCAACCATCATTATTATTTGAATGTAACCACCACCTTGAGCTTGTCCTGCTGCTGGAGCAGCTTGTGCGTATGCGATTGAAATCATAGTATTTTCCTCATTTAGTTATTAAAAAGTGTTAAAAAAAGTTTTTTTAAATATTCAAATATAATTTAGAAGTTATTTAAAATTGTTATTTTATACCAAAATTGAAATTTTTATAAAAATCTTGGTAAAAATCTGAAAATTTATTTTCAGTTATAGCGTCTCTCATTTGTTGCATTAGATTTAAATAGTAATGCGTATTATGGATTGTATTTAGGTGGCAACCTAATAATTCTCTAGTTCTATCCAGATGATGTAAATATGATCTTGAGAAATTTTCACAAGTGTAACATTCACAATTTTCATCAAGTGGCTTTAAATCTTTTTTATATTTTGCATTACGGATTTTAAGCTCACCATTACTTGTCCACAAGCTACCATTTCTAGCGTTTCTAGTTGGCATAACGCAATCAAACATATCAACTCCGCGTTTTACAGCTTCTACTAAATCCTGTGGTTTTCCAACACCCATCAAATATCTAGGTTTATCTTTTGGAAGCATTGGGGTTATTTCACTAACCATCTCATTGCGAACCTCAAACGGTTCTCCAACAGCAAGTCCGCCAATAGCATATCCATCAAAACCAATATCCACCAAATTTTCAGCTGATATTTTGCGTAAATCTGTATGTAATCCACCTTGAATAATCCCAAATAATGAATTTGGATTATTAGTTTCTTCAAACCTATCTTTTGATCTTTTTGCCCAACGAAGAGACATTTGCATTGATTTCTCAACTTCTTCTTTTGTTGCTTCGGTTGAAATACATTCATCAAAAATCATAACAATATCAGAGTTAAGAGTTTTCTGAATATCCATTGAAACTTCTGGAGATAAGAAGACTTTATCACCATTTATTGGCGAAGAAAATGTAACACCTTCTTCGGTTATCTTTCGTTTTTTTGCAAGTGAGAAAACTTGAAAGCCACCAGAAATCAGTTAGAATAGGGCGGTTCCAATTCATAAATTCATGAAGACCACCATGTGCTTCAATAACTTCAAGCCCTGGTCTTAAAAACAAATGAAAAGTATTTCCCAAAATAATTTGAGCATTTAAATCTTCAAGGTTTTTTGGAGTAAGTGATTTTACAGTCCCAAGCGTTCCAACAGGCATAAATATAGGGGTTTCAATCACACCTTTATCAAATGTTAATCGTCCTCGCCTTGCTTGGTTGTCTTCATTATTATCTGTCTTTAGTAGTTCAAATTTCACAGTTTAAATTAGTTGAGTTAGTTGTTATAGTTTGTTATTTATAGTAACTAGTAAATAAAAAATCAGCAAACTAACATTAAGGCTAGAGTGCTGATTATCTAAATCTATTTAAAACTTAGTCAGCAATTATTTAATATTCACACCAAGTTTTTTCATAGTTTCAAGTGTTAATGCACCAGTTGCAAGACCATTTTTTTCTTGGAATTTTTGAAGAGCTTCAACCGAACCTTTTCCAAATTTACCATCAGCATCAACATCGTAACCAGCTCTTTTTAATCCTTTTTGAATTTTAATGATATTTTCTTCACTAAAATCACTTCCACAAGGAACTTTCTGCCAGCTTGTTTTTGCTTGAGAAACTAGAGTTTGAATAGTAATTTCTTCAGTTTTTGCAGGTGAAGTTGTTGCTATTTCTTGTAAGCTTGTTTCAACCTGTTTAACTCTAATTGTTTTATATTCAGCAGGAACCATTATTTCTCTAGTTGTTGCAGGCTTATCTATAACTTTCTTTTCAATTTTTTTAAGAATTGCTGGGATTTCAATTTTTTGGTAAGATGCAGGAACTGCAACTTCTCTTACAGTTATAGTTTTATATTTAGCTGGTTGAGTTACCAATCGCATAATCTCACCAGAAGCTGAGAAAACACCACCTTTTGCTTTTTTCCAAATTTGAACAGCAGGTTTTACCAAAATTGTTTTGGTAGTTTCTTTATATTTTGCTGGAATCATTTGATAATCATAACGCGCAGGTTCAACAACTTCATCAACTTTGATAGTTTTAAAAGTTGCAGGAACAACCTCAATACTTTTGTATTCATCAGCAATAAGAATATCTTTAGTTTTCCAAATATATTTAGGTGGAATTATTTCAACCTCTTCTGTTGCTCCTTGAATTGCCACTCTTTTAGTTTGAGTAGTTAGTTTTGCTGGAACTTGGACTAATGCAACACATTCACCAGGTTTTGTTTCTGGTGGAGTTGGTATTGCTCCTGTATTTTGTGCGTTTGCTGCAGTTAGCTGAGCTAAAGCAACTATAAGTAGTATTTTTTTGTTTATTTTTATATTCATAATGTTTTATAACTCCTAAAATTGATGGCTGATATTTATATTTGAGAAATTCTAACATAAATAATGTAAAATATTTTAAAAGTTAATAAATAACTAAATAATTAAATCTAACAAAATTTAAAATAACAGGTAAAAATGCAACAAATACAAAAAGCTATAAAAAAATCACTAGAGATTCTAGTAAATGATAATAAATTTGATAAAGATAGTTTAACCATAAATATCCACTTAGAGAAAACAAAAAATCCAGCACATGGAGATTTTGCAACAAATATGGCATTACAATTAGCAAAAATATTAAAAGCTAACCCAAGGCAAATTGCAGATACTTTAACAGAGCAACTAAATACATTAAAAGACGAATATAATATTGAAAATATTGAAGTTGCTGGGCCAGGTTTTATAAATTTCAAACTTTCTGGAAACCGTTATAACGAACTATTACAAAAGATAATTTTGGAAAAAGACTTATTTGGAAAGTCTAAAGAAAATAGTAAAAAGAAAATTTTATTAGAGTTTGTTTCAGCAAATCCAACAGGACCTCTTCATGTTGGACATGGTCGTGGTGCTGCGTTTGGAGCAACTTTGGCAAATATATTACAAGCAAACGGTAATAAAGTTGATAAAGAATATTATGTAAATGATGCTGGTCGTCAAATGGATATTCTTACAATAAGTGTTTATTTGCGTTATTTAGAAATTTGCGGGCAAGAAATAAACTATCCGATTAATGCTTATCAAGCTGATTATGTTACTGATTGTGCAAAAGAAATTAATTCTAAATATCAACAAAAGTATATCTGTGATAAAGACTTATTTTCAAATCTTTCAATTAAAAATTATACTGAATTTAAGCAAAATAAATTAAATTTAGATAAACAAATGGAAACTGAACTTTCTAAAAGTGAAAAAGATAACTCTAAAATAAACTTATTAAAAGAACAAGTTGCAGAAACTAAAAATCAAGCTGAATTATATATTGATGAAGTAATATCTTTAACGAAATCAAACCTAAAAGATGATTATTCAATATTTGCAAATGCAATTCTAAAGATGGTAAAAGATGATATTAAAGATGATTTGTTAGAGTTTGGTGTTAGCTTTGAAAATTGGTTTTCAGAAAAATCTCTTTATTTAGATGATAAAATTGAAAAAGCAGTTCAAGTTATAAAAGCTAAAGGTTGGACTTTTGAAAAAGAAGGCGCTTTATGGTTTAAATCAACTGAGTTTGGTGATGAAAAAGATAGAGTTCTTAGACGCTCAAATGGTGATTGGACTTACTTTGCTTCTGATATGGGCTATCATAATGATAAATATGAACGCGGTTATGATGAAATAATTGATATTTTTGGGGCGGATCATCATGGCTATATGGCTAGAATTAAGTCTTCAATGCAGGCTTTGGGGCATGATTCTGATAAGTTAAAAATTATGCTTATTCAATTTGCAGTTTTGTATAAAGATGGTGAGAAAATGCAGATGTCAACAAGGTCTGGGAAATATGTAACCCTTAGAAATTTGCGTAAAATGGTTGGGAATTCTGCAGCTAGATTTTTCTATGTTGCTAAAAAACCATCTCAACATATGGATTTTGACCTAGATTTAGCTGTAAAAAATAACAAAGATAATCCACTTTTTTATATTCAATATGCTCATGCTAGAATTTGTAGATTATTTGAAAGACTTGAGGAGCAAGGTGTAAGCAGTGATTTTTTAGAAACTGATTTTACAAAAGGAGAGCTTAGTTTGGATAAAGAAACCACTCTTTTAAGATTGCTTGATAACTATTCCCAAGTTATAAAAAATAGCGCTGATAATTATGCAGCACATTATTTAATCAATTATTTAAGGGATTTGGCTTCAGCTTTGCATAGTTATTATGATTCTGGACAGGTTAAATTTTTGGAAGAAAATGAACAGCAAAAGCTAAGGATAGCTCTTTTATCCGCAACAAAACAAGTCCTTAAGAATGGTTTAAGCTTATCAGGTGTTACCGCTCCTGAGAAAATGTAATAATTAATGCAATTAAAATGAATTATAGACAAATTAAATATATATTAATGTAAATGAGAAAAAATAAAAAAACGAAAATATTAGGTTCAATCTTACTAGCAGTAACAGTTGTTGCTGTTTTGGTCGCCGTTGGTGGGCAGTTTAATTTTATTGGGCAAAAAAGACTTGATATTAAAACTGGTTCACAAGTATCAAATGAAGCCGCTAATTCAGAAAAACCAAAGTATAATTTTTATAACGAATTATCAACAAGAAAATCTCAACTCACCGCACAGCAAAGAAGAGATAGCTTAAAGAATATAGAGAACTCAAAAAAAACATATCTTATAAAAGTTGGTGCGTTTAAAAACAAAGTTCAAGCCAATAAAAGAAAGGATAAAATCATAAAACTTGGTTATAAATCAACCGTTAAAAAACAAGGCAAATATTATTCAGTTAGACTAATAAAAGTGAAAGGACTAAGGAAAGCCCACAAAATCCAAGCTGAATTAAAAAAACATAAAGTTAAAAGCTACCTTGAGGTAGTGAAAAACTAACTTTAATATAATATCTAAATTCAACCAAATCATAATCAAATTGAATGTTTATTTTTGGGAAATATGAATGTGTGATAAATAACGCTTTTACAAAAACCACACATTAAGTTTATTCAAGCTCATTACCATCTTTATCAAAATATGTAAAATCACCATTTTTATAACCATAAAATATTTTATCTTGAGGAGTTACTGGACTGCTATCAAGTTCACTAAAAGTATCTTTTAAATTACTTAAATCAGCATCAGCTGAACATAATTTCTCAATCTCTTCTGGCCAAACATAACTTCTTGCTCGTTTTTTTACCCACCTATCAACTAACCAACCAGCTCCTAATATATAAAACATATTATCAAGTACAAGAGAACATAACTTAAATAGTATCCCATATTTTTTCACAGTTACTTTTTCAGCAAAACCTGATGGTTTATTAACTAGACCTGCATCAATCATTTCTTGGCTTGGTTGAATGTTTTCCAAACCAGTCTCCATATATCTACGGATAAATTCTAATCTATCTGTATTATTTCGCATTGATACATAATCACCACTATCAAAAGCTCCAGGGACCTCCATTATATTAAACACACCTTTTTCATAGAATTCAGAGCCTTCTAGGATTGGGCATAAAAATATTAAGTTATATCTTCCGCTTGAACTTTGACCTATGGCTGTAAATGGAATTACTGACCTCCAAGGAAATGTAAGAACTGTTTTTCTATCCACAAATATATGAATACACTGTGCCTTACGGTTAAACCGCACAGGGGTTGGATGGAATTTTTTATTAACTAAATAAAGTGGAAATAAGGCTATACCCCAAATTATTAAAGCACCTATATATGATATGATATCTGTTTCTATATGCTGTTCTTGAAAGAATAATATATAAATAAAACTAGGCGTATGAAGTGGTTCAGTTTTATGGGACAGATTTTTAGCCTATAATACACTTTTAAGAGGAAAAAATTATGTCAAAAATTAACAAACAAAGAAAAACTTGGACTGTAGAGCAAAAGCTTGATTATGCAAAGCTTATGGTGCATGAAAATTATACAAATAGTCAAATTCAAGAAATTTCTGGTGCAGGAAAATCAGCTGTTGCGCGTTGGAAAAAACAATATATTGACGAATTAGGTGGGAAAACTCCAGATGGCAAAAGAGCGTTGACAGCTCAGCAGCAGGAGATTCAAGACCTTAGGAAACAGCTTTGGAGGGCTAAAAGAGACAATGAAATTTTAAAAAAGGCTGCTGCCATTTTTATTCAAAAAAACTAAAAACTGAAGTTATTATGAAAATAAAAATGGCAAATAAAAATTACTCAATAACTGAATTATGCACTGCTTATGGGGTTCCTAAAAATACATTTTATAAAAAGACTAACACTAGGAAAATTAATAGAAAATCTTCTGAAATAATATCTTTATTAAAGAAAATTTCTATAGAAACAAAACACAGTTATGGGAAAAGAAGAATGCAAAAAGAACTCCAACTTTACGGTATTAAGATTGGTATTTTTAAAGTAGCTTCATTGATGAAACTTGCTAATATTCAAGCAATTACACCAAGAAAAAAACACTATTACCCCAAAGAACGAGTGTCTAAAATTATTTCTGATAATATTTTAAATAGAGAATTTAATCAAAAAACACCAAATACACATTGGGTTGGCGATATAACTTATATCCGAAATCATCAAGGCTGGAGCTATTTAGCGACGGTTCTTGACCTTGCAACAAAAGAAATTGTGGGCTGGAGTTTGTCGCAAAAACCGAATGCAAAACTTGCAAAAAAAGCACTTCAAAACGCAATTAGAAGAAAACATCCAGATACAAGCAAATTATTATTTCACTCAGATCGTGGCGTGCAATATACGTCTAATTTATTTGTTGATTTTTGTGTAAATTTGCATATAACAAAGAGTGTTAGCAGAAAAGGAAACTGTTGGGATAATGCTGTAATGGAAAGGTTTTTTAGGAGTCTAAAGTCTGAAAGATTAAATTATTTAAGTTTTAAAAGTCATCAAGAAGTTACTGAAGAAGTAGATAGTTATATATATTTTTATAATTATAAGAGGTTAAATTCCGCAATAAATTACATGACACCAAATGAAAAATTTAATAGAATGATAAATGTCGCTTAAAAAGTGTTCCATAAAATTAGACCATTACAGTAATAAGATTAACCCCCATCATCATTAAATAAATGGGAAAAGCACTCATTCCCTCACTGATATGACTTTCTATAAACCTATCATTAAATAATTTATCATCACTAATATCATCAGAAAAGCTAGCCTGACTAGGAAGCTTTTGCATATTTGGCGGTGGTAGCTCAATATTTGTTGATTTATTTCGATATTCTTCTATTACTTCAATCCATTTGTTTTCCATATTTTATTGCTCCTTTTGTTTTTTTAGTCGTGATAAATCACGGTTTTACAGAATCATATATTAAGTTTATTCAAGCTCATTACCATTTTTATCATCTAGTGCTTAAACTGTAATCAAGAAATTACTTTACCGATGTATATTTAAGCTCAGGATTACTAAAATAATCAGTTTGCATCAAAATATAACTCCAAAATTATTAAATATTCAAGTGGTTATTTTAGCATATTTTTACTTTCAAATTAACTAATTGAAGTGGTTCAATCATCAAAACCATTTTTTTAAATTTTTGTTTTATATTTGAGTTTTTTATATTTTGAATGGTTGAAATAAAGACAAGGCGTGCCTTGTCTTTATTGATTTGGTATTTTATATAATTAAGGAATTATTTTTTAGGTTTTACTTTTTCACTACCGTCTTTATTGTAACAAGATACTTTTTCTCTAAAATCTTTCCTATTTTTAGGAGAACACCATTTTAATTTATTGCCATAAGTATTTAAAAATATTATTTTACCGCTAAGTGAGCTAAGGTCATCTATCTTTGTATTCTTTAATAATAATTTCAAATACTTCAAGCTTTTAACTGGCGATATATCGCTTACACTAACATCTGTAAGCTCAATATCATCAAGCTTTGTTAGGCTACTTATTGGGCTAATATCAACTAATGGTGCATTTTTTACTATTAATTTTTTTAAATTCTTAAATTCCTTTATTTCCGTTAAGTCTATTAATTCTGAATTTACGATACTTAGTTCTTTTAAGTTTATAAAGGCTTTGATTGATTTTAAACTTTTTATATTAGATATCCAAATCTTTTTTAATGATTTTGGATTAGAAAGTGATTTTAAATCAACTATTTTAGTATTTATTATTGATAACCTATGTAGATTTGAGTTTTTGTTTTTAAGGGGTGAAATATCACTTACTGGATTATTATCTAATACTAAATTTCCTAAGCTTTCCATTTTACCTAAAGGGGTTATATCTTTGATATCATTATTATTCAATATTAAATTTCTACTACTAAAAAATTTAAAAACATCCAAATTAGTTATTTTCTTGTTTGATAAGGTAATATCATCACTACCAATAACATATTTTTTATATATAAAATCACAAGATTCTTTCAAAGAATCAATATTCATAGTTAACTGCTCAATAGTATGTAAAATTCCACCATTTGCATTAGCGCAATACTCTATAAAGTCATTTTTCTTTGTATGCCTTTTTTTACTACTGTCTTTGTTGTAGCAAGATACATTATTCCTGGTTTCTAAACCGAAGTGCAACTAAATTTTATTTTTAGGTTTTAATTTGGAACTAGTTATTTTTAGGTTTTAATTTGGAACTAGTTATTTTTATTTTTATTAACTAAGATAATAACATTATGAAAAAATACACACAATTAACCAGAACTGATATGACAAAAATTGAAACATTGCTTGAGGAGAATTATAATCCTTGTGAAATAGCGATAAAACTAGGCAAAAATAAGACTACAATATACCGCAGCATAAAAAATAATAAAAACGCAGAAACCTTTGTTGGTGAAGAGGCATGGGAGAAAGTTTCCAAGAGGAAATCTATTGCAAATAAGCATGTTAGGATATTACCTGATAGTATTTTAGAGAAATATATTTTGATAAAAATAGAGCAACATTGGTCGCCAGAACAAATTTCTGGAAAGTGGCGAGAGGAGGCGCAAGAATCGATTTGCCACGAGACTATTTATCAATTTGTTTATAAGTATCACCCAAAATTAGTTAAGATGTATTTTAGAAGAAAAGGTAAGAAATATCAACATGATAGAAAAGAAAAATATCAAATAAAAGATCGTAGAATGATTGATGAAAGACCGCAAAATATTGAGCTTAGAGAAGAAGTTGGACATTGGGAAGGAGACACAATTGTCGGTAAAAATCACCAAGGCGCGATAGTTACAAATGTTGAAAGAAAAAGTGGTAAATTAATAGCTTCCAAAGTGAAAAAATCAACCGCAAAAGCTATTTTAGAAGCTACAGTTAAAGATTTCAAGGACTTACCAAATGAGTTACGAATAAGCATGACATACGATAATGGCAAAGAGTTTTCTTTACACCAAGAGATTGAAAAACAAGTAAAAATGAATGTTTATTTTGCACACGCTTACTCACCTTGGGAAAGAGGAACTAATGAAAATACCAACGGTTTGCTCCGAGAATTTATCCCCAAAGGCACTGATTTTAATAATGTTTCTGATGAAGACCTTGCTTATTTTGTAGAACTTATTAATAATAGACCACGAAAACGACTAGGATTTAAAACCCCAAATGAAGTCTTTCAAGCTGAACTTGAAAAGTTGCACTTGTAGGTAGAATCTAGCATTTATAATATCTTCATGATTTTTAGGAGAACAATTTTTTAACATAGATTCAGGAACTCTAGGATAAAAATCTTTTTTCCCTGCAAAGACACTAATATCAATCATTTTTGTTGAGTATAGCTCTAAATATTGTAAATGTTTCAATTTACCTATGGGTGAAATATCACTTAGATTAATATCAAATAAAAGAAGAGCCTTTAATCCTACTAATTTACTTAGTGGGGTAATATCTTCCAAGTGAACTCCAGATATTATTCTTAGTAATTTTAATTTTTTTAGATATTTGAGGTTACTAATATCTTTTAATTTTGGATATGAAATGTATAGTTTTTCTAATTTATCTAAGCCTTTTAGCTCATCTAGACCTTTTAAATAATTTAATTGAGTATTCATTATTGTTAAAGATTTCAAATTAGTTAAATGTTTAAGCTCAGTCAAATCATCTATATTAGGTATTGCTAGTATTTCTAAAGATTTCATCTGAGAAATATTTTTTAAGTTTTTTATATCAGTTCCATCAATATTTAAGTCTTGTATGTTGATATATTTAAGGGGAGATATGTCACTTATTGAGTTTTTGGATAAATTTAAAACCATCAGATTTTCAATTTTTGCAATAGCTGATATGTCATTTATTTTATTATCAGATAAGTTTAAATACTTCAGTTTTTTTGCCTCTACAATAGCTGATATATCTTTTATTTTATTGTCAGACAAGTCTAGATATTTCAGTTTTTTCATCTTTGCAATAGCTGATATATCTTTTACTTTATTGTTGTATAAATTTAGAAATGCCAGATTTTCCATTTCCGCAAGAGGTGTTATATCTGTAATATTTTCACCTGAAAGATCAACTTTATAACTATTGAAAAATTTAAAAACCTCCACATTTGTTATTTTTCTTTCACCATTACTTATAATCTTGACTTTAATTCTATTTTTAATATAACTTTCATAAATTGCATCACAATTCCCCTCAAGTGAATCACTCAACCATCTCGGGATTAGATTATTAATCGTATACAAAACTTCACCTTTAGCAGTAGTGCAAAATTGTATAAATTCTTCTTGCGTGTATTTTGGTTTTTCTTTACAACCAAAAACTAAAACTACTAATAAAACTATTATTTTTTTTATCATATTATTAATCATATTTGACAAATTTAATTGCTTTGATTATATAGTTATAATCGGCTCTTTTTCTCATTCTATTTTGAAAACTCAAAGGTGTGATATCTAATAATATATCTAAACCAATTCCAGTATTGTCAATATATACATACTCATGAATATCATGTTTGAATATATTAGATAGTGTTAAGTTTGTGAAGCTTTTTATATTTAGTTTTTGAATCAGCTGTTTTTCTACATTAACCGCATTTTCTAACCTCAGAAAATAAGTTGCAACATACTCATGACTAGGGATATGTAATTCTATTCTCTCACAACCAATATAATCTAGTCCTTTTATCGCTAATGGTTTTAGATAATCCCCACAAGATATATTGTGAATAAGTTCTGGTCGGTGGTATTGAGGAATGTAAACTTCCTCCTCACAACCAAAAACTAAAACTACTAACAAAAACATTATTTTTTTTATCACCTTAGCACCTCAATCGTTCCAACATATTTATCATCTCCTTTATAAATTCCAAAGACATAAAATGATTATTTTTCCCGTTCTTTATTTTCACGCTCTTCTTTTAGCTTTCTTGCATAAGTTACTGCTCTACCTATAGGGATTTTATCGGCTTCTGATTTTTTAAACCATGTCTGATCACAAAAAATCTCTCCTCTATTCTTACCAATATCTTCTACATAAAGACTCATCTCACACATTTCATTTTTATATATCTCAGATTTTCCTCGGTAATAAATAATAGGGTCATTTTCATATTCCACTATAATACTCTTCATCCTTAAGTTCTTAATACAGTCTTTATGCCCTATACCTTCATTAGTTTCATATCTGTAGCAACTTCGACCTGCATAACCTTCGTCTATAAGTTTTTTTCCAAATTTTTCTATTTTTCTTACTTTTTCATAGGTATAACTATGTCTATACTCTAAAAGATCACCGTAGAGATGCCTTAACACATAAAGTGTTACCAACATAATAAGTATTTTTTTAAAGTATTTCATCTACTCTCCTTTATAAATTCCAAAGATATAAAATTATTATTTTCCCCGTTCTTTATTTTCACGCTCTTCTTTTAGCTTTCTTGCATAAGTTACTGCTCTACCTATAGGGATTTTATCGGCTTCTGATTTTTTAAACCATGTCTGATCACAAAAAATCTCTCCTCTATTCTTACCAATATCTTCTACATAAAGACTCATCTCACACATTTCATTTTTATATATCTCAGATTTTCCTCGGTAATAAATAATAGGGTCATTTTCATATTCCACTATAATACTCTTCATCCTTAAGTTCTTAATACAGTCTTTATTCCCTATAACTTCATTGGTTTTATTTCTGTAGCAACTTCGACCTGCATAACCTTCATCTATAAGTTTTTTTCCAAATTTTTCTATTTTTCTTACTTTTTCATAGGTATAACTATGTCTATACTCTAAAAGATCATCGTAGAGATGGCTTAACACATAAAGTGTTACCAACATAATAAGTATTTTTTTAAAGTATTTCATCTACTCTCCTTTATAAATTCCAAAGATATAAAAATGGTAATCTTTGGTATAATTAACAGGTGTTTGAGCATATACTTCTTCATCTTCTAAGATACTTTTTTGTTTTAGTTTAATATTTTGTTTGTTTTCTAATAAATTCTTAAAGTCATTGAGTACACACTTAAGTAAAATCATTTAAATTTACTATTTTTATATTTTGTTTTAGTTGCAGTGGTTGATGGGAAGTGAATATAATTGCACCATTATTACTTAAATGTTTACCAATATATTTTTGTAAGATATCAATAGCTTCAATATCTAAAGCAGTCAGTGGTTCATCTAAAATCCAAAGTTTTTTACTAAGTCCACAAACCCATAATCGTGCAAGCATAACTCTTCTTTTTTGTCCTGCTGATAGTTTTCCTGATAGCTGATTTTTAAATTTCAAGAGTCCAACTTGCTCTAATGCAAACTCTAATTTACTTATATTTATTTCAACATTATCAAATATTTGTGAGTTAAGTCTTAGGTTTTCAATTACAGTCAAATTACTTTTAATTGAAGTTTGATGACCTAAATAAATAAAATCATCAAAATCATCAGCTTCTAACTGCTTTGTTTTTTTTCCAAATAATAAAAAACTGCCTGTTGTTGGTTTTAATTGAGTTGTTATAACTTTGAATAAACTTGTTTTTCCAGAGCCATTTCTTCCTTTTAAGTGAATTGCTTCAGATGAATTAAGTTGGAAGTTTAAGTTTTTGAATAATAATCTATAACCACGAATAAGAGATAATTTATCAATCTTTATTATATTTTTATCTATTTTTTTATCAGTCATAATTTATTTTATGTTTTTATTATCTTTTAATTTATATCTTATTTTTCACTTCTTTATTTTTTTATTATTTTTAGTTGCTGTGTTTATTTCCTTTTCTATTTTTAGTAATAAATTATTAATAATTTCATTATTAGCAGAAAGTTTTTTAAGTTTTCCTAAGAAAAATTTAGCAGCTTCATAGTTTCCAGAAGTATAAGAGTAATTACCTAATAGCCAAAGGGCAGCCATATGATCAGGATTCTCTTTTAGAGTTATTTTCAAAGCATTTATTGAGGCTTTATCTAATTTTCTAAAACGCATTAAATTAGTTTGTGCGAATAAAAAATTAAGTTCAGGATGATTTTTATTAACTTGTAAACCAAGCTTCACACTATCTTGAGCTAAATCTAAAGCCTCCAAAGTCTCCATTTTCATTTGACAAAAGGCAAGGCTTGACCAAGCTTCTGCATCTTTAGTATATTTTTCTAAAACTAGCTGCTGTAAAGAAAAACAATAATATTTCAAGTGTTTTTTATCTGTCAAAAACTCTTTGAATGCAAATCTATTCAAAATTCCATCTTCTATTTTTAGTTTATTCTCTACCTTAAACTTTGAAAATTCTAAAGGCTTATTTAGGTTTTTTAAGAAAAATTCTGCTGCT
Organism: Cardiobacteriales bacterium; assembly: GCA_965215775.1. Classification (GTDB taxonomy): domain Bacteria; phylum Pseudomonadota; class Gammaproteobacteria; order Cardiobacteriales; family Ostreibacteriaceae; genus CBDCEG01. The sequence goes on from CBDCEG010000027.1 coordinate 46,432, forward strand.
ACATAATTCCCAGAATAGTTACCTAATAACCAAAGTGCTTCAATATGTTTAGGGTCTTTTTTTAGAGTTATTTTCAAAGCATTTTTAGATGCTTTATCTAATTTTCTAAAGCGCATTAAATTAGTTTGTGCGAATAAATAATTAAGTTCAGGATGGTTTTTATCAACTTGTAAACCAAGTCTTATAGTATCTTGAGTTAAAATTAAAGTTCCCATATTCATTTGACAAAAAGCAAGGTTTGCCAAAGCTTCAGAATTTTTTGTATGTTTTGCCAAAACTAACTGTTGCAAAGAAAAACAATAGTATCTTAATTCTTTTTCATCTTTAGAAAACTCTTTGAATACAAACTTGTTTGAAATTCCTTCTTCTATTTTTAATCTATTTGCATCTTTAAACCTTAAGAATTCTAAAGATTTATTATTTCCACTATGAACTGTATAAAATGCTCCTGCAATAGCTATAAAAATAAGACAAATAGGAATATAAATTATGCTTTCCTTGTAAGAAAAAAACTTTTTATCAATTGATAAAAAAGATAAAACACTTTTTCTTTCAAGCTCTATTTTTAGATTTTCATAAGTTTTTTTATCAATTCTATATGTATTTTTTCTATGCTCTAAAATAGACAACTCTTCTTTATAAACTTTGATTGCATAAGCTTTCTCATCAAAGTTAATTGTTTTTTTTCTAACAGGAAGTAAAAGAATAAGAAAAACAATAATTGATAAAATTATAATTATTAATAAAGACATCTCAAACCTCTATTTAGTTTTATTATTTTCATAATCATCAATCAAATCCTGCATAGTTGGTAAGTTTTCAAAGTTAGTGTCAATTTTACTTTTCTTTGATTTTAGAATGAAAAATAAAGTAATTAATGACAACATTAAAATAATAAATGGTAAAACCCAAACCCAAAAAGTAGCACCTTTGAAGCTAGGTTTATAAGTTACAAAATCTCCATAACTTCTTTTTAGAAAATTTGTAATTTCCTTTTTTGATTTTCCAGACTTTATTGATTTATATATATAATTCTTAATATCTGTTGCAAGTGGGGCATTAGAGTCTGCTAAATTATTATTTTGACATTTTGGGCATCTTAACTCTGTGATTAATTTTTTAAAATTTGCTTCTTTAGTATTATCATCAAATGAATATACATTCAAATTAGCCTCTAAGTTAAAAAATAAAAAATAAAAAATTATTAATATTTTCTTCATTTTATTGCCTTTATTTTAGAAACAAACTCTTTTTCCCATATTTTTTTATCCAAACGCCCAACAAACCTATGAAGAATTGTTCCATCAGCTTTTATTAAAAAAGTTTCTGGAGCACCATAAACTCCCATTCCAATTGCAAGCAAGCTATTATTATCTACTATAATTTCCTTAAATGGATTCCCGCCTTTATTTATAAATGAAAGCCCATCATCTTTACTATCTTTCCAGTTTACACCATAAATAGTTTCAGTCTTGGATAACTCTAAAAGGTAAGGATGTTCTTCATAACAAGAGTCACACCAGCTTCCCCAAAAGTTTACTAAATAATAAGGTTTCTTAGAGGTTAGGTCTTTATTGGTTATTAGTTTATCTGAAGTTAGGCTTGGTAAACTAAATTCAGTAATCTTTTTCCCTTTTGTAATCAACTGTAATTCCTGAGAGTTATTACTTAATCCTTTGGTGAATAAAATAATAATAGAAATAAAAATAACTACAATTAAGCTTGATAAGAAAACTAATTTTTTATTCATAATAATTTATTTTTTAACCTTTTCATTGAATATCGTTTATCAAAAATAACAAATAATGCAGCCAATGCCATAATTAATCCACCTAGCCAAATCCAGCGTATAAATGGTTTTATTTGGAACTTAACTTCCCAAGCATCCTTTGATAGTTCATTTCCCAAATTAACATATATATCTTTAGATAAACTGGAAATTAATGCAGCTTCAGACATAGGCATACCTCTGACTTTATATTTTCTATTTTCAGAAAAAATAGATTTTGTATAATCTCCATTCTTTGCAATGAACCCAACTTTGGTTGCATTATAAACTTTGTTCTTTGATTTTTCTATGCTTTTCATCTCAAAACTCCAATCTCTCAAGTGGATAATATCTCCTTTTTTAACATATCCGTCTAAAGAAATAGAATAGGTTGAAGTTATAACAATCCCCAAGCAACTGATTAAAAAACCAAAATGTCCAAAAAACATAGCTAAATAATTCTTAGATGGTATTTTGTTTTTTGCTATCATTATTTTTTTGTAAATATCTATAAGCGTTACAATCATTGAAGTTATAACTATTGTGCTAAGAAAGAAAGCTAATTTATTGAAACTCCCATAAGAGTTATTTATGAAATAACTTAGCACCAAAGCTAAAGCAAGTGATATTAATATAGGCTTTATTAGATTAGAAAACCTTCCATTTTTCCAATTCAAAAATGGTGCAAATGATAAAAATACTACAATAACAATAAATACAGGAAGCATCATGAGGTTGAAGTAGGGCGCTCCAACTGATATTTTCTTTAAATTTAAAACATCAAATAATAGCGGTGAAAGTGTTCCAATAAAAACAATTAAACAAGCTAATGAAAGGATTAGATTATTACTAAGTAAGCCAGTTTCTTTTGAAATTAAGTTGAACTTTCCAGTAGATTTAAGTTTATGAACTCTAAAAATAAGAATTAAATAAGCACTGCCTGAAATTAATGCAATTAAAGCTAAAATAAAAGCACCACGAGTTGGATCACTAGCAAAAGCATGTACAGAAGTTAAAACTCCTGAACGAACTAAAAATGTGCCAATAAGAGATAAGGAAAAAGTAGTTATAGCAAGAAAAGCAGTCCAAATTTTAAATACATCTCTTTTTTCAGTAGAAGCTAAAGAATGAAGTAGGGCGGTTCCTGCAATCCAAGGCATTAATGAAGCATTCTCAACAGGATCCCAAAACCACCAGCCTCCCCAACCAAGTTCATAATAAGCCCACCAACTTCCAAGAACAATTCCTAAAGTTAAAAAAGACCAAGCTGAAATAACCCAAGGACGACACCATCTAGCCCAAACTGTATCAAGCCTTCCTTCTAAAAGAGCGGCAACAATAAATGCAAAAGAAACAGCAAATCCAACATACCCCATATATAAAAGCGGTGGATGGAAAATCAATCCTACATCTTGTAATAAAGGACTTAAGTCTCTTCCAATTATAGGAAAACCATAGGATACTTCTTTAGGAGAAGCACTGTCAAATGGAAATAATCTATCAAATGGACTTGATGTAAATAAAATAAAAGCAAAAAAACCAAGTGAAATAACTCCTAAAACTCCAAAAACTTTAGCTTTGAAACTAGGAGGTAAGTGCTTTGATTTTATTGCAACTAAATAACCCCAAAAAGATAAAATCCAACCCCAAAGTAAAAGTGAGCCTTCATGTCCAGCCCAAGCTGCTGATATTTTGAAATACCAAGGTAAATGTGCATTTGAATTAGCTAAGATATATTTAACACTAAAATCATTATTTAAGAACCCTAAAGCTAAAACAATATAAGAAATAGTCATTAAATAAAAAGTTACTTTTGCAGTTCTAACTGATAAATTAATTGCCGTTAAATCTTTGAGAGTGCTTCCTAATATAGAAAATATTATTTGAATAAAGGCACAAGCAAGTGATAAAACTAAAGCATAATAACCAATTTCAATACTTATTTGCATAATTATTTTTTTGTTTTGTTAATCTTCATTCCTGAATTTTCAAGCTGTTTTTGCACCTCTGAAGGCATATAGTTTTCATCGTGTTTGGCTAGTATTTCAGTTGCTACAAACTTATCTTTAGTTACTAACTTACCTGTTGCCATAACACCTTGACCTTCTTTAAAAAGACTAGGTAACATACCTTTATAACTAACTGATAAATTTTGCTTAAAATCAGTTACAATAAAATTAACGTTAAGAGTTTTCCCTTTTCTATTTAAACTATTTTTTGCAATCATTCCACCAATTCTAATTTGTTTATTTAACGGTGCCTTTCCACTTTTTATGTCTTTTATCTCATAAAAGTGATTCATATTGCTTCCCATAGCAACAAACACCAAACTGGCTGCTCCAGCTGCTCCAGCTAAAATAAATAGAACTATTAAAAGTCTTAATTTTCTTTTTGATTTCATTTTAGTTTTCCTTTATTGATGTTTCTTGTGTGAGTTCTTGATTTAATTTAATTGCCTTTTTTAGTTTCATTCGGCTATAAAAATAAAGACCTAATAAAATTAATATCGTAGCGCCAAAACTGACAGCCACAAAAGGTATGTGATTTAATTTTTCTGTAAGTTCAATAGTTTGAGGTATTGTTTTTTCCATTTTCTAACTTCCTTATTTTAATTGTTATGCAATTGCTTAAGATATAGTTTTTCGTTTCTTGCAGCTATTATTTTCGCTCTAGTTGCCGCAAAAGCAAAAGCAGCTGTAAAAAAACAAAAACCTAAAGTACAAATTAACAAAGGACTAATCATACTCCCATCAATTGACGGTTTAGAAGCTTTTACTATCGTAGCTCCTTGATGAAGAGAGTTCCACCAAATAACACTAAAGTGAATAATAGGAATATTTATAACCCCAACAATAAGTAAAATCGAACCTATTTTGTTAGAAAGTTCTTCTTGTTCAATAGCCGATACCAAAGCAATATAACCAAAGTATAAGAAAAATAAAATTAATTCAGAGGTTAATCTAGCGTCCCAAGTCCAGTAAGTCCCCCAAGTTGGTCTTCCCCAAATAGCTCCTGTAAGTAAAGCCAAAAAAGTAAAACTTATACCAAGAATAGCAATGCCACGGCAGAAATAAGCTGCAAGTTTTATGTGCCAAATAAAGTAAATGCCTCCTGCAAAAGCCATTGAAACATAAATTCCCATAGAAAGAATAGAAGTAGGAACATGCACATAAATTATTCTAAAAACCTCTCCTTGGACAGCATCTGCTGGAACTACAAACAACCCCCAGTAAATACCAACAGATATTAAAATAAGTGAAGTTAACCAAAGATAAGGGGTTATTTTTTGTGAAATTCTATCAAAGTGCTGTGGTGAAGAAAGCTTATGCCAATATTTAATAAAAATATTTTGCTCCTTATGTTTTATTGTTTTATCTAAGTCGCTCATTATTATTCACTTTTTAATTAATTAAGTTCTGTATTTAAACATACACAAACACAAATGCTTTAAATATTTTATTAGTTGTATTTTCATTCAATAAAATCACAAAATAAAAATTTCAATCTACAATATATATGTATTACTAAATCCTTTCTACTTATTATTTTTTTATATTACTTACTTAAAAATATATCAAGACCAAAATATTTACGACTTATTTTTTGATATATTCCTTTAGCTCTTATTTTCTTTAAGCCTTCATTTAGCTTTGGTATTAAATCCTTAGATTTTTCAGAAACAACGGCAGCTATTCCATCACCAAAAAGATCTGATGCATTAAATTTTGGTCCAATGAATTCAAATACCTTACCACCTTCTGTTTTTAAAAAGCCCTCTTGTAAGAAGTGTTCATCATTCATTATAAAATCAACATCTCCGTTTTTTATAGCTTCAAAAAGTTCTTTTGAATTCTCATATTCAATAATATCAAGAACTCCTTCAAACTGATCTTTTACAAAGTCATCATGGGTAGTATTTTTTAAAACCCCTATATTCCTACCTAAAACAGCTTCTTTTGTTAGTTGAATGTTAAGTGTTTTTTTCTTTAATATCCTAGCAGGAGATGGCATATAAATATCAGTAAATAATAAGGCTTCTTGTCTTTTTTTAGTTTTACTAACTGAGCTAAAAGCAATATTAATAAAGTTTTTATCAACTTCAAAAAAGAGCATTTCCCAAGTTAGTATTTTCATATTACATTTTAAAGAAGCTTCTTTGCATATGGCTAAAATAAGCTCATGCTCAAACCCCTTTAAAACGCCATCTTCATCAACATAAGAAAATGGCTTCTTATCTCCTCTAATTCCAACTATAACTTTATTTTTTTGTGCATTTACAGTAGTCATTGATAATATAAATATCATTAACACTACTATTTTTGTTAGTTTTTTTTTCATATTTTGTATTTAGTGATTATTGTTTAGTTTTATTTATCAAATATTCCATTAGAAATATCTTTATCAAAGTATTTTTTGCTTAATTTAAGATATGTTCCGTTTTTCCAAACTCTCTCTAAACCTTGATTCATCAAATTTTTGAGTTTTATTTTATTAGCATCATCTTTATTATTTATTGCTATAACCATAGCTGCCCCCTCTCCAAAAGTCTCCCTTGAATTAAAGCTAGGGCCTACAAACTCAAACTGCTGTCCTTCAGGCGTTTTTAAAAAACCAAATTCAGCAAATAGCTCATCAAGGAAAATAAAGTCAACCTCACCGTTAACAAATGCTTTATATATCTCATCATAATTATTATATGTGAAAACATTAAATGCATTCTGGAACTGTGATTCAACAAAAGCAACATGTGAAGAGTTTTTTAATAAACCTATTTTTTTACCTTCAACATTTTTCATATTTAGTTTAATTATTAAGTTTTTATTTTTTATAAGCCTTGCTTTTTTGTAGAAATAGACTTCTGAAAATAGCATAGTTTCTTTTCTTTTCTCTGTTTTTACAACCGAACTAAATATTAAGTCTATATTATCATTTTTCAATTCTTTAAATAACTCAGTCCACTTTAATTCTTTAATATTACATTTTCTTTCAATTTCTTCACAAACTGCATTTAGCAAATCATACTCAAACCCTTTAAATACACCATTTTCTTTATATGAAAATGGGAATTTTGTTGAACGCATTCCTATCGTTAAGTCTTTTGCATTAGCTGTAAATACTGCAGCACTTAGTAAAACAAGTATTAACATTATTTTTTTCATTTTCTATTCCTTATATAAAATTTACTTTATTAGTTTATTCAAAATCAAGAGCTAAACTTCCCTTATTTTCCAACCAAATCTTTCTATCTCCAGCCCTCTTCTTTGATAGTAATTTATCAAACATTTCAAAAGCTAAACTCTCATCCTCAATAACTAACTGAACTAAGCGGCGACTATTGGGATCCATTGTAGTTTCACGAAGCTGTGATGGATTCATTTCACCAAGACCTTTAAATCTAGTAACATTAATTTTCCTAGTTATTTTTTGTTTCTCTAATTTGCGAATGATATCACTTTGCTCCGAATTATCAAGCGCGTAAAAAATATCTTTTCCATGGTCAATTCTATAAAGAGGCGGCATAGCAACATATATATTACCATTTTTAACAAGTGCTTTAAAGTGTTTCATAAAAAGTGTGCAAATTAAAGTTGCAATATGAGCTCCATCAGAGTCAGCATCCGCTAAAATACAAATCTTGCCATATCTAAGTCCAGAAATATCTTCACTATCAGGGTCAACTCCTATTGCCACTGCAATATCATGTACTTCTTGACTTGATAAAACTTGTTCGGAACTTACTTCCCAAGTGTTTAGTATTTTACCACGAAGTGGCATTATTGCTTGAAACTCACGGTTTCTTGCTTGTTTTGCTGAGCCTCCCGCTGAGTCTCCTTCCACTAAAAATAACTCAGTCTCTCCTAAGTCTTGCAAAATACAATCAGTTAATTTACCAGGTAAAGCAGGTCCAGCTGTTATTTTTTTGCGAACAACCTTTTTTGCTTTTTTTAATCTTGACTGTGCTTTATCAATAATTATTGATGCTATTTGCTCAGCTTCCTGTTCATTTGAGTTTAACCAAAGGCTAAATCTATCTTTTATTACATTTGAAACCCAATTGCTAATAGCCCTTGAGCTAAGCCTTTCTTTGGTTTGACTGGTGAATTGCGGTTCTTTTATTTTAATTGATAAAACAAATTGGCAATCTGCAAAAGCATCATCAGGTGTTAATTTGATTCCTCTTGGCAGTAAGTTTCTAAAATCACAAAACTCTCGCATTGCTTCTGTAATTCCTAATCGCAGACCGTTTACATGCGTTCCACCATTTACAGTTGGAATTAAATTAGCAAAACTTTCATAAATTGAGGTCGCAGTTTGTTCCACAAACCAAAAAAATGAAACATCTATTTGACCATCATCATCTTTATATTGAACTGAAAATGGTTTTTTAGGCAAGGTTTCTTGACCGTCAATAATTTCAGAAATATAACTATTTATACCATCTTCAAATTGCCAAGTGTATTCTTTTTCAGTATTTTCATCTATTAAAATAATTTTCAAATCTTTACAAAGAACCGCTTTAGCTTTTAGATTGGTTATAATTTTATTAAGAGAAAAGTTAGAGCTGTCAAAGTATTTTGAATCTGGCCAAAATTTAACTTTAGTTCCAGTATCTCTTTTTTTTGTTTGCCCAACTATTGATAAATCAGTAGTTTTCAAACCATTTTCAAAACTTATATTATAAATATTTCCACCTCTACGAACTTCAACTTCAACCCTTTTAGATAAAGCGTTTACAACTGAAATTCCAACACCATGCAAACCACCTGAAAATTCATAATTTTTACCAGAAAATTTTCCACCAGCATGAAGTTTGCTCAAAATTAATTCAACACCAGAAATACCTTCTTCTGGGTGAATGTCTGTTGGCATTCCTCGTCCATTATCTGTTACAGAAAGTGAACCATCATCATGTAAAACAACAATAATACTATCAGCAAATCCAGCTAAAGCCTCATCAATACTATTATCAATAACTTCTTGTGCTAAATGGTTTGGTCTAGAAGTATCTGTGTACATTCCAGGACGAACCTTTACAGGCTCTAATCCTTTTAGAACTTCTAAATCTGATGCGTTATATTTTTGCATATTATTTTACTATTTTATATTTAGATAATTAAATAAATTATAATAATAAGCGTCTAGCATCTTCTAATAACTTAGATAAATACTGTGTGAATCTTGCTCCATCAGCTCCATCAATAACTCTATGGTCATAAGATAAAGACATTGGAAGTATATTTCTAGGAATAAATTCAGAACCATTCCAAACAGGTTGCATTTTAGAACGAGAAACTCCTAAAATTGCAACTTCTGGTGCGTTCACAATTGGTGTAAATGTAGTTCCGCCAATTCCACCTAAACTAGAAATTGTCATACAACCACCTGACAAATCAGAAGGAGTTAGTTTACCATCTCTTGCTTTTTTACTAATATTCATTAAGTCACGAGAAAGCTCATAAATACTTTTTTTATCAACATCTTTTATAACAGGAACAACCAATCCTGTTGGCGTATCAACTGCAATTCCAATGTTAAAATACTGCTTCATAACTAATGATTTACCATCAGAAGAAAGTGAAGAGTTAAATTTTGGAAATTCTTTCATTGCTGCAGCCACTGCTTTCATCAAAAAAGAAAGCATTGAAAGTCTAACTCCAATTTTTTCAGTTTCGGCTCTTAGTGATTTTCTAAAAATTTCTAAGTCTGTAATATCAGCCTCATCATTTTGAGTTACATGCGGAATATTTAACCAGCATTTTGTCATATGCTCGCCAGTTAAAACATTTATTCTGGAAAGTTTTTGCTCCTCAACAGAACCAAATTTAGAGAAATCAACTGATGCAATTTTAGGAATTCCAGTTCCACCACTAACTCCAGAAGTTGTTGCTCCTGTTAAAATTCCTTTAACGAAAGACTGAACATCATCTTTTGTAATTCTTCCTTTTCTACCAGTTCCAACAACAGCACCTAGGTTTGCCCCAAGCTCTCTTGCAAATTTACGAATTGATGGAGAAGCGTGTGCATCTTTAAAACTACTTTCATTAATAGCTTTACTAACCGTGGTTGTAGGTTGTGATTGTTTTGTGCTGGATTTTTTAGAAGTAGCTTCTTGTGTTTGGGCTGGCTTAGTTGTGCTTGTAGCAGAAGAACTGCCTGTAATAGTTGCTACCAAGTCATTTGTTTTAACCTTATCTCCCATTGCAACTTTTATTTCACTAATAACACCTGCCTCAGAAGCAGGTATTTCCATAGTTGCTTTATCAGATTCTAATAATAAAATAGCTTCATCTTTTTCAACCTTATCGCCAATGCTTACCAGAATTTCAACAACAGGAAAACTATCATCACTGCCTAAATCAGGTGCTAATATATCTATTGTAGAATTGTTAGAGCTAGTAGAGTTAGCATTTGACTTAGTTTCTGTCGATGGGGCAGGGGACTGTTGTTTTCCATTAGTCTCTATCATCGCTACTAAATCATTTGTTTTAACTTTATCTCCCATTGCAACTTTAATCTCACTAATAACACCAGCCTCTGAAGCTGGTATTTCCATTGTTGCTTTATCAGATTCTAACAATAAAATAGCTTCATCTTTCTCTACTTTGTCGCCAACTTGGACAAGAATTTCCACAACTGGAAAGCTATCATCACTGCCTAAATCAGGTGCTAATATTTCTATACTCATTTTTTTACCTTTTCTATTTAATTATATTGGTTTAACTTATTAATTTAATTTTTATGTGTAATTCTTATGCGTTTGCAGGATTAATTTTTGCAGGATTAATATTATATTTAGCAAAAGCTTTTTTAACAATATCTACACTAATTTCACCATCTTTTTGCAAAGCTCTAAGTGTTGATATAACTATATATTTAGCACTTACTTCAAAATGCTCACGCAATTTTTCTCTAGTATCAGACCTACCAAAACCATCTGTCCCCAAAGTTATATAACGCTTGTTAATATAAGGTCTAACCGCATCAGCATAAATCTTAATATAATCAGTTGCACAAATAACAGGACCTTGCTGCTCATTTAAACAAGCTTCTATGTGAGGGATTTTTCTTGGTGCATCAATATTTAATAAGTTCCATCTTGAACACTCTTCACCATCTCGCCTAAGTTGATTAATACTTGTTGCTGACCAAATATTACAAGAAACATTGTGATCGTTCTCAAGCATTTCAGCCGCTTTAATAACTTCTCTTAAAATAGCTCCAGAACCCATAAGCTGTGCTTTAATTTTATGTTTTCCTGCTTCTTTAAATTTATACAAACCTTTAATTATATTATTTTTAACTTCCTCTCCCGCTGGAATTGCTGGGTGAGTATAATTTTCATTAAGTGTTGTTATATAATAAAAAACAGACTTATTATCTACATACATTCTATTCATTCCATCATGAACAATTACAGCTAATTCATAAGCAAAAGTAGGGTCATAAGATAAACAGTTTGGAATTGTATGTGCCTGAAGAAGTGAATGACCATCTTGGTGCTGAAGCCCTTCGCCTGCAAGAGTTGTTCTTCCAGCCGTTCCACCAATCATAAACCCTTTCGCCTGCATATCTCCAGCAGCCCATGCTAAATCTCCAATTCTCTGGAAACCAAACATTGAGTAATATATATAAAAAGGAATCATTGTTGTATTATGATTAGAATAAGAAGTTGCAGCTGCTATCCAGCTAGACATAGCACCAGCTTCATTAATTCCTTCTTGCAAAATTTGACCGTTTTTTTGTTCTTTATACCACATTAATTGATCAGCATCTTCTGGTTCATAAAGCTGCCCAGATGGAGCATAAATCCCCATTTGTCTAAACATTCCTTCCATTCCAAAAGTTCTTGCTTCATCAGGAACAATAGGAACAACTCTTTTCCCAATTTTTTTATCTCTAGCTAAAGTACTCATAATTCTAACAATAGCCATTGTTGTTGACATCTCACGATCACCAGTTGATTCTAACAAAGCTTTAAAAGAATCTAAACTTGGTATATCTAAAGGATCTGATTTGGATCTGCGACTTGGTAAATAACCACCTAATTTTTTACGCTGAGAATGTAAATATTTCATTTCTTCACTGTCTGGGGCAGGGCGGTAAAAAGGAGTTTCATCAATTTCATCATCAGATATTGGAATATCAAATCTATCTCTAAATTGTATTAGTGCTTCTCTTGCCATTTTTTTCTGTGAATGTGTTGTATTTTGACCTTCTCCAGCTTCTCCCATTCCGTAACCTTTAACTGTTTTAGCCAAAATTACAGTTGGTTGACCTTTAGTTTTAAATGCTGCATCAAATGCTGCAAAAACTTTTTCTACATCATGTCCACCACGCTTCATATTATAAATTTCTTCATCGGTCATATGAGCAACTCTTTGTTTTAGCTCTTCATATTTACCCCAAAATTTATCACGAATGTATGCGCCATCTTTTGATTTGTATGCTTGATATTCACCATCAACAACTTCTTCCATTCTTTTTCTAAGCAGTCCATTATCATCTTCTTCTAAGAATTTATCCCAAGCTTTACCCCAAAGAAGTTTTATAACATTCCAACCATTGCCTCTAAAATTAGCTTCAAGCTCTTGAATTATCTTACCATTTCCACGAACTGGACCATCTAATCTCTGTAAATTACAATTTACAATAAATATCAAGTTATCTAAGTTTTCACGCGAAGCTAGTGATATAGCACCTAAAGTTTCTGGTTCATCTGACTCTCCGTCACCAATAAAACACCAAACTTTGCGATTTTCTTCAGGTATTAAGCCACGATGTTCAAGATATTTCATAAATCTAGCTTGGTAAATAGCCATAATTGGACCAAGTCCCATTGAAACTGTTGGAAATTGCCAAAAATCACCCATTAACCACGGGTGAGGGTAGGACGATATACCATGCTCATTAGTGCATTCTTGTCTAAAACTATGTAATTCTTCTTTATTAAATCTACCTTCCAAATAAGCCCTTGCATACATTCCAGGAGCCGTATGACCTTGATAAAAAACTAAATCTCCACCATTTTTCTCACTTGGAGCTCTCCAAAAGTGATTAAATCCTGTTTCATACAAAGTAGCTGAAGATGCAAAACTTGCAATATGACCACCAAGTTCAGAAGATGTTTTGTTAGCCTTAACAACCATTGCCATAGCATTCCAACGAATTAAAGCAGTTATTTTTTTCTCTAACTCTCTATCGCCTGGTAATTTCGGTTCTAACTCTGGAGCTATTGTATTTAAATAAGGAGTGTTTGCACTAAAGGCAACTCTACCTGTTAAGTTAGTAATTTGCTCATGCAATTTATCTATTAAAAATTCAGCTCTATCGTTTCCTTCAATTTTCGCAACAGAGTTAAATGCATCTAGCCATTCTTGAGTTTCCTGTGGATCTATATCGTTATATTTTTTAGTCATAAGTTAAACCTAGTTAATTGTGTTAAATTTTTATTTCTCAAAACAGCTTAATATTATTACACAGTTAAATTATAAAATCATTAAGATTTGTGCTTTTAGGCTTACATACTTTAATTTATGGGTAGGATAGTAGTAATTAAGAGATTATATTCACATAGAGTTGATTTCGTATAATTTATATTATGTAAAGTCAGGTTCTTGAGTTAGAGTCATAATCAGATGCTATTGATTATTTTAAATTAAACTTTTCCTTTTGTTATTATTTTTAATATAATCCTTTTTTATTTAAATTTAAATGGTTTTTAATTATGTTTGTAATATACGGAACAAAAGGTTCAAAAAAGAAAATGGTTGGTTATGGAAAGGATTTTTGTAGATCTTGTGATAGAGAAGCTGTAGTTTATAAATACTCTTGGCTTAGTTGGTTTCACTTTTTCTATATTCCTTTAATACCTCTTGGTCGTCGCCATGAATGGATTTGTCAACTATGCTCAAGAGATGCTAACGCACATACAAGAACAACATTGGTTAAAAAAATATTTGTTGCTATTTTTATAATTCCTATGTGCCTAATATTCTTTCCTGCAGCAGAAACTACAACTATGAAAATAATAACATTAGTGCCTGTTTTATTAATTTCCATTTGGATTATAAGGCACAAAAAGATACCATCTAAAAAATTATTGCAAGAAAAAATAACTAAACCAATAGATAAAATTAACTGCATTCAGTGTAATGAGAGACTTACTCAAGATCCTAAAAAACTCATATGTAAGCCTTGTCAGCTAACAGTTTATACTGAAATAAAATAAATTTATCACCCTACCCTGCTAAAATAGAGCTTTATTTTTTATTTAAAAACAAAGTTATAACTAATAGTCATAATAATTAGTTAGATAACTTACATAGAAATTTTATTATTAGATATTTGAAAGATTTTACTTGCTAAAGGTGTATAACCTTGATAGTATTATCGCCGAAGTAACGCGGGGTGGAGCAGTCTGGTAGCTCGTCGGGCTCATAACCCGAAGGTCGTAGGTTCAAATCCTGCCCCCGCTACCAAATAATTTTAAAAAGGTCTCTATATGAGACCTTTTTTTTATTCTTTTTTAGAATTTAATTTAAAGGCAAAAATACTGTTTAATATGAAAAAATATGAGAAATTACAAGATATAATAGAACCAGCTGTAACAAGTATTGGTTATGATTTTGTTGGTATTGAGTATCACAGAAATTCTGTGAATTCTTTACTTAGAGTATTTATTGATAAAGATGGTGGTGTTAATTTAGATGATTGTATGGCTGTAAATAGCCAAGTTAGTGGTGTTTTGGATGTTTCAGATCCAATTGCTGGAAAATATAGCTTAGAAATATCATCACCTGGGTTAGATAGACCTTTATTTTCAATTCAAGATTTTTTCAAATTTAAAGGCTCTGAAGTTAAGTTAAGAGTTAGTCAGCCAATAAATAAACAAAGAAACTTTAAAGGAATAATTGATAATACTGATATAGAAAAAGAAACTATTGAGTTAAAATTAGAAAATGAAACATTAATTGAAATTAAATTTTCTCAAATTGATGTTGCAAAATTAGTACCTAAATATTTTGAAAAAGGAGATGATAAATGAGTAAAGAGTTATTACTTATCGTAGAGACTGTTGCGAATGAAAAAGATGTTTCTGAAAATGTTGTTTTTGAAGCACTAGAGTCAGCTTTAGAAGTTGCTAGTAAAAAACAATATCAAGACGAAGTTGAGATTAGAGTAAATATTGACCGTGAAACTGGTGAATATATAACTTATCGTTGTTATTTTGTTAAAGATGAAGAAGAGATTGAATTTCCAGGTAAAGAATTAACTCTTGAGCAAGCGAAAGAAATGGCTCCAGACTTAGAGGAATATGTGGTTGTTGAAGAGAAAATAGAAAATCTACCTTTCAAAAGAGTTGGTGCGCATGTTGCAAGACAAGCAATGTTTCAACGAATTAGAGAAGCTGAAAGAGAAAATGTATATAATTTATACGCTAGCAAAGAAGGCGAGCTAATTAACGGTGTTGTAAAACACACTGATCGTGGAAATGTAATTGTTGATTTATTAGATAATGTTGAAGGTATTATATTTAAAGAAGAATTAATACCTAACGAAAAAGTTCGTAAAGGTCAAAGGATAAGATCTTATGTAAAAAAAGTAACACGAGAAAGCAAAGGACATCAAATTATACTAAGCAGAACTTCACTGAATTTACTTACTGAGTTGTTTTCTTTAGAAGTTCCAGAGATTGCAAATGGTGCGATTGAAATAAAATCAGGTGCTAGAGAAGCTGGAGTTAGATCTAAAATAGCAGTTTATTCAAGTGATCCTAGAATTGACCCTGTTGGTTCTTGTATTGGAATTCGTGGTTCAAGAATTCAAAATATAACAAATGAATTAGCGGGTGAAAAAATAGATATTATTGTTTGGCAAGAAGAGCCTGTAGAATTTGTTATCAAAGCAATTGCTCCAGCAGAACCAACGGCGATAATAGTTGATGAAGAAAAACATGCTATGAGCCTATCATTCCCTGAAGATAAACTTGCAATTGCAGTAGGAAGAGGCGGTCAAAATGTTAGACTTGCTAGTGAGCTAACAGGTTGGCGTTTAAATGTAATGACTGAAGAAGATTTTGCAAAAAAAGACAGTGATGAAAAAGAAAAAGTAACTTCTTTCTTTGTGGAGAAACTTGATATTGATACAGATATTGCTGAAATTCTTGTTCGTGAAGGTTTCTCAACAATAGAAGAAATAGGATATATTGATATTAATGAGCTATACTCAATAGAAGAGTTTGATGAAGATATTGCAAACGAACTAAGAGATAGAGCAAGTGATATTTTACTAACTAAAGCTTTGAGTGCTGAAGAAGAAATTGAAGGCGGTGATTCTGAAGCTATAGAAACCCTCAGTGGAGTTAGCCAAGAGTTACTTTTACAATTCAAACTAAATGGTTTACAGACTTGGGATGATTTGGCGGAATTATCAACTGATGAATTAGTTGAAATGACAGGTATTGAAGATAAAGAAGCTGCTGAGCTGATTTTAAAAGCTAGAGCACCTTGGTTTGAAGAGTAAATTCAGAAATATAAACGATAAAATTAATTATTATAATATTATAATACGACTGTGATGTGAAAATTATAATTAAAACATAGTTGTAAAGAGGATAAAATGAGTGATATAAGTGTATTAGATTTAGCGAAACAAATAAATACTGACATAGATAAGTTATTATCACAGCTAAAAGAAGCTGGAGTAGATGTTAGTAATGAGACTGATAAAATATCAATAGAGCAAAAAACTATGCTACTTACATATTTACGACAATCTCATGGTAAAGCTAAAAAACCAAGAGCAAAAATATCACTTAAGAAAAAAAGCACAATATCACTTGATGGTAAAAAAGACGGTGTTTCTGTAGAGATAAGATCTAAAAAGAAAATTTTAGTAAAACCAGAACAAACACAATCTATAGATAAAACTAAAACAAAAAAAGCAGTTGAAAAGAAAAAACCAGCTAAAATTGAGAAAAAACTAACAGCTGCTGAAATAGCAAAAAAACTAGCTGAAGAAAAAAGATTAAAACAAGGAGATGAGGCTAGAGAAACTGTTGAAGAGAAAAGAATTAAATCAGAGCAAGAACATACTCTTAAACTTAAAGAAGAGCAAAAAAAGCGTATAGAGAATAAAAAACAAGAAGAGCAAAGACTTGCAGAAAAAGCCGCTGAAAGAAAAAAACAAGATCTTATTCAAAAACAAGCAGAAAAAGTTAAAAAAGAAGCTGAATCAACTAGACTAAAAAGGCTTGAAGAAGATGCTAAAGAAAATGCCAGAAAAGAATTTGAGAAACACAAAGAAAGAGAAAAGCAATCATCAAAACTAAATAAAGAAGACGATATAGCTAGAAAGCAGGCTGAAGAAGATTATAAAAAGCAAGTTGAAAGAGAGCGAATGGGAGCTTCTAAATTTATAGAAAATAAAAAAGCAATAAGAAGAGCTGATAAAAAAGCATCTTTAAGAAAAGTTCAAAGCACCTTACAAGGCAAGCATAAATTTGAAAAACCAACTAAAGAAATTGTTAAAAAAGAAGTAGAGCTTCCTGAAACAATTACAGTTGGTGAGTTAGCCAAAAAAATGCAGAAAAAAGCAAATGAATTAATTATGGTTCTTATGAAAATGGGTTCTATTGTTAATATCAATCAATTACTTGATCAAGATACTGCTGCCCTACTTCTTGAAGAGATGGATTATACTTATATTTACACCAATGAAAATCAAGATGAAGAAGAGTTAGTTAAAGAAACAGAAACTAAGCATAGTGATATAAAACCAAGACCACCAATCGTTACAATTATGGGGCATGTTGATCATGGTAAAACCTCTTTACTTGATTATATTCGTAAAACTAAAGTAACTTCAGGCGAAGCTGGTGGAATAACACAGCATATTGGTTCTTATCATGTTGAGTTAGACGATGGTGTTATAACATTTTTGGATACACCAGGACACGCTGCATTTACGGCTATGCGTGCACGTGGTGCAAAAGTTACTGATATTGTAATTATAGTTGTTGCTGCTGATGATGGTGTTATGCCACAAACTATTGAAGCTATTCAGCATGCAAAAGCTGCAAAAGTTCCAATTATTATTGCAATTAACAAAGTTGACAAACCAGACTCAGATATTGAAAAAGTAAAAGGAGAATTAGCACAACATGAAATCTTAACTGAAGATTGGGGAGGTGATATTATGGTTTCTAATGTTTCAGCGCATACTGGTGAAGGAATTGATGAT
The DNA here is from genome assembly GCA_965215775.1 of Cardiobacteriales bacterium. Classification (GTDB taxonomy): domain Bacteria; phylum Pseudomonadota; class Gammaproteobacteria; order Cardiobacteriales; family Ostreibacteriaceae; genus CBDCEG01. Next base: position 64,442 of record CBDCEG010000027.1, read on the forward strand.
TTACTTGAAAAAATTCTACTTCAATCTGAGGTTTTAGAATTAGAAGCAGCTTACAAAGGACCAGCAACTGCAATAGTTGTTGAGTCAAGAGTTGACAAGGGTCGTGGTGCTGTTGCTTCTGTTTTGGTTAGACAAGGTTGTCTTGAAAAAGGAGATTTTGTTTTGGCAGGTCTTGAATATGGACGAATTAAGGCTATGAATGATGAAGCTGGAAAACCAATATTAAAAGCTGGGCCATCAATACCAGTTGAAATTTTAGGTCTTTCAGGAGCACCTGGATCTGGTGAGGACTTGATTTGTGTTGAAAACGAAAAGGTAGCTAAAGACTTAGCTAACAAAAGATCTATAAAACTAAAAGAAATAAAATTAGCTCAACAGCAAAAATCTAAACTTGAAAATCTATTTGCAAATGCAGGTGGAAGTGCTGAAAAACTTGAAGAGGTAAATGTTCTAATAAAAGCTGATGTGCATGGTTCGGCAGAAGCTCTAAAAGACTCATTAATTAAATTATCAACTGATGAAGTTGCGGTTAAGATAATTGCTTCTGGAACAGGTGGAATAAGTGAATCTGATATAAATCTTGCTATTGCTTCAAATGCTTTGGTTGTTGCGTTTAATGTTCGTGCAGAGTTAGGGGCTAAAAGAATAGCTGATAATGAGGGCATTGATGTTCGTTATTATAATATAATTTATGATGCGATTGATGATATCAAACAAGCTATGACAGGTAAGTTAAGTCCAGAAATTAGAGAAGAAATTGTTGGAATTGCAGAAGTTAAAGAAGTATTTAAAGCACCTAAAATTGGACAGATTGCAGGTTGTGTAGTAATTGATGGATATGTAAAACATTCTTTCCCAATTAGAGTTCTTCGTGATAGCGTTGTTATTTTTGAGGGTGAGTTAGAGTCTCTTCGCCGATTTAAAGATGAAGCGTCAGAAGTTAGAGCTGGGGTTGAATGTGGTATTGGTGTGAAAAACTATAATGATGTGAAAGTTGGCGATCAGATTGAGTGTTTTGAACGCAAAGAAATCGCAAGGACATTATAAAGAAATATAAATATTAATTAAGACATTACTAGTTAAGCTAATAAATACAAAACATAGGAAATATTTAAATTATGGCAAGTCATGAAAGAGTAAAAAAAGTATCAGAGCAAATTCGCAGAGAGTTAGTATCAATAATTCCTGAAGCTATTTATCACGATAAAATTGTATTTCTATCAGTTACAGCTATTAACTTAACTAGAGATTTTAAATATGCTGATATATTTGTAACTTTAATTGGTAATGATGAATTTCGTGATGAAATTGTTGAATTACTAAATGAAAAAGCACCAACAATTAGACACTTATTAGCACAGCAACTAACCACAAGAACAGTTCCCGCTATGATTTTTAAATATGATGAGTCTATTGAATACGGTGCAAATATGGACAATTTATTAACTGATTTAGTAAAAGATATTCCAGAAGATGAAAGTGCTTACGGTATTAAAAATACTGAGGATTAACTAACCAAAGGAGCAAAGATGGCATTTAATAACATTGAAACCCAACCTATAAGAGAGTTTATTGAAAAGTCTTATTTGGATTATTCAATGTATGTTATTTTGGATAGAGCTTTACCAAGCTTAGCTGATGGGCTAAAACCAGTTCAACGAAGAATTATTTACGCAATGTCTGAGCTTGGACTTTCTGCAGTTTCAAAACACAAAAAATCCGCAAGAACTGTTGGTGATGTTTTAGGTAAATACCACCCTCACGGAGATAGTGCTTGTTATGAAGCTATGGTTTTGATGGCTCAAAACTTTTCATATCGTTACCCATTAGTTGATGGGCAAGGAAATTGGGGGTCAATTGATGATCCAAAATCATTTGCAGCAATGCGTTATACTGAATCCAAACTAACAAAATACGCACAATTATTATTAAGAGAATTATCACAAGGAACAGTTGCTTGGCAAGATAATTTTGATGGTGCTTTAAAAGAGCCAATAACTTTACCAGCAATGCTTCCAAATGTTTTATTAAATGGTTCCATGGGAATAGCTGTTGGAATGAGTACTGATATTCCACCTCACAATATTCAAGCGGTTGCGGATTGTTGTTTGGCAACCATTGACAATCCTGAAATAACTTCAACCCAGCTTGCCGATATTATAAAAGGACCTGATTATCCAACTTATGGAGAATTAATAACTCCTAAATCTAATTTAGTTTCAATGTATGAAACTGGTCATGGCTCAATTAAATTGCGTGCAACTTATATTATAGAAGATAAAACAATTGTTCTAACTTCCCTACCCTATCAAACTTCTAGCACTAAAATTTTGGAGCAAATTGCAGGACAAATGGCATCTAAAAAATTGCCAATGTTAAGTGATATTCGTGATGAATCAGACCAAGAATCTCCTGTTCGTTTAGTGTTATTTCCAAGATCTAACCGAGTTGATTTGGAGCAAGTTGTTAGTCATTTATTTGCAACAACAGATTTAGAAAAAAACTATCGTGTAAATTTAAATATGATTGGTTTAGATAATAAACCTCAAGTAAAACCGTTAGCTACAATAATTAGCCAATGGTTAATTTACAGAAAGCAAACTGTTACTAACCGCTTACAAACTAGATTAGATATTGTTTTAAAAAGAATGCATTTACTAGAAGGTTTATTGGTTGCATTTTTAAACTTAGATGAAGTTATTAGAATTATTAGGGAAGAAGAAAATTCTAAACAAGTTTTAATTGATACATTTAAATTAACTGTTTTACAAGCAGAATATATTTTAGAAACCAAATTACGACAGCTTGCAAGGCTAGAAGAAATGAAAATCCGTGAGGAACAAGAAAAACTAGAAAAAGAAGCTAATAAATTAAAAAGCCTTCTAAAAAGTCCTGCAAAACTAACAAACCTTATTCGTAAAGAAATAGAAACTATAAAAAAAGAATTTTCTGATAATAGAAGAACAATAATTATAGAAAGAGAAACTTCTAAAGCTATTGATGAATCAATGCTTACTCCATCTGAAACTGTAACAATAATTTTATCAAAAATGGGCTGGGTAAAATTAGCCAAAGGTGGGCAAATAAATCCAGAAGAGCAAAACTATAAAACAGGTGATAAGTTTCAAGCATTTATTGTTGGAAGATCCAACCAAACTGCAGTATTTTTAGCTGACGATGGGCGAACATTTAGCTTGCCAGCACATAGCTTACCTTCCGCGCGTGGATTTGGTGAACCACTTTCTGGTAAATTATCAATTGGTGGGCGAAAATGTCTTTTTGCTTTACTTGATAAGGATAAAACTAAATATCTTTTTGCAAGCAATTTAGGTTATGGTTTTATTAGTGAATATCAAAATATGACTTCAAAAGCGAAAGCAGGTAAAGCTTTTATGAGTATTCCTAAAAATAAAAATATTAGTAAAATTGAGCCGATGCAACCTGTAAGACTTTCAGATGATACTTCGCACATAATGTTTATAAGCAGTGATGGTTATGTTTTAGTTGTAGAAAAATCTGAAATTCCAGAATTAGGGCGTGGAAAAGGCAATAAACTTATTCAAATTTCACCTAAATTATTACAAGAAGGAGTTACTCTAAAGGAAATAATTCCACTAAAAGAGAATGATACACTTAGGTTTAAAGTTGGTAGGTTTAAAGTTGGTAGGTTTAAGGAAAATATAACTTCTGAAGTTTGGCTTAACTGGTTATCAGCTAGAGCAAAAAGAGGTAAAAAACTTCCAAAAGGAATGGAACGATACAAGTTCATAGAAGTTGTTAGTGAAAAATAAACCCAAAATCAACTATGCAAGAAACTTCTATAAAAAACACCAAACAAAATTTTAACAAACAAGAACTTAGCAAAAAAGAAATATTAGATAAATACCACAAATACACTAGAGAATATTGGGAGAAAGCAACAGATACAAAAGCTCAACAAATAAACCAAGAGCATGTTGATAGAGCCAATAAAGGAGTTGTTTTTTGGAACAAATGGGCTTCTGAGTTTATCAAAGATTTGAAAAAAGCTTACCCTAATATAAAAGAATTTAACAAAGCAATTGCGAAATATATAATTGTAAATCCAATAAAAGATGATTTTAATTATCGTGGTTTCATTTTTCCTATGGCTACAGAGTTTTTGGCGATTGACTTTACAAATGATGCGATTTTTATTGAAGCCATTTTTAAGGAAAGAGTGAATTTTAATGATATTAATTTTAATAGACGCTTAAATTTTACCAAAGCAATTTTTGTGAAAAATGTTTATTTTGCAAAAGTATCTTTTAATGAAAAATTAGATTTTTCCTCCACAATATTTAAAGGCAAAGTCTCTTTTGCTTATTTGACTTTTAATAAAGAGACCATTTTTTCCAATGTAACATTCAATAACCAAGCGGATTTTAGTCATTCAAGTTTTAAAAAAGAAGCTATTTTTACAAATGCAGTTTTTAAAAACTTAACAAGTTTTGTAAATACTAAATTTGAAAAAGAAGTCAATTTTCAAGCAACCAAATTATATAGAAATGCAGAATTAAATTTTTCAGGAGCTAGATTTGATGACTCAGTTTGCTTTATTGATGCAAAATTTGATGTATTTAATAAAAAAAATAAAAGAAGCAAAAATAATAATTTGCAAATTAACTGTCAAGTTGACTTTAGAGATACAGTTTTTAAACAACGACCAGTTATTGATAATTTTAAAAGTGATTTTTTTAGAGGAGGAACTGCTGGTTGGTTACAAAGCTTTATCTTTTTATTAGCAACTATTATTTTTGCAGTTGGTTTTAACTTTTTATGGGAGCAATTTATATTTATAGCTCTTCCAATATTATCAATAGTTGGTTTAAGCCTTTATTTTTACTTGCCTAAAAAATATAATTCAAAAGATGATGAGGCAAAATTTAGAGCCTTAAAAGTTATTTCAGAAACCAATAGTAATTATTTCAAAAGTGCAGAATTTAATGCTTGTGAGCTTAACTGCGAAAGGCTAAATAATCAGCTAAAATGGTATAAAAAAGTTCCAAATACTCTATTCAAATTAGTTTCTGATTATGGTCTTAGTTTGATTAAACCATTATCCTTATGGTTTTTCTCTTTAGTATTTTTTTCACTATTTCAAATAATAGGTTTCAATCTCAAAAATGATACCGTTTTTGATCCAAAAGCAACCACAGTTCATTCAGCCCTTTGCCCTACTTCAGTTCGCTTAAATAAGTTACCATCTGATTTTATAAATTGCTCTGATAAAATTCATTATATAATTTCACCCTCAGTTCCTAATATTTTCCAAGATATTTATTACCTTAGAGAGATTAGGTATCGTGTTTTTGGGGAAAATAGTATTGTTAATAATGGAATTTTAATTGCTAGATTTTTCCAATCTTTGTTTTCTTATTTAGCTTTATTTTTATTTGCTCTTGCTATTAGAAGTAAGTTTAAAATATAGGCAAGCATATGTTTAAAAAAGATAAATCATGAGTAAATTTAAAATAACCAAACTTCCAATCAATTTTGATTTTGAAAGTAAAAATGTATTAAAAAAATTAGCTGATGCAAAATCAGCACTTGCTGAATTAAAAGGATTTGTAAATATAATTCCAAATCAGGATATTTTAATAAATAGTCTGATTTTACAAGAAGCAAAGGATAGTTCTGAAGTAGAGAATATTATAACTACTCATGATGAGCTTTTTAAAGCTGAATTAAAACCGAATTTAATTAAAAATATTGCTACTAAAGAAGTTCAAAATTATAAATTAGCTCTTATAAAAGGAGTTAAACAGATAAAAAATGATAATATTATTTCAAATAAAACTATTCTTGATATCCAAAAAGAATTAGAAAAAAATGATGCTGGGTATAGAAAGTTACCTGGTACAAAATTACAAAATGATCAAACAGGAGATATTATTTATACACCACCACAAAATCACCATGAAATTATAGAGTTAATTGGTAACTTAATTGAATATATAAATAAAGATGATTTGCAAAATATTGATTCACTTATAAAAATGGCGATTATTCATTTTCAATTTGAGTCTATCCATCCTTTTTATGATGGAAATGGAAGGACGGGAAGAATTTTAAATATTTTATATCTTATTCAACAAGGATTGTTAGAAAACCCAATCTTGTATTTAAGTCGTTTTATTGTACAAAACAAAGGAAATTATTATAAATATTTACAAAATGTGAGAGATGATAATAATTGGGAAGCTTGGATATTATTTATTTTGGAGGGTATAGAAATTACTGCAAAAGATACATTAAGTATCTTAAAAGAAATTAAAGAAGCAATGCAAGAATATAAATATTTTTTAAGAGATAATTTCCCTTTTTATAGTCAAGATTTAATTAATAATATTTTTACTCACCCATATACAAAAATAGACTTTTTAAAAAATGATCTAAAAATAAGTAGACAAACTGCATCAAAATATTTAAATAAACTTGCAGATCACAATAGTAATTACATTGAAAAAGTAAAGGTTGGGAAATTTGATTATTTTATAAATGTTAAACTTTTTAACATTTTGGCACATAAAAGAAATGTTATGTTAACGAAATAGCTTTTTCTTAACAAGAAAATACTTTGATGTTAAGACCTTTAAAGTTTTCAAAAAAAACAGCTATAAAAATTAAAAATTTTTTAAATTAAAAAAGTAAAGAACTTCTAAGAAAAATTAAAAGAAAAGTAGAAGAAGAAATTGAAAATAAATAGATAATAGGTAAAACATATGTTTAAAAAAGATAAAATATATTTAGATACAATTAATGAAGTTGTGGATTTTTCATTTGATGAGAAAATAGCACAGGTTTTTCCAGATATGTTGCATCGCTCAATTCCAGGTTATGCTTTGTTACTTACAACTATGCAGACTGTTTTTTCTTATCATTTTAAAAACTTTAATAAAGAAAATATTACCGAGAAAAATATTCAAATTTATGATTTAGGCTGTTCTGTTGGTGGAGTTATTTTAGCTCTCTCAAAAGTTCTAAATCAAGCAAGTTTTATAGGAATTGATAATTCAAAACAAATGTTAGAACAGTGTGAAAAAGCAATGAATATTGCCAAAATAAATACTTTTAACTTACAAGAAGCAGATTTAAGTAAAGTCAAATTACAACCAACTGATGCTATTATAATTAATTATACTTTGCAGTTTTTAGAAAAAAAAGAAAGACAAATATTATTAGATAAGTGTTATAAATCATTGAAACCTAATGGAATTTTATTTATTTCTGAAAAAACTAAAGAAACAAAAGAAATAATAAACTGGCATGAACAATTTAAATTAAATAATGGTTATTCAGAACTTGAAGTTGCACAAAAACGCACTGCAATTGAAAATGTTATGCAAATTGATGATGAGCAAACTATTTTACAAAGGTTTAAAAACTCTGGTTTTAAGGAAAATAATATAACCCAAGTTTTCCATAGCCTTTCTTTTAAAGCTTGGGTTTGTATAAAATAAAACATAATATAAATGATAACTATAAAATATATAAAACAATTTCTTAGCAAACATAATTTGGATACTATTTCAGATGATGTTTTAAAAGCTTGCCAGCAAAAAATCAACCAAAAAGATGGAAATATAGAAAATTGGCAAAAAGCTCTTTTAGAATTACCTCAAGTTAATGATATTAAAATAGAAAATAAAGATAATATTTTAACTTTTTTAGGCAATACAAAATTAAGTGATGCAGATTTAAAAAACTCATTACAAAAAATGCACCCTTGGCGAAAAGGTCCATTTCAATTTTTTGATATATTTTTAGATACTGAATGGAAGAGTAATTCTAAATGGCAAAGAATTAAAGATTTAAACATAAACTTTGAAAATAAAAAAGTCTTAGATATTGGCTGTGGAAATGGTTACTTTTTACATCAATTAGAAGAATCTGGGGCAAAATCTATTGTTGGGATTGACCCAATGTGGCTGTTTTTTTATCAGTTTATGGTTTTTCAAAAATACTTAAAAAGTGAGAAAATATGTTTCTTACCTTTAAAGGTTGAAGACTTTCCAGAAAAAAAATGTTTTGATACAATTTTATCAATGGGAGTTATTTATCACCGAAAATCACCATTAGAACATTTATTTAGCATAAAAGAAATGTTAAATGATAATGGAGAACTTATCTTAGAAACTATTGTTTTAAATGATAAGTATAACAATTTATTAACTCCAAAAGATAGATATGCAGGAATGCGAAATGTTTGGATGCTTACCAGTGTATCTGTTTTAGAAAGCTGGCTTGAAAAAGTAGGCTTTGAAATAATTAAATCATCAAAAGTTCAAAAAACAACTTTTGATGAGCAAAGACAAACAGAATTTATGAGTTTTCATTCTTTAAACCAGTTCTTAGACAAAGACAACTTAGAAAAAACTATTGAAGGACACCCTGCCCCATATCGTGTAATTATTCACGCTAGAAAAAGATAAGCTAGTTAAAAACATTATTTTAAGCAAAAAAAAACAAGGCTAACATAGTCAGCCTTGTTAATATTTGGTACGAAAGGAGAGACTCGAACTCTCACGCCTCGCGGCACTAGAACCTAAATCTAGCGTGTCTACCAATTCCACCACTCTCGCATTTTTCTAACAACAAAGGAAAAGTAACAACACATTTCCTAAAAAGATAAAGCCGAAATTATACCTATCTTTTTTATTATTTCTAGTATTTTTTTAAATAATTATAATATTAAAAACTAAGATAGTTTTGTCTTATAGAGAAGTTTAGAGTATTATTTAGCTTACTATTTCTTATTCACACATTAATCAAAAGTAACTATGGATGTAAGCTATATATTAGAAAATTTAAACAAACCTCAAAGACAAGCAGTAACTTCACCTATTGGTAAGCTTAGAGTTTTAGCTGGTGCTGGTTCTGGCAAAACAAAAGTTTTGGTGCATAGAATCGCTTGGATTTTGGCAAGTGAGCAAGCTTCAACTTATCAAGTTTTGGCGGTTACTTTTACAAATAAAGCGGCTGCAGAAATGAAAGGTAGAATTCAAAGTGTTTTAGGACAAGCGGAATCTACAAATGGTTTTTGGGTTGGAACTTTTCATGGAATTTGTCATAGAATTTTACGAATTCATTTTGAAAGAGTTGGGCTGATTAGAGACTTTCAAATTCTAGACCGAGCAGATCAAACTCGTTTAATCAAAAGGATTATGAAAGATTTTAAAATTGATGAGTCGTTTATAAGTTCCAAATTAATTATAAATGAAATAAGTAATTACAAAGAAAATGGCAAACGGTTTACTGATGTTGTTACTGAAAATCCTGACCCAATTTTAGAGCAAGTTTTAACTGTTTATAAAGAATATGAAATAAGGTGTAAAAATGCTAGTTTAGTTGATTTTGCAGAACTTTTATTACTAACTGTTGAATTGCTTGATGCAGATAAAACAATAAAAAAACATTATCAAAATAGGTTCAAACATATTTTGGTTGATGAGTTTCAAGATACAAATAAGATACAATACAAATTAATTCAATTACTTACAAACAATGAAACTGATTTGTTTGTAGTTGGTGATGATGACCAATCAATTTATGGATTTCGTGGGGCAAAGGTTGAGCATATTTTAGATATGCAAAATCAATATAAAGGCTTAGAAACTATAAAGTTAGAACAAAACTACCGTTCAACTGCAAATATTCTAAATGCAGCGAATGCAATAATTTCAAAAAATCATAACCGCTTAGGAAAAGAGCTTTGGACAGAATCTGGGGATGGCGATTTGATTGATATTTATAAGGCTATGAATGAAGAGGAGGAGGCTTATTTTGTTTGTAATAAAATTAAATCTAGTTATAACCAAGGAATAAATTATTCTGAAAATGCAATTTTATATCGTAGTAATGCACAATCTAGAATTTTAGAAAAAAAATTAGACAACCTTAAGACACCCTATAGAGTCTATGGTGGGTTTAGATTTTATGATAGAGCAGAAGTAAAAGATGCTATTGCTTATTTAAGAGTTGCCCAAAATTCTGATGATGATATTGCTTTTGATAGAATAGTTAATTTCCCAACGCGTGGAATTGGTTTAAAAACTCTAACTGCTATCAGAGAATATACCCAAATTAACCAAGTATCTATGCTTGAGGCTAGCCAAGAATTAGTTAAAAATGGTTCTTTGCCAAATCGTGCAAATATTTGTTTAAGTGATTTTCTTGATTTAATTATAAAGTTAAAAAATTATGGAGAACAAAACAGCTTAAAAAAATACTTAGAGTTGATTATTAATACTACTAAATTATTTGAGTTCTATGAAAAAAAAGATGAAAGCAAAGGTAAAGAAAATAACCAATCAAATAACTTATTAGAACTAATTAGCGCTGGACAAGATTTTGAAAAATATAATAAAGGTAATAGTGTAGAGAACTTTGAAAAAGGTGATGAAAGTATAGTTGCTTCATTTTTGGCACAAGCATCGCTTGATGCAGGCGATACACAGGCAGATAAAAATGCTGATAGTGTTCAGCTTATGACTTTGCACTCAGCAAAAGGCTTAGAATTTGATAATGTATTTTTGGTTGGTGTCGAAGAAGGATTATTTCCACACTCAGAATCTGCACTTAATCCAAATCAGTTAGAAGAAGAAAGGCGTTTGGCGTATGTTGGCATTACACGCGCACAGAAAAAATTATTTGTTTGTTATACAGAACAAAGAATGCTTTATGGAAAAACAATATTTCCAGAACCATCAAGGTTTATTGAAGAACTTCCAGAAGAGTTGGTGAATCATATTCGTCCAAAAACTAATACTAGTTTAAATACTGGCTTTGCATTTAAACAAAAAAATACATTTAATAACTTTGCAAAACCTAAAAATAAAATAATTGATAACGACAAAGCGGTAAAAATAGGACAAAGAGTTTTCCACCCTAAATTTAAAGAAGGTGTTGTTACCGATATTGAGGGTGATGGTGATCATCTTCGCGCACAAATTAATTTTGCTGATTTTGGTAGCAAATGGTTGATTTTAGCTTTTGCAAAAATTGATATTTTAGATTAAGAAAAAATTCAAAAGTAAATTGTTAAAGCTAGGTGTTTTAGTCTAACTTTAATATTTTCTTTAATACTAGGTTTGATTTTATCTTTATTATTTGCTCTATTACTTTATGTTTTAGCAATAAGTTTCAAACATTTTATTAATTCATCTATATGTTTTTTCTCAATAATAAGAGGTGGAACAAACCTAAGTGAATTACCACCAGCTTTAACTACTAGAATATTATATTTATCTCTAAGCTCTATTAATATTTTAGTATTTTCTGGGGTTACTTTTATACCTAACATTAGCCCTAACCCAGTAACTTCACCATAAGTTTGTGGGTATTCCAAGCTAAGTTTTTCTAATTGCTCACGAAAATAATTACCAATGCTTAATACATTTTTCAAAAAGTTTTCTTTAGAAATAATATCCAAAACAGTATTTCCAACCGCTGTAGCAAGAGCATTTCCACCATAAGTTGAACCATGAGTTCCTACAACCATACAATCTGAAAACTGTTTTTTAGAGATACAAGCACCTAATGGAAATCCAGCTCCAATTCCTTTTGCACTAGATAAAATATCAGGAGTTACACCCAAAGCTTGATAAGCATATAAATAGCCTGTCCGCCCCACTCCGCATTGGACTTCATCAAACATTAGAACAATATCATTTTCATCGCATAATTTTCTAACTTGTTTTAAATATTCAATATCTGCAACTTTAATTCCACCTTCTCCTTGAATTGGTTCTAAGATAATTCCAGCAGTTTTATTAGAAATCATAGCTTTTAAAGACTCTATATTACCAAATTCAACTTGGTCATAACCTTGGTCTCCATTTACAAAACCTTTGATATAGTCTTTATTTCCACTTGCACAAACCGTTGCTATTGTTCGTCCGTGAAATGAATTAGTCATTCCTATAATTCTAGTTTTAGAACTTCCTTTATCAAAATGGTAACGACGGATAATTTTAAGACCGCATTCATTAGCTTCTGCCCCTGAATTTGTGAAAAATACAGTATCTGCAAAAGTAAGTTTAGTTATTTTATCCGCTAATATTTCTGCTGGTTCAATTCTAAACATATTTGATAAATGCCATAGTTTTTCAGACTGAGCTTGAAGAGTATTTACAACATCTTTATGACAATGACCTAATGAATTAACTGCAATTCCTGCTGTAAAATCAAGGTGTTTGGTATTTGGGGAACTATATAAATAAACACCTTTTCCATGCGTAAATAATACTTTGGGCGGTGCATAAACTGGCATAATTGATTCTCTCATCTTACTCTCCATTGTGTTTGGTAGTTAATTATTTTACAAAAGATTATAACTGATTTTCAAAAAACATATAAAAATAATTATTATATGAGATATAATAAAACATTACATTTAAACTAATTACAAACATTTAAAAGAGGAGAATTATGGCGAAAATTAAAGTTAAAAATCCAATAGTAGAACTAGATGGCGATGAAATGACAAGAATTATTTGGAAATTCATAAAACAAAAATTAATTCTTCCATACTTAGATATAGACTTAAAATATTATGATTTGGGAATGAAAAGCCGAGATGATAGTGATGATCAAATCACAATTGACTCTGCCAAAGCTATTCAAAAATATGGTGTTGGTGTCAAATGTGCCACAATTACACCTGATGAGGATAGAGTTAAAGAATTTGATTTGAAAGAAATGTGGCGTTCACCAAATGGAACAATTAGAAATATTCTTGGTGGAACTGTTTTCCGTCAGCCTATTATTTGTAATAATATTCCTAGATATGTTCCAGGTTGGACTAAACCTATAGTTATTGGAAGACATGCTTTTGGTGATCAATATCGTGCAACTGATATGCTTATTCCCGAAGCTGGAAAGTTAAAAATGTGTTTTGAACCAGCTAATGGTGGAGATAAAGTTGAATGGGATATTTTTGACTTTAAAGAAGCTGGAATTGCAATGGGAATGTATAATGTTGATGAATCTATTCGTGGATTTGCAAGATCTTGTTTTAATTATGGTTTAAACCTTGGCTGGCCTGTTTATTTATCTACAAAAAATACTATCCTTAAAAAATATGATGGAAGATTTAAAGACCTTTTCCAAGAAATATTTGATGAAGAATTTAAAGCTAAGTTTGAAGATGCAAATATAACTTACGAGCATAGATTAATAGATGATATGGTTGCTTGTGCAATGAAGTGGAGTGGAGAATTTGTTTGGGCTTGTAAAAATTATGACGGTGATGTTCAATCTGATACTGTTGCTCAAGGCTTTGGCTCACTTGGTATGATGACTTCAGTTTTAATGACTCCAGATGGAAAAACTATAGAAGCAGAAGCCGCGCACGGAACAGTTACTAGACATTATAGAGCGCACCAACGAGGAGAAAAAACTTCAACAAATCCAATTGCATCAATATTTGCTTGGACTCAAGGACTTAAATACCGTGGACAATTTGATAATACTCCAGATGTTGTTAAATTTGCAGAAACATTGGAAAAAGTTTGTGTGCAAACTGTTGAAGCAGGTCAAATGACTAAAGATTTAGCTTTGCTTGTTGGTAAAGAACAAAAATACTTAACAACAGAAGAGTTTTTGGAAGCTTTAGATACTAATCTTAACAAAGCTATGGCTGTTTAAACCTAACTTTAGCTTTTTCAAATATTCAAAACCAAAACTCCCTTATGATTTATTTATAAGGGCGTTTTTGTTAGTAATTATTATTGGTTTAATTTAAATGATTTTTCTAAAGCTTTAAAATTAAACTTTCATTGACTTAGATTATTTTCTATATTTTTTGTTCTAAATACATTATTATAAGTAATGAATTATATTCAAACTAGGCTCCATAAATTAGTTTTGAATTAATTTATAAATAAAGAATAACTTATTAATAATAAATGAAATAAAAAGGATAATAAATATGAAAAAAATAATTTTAATCAGTGCAATACTACTTGCTAGCTGTACAAATACAGGAACAACTCAACATAGTGTTCAAAATACTCACAATAAAGACAAATCCCACTGGGATTACCAAGGGGAAAATGGTCCATTAAACTGGGCAAAAATAACACCAGAATATAATGCTTGCTCTGGGAAAAACCAATCCCCTATTAATTTAACAGGTTTTATAGAATCTAAACTTAAGCCTATAAAATTCCACTATAAAAAAGGTGGGAATAGTATAATAAATAACGGGCATACAATTCAAGTTAATTATAATAAAGGAAGTTATATCAATGTTGATGGTATAAAGTTTAACCTTGCTCAATTTCATTTTCATGCACCAAGTGAAAATAATATTAATGGAAAATCTTACCCACTAGAAGCACATTTAGTTCATATTGATAAAAATGGAAATCTTGCTGTCGTTGCTGTTATGTTTAAAGAAGGTAGGGAAAATAAAGCATTAGCAAAAGCTTGGAGTAAAATGCCTCAACATGCAGGAGATAAACATTCTTTTGAATATTTTGTGAATGTTAATAAGATTTTACCCAGAAATCATGCTTACTATCGCTTTAATGGATCATTGACGACACCTCCTTGCACTGAAGGAGTTCGTTGGTTAGTTATGAAAAACCCAATTACAGCATCTAAAGCACAAATTAAAGAGTTTGAGCATATATTACACCACCCAAACAATAGACCTTTACAGCCTGTTAACGCTAGAGTAATTATGAAATAGACCGTTATAATTAACTTTTTTCAATTAAAAAGCCTACTTTTTTGTAGGCTTTATATTTCATACTTCTTATTCTGCATTTTTCTTTTAACTCTTGATGGTGTCTTTATTATAAAAATCAACCTAAATATAATTACTAACTTCTATTAAATTACCATCTATATCTCTAAAATAAAAAGAAACTATTTCTCCAACTGCTCCAGTTCTAGTAACGGATTCTTCAATAATTTCTATCCCTTTAGATTTCACATATTTGATTGCTTGTTTTAGTGGTATTTCAGTTATAAAGCATAAATCAGCTGAGCCAACAGTTGCTTTTTTTGCATTTGGCAGAAATTCTGCTCCAACTTTATGTAAATTTATTTTTTGATTTCCAAATAATAATGCTTTTCTACCAGAAAAATTAACAACTTCCATTCCTAAAATGTCTTTATAAAATTCACAGGTATTATTAATGTTTGAAACAGTTAAAACCAAGTGGTCAAGTGATTTTATTTTGAGTTTAGTTAAGTCTTTTATTAAGTCTTTATTCAAATTATCCTCTACTTTGCAAGATAATTAACTTCAACATAGTCCTTTATTATTTGAATAAAATCTTCATAAATAAAGTCTCCTTTTAGTGTTTTTATATGTTCGCCATCAACATAAACTGGGGCAACTGGGCGTTCACCATCACCAGGTAAACTAATTCCAATATTAGCAGCTTTGGATTCTCCTGGTCCATTAACCACGCAACCCATAACTGCTACAGTCATATTACAGCTTTTTGGGTGTGTTTGTTTCCAAGTTTGCATTTGTTTATTTAAAAACCCTTTTATATCTTTTGTTAAATGTAAGAAATAATCACTAGAAGTTCTCCCACATCCAGGGCAGGAAACAACTTCAGGACTAAAATTTCTTAACTGCATTGATTGTAGTATTTCTTGGGTAACTAATACTTCTTTAGTTCTACTTGAATTTGGCTCAGGTGTAATTGAAACTCTTATTGTATTTCCAATTTGCTCTTGTAACAAAATTGACAAAGCTGCAGTTGATGCAACAACTCCTTTAGTTCCCATTCCTGCTTCAGTTAGACCTAAATGCAATGGATAATTACAAAGTTTATTAAGCGAGCGATAAACAGATATTAAATCTTGAACTTTTGACATTTTCACAGAAAGTATAATTTTATTGGCTGGCAAACCTACTTTTTCTGCTAATTCAGCACTCTCTAAAACTGATTTTATAAGTGTTTTATAAATAAGTTCTTTATTACTTAATGGATTTTCTTTATTACTATTTTCATCCATAAGTTTGGCTAAAATTTGCTGATCAATGCTTCCCCAATTTGCACCAATTCGAATTGGTTTGTTGTATTTTATTGCTTGCTCAATTATTTTGGTAAAGTTTAAATCTTTCTTTGATTTAGAACCGACATTACCTGGGTTTATTCTATACTTATCAAGTATTTTTGCACAGCTTGGGCTTTCTTCTAATAGCTTATGACCATTATAATGAAAATCTCCAATCAGAGGCACATTTAAACCCATTTTCTCAAGGTGTTGTTTGATTTTGATAACGGACTCAGCCGCTTCTTTGTTATTTATTGTTATTCTAACTAACTCTGAACCAGCTTTGTGTAGTTCCGCTATTTGAATTGCAGTTTTTAAATAATCCGCTGTATTTGTATTTGTCATTGATTGCACAATTATAGGGTTTTCACCGCCAACCAAGACTCCACCAACATTAACTGTTAGTTTTTTATTAATTAATTTATTCATTTAAAAACGCTTTCCAATTTCGTTATAATATTTTTTCGCTCCTTGATGAAGGGGTATTCCAATCCCTTTTAGAGAAGTTTTTACATCTATTTTCCCACCTAAATTGCTAGTTTTTATTAGAAATTTAGAACTATCTTGCCAAAGTGCCTTTGTTAGCTTATAAATCAATTCTTTATCAGCCGTTTTTGTAGTAACCCAAAGAGCATAAACTGATATCGTATCTATTTTTGAAATAGAATTATAAACATTTGCCTCAATAGTGGCTGGAAGAATATAATGCCCTTTTTTCAGTATTTGCTTTATTTCAGCTTTACCAATACTTAATAATTTATATTTATTGCCTTCTTTTAACAGTTCTACCAAAAAAGGTGCTGGCTCACCAACTGAAAAAAACATACCATCAATTTTATTATTTTTTATTTTATCCATAGCCTCAGAAACTGTTAGATACTCAGTTTCCATATCGTCCTCAGTTACTTTATAAGCATTTAAAATAATCCTAGCACCAATTAATGTTCCAGAATTTCGTGATGAAACTGATATTCGTTTGCCAACGAAATCTGCAACAGTTGATATTTGTGCATCTTTTCTTACTAAAATATGCATTTTTTCAGGATATAAACTTGCAATCGCTCTCAAGTTATCTTGTTTTTTCTTATTTGCAAACATTTCAGTTCCAGTATATGCCCAATAAGTAACGCCTGATTGAATAAATGCAGATTGAATTGTGTTTTTTTGAAGCTTTTTGAGGTTATCTACACTACCTTTTGATGAAATATTTAAAACCTGCAACCCAAGAATGCCACAACCACCACCTTTTTCACAAGATAAAGAGTTATAAGGTTTAGAAACAATAGAGCTTATTAAATTTGAAAGTAAAAAATAATTCCCACCTATACCACCACTTCCGATAGAAAATAAATCTATTTTTTTAGTACTTATATTTTTAGTTTTATTTTTGGTGGTTTTATTGATTGGTTGAGCTGTTTGCGTAAGTTTTTTGTCAGTGCTTGATAGTGTTTCAGCTGTTAAGAAAAAGGGCGAAAATATCAAAAAACCAAGGATGAAGTTTATTTTTTTCATAATTATTTCTATTTTTGAAAGTATTAGTTAGGTAAGCAAATGCTAATTATAGCACTAGTAAATATGAATACATAAACTATTACAGTAGAATTCCTTTGGTTTTTTTATAGTTGATATAACTTATTGAAATGATAAGCTTTCAAGCTGTTTATCAAAAAACAATACCAACCAATTTACTATGAAATTATTTCACATTTATTTATATAATAAAATATTATATAGGTATAATCTTTGGTTTTTTATTAAGTTAATTGGAGTATATTATGGAATTTCTTAACCCTTTTTGGGATTTAATCGGTAACTGGAAAATTCTCTTAGAATTTTTCGTTGTTCTTGGGAGTTTGTTTTTTGGTGCTAGAGTTTCTGGCATTGGTTTAGGGTTAATCCCTGCTATAGGTCTTGTTATTTTAGTTTTTGTTTTTGGATTAACTCCAGGCAAAGCACCAGTAACTGTTATGCTAATAATTATTGCCGCAGTTTCTTGCGCTGCAACTTTACAAGCTACTGGCTCTATAGACTGGATGATTATGCAGGTAGAAAAATTACTTAGAAAGTACCCAAAAGCAATTACTTTCCTTGGTCCAATATGCACTTGGGGGCTAACTGTAATAGTTGGAACAGGTCATGTTGTATATACTTTAATGCCTATAATTGCAGATATTGCTCACCGTTCTGGAATTAGACCAGAAAGAGCAGTTGGGGTTTCTTCAATAGCTTCTCAAATGGGTATAACTGCTTCACCAGTTGCAGCTGCTACTGCTGCTTTTTTAGCACAGCAAACAAAAGCTGGCTCTGGAATAACTATGGGAGATATTCTCATGGTTACAATTCCAGCAACTTTTGTTGGTATTGTTATTGCTTCTATTTGGTCAAATTTCCGTGGGAAAGATCTTGCAAACGATGCTGAATACCAAGCAAGACTTGCTGATCCAAAAATGAAAGAATATATGTTTGGAAATAAAGAAACACTTGTTGGAAAAGACTTTGGTAGTGTTGCTTGGAAATCTGTTCTTATTTTCTTAGGTGGACTTGCTGTAATAGTTTTCTTAGCACAAATGAGTGATTTGAGACCTGAAATAAAAGGTAAACCAGCAAAAATGACTTTATTAATTCAAATGATTCTCATGGCTACTGCAGCAATAATTCTTATTTACTCAAAAGTAAAACCTGCAAAAGTAGTTGAAGGAAGTGTATTTAAATCAGGAATGATGGCGGTAACAGTTATATTTGGTATAGCTTGGATGAGTAATACTTTCTTTGGCGCACATAAAGAAGAAATGAAAATAATTGTAAAGTCTTTTGTTAGCTTTGCACCATGGGCATTTGCATTTGCATTATTCTTTGTATCTGTATTTATAAACTCTCAAGGAGCTACAACTTTAATTGTAATGCCTTTAGGCTTTGCTGCAGGGATTAGTCCTATAATTTTACTAGGGATTTTCCCTGCTGTTTATGGTTATTTCTTCATTCCAAATTATCCTTCAGATATTGCGGCAATGAATTTTGATAGATCTGGAACAACCAAAATAGGGAAATACTTATTAAATCATAGTTTTATGGTTCCTGGTTTAATTGGTGTAACAACTGCTTGTCTTGTTGCCTCACTAATAGCAAACACTTTAGTTTAGGTTAACCAACTGAATAACAAAGCTCTTTTGGAATTTGAGCTTTGTTATTTCTACTATAAATAATTCTTATCAATTTACTTGGTTTTATTTTTTTTTAATTATACGCTTGATTTACATTCAAAATAAGTATAAAAACCAACTCTCAAATAAATTAAATAATAAACTTTGCTAGTTCTAGTTGACTATTAATCTTTATTAAATATAATCCATAAAAAAGCAACGTAATTAAACAAAACATTAAAACATTGAAGTTAAAAAAAATCATTATATTACCTATAGCTATTATTATATTTTTAGCTTTACCTAATATTTCTTTGAATTTTAAGTTAGTTTTGGTTTATGGAACTTTAGTTTCTTGCTTAGGTGAACTTATCTCCTATTTCTTTTTTAAAAGGCAAGAAAAAAAAATAACAGCAAGTGCTGGATATAGTTTGTATTTATTATGGTTAAGCTTTATAACAAAGTTTTTTCTCATAATTATACTTTTTTTTATTGGATTTAAGGTTTTGAACCTTGATGGAAAACCAATGATTTTTGGTTTTATAATTGGGCAATTAATATTTCTTTTAAATAGGATTACAAATAAAAAATAATGGAAACAGAACATAACTCTATAGAACTAACTGCACCTGAATATATTAAACACCATTTGCAGAACCTAACTTTTGGAAAGCATCCAAATGGTGATTGGGGCATTGCTCATGGGGCTGATGAAGCTAGAGAAATGGGTTTTTGGGCTATTCATTTAGATACAATGTTTTTTTCAATATTTCTAGGGATATTATTTTTATATTTTTTTAGAAAAGTAGCAAAAAATATAACTTCTGATACACCATCTGGGGTTCAGAATTTTGTTGAGATGACTATAGAATGGGTTGATGATAATGTCCGTGGTGGTTTTAACGGTAAAAGTCGCCTTGTATCCCCACTTGCATTAACTATATTTGCTTGGATTACACTAATGAATACAATGGATTTAGTTCCAGTGGATTTATTACCTAAAATTGCAAAGTTGATTGGAATTCCTTATCTAAAAGTTGTTCCAACAACAGATCCTAATATGACATTTGCTATGGCAATAGGTGTGTTTTTTCTAGTTATTTTTTATAGTATTAAAATAAAAAAAGCATCAGGATTTGCTAAAGAGTTAGCATTCCACCCTTTTGGTAAGTGGTTACTACCTTTTAATCTTATTCTTGAGCTTCCAACTTTAATAGCAAAGCCAATTTCTTTGGCTCTTAGGCTTTTTGGAAATATGTATGCTGGAGAAATGATATTTATACTAATTGGATTATTACCTATTTATGCACAATGGACTTTGTCCCTGCCTTGGGCTATTTTCCATATACTTGTTGTTCTTTTACAGGCATTTATCTTTATGACTTTAACTATAGTTTATTTAGATGCTGCTTTTGAAGAAGAACACTAATTTTTTTAATTTTTAATTTTAATTTTTTAACTTGGAGTAAATGAAATGAATGAAGTAACTGGAATGATTTATCTTGCTGGAGCATTATTAATGGGTCTTGGAGCTATAGGGGCTTCTATTGGAATTGGTATCTTAGGTGCTAAATTTTTAGAAGGAGCAGCTAGACAGCCAGAAATGATTCCAACACTTAGAACACAAATGTTTATAGTTGCAGGTCTGATTGATGCGGTTCCTATGATTGCTGTTGGTATATCTATGTATATATTATTTGCAGTTGCTTAGTTATTTAACTTTAAAAAGTAATTGAGGAGTTTATGAATATTAATTTAACACTAATTGGACAAATGATATCTTTTGGATTATTTGTTTGGTTTTGTATGAAATATATATGGCCACCAATTGTTACAGCTCTTGATGAAAGAAAAGAAAGAATTTCTAAAGGGTTAGCCGCTGTTGAAGATGCGGAGCATAAGCTTGCAAAAGCTGAGTTAAAATCAGCCGATTTAGCTAAAGGAGCTAAGCAAAAATCATCTGAAATCATAGCTTCAGCTGAAAAGCATGCTTCTGATATAATAGAAAAAGCAAAGGTTGATGCAATAACTGAAGGAAAAAGACAGTTAGAAGCAGCAAAAGCTAACATTGAGCAGGAAGGTTTGAAACTAAAAGAAGAACTTCGTGAGAATGTTTCAGCTTTAGTTCTCGCAGCTGCCTCTCAAATTGTTAAAAAAGAAATTGACGCTGATAAACATAGTCAATTGATTAACGACTTTGCAAAGCAACTATAGGTTATTATGGCAGAATCACTAACAATAGCACGACCATATGCAAAAGCTTTATTTGAGATTGCTGTTAAAGGCAACCTCAAAGAATGGCAATCTATTATGGAAATATGCACTTTATTTTCAAAAGATAATATTGCAAAAAAATACTTAGCTTCTTACAAAGGCTCAGCTAATTCTTTGTATGATTTTTTTGAAAGTATATTTGAAAAATCTGGGGTTAGTAGCTCCCCAAAGGAATTCAAAGGGTTTTTAAGTCTTTTGATTAAAAATGATAGAGTTGAACTTATACCTGATATATCACAACTTTTCATAAAAGAAGCTAATAAAAGTAATAATATATTATTAGCAACTATAACTTCTGCTATGCCAATATCTGACTCTGAAAAAGATATTATTGTAACAAATCTCAGTAAGAAATTTGGTAAGAAGATAGAGGCTGTTGTAACAATTGACGAAGCTTTAATTGGCGGAATTATTATAAAAGTTGGGAATTCCATTATCGATGGAACTATAAAAGGAAGACTAGAACAGCTTAGTAAAGCACTTATTTAAGACAGAGGATATAACATTATGCAACTTAAAACCATCTGAAATATCAGAAATTATAAAATCTCAGATTGAATCTGCAGATTTAGGAACAAAAGAAAGAACAGAAGGAAAAATCATTAGTTTATCTGATGGAATAGCAAGAATACATGGGCTTGAAGAAGCTGTTTTGGGAGAAATGTTAGAATTTCCAGATAATACTTTTGGGCTAGCTTTGAACTTAGAACAAGACTCGGTTGGTTCTGTAATCCTTGGTGATTATGAGCAACTTTCAGAGGGTGATGTTGTAAAATGCACAGGAAAAATCCTTGAAGTTCCTACTGGTGAAGCACTTTTAGGACGCGTTGTTAATTCACTTGGGCAACCTATTGATGGAAAAGGCGTTATTGAAACAACTACAACTTCTCCAATTGAAAAAGTAGCCCCTGGTGTTATTGAAAGACAATCAGTTGATGAACCTGTTCAAACAGGACTTAAAGCTATTGATGCTATGGTTCCAGTCGGAAGAGGTCAGCGTGAATTAATAATCGGTGATAGACAAACTGGTAAAACAGCAGTTGCAATAGATGCAATTATTAACCAAAAAGGAACAGGAATAAAATGTATTTATGTTGCTATTGGGCAAAAAGCATCTTCTGTAGCCAATGTTGTGCGTAAATTAGAAGAACATGGTGCGATGGCTCATACTATTGTTGTAAGTGCTTCAGCTTCTGAGTCTGCTGCTATGCAATATATAGCACCTTATTCTGGGTGTTCTATGGGGGAATATTTTAGAGATAAAGGTGAAGACGCACTTATTATATATGATGATTTGACAAAACAAGCTTGGGCTTACCGTCAAGTATCACTTTTACTTAAAAGACCACCTGGAAGAGAAGCGTATCCTGGAGATGTTTTTTACTTACACTCAAGATTATTAGAAAGAGCCGCAAGAATAAATGCAATGGAAGTAGAAAGGCTAACTAATGGAAAAGTAAAAGGTAAAACTGGTTCTTTAACAGCATTACCAATTATTGAAACTCAAGCTGGAGATGTTTCAGCTTTTGTTCCAACAAATGTTATATCTATAACTGATGGTCAAATTTTCTTAGAAACTGATTTATTTAATGCAGGTATTCGTCCAGCAATAAATGCAGGTTTATCTGTTTCTCGTGTTGGTGGTTCTGCTCAAACTAAAATTATCAAAAAACTAGGTGGTGGTATCCGTTTGGCATTAGCTCAATATAGAGAACTTGCAGCTTTTGCTCAGTTTGCTTCTGATTTAGATGAAGCAACTAGAAAACAACTAGAGCATGGTCAACGAGTAACTGAATTAATGAAACAAAACCAATACTCTCCTCTTAGCGTAGCTGATATGGCTGTTTCACTATTTGGTGCGGATAGAGGTTATTTATCAGATGTTAAAATTGATAAAGTTTTAAGTTTTGAAAAATCTTCAATTGCTTATTTCCGTGAAAACTATACGGAACTTATGAATGATATAGATAAGTCTGGGATTTTTGATAAAAATACAGAAAACACTTTCACTAAAGGCTTTGAAGCATTTAAAGAAAATGGAGTTTGGTAAGGAGATAATCTAATGGCAAATGCTAAAGAAATACGAACTCAAATAAAAAGTATTCAAAATACTAAAAAAATCACTAAGGCGATGGAAATGGTTGCTGCCTCTAAAATGCGTAAAGCACAAGAGAGAATGAATCATAGCCGTCCTTATGCTGATAAGATAAAGCAGATGGCTGGAGATATTGCTAAAGCTAATACTGAAATTAAACACCCTTTTTTAATAAAGCGAGAAAAAAAGAGAGTGGCTTATATTTTGGTAACTTCTGATCGTGGTCTTTGTGGTGGCTTAAATATAAATTTACTTAAAGAATTTATGAAAAGTGCTAAAAGGCATAATGATGAAGATTGTGAAATTTTCACTGCTTCATATGGTTCTAAAGGATACGGTTTTTTAAACTCAAACAATTTTAATATTGTTGCAAATAAAGAGCAAATGGGAGACAAGCCAAGTCTTAATGACTTACTTGGTGTTTCTAAAGTTGTTATTGATATGTATAGAGCTGGAGAAATTGATAGAATTTATTTAGTAACTAATTCTTTCATAAACACAATGACACAAATTCCTGTTATTTCTCAGCTACTTCCAGTTCCTAACTTTTTAGAAACCGAAACTCCTAAATATAAGTGGGATTATATATACGATACTGAAGAGGCAGAAAGTCTTCTTGAAACTCTTCTTATTAGATATATAGAAGCTTTAATTAAACGAGCTGTTGCTGAAAATATCTCTTGCGAAATGGCGGCTAGAATGATTGCAATGAAAAGTGCAACTGATAATGCTGGAAACCTTATTGATGAAAAACAATTACAGTATAACAAAGCAAGACAAGCAGCGATAACTCAAGAATTATCCGAAATAGTTGCAGGTGCTGCTGCCGTTTAAGTTAAAGATATTAGATTTAATGGTTAAATAGTTGATAAATTAAGAAATTAAGATAGTTTTCAAAAGATTTAAAAGTTTATTTGAGAGTTATTAAATATAAATATATAAAATAAAGGTAATACGAAATGAGTACAGGTAAAATCATACAAATTATTGGAGCTGTTGTAGATGTTCAGTTTCCTGTTGAGAATATTCCAAAAATATACGACGCTCTTTTATTAGAAGACGACTCACTAACTCTTGAAGTTCAACAACAGCTTGGTGATGGAGTTGTTAGAACTATTGCTATGGGTGCAACTGAAGGTTTAAAACGCGGTCTTGTTATTAAAAATACTAATGCACCAATTTCTGTTCCAGTTGGAAAAGGAACTTTAGGAAGAATAATGAATGTTCTTGGAGAACCTGTTGATAACTGTGGAGAAGTAAAGGTTGATAAAACTTGGAGTATTCACAGAAAAGCTCCAGCTTATGATGAATTATCAAATTCAACTGAATTATTAGAAACTGGCGTAAAAGTAATTGATTTACTTTGTCCATTTGCAAAAGGTGGTAAAGTTGGTTTGTTTGGTGGTGCTGGTGTTGGTAAAACTGTTAATATGATGGAATTAATCAACAATATTGCAACTGCTCACTCTGGGCTTTCAGTTTTTGCAGGAGTTGGTGAAAGAACTCGTGAAGGAAATGATTTTTACCACGAAATGCAAGATGCAGGTGTTGTTGATGTAGAAACTCATGAGAATTCAAAAGTTGCCATGGTTTATGGACAAATGAATGAGCCACCTGGAAATAGACTTAGAATTGCTTTAACAGGTTTGACGATGGCAGAATATTTTCGTGATCAAGGTCGTGATGTTTTATTATTTATTGATAATATTTATCGTTATACTTTGGCAGGAACTGAAGTTTCGGCATTACTTGGTCGAATGCCTTCAGCGGTTGGTTATCAGCCTACTCTAGCAGATGAAATGGGTAGATTACAAGAAAGAATTACATCAACAAAAAAAGGCTCTATAACTTCAATCCAAGCAGTTTATGTTCCAGCTGATGATTTAACTGATCCTTCTCCTGCAACAACATTTGCTCACTTAGATGCTACAGTTGTTTTATCTCGTCAAATAGCAGAGCTTGGTATATATCCAGCTATTGATCCACTTGATTCTTCATCACGACAGTTAGATCCTTTGGTTATTGGAGAAGAGCATTATAATACAGCTAGAAGTGTTCAATCAATCTTACAAAGATATCGTGAATTGCGTGATATCATTGCTATTTTAGGAATGGACGAGCTTTCTGATGAAGATAAACAAATCGTAACAAGAGCTAGAAAAATACAAAGATTCTTATCACAACCGTTTACAGTTGCTGAAGTATTTAATGAAGTTCCAGGACAGTATGTTCCTTTAAAAGATACTATTGCAGGATTTAATGCGATAATTTCTGGTGAATATGATCATCTTCCTGAGCAAGCTTTTTATATGATTGGCTCAATTGATCAAGCTGTTAAAAAAGCAGAAACTATATAGTATTTTATAGTTTCTGAATTTTAATAAAAAAATAGAGTTTAATTATGGATAAAAATATTTCAGTTGAAATTGTAAGTGCCGATGAATCTATTTACAGTGGTGCAGGAATTCTTATAAGTGCCACAGGTGCTTCTGGAGAATTAGGTATTATGCACGGTCATACACCATTACTTGGTGCTTTAAAACCTGGTTATGTTTCAATAAAGCAGAAAAATGGAACAGTTGATAGTATTTTTATATCAGGTGGATTTATTGAAGTTTTACCAGAAAAAGTAACCATTTTAGCAGATACAGCAGAAAGAGCTGAAGATATTGACAAAGTAGCTGCAGAAGAGGCAGTAACTCAGGCTAAAAATGAACTTAGAGATGCAACAGGTGTTGATTACAAAAGAGCCCAGCAAGCTTTGGCAGAAGCATCTGCGCGAATTAAGTTAGTAACTGAATTAAAAAGTAAATAACTATTACTTATTAATTAACAAGTTATAAATTATCAATGGAAAATTTAAATAGCTTAAAATGGAAATGTCGACGAGGAATGAAAGAGCTTGATATTCTTTTTGAATATTTTTTAGAAAACTTTTATTTAAGCTCTGCTGACAATATAAAACTAGAATTCAAAACTCTTTTAGAAGAGCATGATAATGTTGTTTTTTCTTATGTAACAGGTAAACAAATTCCAAAAAATGAAGAAATTAAATACATTATTAATAAAATGAAATCTTTTTCTTTAAGCTAATTACTAAATAACCAATTAACTTTATGTCAAATATACTTTGGAATACTTGTTTAGAAAATTTATCTAATATATTAGATAAGCAGGAAATAACAACTTGGTTAAAACCTCTTGATGCAGAACTGGATGATAAGTTACTGATTTTATACGCACCAAATAAATTTGTATTATCTGAAGTTAATAAAAATTTAATGCAAACTATTGAATTAGTTGTGAAAAAAATAGAGCCAGAGTTTTCTGTTAAAATACAGTTAGGCGTTGCAAGAGTTATTTTTGACAAGCCAAAGAAAAAAGAAAATCCTGCTGATAAATTTAAAAGCCAGCTAAATCCTGAATTTTGTTTTGATGATTTTTGTTGAGGGTTCTTCTAATCAAATTGCATCTCGTTCTGCTCTTGGAGTTGCTAATAAACCTGATGGTAGTTTTAACCCTTTACTTATTTATGGGTCAACTGGTCTTGGTAAATCTCATCTATTGCACGCAATAGGCAATCATATTAAAAAAAACCAACCAAAAAAAACAATAGTTTATCAAACTGCTGAGCAATTTGTTAATGAAATGGTTGATGCTATTTCTAAAAGGAATATAGATAGTTTTAAAAAACACTACCGTGGTGTTGATATTTTATTAGTTGATGATGTGCAATTTATTGCAGGGAAAGATAAATCTCAAGAAGAATTTTTTCACCTTTTTAATAATTTATTAGGTTCTAAAAGCCAAGTAGTTTTAACTTGTGATAAATATCCTAAAGATGTTGAAGGATTAGAAGAACGCTTGAAATCAAGGTTTGGAGCAGGACTTTCAGTAGCAATTGAACCACCTGATTTAGAAACCAGAGCCGCTATTCTTAGAAAAAAAGCAGACTTAATTAATTTTGATTTACCACCTGATGTTGCTTTTTTTATTGCTGAAAAGGTAAAGTCGCATGTTCGTGATTTGGAAGGTGCTTTAAATAGTGTTTTTGTAATGTCAGAATTTAGTGGCGAGCCAGCAACTATTGAACTTACTAAAAAAGCTCTTAGAGATTTATTAAGCTCACAACTTCGCCAAATAAGTGTAGAAAATATTCAAAAAGTTGTTGCTGATTATTATAGAATAAAAACTTCAGATTTACGCTCTAAAAGTAGAAAAGCATCAATAACAAAACCAAGGCAACTTGCAATGGCAATAGCTAAGCAATTGACTTCTATATCTTTACTAGATATTGGGAAAGAATTTAACCGAGATCATGCTACTGTTATTCATGCTGTTAAAAAAGTAGATGAAATGAAACGCAATGATCCAAAAGTTAGAGAAGAATATACAAATTTAATAATAACTATAACCAGTTAGGTAAAAAATATGAAAATATATAATAAATATAAAATTTTAATAGCTACACTTTTAACAATAAATTGCTGGACTGCAAGTGCAGATTGGTTTGAAGATGGTGATGAGTTAATGATTTCAACCAGTGTTTATACAAAACACTTTAGCCCAAGCAAAGAGCATAATAATAATCAACGAATGCTTAATATTGAACTTGATAAAAAGTCAGGCTGGGTTTTTGGTGGAGCAGTTTTTAAAAATTCATTTAATCAAGACTCACAATATCTATATTTCGGTCATAAATGGAATATTCCAAAAACAAATGAATTATTTTATGTGAAATTAACTGGTGGTTTACTTCATGGCTATAAGGGCAAATATAAAAAGAAAATCCCTTTAAATAAATATGGTGTTGCTCCTGTAATTCTCCCAAGTATTGGGTTCAAATATAAATACTTTAATGCAGAAGCTATTTTATTTGGAACTTCAGGAACTACACTTACTCTTGGTGTGAATATCCCTTTATAGCCCTAAGTTATTATAAAGTAACTATATTTACAATTATCTTTTATTCTATTTACTGAATTATTTTCAAGTAATTTTCAAATACATAGAATAAAAGGTAAATAAATATTGCTAGAAAAAGTATCTGAAAGAATATGCTATGGATAATATCATTAGTGAATTAAGAAAATAGGGAAAATTATTGAGTTAAATTTAATAGAAGCCTAAATATTATTTAAAAACACACTTCACTCACAAAAATACTCAAAGTAAGAAAAACAAAAACTTGCACTTATCAAAACATAAACAATATTAATTCTTAAAGCTGTCATAAATAAACTAAGTCATCAAACTTTGCTATTTTTTTAGTTTTATTTTTGCTTATTAGTTTATCACCTAATGAATTCTATCGAGGTAATCATATATTTCCTTAAGTCTTGATTTTGTTATTTCTAGAACTCTGTTCGCAACATATAGTCTTTGGATTGTTCCACCACCTGAGTATTTATCATTTGCTAAAATAAGATTTAGTTTTAATTCAGAATCTCTATATTTTATCCAATTTATTTGAGTTAATTTCAATATATTTTTATCTTTTTTGCTTAGTTTTTTAATTAGTTTTGCATAATATTTATTAAGTAAAACATCATATTCATTCTTTGCACTTATCAAAGCATAAACCATTCCTGCATTTGACGGGGCTATATCCATACTTAAACCTTTTTTTTCACCAACTTTAAATATATCTACTAAATATTCAATTGAAAATTTTGAATAACTATCATTTTCTAAAACCATTTTATCTTTATATTTTTTTACTTTTTGCTCTAGTTTTTTAGTTATTATTTGCTGCTGTTTTTCTGTTAAGTAAGATTCAGCTGTTGCAAAAAAACCAGTTAATAAAACTAATATTGTTATTGTTTTTAAACTTTTCATAATTTTAAATCTTTTATTTAATTTTCATAATCATTTATTAATCAATGAGCTTCGTCCCAGTTTTTACCTATTCCGCTTTCCGCGATTAGTGGGACTTTTAAGCTTACTGCATTTTCCATAATTTTATTAATTAGCTTTGTTCCTTGTTCGATATAGTCATCTTTCACTTCAAAAACAAGCTCATCGTGGACTTGCATAATTAGTTTTATTTTAGAGTTATCTTTTATTTCTTTGGCGACGATATTCATTGCAAGTTTGATTATATCAGCAGCACTTCCTTGGACTGGTGCATTTATTGCTAGCCTTTGAGCTGCATTTCTACGAATTGCATTGCTTGAATTTATATCTGGAATATAGATTCTTCTGCCAAAAATAGTTTCAACATAACCAAGACCATTGGCGAAATCAGTTATATCGTCCATATATTTTTTTATACTATTATATTTTTCAAAATAAGTTTCAATATACTGCCCTGCTTCTGAACGAGAAACACCAATTTGTTTAGAAAGTCCAAATGCAGACATTCCATAAATTAAGCCAAAATTAATTGCTTTTGCTTTTCTTCGCATTTCAAAATCAACCTCACTCTCAGCCACTCCAAATACTTCTGCTGCAGTTTTTGTATGAATATCTTTATTTTCATTAAACGAACTTATCAAAAGCTCATCGCCTGAAATATGTGCCATAACTCTTAATTCAACTTGTGAATAATCACTTGCTAAAATTGAAAATCCTTTGGGAGCAATAAAAGCTTGTCTAACTTTTCTACCTTGTTTGGTTTTAATTGGAATATTTTGCAAATTAGGATTGGTTGAAGACAATCTACCAGTGCTTGTTACAGCTTGTTGATAAGTTGTATGAACTCTATTTGTTGATGGCTGAACTGTTTGCGGAAGTTTATCTGTATAAGTATTTCTAAGTTTTACCAAACTTCTATTTTCAATTATATATTTTGCAATTTCATGCTCCAAAGCAAGCTCTTGTAAGACTGCATCATTTGTTGATGGTTGTCCTTTGGGCGTTTTTTTAATTATAGGAAGCTCCAGTTTTTCAAATAATATTTCTTGCAATTGTTTGGGTGAGTTTATATTAAATTCAGCCTCTGCTATTTTGTAAATATTAGATTCCAAACCTGTAACAATCTTAGTTATATCAGTACTTTGATTATTTAATTCTTTACTATCAATTAATATTCCTTTTTCCTCCATTTCTTGCAGAGTTTGCATAAGAGGAATTTCAATATCATTATAAATATCAATAAGACCTGGCATACTATTTAACCTTAATAATAGATATTTTTCTAAACGAGCTATTGCATCAATTCGCTGACAAGCATAATTGTAAAACTCATCTGCCAAAACATCTTTATAAGCAAGTGCTTTAGCACCTTTTCCTAAAACTTCTTCTTCGCTCAAAATAGTAAACTGCAAATAATTATCAGCTATTTTTTCCAACTTATGATTTGTTGCACTAGAGTTATAAACATAGCTTGCAAGCATAATATCATCAGTTAAATTTGAGACTAAAATTCCATATCTCTTTAAAGTATGGATTGCACTTTTACCGTTATAAGTTATTTTTTTAGAATTTGATTTAAACAATTCTTTCAAATCTTTTAGTAATTCAAATATAGTTAAATCTTCAGAATTATCTTTGTGAGAAAGTGGTAAATAAAATGATTTGCCAATTTTTGTAGCAAAAGAAATTCCAACAATTTCAGCTTCTGTATAAAACTCACTACTTGCAAAAATATCAAAATAAAACTCTTCTAAGTTGC
This sequence comes from Cardiobacteriales bacterium, assembly GCA_965215775.1. Taxonomy (GTDB): domain Bacteria; phylum Pseudomonadota; class Gammaproteobacteria; order Cardiobacteriales; family Ostreibacteriaceae; genus CBDCEG01. The sequence continues at coordinate 95,610 of CBDCEG010000027.1, forward strand.
TTAATTTGGATTTTAATTCCAAAAACTGTGCTTTATTTTTTATTAATTCATATTTTGTAATAATTTCTTGTTTTTGCTCTGGCTCTGTTGCATTTTCACCAAGAATTGTCTTTTCTAGTGCTTGTAGATCAAACCGCTGACAAAGCCCTGAAAACACTTCTTCATTTACCACATTCATTGAAAGCTCTTCCACAACAACACTTGGTAATTCAACATCTAACTTAATTTGAGTAAGTTTTTGTGAAAGATATAATTGTTCCAAATTATCACGCAAATTTTCTCCTACTTTACCTTTTATTTTATCTTTATTTATTACTATATTTTCTAACGAATCATATTCATCTAACCATTTTGAAGCAGTTTTGGGACCAACTTTAGGAATACCTGGAATATTATCTGCACTATCACCAACTAATGCCAAAAAATCAACTACTTGATCCGCACGCAACTTTCCTATTTTAAATTTTTCACCAATATTTTCATTATTTGTTACTTTATTTCGCATAGTATCAATTAGCTCAACACTTGGGTTAATCAACTGTGCTAAGTCTTTATCACCTGTTGAAATTAGAACTTGCATATTTTTCTCAACAGCTTGTTTTGCAAGCGTTCCAATAACATCATCCGCCTCAACTTCTGAAATTTGAATAAGTGGATAACCCATTGATTCTATTAGCTGTAAAAGTGGTTTTATTTGCACTCTCAAATCATTATCAATTGGTGGGCGATGAGATTTATATTCTGGGTAAAGCTTATGTCTGAAATTTTTCCCAGGTGCATCAAAAATAACTGCAATATGCGTTGGCTGAGTATCTTTATGTATTTTTTGTAGCATACTAATAACGCCTTTTATTGCTCCTGTTGGCTCCCCTGCCCTTGAAGTTAATTTTGGTAGCCCGTGAAACGCTCTAAATAAATAACTAGAACCATCTACTAAAACAATTGAATTCTCTGATTTCATTTTATTTTACCTTTATTTGTATTTTATGTTTTTGAGTTTTTTTGATGTTTTTTTACTGTTAGCTTTTATTCTAACACGCTCAAAAACTGGGTGTCGTGGTTTTCCTTTATTGGTCAAAGAATTATAGCTATAAGTTATTATATCACCAATTTGCGGTGGGGTTTTTCTATCCAAATCACTCAAGCCACTTCCAACTTTAAAATAAACTCCATCTTTCGTTTTTACTTTCAAAGCTCCAACCATACCAATATATTTACCTTTTCCTTTTGTATAGCCAATAACTTGTGCTTCTGCATCTAATTTGGGTTTGTATTTTAGTAAATCTTTGCTTCGCCCAGTGTGATATTCACTTGTTGCCAAATGTAAAATAACGCCCTCACCTCCTTTAGCTAAAACTTTTTTGTAAAATTTATTAAGCTTAATATTATCCGTGAATTTATATTGTTTAACTGCTTTTAAATGTTTTATTTTTAAGTTTTTAACTATTTTTTGTATTTGTTTATATCTTTTTGAAAAATCTCCTTTTGCATCAGGAAGCTCAAAAACCATATATTTAACATTTGACCAATCACTATTTCCTTTATCAGAACGCACAATCCCAGAAAGTTTTGAGAATTCACCCAAACCAAGCCACAACTCTCCATCTAATTTAATATTTTGGGGCAAATTTTTAGTAAACCAATCTGGTGCATTTATAATTTTTTTATTCCTAGAAACCAACTCTTTACCATTCCAAAACCCTCTAACACCATCATATTTTTCACTTACCAAATATTTTGAAATATCAATAGTTTGCTGATTTTGTTTGTATGTTTTTGCCAAAATAACACCATCTGCCAAAATTATTTTAGGTATTACTAATATAGTTAATATAATAAATATTATTTTCCTTGTGTATTTTCTCAAGACTTCCTCTTTTGTTTATTGGTTATTGGTTACTGAAAATAATTTTCAGTCGCATCTATAACTTGCTCCATAAATATATTTTTAAAATATGATAAGTTATTTTGTTCATAAAAAAGGATACTAGCTTTTTTATACTCAACAATATCAACTTTTCTATACGATAAAGGTATTGAATTATTAGCCAGTAAAATAGCATTAGATAACATTCTTGCTGTGCGTTTATTTCCATCTTCAAAGGCTTGAATGTATGAAATTAAAATTAGTGACAGAAATGCTTTTTCAAAAAAAGACTGTTTATTATTTATAAGTTTAATCATATTCTTCAGAGCTTCTTTTAGCTGAAATGAATTATCCAAAGGCTTATACTTTGTTCCCACAATTCCTACAGCTGCATTTCTAATATTCTTTGTTATATTAAGTTTTTTAGTAAGAACTGTATGAATATATTCAATATCATTATATTTAAGATGCAAAAATCTATCACGATTTTGAATAGATTCATTAAATGCATCTTTATGATTTAAAATCATTTGCGTTTCTTCGGTGGTTTTAGTCTTATCTTGTTGATTTTCTTTGATTAATGCTTCGGTATTGAGGAGTGAATAAGTATTTCCCTCAATCGCTGATGACTTCCAAGAAAATTCAATTAATATCCTTTGAAACTCTTTATTGATTATAGTTTGACTATCGTATTTTGAAAAATTTGTGATAAATTGTTTTTGTAGCGTTTCTAAATGTTTTTGTTCTGTAAGTGTAAAAATATCATTATCCAAAATTTTAAATATATCAAAATTAAAAGTTTCTTGAATATCTCTTTCAAAATACTCTAATGAAAAATAATTCTGAACATCAACTTCTTTCAAATTATTATACATTGTGGACAATATATATTTGGTATTTCGCCCCTTACCTATTGGGCTAACCAAAATCTGTGCAGATAGTTCTCCCAAATCTCGTTGTAAAGTTTTTCGCTCTACATCAGCCCCCAAAAATGATAAAATCTCAGAAATGGAGACTTTTGTTTTAGCTTGTATAAAAGAAAGAATTTTCGTTTGTCTTATTTGTTTTTTATTCATCTTTTTATAGTATCACTAATCGCGACATTTTTAAAAGCTAATTGCGACATTTTTAATGTAAATTAAGCTTATTACAACTAACTCATCTATATTCTTACTACATTCACTTAATATAATCCTATTATAAACAACATACTAGCAACAAACCACTATCGCGACATTTTAAAAGGCTAATCACGACATTTTTACTCTTTTGAAAACATTTCTGCTAACGACCATTTGCTTTTAAAAATATTGTAATTTATACTTATATGTAAGTAGTAGTTGTGACACGGTAATAAACTCCCTGCCGTAACACGAACTTTGTTCGGAGTGCTATGTAGGGTTGCTTAGCTTGACTAAGAGGGGGGGCCTACCAACTGCTACTTACTTTTATTTTTTATTCTTCTTATCTCATCTCCCATTTTATTGGATTTTCAATAATATATTTAGATATTTCTAAATATTCTTTTTCATCTCTAACAATGTGTTCCAATAATTTCGTTGCCATAATTTGCCATTAAATCGTTGCCAATTATTATTTTTCACATCACATATATATTCATTTGTTGTCATTATTTTAAACCATTGCACCACAAGATGTAGCCCGATATGGTTTGGGTGTGTTCGCCTATTATGAGACCTTTGCATTAAATCGATTTAAATATTTTCAGATAAAATCACTTAATTTTTAAAAAAAATAACTGAAAAAAAGCCCCTAAAAACCTCAAATATTTTTATTAATTTGAAATTTAAACTATTTTTTTGTTAATTTACAATATTTCTATTTAAAAAAGTGTATTTTTACCACTTATTTAATTTATTTATCAAAAAGTTACTTTGTTTGAAGCTTTTAGTAAATTTAAACACATACATTTCAAGAGGCTTTGCGCTAAAACTTTTTTAAGCCCAAAATATGCAGCTCTACTAAATCCAAATATTCTTTTTAGTGTGCCAAAGCTTTGTTCTATAACATATCTTTTGAGTTTTATTTTGTTATTTTTATTTTTTTGCTCCTGTGTTAGCTTTGAATTTCTTAACTTTTTTTCCATAATTCCATCTATTAACCCTTTATTTGCAAGGGTTTTGCTATTTTTATTTGAAAAGTAACCTTTATCAGCTAGAACCTCTGTATTTTTATATAAATCAGTTAGTAAAGGTTCAAAATAATTGCTTTCATGTTCATTTGCGGGACTAATTTTTAACTTTTGAAAATAACCCTCTTCATCACAAATTGCATGCAATTTATAGCCCAAATAAAATTTATTATTTTTCTTTGTCCAAGTCGCATCAACATCTTTGCTAGGCGTTGATTCTATTAGCTTGCCATCTTTTTCAGCAATATATTTTCGCTGTGGTCTGCCAGCCGATTCGATTATACTTGCATCAACAATTGCAACTTTTGCTTTTGCAATTTTAAGGTTTTTATTTTCTAATTGTGAATTTATTTCCATAAGTAAAATGTCTAATAAATCATTACCAATCAAATAATTACGAAATCTACATAAGGTGCTGTGATCAGGTGTTTCCATATCATCGAAATCGCAAAAAATAACAAAATCGGCCCTAAGAATAAGTGATTTTTCCAATTCTGGGTCGCTCAAACTGTGCCATTGCCCAATTAAAATAGCTTTGAACATTTTCAGCGAATCATACCCCGCCTTACCCCTTCGGTCTTTGCGAGTTTGTTTTTTGATTTTTTTTAAAATTAATCCAAGCTCTTTCCAATCAATTAAATCCATTATTTTCAAAATCGGATATCTGTTTTTATTTTTGTATAAACGAGATTTCAAGGTTGATTTAAAAAAACTGTTCATTATTAGCTCCTTTTATGCATATAAACTAAAAGTTTATTTTAACATAAATAACAAATAGTTGATGCATTTTTTTGTGTATTTTGATTTTTAATGCAAAGGTCTCAGCCTACTACCTCCAAAAAGCAGGGGCAAAATAAAGAAGCAATTTACTTATTAGAAAAAATCACAGCAAAGTTCCCAAACAGAACAGTTGCCTACTATAATCTAGGTGATGCCTATTGGGCTTTGGGAGATAAAAAGAAAGCTAAAAAAGTTTATAAAATATACATAAAACAAATGAAACAAAAAGGTAAACAAAAACGAATACCTAAAATCATAAAAGATAGAATTTTAACAAAATAATATGAAGCTTGATAAGTTAGTAAAACTAGAAAAAGATAAACAAATTCAAGTAAAAGCAGGAGATAGTTTGGGTAAGTTAGGGGCTTATGATAGTAAGACTATAGATAATAAGGAAAAACTTATCCATTTGGAAGTTTTCACTTTTGGTGATTGGGATGGTTTTAAGAAAAAGTCCAAAGATGCGTATGAGAAAGAAGACGAAAAAACGCGTCCAAAAGCTAAGCTTCATATTCCAAAAAATGTGCAAAGATATGAAAAAGAAGGCTATACAACAAAATTTTATGTTGATGTCAAAGTTATTATAAAAAATAATAATTTAAAAATTAGGAGATGAAAAAATGATAAAACACATAATACTTATATTTTATATAATGTTTTTTTTAAATGGATGTGGGAAAGAGATTACTTTTCCTTCTTCATGTGCAACACCGACAAAGCCAATAGATATTGTATGTCGAGACTTCTTAAAATATTTGAATATAGAACAATTAGAATACCAAAAATGCGAATTAGTAGAAGCGGTTCCTGCTGGTTTGTTTGAAGCCACTTATTTTATAAAAGAAGAAAATGCAGATTTCGTTGAAAAAGAATTAATAAAAAAAGTAAATATACAAAATTTTACAAATTTAAATGCAATACAATTAACAAAATATGTATCAAAAGCAAATTTTTGTATGGACAATGTAGAAGTTTCTTTATTTGTTTATCTTAAAAATAATCCATTAGGTACTTCTGATATTAATAACAAAGACTATAAAATAGTAGCTCAAGTAGCTGCGGGAGATATCTAAAAGTTGAAACTTTAAATAGTGTTGATATTTATGTGAAAGATGATAAAAAATACAAAACTCATGGAATAACATTTGACGGATTTAAGTATTTTAGTGGAGATGGTTCTGATAAAATTGGGATTTTTGAGAGTATAGAAGATTATTTTTTAAATAATAATGAAAAGCTAAATCCGTTATATACAGAAATATTACAGCATCTTAAAATCGATAAAAATGAAGATGGAAATCTAAGTAAAAAAGGTGGGGATGCTAGTGAGTTGGCTTGTTTGAGTGTGTAATGGTCTAATTTTATGGAACACTTTTTAAGCGACATTTATCATTCTATTAAATTTTTCATTTGGTGTCATGTAATTTATTGCGGAATTTAACCTCTTATAATTATAAAAATATATATAACTATCTACTTCTTCAGTAACTTCTTGATGGTTTTTAAAACTTAAATAATTTAATCTTTCAGACTTTAGACTCCTAAAAAATCTTTCCATTACAGTATTATCCCAACAGTTTCCTTTTCTGCTAACACTCTTTGTTATATGCAAATTTACACAAAAATCAACAAATAAATTAGAAGTATATTGCACCCCACGATCCTAATGAAATAATAATTTACTTGTGTCTGGCTGTTTTCTTCTAATTGCGTTTTGAAGTGCTTTTTTTGCAAGTTTTGCATTCGGTTTTTGCGACAAACTCCAGCCCACAATTTCTTTTGTTGCAAGGTCAAGAACTGTAATGGTCTAATTTTATGGAACACTTTTTAAGCGACATTTATCATTCTATTAAATTTTTCATTTGGTGTCATGTAATTTATTGCGGAATTTAACCTCTTATAATTATAAAAATATATATAACTATCTACTTCTTCAGTAACTTCTTGATGGTTTTTAAAACTTAAATAATTTAATCTTTCAGACTTTAGACTCCTAAAAAATCTTTCCATTACAGTATTATCCCAACAGTTTCCTTTTCTGCTAACACTCTTTGTTATATGCAAATTTACACAAAAATCAACAAATAAATTAGAAGTATATTGCACCCCACGATCCTAATGAAATAATAATTTACTTGTGTCTGGCTGTTTTCTTCTAATTGCGTTTTGAAGTGCTTTTTTTGCAAGTTTTGCATTCGGTTTTTGCGACAAACTCCAGCCCACAATTTCTTTTGTTGCAAGGTCAAGAACTGTAATGGTCTAATTTTATGGAACACTTTTTAAGCGACATTTATCATTCTATTAAATTTTTCATTTGGTGTCATGTAATTTATTGCGGAATTTAACCTCTTATAATTATAAAAATATATATAACTATCTACTTCTTCAGTAACTTCTTGATGGTTTTTAAAACTTAAATAATTTAATCTTTCAGACTTTAGACTCCTAAAAAATCTTTCCATTACAGCATTATCCCAACAGTTTCCACTCTTTGTTATATGCAAATTTCCACAAAAATCAGTAAATAAATTAGAAGTATATTGCACCCCACGATCCGAATGAAATAATAATTTACTTGTGTCTGGCTGTTTTCTTCTAATTGCATTTTGAAGTGCTTTTTTTGCAAGTTTTGCATTCGGTTTTTGTGACAAACTCCAGCCCACAATTTCTTTTGTTGCAAGGTCAAGAACCGTCGCCAAATAGCTCCAGCCTTGATGATTTCGGATATAAGTTATATCGCCAACCCAATGTGTATTTGGTGTTTTTTGATTAAATTCTCTATTTAAAATATTATCAGAAATAATTTTAGACGCTTGTTCTTTGGGGTAATAGTGTTTTTTTCTTGGTGTAATTGCTTGAATATTAGCAAGTTTCATCAATGACGCTACTTTAAAAATACCAATCTTAATACCGTAAAGTTGAAGTTCTTTTTGCATTCTTCTTTTCCCATAACTGTGTTTTGTTTCTATAGAAATTTTCTTTAATAAAGATATTATTTCAGAAGATTTTCTATTAATTTTCCTAGTGTTAGTCTTTTTATAAAATGTATTTTTAGGAACCCCATAAGCAGTGCATAATTCAGTTATTGAGTAATTTTTATTTGCCATTTTTATTTTCATAATAACTTCAGTTTTTAGTTTTTTTGAATAAAAATGGCAGCAGCCTTTTTTAAAATTTCATTGTCTCTTTTAGCCCTCCAAAGCTGTTTCCTAAGGTCTTGAATCTCCTGCTGCTGAGCTGTCAACGCTCTTTTGCCATCTGGAGTTTTCCCACCTAATTCGTCAATATATTGTTTTTTCCAACGCGCAACAGCTGATTTTCCTGCACCAGAAATTTCTTGAATTTGACTATTTGTATAATTTTCATGCACCATAAGCTTTGCATAATCAAGCTTTTGCTCTACAGTCCAAGTTTTTCTTTGTTTGTTAATTTTTGACATAATTTTTTCCTCTTAAAAGTGTATTATAGGCTAAAAATCTGTCCCATAAAACTGAACCACTTCAATCTTTTATTTATCTTTTATTTATCTTTTATTTATCTGTTTTCTTATTTTTCTTATTTTTTTAAGATTTTGTTAGTTTTGTAAGTTTTTTAGTTAATTAAAAAGTGTTCCATAAAATTAGACCATTACAAGCTCAGCATCATCCTTTAAGGGGTACATGAAATCAAAATCAATAAAAACATAAATTGTTTTTTTTTGATTAGCTCGATAGTATTTATTGGTATCGGTATAAATACTTAAAAACTCTTCTTCAGATAATATTTCATATGCTGGTCATTGTTAAAACTCATAGTTACTTCTATATAAATAATAAATAAAGCTCAAAAAAATATGGTTTTTTTGAGCTTTATTTATTGATTTAATTTTTTTCATACTAAATTTATAATCCCAAAACTTCTCTTTGTTTAATTGTTATTTCTTCAATTCCTTTTTCTGCCAAATCAATCATTTGATTTAATTCATCGCGTGAAAAAGTTCCATTTTCTGCAGTTCCTTGAATTTCAATAATATTTTTACTTTCATTCATAACTACATTCATATCAGTTTGTGCGTTTGAGTCTTCAATATAATCTAAATCAAGCACAGGTTCATCATTGAAAATTCCTACAGAAATTGCGGCAACTTGTCCAATTAGAGGGTTTGTTGTTGTTTTTTGATTTTCAATAAGATAACGAATGCAGTCAGCAAGAGCGATAAACCCACCATTTATTGAAGCGGTTCTTGTTCCGCCATCTGCTTGAATTACATCACAATCAATTGTAATCATAATCTCTCCAAGCTGTTTTAAATCAACCACACCACGCAAGCTTCTAGCAATTAATCGTTGAATTTCCATAGTTCGTCCAGATTGTTTACCTTTGGACGCCTCTCTTTGCATTCTAGTATTTGTTGAACGCGGCAACATTCCATACTCTGCTGTTACCCAACCTTGTTTTTTACCTCTTAAAAAATGTGGAACCTTTTCTTCAACACTTGCTGTGCAAATTACCTTTGTATTTCCAAATTCTACCAAAACTGAACCCTCTGCGTGTTTGGTGAAATTTCTTGTGAACTTTACTTCTCGTAACTCATTATTTTGTCTATTGCTTGGTCTCATTTTTCGCCTCTAATAATAATTTATAATTATAGTTTTTTTAATTCTGCTAAAACAGCATTACCCATAGCTTCACAGCCTAGAAGTTTACTATTTTCATCCATGATATCAGCAGTTCTAAAGCCATTATCAAGAACTATATTTATTGCTTTATCAATTTTATTTGCAATTATTTGTTCATCAAATGAATAACGCAAAAGCATAATTAATGATGAAATAGTTGCAAGTGGGTTTGCTTTGTCAGTCCCTGCAATATCAGGAGCGGAGCCGTGAACAGGTTCATACAATCCCTTTCCATTTGCATCAAATGAAGCGGATGGAAGCATTCCAATAGAGCCTGTAAGCATTGCTGCACAATCTGATAAAATATCCCCAAATAAATTCCCTGTAACCATTACATCAAACTGTTTTGGTGCACGAACTAATTGCATAGCTGCATTATCAACAAACATATGTGATAATTCTACTTCTGGATTATTTTTATGAGCTTTTATAGCTCCTTCACGCCATAATTCTGATACTTCAAGGACATTTGCTTTTTCAACAGAGCAAAGCTTTCCACCGCGTTTTTTCGCAATATCAAAAGCAACTTTCATAATTCTAGAAATTTCAGTTTCAGAATAAACCATTGTGTTAAAACCTACTTTTTCTCCATTTCTATCTTCAATTCCTCTCGGTTTACCAAAATAAATCCCACCAGTTAGCTCACGAACAATCATAATATCAAGCCCTGAAACTATATCTTCCTTTAAGCTAGAAGCACTTGCAAGCTGTGGAAATAAAGTTGCAGGACGCAGGTTTGCAAATAAACCTAGTTGCTCACGAATAGCAAGCAAACCTCGTTCTGGGCGTAAACTTCTCTCTAATGTATCATATTTTGGACCACCAATAGCACCCAATAAAATTGCATCCGCTTGTTTTGCAAGCACAACTGTTTCATCAGGCAAAGGCTTACCATATTTATCATAAGCACAACCACCAATTAACCCATGGCTAATTTCTATATTTAAAATATTCTCATCTTTTAAATAATTAAGTATTTTTTCAGCTTGTGCAACAATCTCTGTCCCTATGCCATCACCTGGCAGTAATAATATTTTTTTTGTCATTTTTCCTCTATTTATTTCAAATGTTAATTGATAAAACTGTCATAGGAACCAGTCTTTAATATATCAATTTTAAAGTTACTTTCTTTACTTTTAGTAATAATTATACTATCAAAACCTAACCTATCTAATTTTTCAATTGTTGCCAATTCTCCTTCTTTTAATTGTAAAATCTTTCTTAAAAGCCAATCAGATAATGCTTTATTTGGATTGGTCATTAATGCTTTAGAATTGTCTTGACATACTTTTGCATCAAAGACTTTTCCTGTTGGTGCTTCTAGGCTAAAACTTTTATCTCTAGCAGGAAAAAAGCTTGGATATTTTTTGTGAATTATACTTGGAATTCGGATATAAATTTCTCCCATATTCCTTTCTCTTCCTTCTGAATTCCACTGATTTAGTCCACTTTTTTCAAAAACAAACTTTTCTTTATCTTTTATACCGTATAGTGGTAAAACTACATAATGCTCTCCTTTTATAAGTTTATCTGTAGCAGGTTTGAAGTCATTATTTGAAAATAAATCAAGTAATAAACTAAAAGGGTCTTCAATTATATCAACTGGTAATCTAAATGCATTGTTAGGGATTATGAATTTTCTAAATAAAGTACTCTTTGAATAATTAAAAGAGTAAAAATTATGTCCATCTTCAAATTGTAAACTTGCTTTACTTTCTTTAACAGAATGGATATTTGCAATATCAATTTGTTCATAGTCTGTTTCAAAAAGTAATAACTCATTTTCTCTTCTTGCTACAATATGATAAATTGATGATTCAATATCATAAATTCTATTTGCCAAATCAATCCTTTGATTTCTATATTCGCCTAATTTATAAGCTAGTTCTTTTCCTTGAATTTTTTTTAGCTCTTTTGAAAGGCTATTAAATTCTGCAATTTTTTCTGTACTATTATCATTTTTAGAAATAAAAGTTTTTAAGCCTATGCCAACAGAATCTAAATCTGCATCAAATGCAGTATCAGAACGCGATAAGTTGTTTGCACCAAAACTGCTACAGAATATGTTTTCTGCAACCCTATAGTTTATAAATGGAACCGCACTTTCACTAAAAAGTCCAGATAACTTAGATACAGCAGATAATAGTTTTAAGTAGTTACCCTTATTATCAATGTCTATTTGAGCAAAGCTTTTTGTATTATTGTTCATATTTTAATACTTTTTTTATTTCATTAGCGATTGCTTTAATAACAGGGACTGTAACAGAATTTCCAATTTGCTTATATAAAGAAGAGTTGGACAGTTCCTTGCTTAAAATAAAATCATCAGAATACCCTTGAAATCTAGCACATTCCCTTGGAGTTAATTTTCTAATATCAACCTCATCTATTATCAAAGGAACATTATGCCCACCAGTCCCCATATTCGCAGTTAGTGTTGGGCAGACATTACTTTTGTTTTCTCGGACATATTTTCTCCTCCATTGAAAAATAGAATCTTTATTTAACATTTCTTTTTTTAACTGCTTATAGTAAATACTATTTGTATAATAGTATTTTTCATTTGCACGGTTATCAATAAAATCTTTAGTTTTTCTTTTTAATGTTATTTTTGCAGGAAAAGAGAAATTATTGAATGCATATTCACTTTTGAAAGCAACAATATAAATTCGTTCTCTATTCTGCGGAATATTAGCATAGTCTAATGTGTTTAATACCTCACTCTTAACAAAATACCCTCTTTCATTTAACTCATTAATTATTTTATTAAAAGTTCTTCCATCATCATGAGTTTTTAAATTTTTCACATTTTCTAAAAAAACCACCTTAGGATTTAAATCATCAATGAAACGAAGTATTTCAAAAAAAATATTACCTCTTTTATCCTCAAAACCCTTTCTGTGTCCAGCAATAGAAAAAGCTTGGCAAGGGAACCCTGCTGTTAAAATATCAATAGGATCTATATCTTTAGAAGATAATTCTTTTATATCTTTTTCAAAAAGTTTATGTGTATGGTTATGTCTATATGTTATTGCTGCATATTTATCTATTTCATTTGCCCAAACAATATTAAACCCAGCCTGTTGAAATCCAAGCTCAACTCCTCCAATACCAGCAAATAAACCACCTACTTTTTTCATATTTTTAGCTCTCAAATAGATGTATTCTCAAAAACCCAAGGGTTTTCGGATTTGTATTTTTCTTCAAATTGTTTTATCTCATTTTCTTTTTTCATATTTTTCCTCGTCATATTTAACTTCTATAAGTTTATATATTTAATTAACTTACATTTTATCATATTTGATGGGTTATTAGGGTTTTGCACTTCAATGTTTTGTACTGAAATGGAATCATTTAACTCTATCTTTTTTCTGCTACTTGAAGGGTAAGAATTATATTTAGTTAAAGGTAATATTGTAATACATTGAAATTTAGCATTTGATGAGTAGCCGTGGACATAATCAAAAACTTTGTAAGGTTGCTGTAACAACCACATACCTCTAATTCTTAGGTTTGTTATTTTAAGAGGGTCAACTGAATTTACTCTTCCTATTTCATTTGTTGGAGAAAAGTCTATCTCAGGAGCCGCTTCAATATTTTTGGTTAAATCTTCTTTTAATGAAATATAAACCTCCTCATCAGCCGCATAAATAGACCCATCAATAAACCAAAGTGATGATAATATTTTTGAACCTTTCGGGATATGCCCAATAGCATATATAAAATCTTTTTCTGTCCATTCTTCGCAACTTACACAGTGTTTATTTATTAGTGAGCTTGTTGATAGTAATTTTGATTTTGGGTGTGAGCTATTTAATTGAAGGTCTGATTTAATATTCTCTACTTTCTTAACCTCAATAGCATCTCCACCTTTTATCATTATATCTGGTGGCGTTCTTGAGCTTCCTTGGTATGAAAACACATCATTATATTTATTAATCTTTGTTTCTTTATCAGCCTCTGTATAGGTATTAGCAAATACATCTTTAATAAAAGACTCTAGTCCTTCTCCTACACTTATGGCACGATTATTACCTAGTGTAATATTTTTCACTTCTAGCTTTTCTAATTGTGAAATATTATATATTGCTTCTAAGATATTTGTCATACTGCCACTTTTACTTTTTCAACTTGCTTAAATTTTGATTTTTCTTGTTTAGAAATATTTGCTGTTAATTGTGCTTTAATATTCTCTGCTAAAAATTTTGCCAAATTCACAGGAACTGCATTTCCAATCATTTTATAACCTGCTGGCACATTTGTATAATGAAAAGTAAATTCATCTGGAAATGTTTGTATTCTTGCACATTCCCTAACACTTAAGCGTCTGTATAAATGTTCTTTCCCTGGAACAAAAACTCTAATATTTTGCTCTATAAATTTCATTTTTGGTGCTTGTGGATGGATTGGTGCGTGTCTTCCACCTGCTTGAATTGTATACGATTGTTCGCCCCAACTTCTTACACGATTTCTGGACATATACATTGATGAAAAACTGCCAATCATATATTCATGATTTGTTACTTCACAATCACTCCCATTTGTTTTATTTTTCTCTTTCGCAGGTATTGCAGTATTTTTTAGGTCTTCAATAGTTTCTTTTAATGTAATTTTCGGAAATTTAATTGTTGGAAAATTAAACTCAAAACCCAAATCTTTCCTTACTCCAATAAAGAATACTCTTTTTCTGTCTTGAGGAACATTATAATCTGAAGCATTTAGCATTTGAAATGAAAGGTTATATCCAATTCCTGCATTTTTAAAAAGTTCTTTAATCCCTTTTAATGCCTCATTATGTTTTGAAATGAGCATTCCACTTACATTTTCCGCCAAAAAGAATTTAGGTTGTTTGGCTTCTAATATTCTTATGAAATCATAGAACAATTGACCTCGCTTATCTTTTATTCCTCTAGCCGCACCTGCTTCACTCCAGCTTTGACAAGGTGGACCACCAATAATTCCATCACACTCTGGAACCTCATCAGCTGGAATATTTACAATACTTCTTTTGTCAAGAGTTGTATTAGGATGGTTTTTTTCATAGGTTTCCCAAATTTCTTTGTCGTATTCATTTGCCCAAATAATATCAAATCCTGCCTTTTGAAATCCAAGATCTAATCCACCTGCTCCTGAAAAAAATGATACTATTTTCATATCTCTAAAATTTTAAATAGATGTATTCTCAAAAACCCAAGGGTTTTCGGATTTGTATTTTTCTTCAAATTGTTTTATCTCTTCTTCTTTCTCAAGAGTTAAGCCAATTGCATCTAATCCTTTAAGCATCATATTTTTTCTAAACTCATCAATTTCAAAATTATAATTTTCACTGCCAACAATTACAATTTGCTTTTCTAAATCAACAGTTATTTCTAGTTGTTTTTTATTACTTAATTCAAATAACTTATCAATTTGTTGTTCGGTTAGTTTTATTGGTAAAACACCATTTTTAAAACAGTTATTATAAAAAATATCTGCAAAGCTAGGGGAGATAACAGCACGAAAGCCATAATCATCTAAAGCCCAAACAGCATGTTCACGAGAAGATCCACAGCCAAAATTTTCTCTGGCAATAAGTATTGTGGAATTTTTATAAAGTGGATTGTTTAGAATGAAATCTTTATTTATTGGTCGTTTAGAGTTATCCATATTTGGTTGACCTTCATCTAAATAACGCCACTCATCAAATAAATTAACCCCAAATCCTAAGCGTTTTATTGATTTTAAAAACTGCTTTGGAATAATTGCATCAGTATCAACATTTGATCTATCTAACGGTGTTACAATTCCTGTTTCTATTATAAATTTTTTCATTTAGTTTCCCTATTTTTCTTGTTTGTTTTCGTCTTCAACTGTAAATTCACCTTCAATAATATCCTCTGAAGATTGATTTTGTTGTTGCTGAGTTTTGCCGTTAAGTATAGTTTTAGAGGCAAAGTTAAAGTTTCTTTTTACAACTTTTGCCAAACTTTGTCTAATTTTAGGAACTAAACCTAAAAAACCAACAATATCAGTTAAAAATCCAGGAGTAATTAATAAAACTCCACAAATTAATAAAATCATACCTTCTGAAAGTGCCTCAGTAGGCTCTGTTTGTAGAGTTTGAAGCTTATTAAGTGTGGCTCTCCCTTGTTTTTTTAATTGCCACGATCCAATCATTGCTGTGATAATAACTGTAAAAAATGTTCCCCATCCACCAATAATAGAACTAACCTTGCCAATTAGCATTATTTCTATTGCTGTAACAATAATCATCGCTAAAAATAATTTCATAAAATTTTACCTTATATTTTCTTTAAGAAAACTTATATAATACCTAATAATGAACAGAATTTATACTAAACAAAATTTAATTATTGATAAAAAAATAGAAATAGACGGTAAAACTTACCATTATCTATTTAAAGTCTTACGCAAAAAAGAAACTGATAAACTAATGCTTTTTAATGGTGATGGGTTTGATTACCAAGCAGTTATAAAAGAAGTGAATAAAAAAAATGCTTTAATAAAAATAATTAAAAAAATAGAAAATAATACTGAATCTAATATTTACACAGTTTTAGTTCAGTGTATTTCAAAGCTTGATAAAATGGATTTGGTTATTCAAAAAGCAGTAGAACTAGGCGTTAATGAAATTATCCCAGTTTATTCTGAGTTCTCAAATGTGCGTCTGAATGAAAAACGCCAACAAAAAAAAATAGAACACTGGCAGTCTATTATTATTTCAGCTTGTGAGCAAAGTAGGCGGGCAATTATTCCAAAACTGCATAATATTTCTAAACTAGAAAATCTAGCAGAACAGTTAGATGATATTAATATTTATAAAAAAATTTGTTTAGATCCTTATTCAAAACAAACATTCTCTAATATAAAAATAAACAATGAAAAAGTATTATTTTTAGTAGGTCCAGAAGGTGGTGTTTCTGATAAGGATGACGAAATATTACAAGGTTTAAACTTTGAAAAAGTAAGATTTGGAAAAAGAATTCTTAGGTTAGAAACAGCAGCCATATCAAGTTTGGCAGTTATTCAATTATTATGGGGAGATTTAAATGTTTAGAACAAAAGAAGATGAGTTAATTAAAGAAACTATAAATTTCCCACAGCTATTAGTTGAGCCTTGGCGCGCTCAAGAATTAGTTGATAAAGAATCAGTAATTCAAATGTATAGATTATTTAAGGTTATAAGTTTGACTAGAATATTTATTGGCTTTCTTGCGACAATTTTAATATCAATATCTGGGAATTTATCAATTCCTAATGGGGTTACTTTAGCTTGTTATGTTTTTTTAGTAATATCATTTTTATCATTATCAAAAAGAAAATCACAAAGTATAAAAATATATAGTTTCTTAATTGCAGTTTTAGATATATGTGTGATTGGTTATTTTTTGATATTATCACCAACAAACGAACAAGTAACTTTATTGTTCTTTAGTGTATTACTTAGTTGTATGGTGCTTGGTTTTGGTTCTATTATTATTATTTTCTTGCTTTCCACTTTTTTGCTTCTTTTTGATTGGTTTTTCCAAATTATAGGTATTTATAATATTAAAAATAATAACTTTAACTTAACTGATTTTTCATTTCATATTGAAAAATTCTTTAATTCAAAACAAGGCACTGATTTACTTTTTTTGATTGTTTGGTTGCTGTTGATGACATTTATTGTGAATTATTTAGCTAGATGGTCTTTTAAAAATGAAGTTAAAGCACAGTTTAGATACAAACAACTTAGACATATTTTACACTTTAATCATTCAATAATAGAGCATTTAAAAACTGGTATTATTGTTCTGACAACCGATGCACAAATCATAAGTATAAATAAAAGAGCTTTAGAGTTATTAGGTTTAGAAAGTGAATATGCAGTAATAAAACTTGATGATTTATCAGATGACTTATTAACAAGTTTTTTTAATTACAAAAAAGGTGCACCAGTAAATCAAAATCACTATAAACATAATGAAAAAGCACAGGAAGTTGCAGTTTCCTTTTCAAGTTTTAGTGAAGAAAATAATGGTGTGATTATGATGTCTTTACAATGTGTTATAGAAGCTTCATCTCAAGCAAATGAATTGAAATTAGCATCTCTAGGAAAGCTAACAGCAGGAATAGCTCATGAGATTAGAAACCCACTTTCTGCAATTAATTCTGCTGCCCAATTAGTGGCTGAAACTGAAATAAATGAGCAGCAAAAAAAACTAGTTGGAATAATTACTTCAAATACCAAAAGAACCAATAAAATAATAACCAATATACTTGGTTTATTTAGAGATTATAAAACAGATAGGGAAATGATAAGTCTAAATGAAGCTATCCCAAGATTTGTAAAACAGTTTCAAGAATCAAATAAAAAAAGTGATTTTTCAATGATATTTAAAAAATCAATAGATATTGAAAAAGATATTTTTATTTTATTTTCTGCAGAACAATTTGATCAAGTCTTATGGAATTTATGCACAAACTCTTTGCATTATGGTGAAAGTGAGGCGTTAAAACTAGAAATAACAATAAAAATAACAGTTCCAAAAGCAAGTAGCTCAGTATTTATAGATGTTTCTGATACAGGAACTGGAATTGATAAGGCTAATTTACCAAGAATATTTGAACCATTTTTTATAGGCTCTTCTAAAGGAACAGGGCTAGGTTTGTATTTAGTTAAGGAAATTTGTGAAGCAAATGATGCCAAAATAAACTACCAAACAAAACCTATAGGTGCTTGCTTTAGAATAGCTTCACATATTTATTACTCTAAGCTTAGGAAATAAAAATAGGGAGTGTAATAAAATGTAAGCGAAGAATAAAAAAGAGAATAAATGCTAAAAGAAATAAAAAACACACTTAAAATATCATTACCACTTATATTTGCCCAACTGCTTTTATCATCAATTGCGACGGTAGATACTATTATGGCTGGAATTGATGGTTCATTGACTTTGGCAGCTATTGCTCAAGGAAGCTCACTTTGGATTATTTGTTGGTTATTAATTATGGGGGTTGGTTCTGCGATTTCTCCTTTAATTGCACATGCTTATGGGGCAAAAAACAAACAAGAATTAAGAAATATATTTCAACAAGGTTTTTTTGTTAGTTTAATTTTGGGGTTTGTTGGGACTGTTATAACTCTTTTAATTCCTAATCTTATGGGGTTATTTGCGGTTAATGAAAATATAATTCCAGAAGCAACTAATTATCTAAGAGTTATGGCTATATCTATGCCATTTAGTGCTATATTTTTTGCACCAAGATATTTAAATGAAGGAATTGGAAATACTAAAATATTGCTTTATATAATAATACTAACTGTTCCAATTAATATTATAGGAAATTATGTTTTCCTAAATGGCTTACTAGGATTTCCTAAAATGGGAGCTGCTGGAATTGCTTTATCTAGTTCGATTAGTATATTTGCGGTGGCTGTTATGATTTGGGCTTATATTTTCAAATCTAAATTTTTTAGAGAATTTGAGCTATTTTTAGATTTTAAAAAACCTAATTTGCAAGAAATAAAAAAAATATTATTGCTTGGGATTCCAATATCTATATCTGTTGTTATGGAAGTAGGGCTTTTTACCCTTGTAACTTTGCTAGTTGGTCGTTTTAGCATTGATATTATTGCAGCAAATCAAATTGCTCTAAATTATGCATCTTTGATATTTATGATACCGCTTGGGATAAGTATGGGGCTAACGGCAAGGATTGGTATGGCATTAGGAGAAAATAATATAACAAAAATTAAGATAATAGGTTTTTCTGGAATATTCTTAGGTGCTTTTATAATGTTTATTTCAGTTATTATTTTAAATATATTTGATGAAAGTATTGTTGGTCTTTATACAAAAGATACTGAAGTGATTAAATCCGCATTATTACTTATTGGGTTAGTTGCTGTTTTTCAAGTTTCTGATGGGGTGCAAGTATGTGCTGCTGGTTGCTTAAGAGGGCTAAAAGATACTAAAACCCCAATGTTTTTTTCTATTATAGGATACTGGATTATTGGTGCTCCTTTGGGTGTATTTATTTGTTTTTATTTAGAAAAAGGTGTTGTAGGTTTGTGGCTTGGTTTAACTGCAGGTTTAACAATTTCTGCAATTCTAAATACAACAAGGCTTTATTATTTGATAAATAATTTACTAAAATAACTAAGCTTTTAAGCCTAATAAATCACACCTCTACAGAACCACTAATCAATCATAATTTACATACTGCCTTTTTTCGTCTTCAAAATATATTATAGGCTAAAAATCTGTCCCATAAAATTAGACCATTACATAGTTTTAAAACTTAGAGAACCACTTTATGAATTTATCCACAGCTTCGGAGTTTTGGTTTTTACTAATAACTGCATAAAACTGTCTTTTGGAAGACACTCTAATATCAAATGGAGCAACTAGAGTTCCCATATCTAAGTAACTTTTAATAATTGAAGTTCTTCCAATCGCTAACCCAAACCCTGCTATTGCAGCATTAATAACCATACTATACCTTTCAAAATCTATTGTTTTATGAGGCATAATATTTACATTTGCTTTTTCAAACCATCTACTCCAGTCATCATTCCAATCAATATCACAAAGCAAGGGATAGTTAAATATATCATTTAAATTTGTTAATGAACTTCCTATTTCTGAATTACAAACTAATGTTAAATAACTATTTTGTAAATGATAACTATCACAATTTTTGTGTTCACCATCTGATAATGTTAGCCAAATATCTGTTTCACTATTTGTGAAATCAACTTGCTTATCATCCAAAATTAAATTTATTTCAATATCTTTAAATTCTTGCTGAAACTCCCATAGCTTACTAACTAACCAAGTTTCTGCAATTGCTGGAATTGAAGTTATTTGAATTGTTTTTTTGCTATCTTTTTGTTTTACTTGTTTTGTTACTTTAGCTATTTCATTAAGTGATGGAGATATATTTAGATAGTATTTTCCTCCTTTTTCAGAAAGCTGAACACCATTTGATTTCCTAACAAACAATTCAAAACCTAAATAGTCTTCTAATATCTTTATAAATCTACTAATTGATGCTGCTGAAATATGTAATTCATTAGCTGCTAACAAAAAACTTTGGTGGCGTCCTGCTGCTTCAAATGCTCTAAGTGCTTTAAGTGGTGGTAGTTTCATTTTGTGGCTCAAATAATTATAGTCATAATTAGAAATTCTATCATTGAATGATTAATTATTTAGAATTATATTTAGTAATATTAAATATTTTTTAAAAACTTAAATAGGAGGCAAAAATGCTAGTAGGAGTACCAAAAGAAATAAAAGCTAATGAAAACCGTGTTGGTCTTACACCAACGAGTGTTGCAGAGTTCGTAAAATCAGGTCATAAAGTAATTGTTGAAACAAATGCAGGTCAAGGGATTGGAAGTTCTGACCAAGATTACAAAAATGCAGGCGCACAAATAATTGAAACTGCAAAAGAAATTTTTGCAACAGCAGATATGATTGTAAAGGTAAAAGAACCTCAAGAAGTTGAATATAAACAACTTAGAAAAGATCAAATTCTTTATACTTATTTACACCTTTCCCCTGATGCAAAACAAACTCAAGGGTTAATTGACTCTGGTTGTATCGCAATCGCTTATGAAACCGTAACTGATAATAATGGTGGGTTACCATTACTTGCCCCAATGTCAGAAGTTGCTGGAAAAATGGCTTCTCAAGTTGGTGCATATTTCTTGCAAAAAGCTGATGGTGGTTCTGGCGTTTTATTTGGTGGTGTTGCTGGAGTTGCTCCTGCTAGCGTTGCCGTTATCGGTGGTGGTGTTGCTGGTTTAAATGCAATTAAAATGGCTGTTGGAATGGGTGCAAATGTAACAGTTTTAGATAGAAATATTGATAGACTTCGTTATATTGATGATATTTATCATGGAAGTGTAACAACTTTATATTCAACTTCACAATCTATTGAAGAAACTGTAATAAATGCAGATTTGGTGGTTGGAACAGTTTTAATTCCAGGTGCTAATGCTCCAAAATTAATAACAAAAGATATTATTTCTAAAATGAAAAAAGACTCAGTTGTAGTTGATGTTGCTATTGATCAAGGTGGTTGCACGGATGTTTCAAAAGCAACAACACACGAAGAGCCTGTATTTAAATATGATAATGTTAATTTTTATTGTGTTGCAAATATGCCAGGTGGTGTTCCAAAAACTTCAACTTATGCTTTGAATAACGCAACTTTAAGTTTTGGTTTGCAAATTGCAAATAAAGGGGCTGAAAAAGCAATGCTTGAAAATAAACACCTTTTAAATGGTTTAAATATTTACAAAGGTAGCGTTACATACAAAGCTGTTTCTGATGCTCAAGGGATAGAATATACAGATCCAAAACAAGCTATTAGTTAGTTTATTAAAAAAACAAAGATATAGCGGAATTAGAAAAAGGAGTATTATTGCTCCTTTTTTTAATTTAAAGCTATAATAATTATTAGAATATTTAAAATATTCAAAATAATAAAGTAATTAAAACTTATAACTAAATATGGACAAACAAATTAGCATAGAAGATTTTCAAAATATTGATATACATATTGGAACAATAGTTTCTGTAGAAATAAATAAAAAAGCTAAAAAACCAGCTTATATTTTAGAAATTGATTTTGGTAAGTTAGGAATGAAAACTAGCTCTGCTCAACTAACTGAAAACTATACCAAAGAGTTATTAATAGGCAAACAAATATCAGCTGTAACAAATTTCCCTGCTATGAGAGTGGCTGGAGTGAAATCAGAGGTTCTTGTATTAGCAGTTGTTTGTGAAGATGAAAAGACAGTTTTACTTGAGCCTACTAAACTTGTAAAAAATGGTGGGAAAGTTAGTTAATTTTCTAACTTTTAGATATTAAAATTATTACAATCATTAAAAAAGTAATTTTATTTTTTCAAAATAAATAGTTTCTTTGAAATTCTTTAAAAATCTTTTTTTATCTTTTTCTAGATTCTTAGAATTTGTTTTTTTCAACTGATCCAAATCTATAAAATAAATCATAAAATCATCATCTAGCTTTTCAACCATAAGGTTTTGAGACTTCAAATCGCCATGTGAAAAACCTATTTGCCAAAGTTGTTTTATTAAATTCACAGATTTGGTTAAAACTAATTCGTTAGTTTGCTGATTATTTTCATTAATAAAGTCAAATAAAGTTTCTCCATTTATTCTTTTAGCAATAAAGTATTCTGCTTTTTTGAAAACAGCTCCTGTTTCATAAGCAAAACCAACCTCTTCACTTACCAAAATATTATTATCAGTTAATAATTTAGTCCAATTAAATGTATTTTTTGCTCTTCCAAAACCTAATATCTGTTTTATTTTATGTTTTATTGTTTTTTGGTTATAGCGTTTTATAACATAATTATCATTGGCATAAACTGTGCAAGTTCCAGTTTTTTTAAAATATATTTTGCAAGAGTCTGGATTACTTATTAAATCTATTATTTCTTGGCTATTATTTTTATATTTTTCAGTTATAAATAATTTAACTTTTCCTTGTTTCTTAGTAATCATTCCCACTCAATAGTTGCAGGTGGTTTGCCAGAAATATCATATACAACGCGTGAAACTCGTGTAATTTCATTCATTATGCGGTTGGAAACCAGTCCTAAAAAATCATAAGGAAGCTCAGCCCAGCGAGCTGTCATAAAGTCAATTGTTTCAACTGCACGAAGAGCAATCACAAAATCATAACGCCGTCCATCGCCAGTTACACCAACGGATTTGACAGGTAAAAATACTGCAAAAGCTTGGCTGGTTTTGTCATATAAATTGTGTTTTTCAAGTTCACTTATAAAAATATCATCAGCTTTTCGTAAAATATCTGCATATTCTTTGGTTACTTGTCCCAAAATTCTCACTCCAAGACCTGGTCCTGGAAATGGGTGGCGATATAACATATTATGTGGAATACCAAGCTCTAAGCCAAGTTTACGCACCTCGTCTTTGAACAATTCTCTCAAAGGTTCCACTAGTTTTAGTTTCATTTTTTTGGGAAGTCCGCCGACATTGTGATGTGATTTGATAGTGTGAGCTTTTCCAGATTTTGCTCCAGCGGATTCGATAATATCTGGGTAAATTGTTCCTTGAGCCAAATATTTTACATTTGTAATTTGTTTTGATTGAGCCTCAAAAATATCTATAAAAACTTTGCCAATTTTTTTCCTTTTTTCCTCAGGGTCAGAAGTGTTTGCAAGTGCATTTAGAAAGTCATTTTCAGCATTCACACGAATTACATTTACCCCAAAATTATCTGCAAACATAGCCATAACTTTATCGCCTTCATTGAGTCTTAATAAACCATTATCCACAAAAACACAAGTGAGTTGGTTGCCAATTGCTTTGTGCAAAAGCATTGCAACTACCGAAGAATCAACACCTCCAGAAAGTCCTAAAATAACTTTTTCATCACCTATTTCTTGTCTGAGTGAACTAATAATATCTTTGGCAATATTTGAAGAATTCCAAACAGCTTTACAATTACAAATATTTTCTACAAAATTACTCAATATTTGAGTTCCTTGTTGGGTGTGAGTTACTTCTGGATGAAACTGAATTCCAAAAATTGGTTTGGTTTTGTGAGCAATTGCAGCAATTGGGCAAGAGCTTGTTTTGGCAGTTATAACAAAATCATCAGAAACGCTCTCAACCTTATCTCCATGGCTCATCCAAACGGCTAAAGTTTCATTTTTTATATCTTTAAATAATGGATTTTTAGCTATTATTTGTAAATTAGAATGCCCAAATTCTTGCTTATCACTAATTATAACCTGACCGCCTGATTGTTTTGAAATGGCTTGCATTCCATAACAAATACCCAAAATAGGGATACCTAATCTAAAGACAATATCATTGATTGTAGCTGCATCCTCTTGGTTTACATTTTGTGGTCCACCTGAGAGAATTATGCCCTTTGCACTTGAGTTGGCAATGTCTTTAGTATCACAATCATAAGGTAAGATTTCACTGAAAACTCCAACCTCACGAACCTTTCTTGCTATGAGTTGAGTGTATTGAGAACCAAAGTCTATAATGATTATTTTGTCTTTGTTTTGCATTTTTGTATGGTGTTGGTTGTTTAATTTAATATAAGTATAAATTATTTTAAAATTGTTTGGGAAAGTTTTATCACAAACATAAAAATAATGTATTATTACTAATATTATTAACCAATAAACCAAAAATAAATTATGGATTGCAAACAAATAGAAGATAAAATCAAACAAAACCTAGAGACAACCTCAGTTGAAGCTAAATCAAGTGATAATATTCATTTTAACTTGATTGTTGTTTCTAATAAATTTGAAGGACTTAGTAAAATCAAACAACATAAAATCATTATGGATTTATTTGCAGGTGAAATAGCAAATCAAGAAATCCATGCACTTTCAATTAAAACACTTATTAATAGTTGATGATAAAAATGCATATAAAAAAAATAACAACACTCCTTCTAATTTCAATACTTTTTATAGGTTGTTCATTCAACAAAAAAGAAATTATAACTATTAAAGTTTTAGACCAGTTTGAAAGCAAACAAGAAAATATAAAACTAGGGTTAAGCTTAATGAGTTATTACTATCCATTTTTTTTAGAAAAAGAAATTTCAAGCTTAACTAAGGAAGATATGAAAGGAATAAAGTGGCGTTACTTTATTCAAAAAAGTAATAATCAAATTTCTTTTGACTTAATTTTGGAGGGTAAATCTATATCTAAAAAGGATCTACTTGTTAATTTCTTTGAAAAAAAAGTTGAAGAACAAATTAAACATCAAATTAATGATAAAGAAATTTTTAATAGAGCTATTAAACTAGCAGATAAAATCGCAAATCAACTTAACAAAAAAGAGCTTGATAAAGTGTGGAATGACGCTAGCTTAAGTTTAAAAAAGAATATGACAAAGGAACAGTTTATTAAGTCTATAGAAAGAAGGTACTCTGTAAATGCAATTTTAAATGAAAAAAGAATTGTTCATAGTAAAATATACTATGAAAAACTCCCAGGAGCTGAAGAAAACATAACAGGGTTTTATACTATAAATTCAACATTTAAGTTATCCCCAAATGTTAGTGAACAGTTCAACTTTCACCTTGAAGGAGACGCGTTAAAGCTTGTTGGTTACTTTATTTACAAACCAAACTAAAAACTTCACTATAAATTGTGTATGAAATCAAACATATAGCCTTAGACGATAATGATAAATTTGTTATCCCAAGTAAAAATATTATTCAACAAAAAATTGGTTGGGATTTATGTAGCGAATTTAATTTAGGTTTTAAAGGGGGTAAATTAACAAGCAATAAACGACAGTTTGTTATAGGAAAATCTTATGATTATTTATTAGGTGCAATATTATTCATTTCTCTTGGGCTGTTCTTTATTAAAAGCTATGGTGACTATAGGATGACTATTTTGGGTGTTCTGATAAGTTGTTATGGCGCTATGATGCTACTTTATAAAAATAACTTTGTAATTGATAAAGCAAAAAAAATATACTACTTTGAAAGAAAATATATAAAAAATAGATTTAGTATTAATAAAACTAAAAAACATACATATAAAGACTTTGGGAAAACTGATGAAATATACGCAATTCAGTTAATTCCAAATTTTATTATAAATGATGACGAAGAATATTATGCTTATGAAATTAATCTGGTTTTTAAAACTGGAGAACGGTTAAATATAATGCAAAGTATCCAAATGCCAGCTGCATCAAGAAATGCAAGTGAACTTGCTATTTGGCTTGATATCCCTATCTGGGCGGTTATTGAAAGATAGTATTAACTAAGTTTTATTTTAGGTATTAATAACTTCAAAATAAAAAAATGAGCCTTATAAAATTTTATAAGGCTCATTTTTTTTATACTTTTTATAGATGTTTTATGTTACTTCTACCTAAAAAATAATACTAGATGCATTTAAAAGTAAGTTTAGCCACTCCATTAACAAGTAAGTGAGAGCTAATTTCATTTTTAATGATTTTCATTGCTTTATTCATGCTTTGGCATTTTGTTGTTGCATCTTGCAACACAAGTGCTTTAGCACCACCAATACGACCTCTAAGAGGAGAGGCTTCAACATAAGCAACATAACTAAGCTTTTAAGCCTAGTTATTTCTACATTTTGCAAAAATATCTAAATTTGGAGTATATTCTTTTGTAGTTATATTCATCAAACCAAGTACAGATGAGAAAATATTATCATGGCTAAATTCCAAGTTTTTATTTTTTTCTAAGCAACCTTTATCAATATTATTATAAGTTGCAAAATCATCAGATAACCAAAGCATCATAGGAACTCTCTTTTGCTCAATAGGTGCAGCGAAATAAGGAATACCATGTAAATAATAGCCACTTTCTCCAAGAGATTCTCCATGGTCTGAAACATAAAACATAGATGAATTCCAGCTAGAGTTAGGTTTATTTATGATATTTATGATTTCTGATAGAACATAATCTGTATATAAAAGTGTATTATCATAAGTATTTGTTATTTCTTCTTGGCTACAGCTTCTAATATCACTTGTTAGGCATTCTGGTGTGAATTGTTTGAACTTTTCTGGGTAGCGTAAATAATAAGTTGGTCCATGGCTTCCAATAATATGTAAATAAATTATAGTATCTTTACCTTCACTTTCTTGCATTTCTGCTTTTAAGTTTTCTAATAATTTTTCATCAAAACAGTATCTTCCATCACAAAGATTATTTTTAGTCGTTGAAATTTCTATATGTTTTATAGTATCGCAAGCTCCTTTACAGCCACCATCATTTTCAAACCAAGCTTGATGAGTTCCTGATTTTTTGATAATACTAACAAGATTATCTTGGGCTTTAGTTTCTTCGCTACTATAGTCGTCTCTTGTTTGTTTTGAAAACATACAAGGAACACTAAATGCAGTAGCAGTTCCACAAGAAGCAACATCTGTTAATGAAATAATATCTGTGCTTTTGGTGAATTTGTTAGTTTCTCTGTGATAACCATTTAGTTGCATATTTTGGCTTCTTGCTGTTTCACCAAGGACAAAAACAAGTAAGTTATTTTTATTATTTTGGGGAACAAAAGTATTTTTAGCATCATTTCCAAGTGAAGTGAATTCCAGAGGAGTTTTTATAAATTCATCATTAATATACCCTGAAATACTATATATTTGAGGGAAAGGAATTAATATTTTATGAATTCCACGGTTATTTCTTCCCACACTTGCATAATCTTGGTAAAGAAAATTATAAATTAAGAAGCAAGTAATAATGGGTGGAATAGTTATAATTAATTTTCTTATGATTTCTCTACCAAAGCTTAAATATTGAATTTTGGTGAAAAGTAATAAAAGTGCAGGAAGCAAACCTAGTCCCAAAAACCAAATTATAGAAGTTTTATTAAAGTAAGATAAAGCTTCGCGTTGATCAGTCTGAGCAAAATTTGTAATCATATCTTGATCAAATACAGTTCCATAGTAAAAAGTTGTATAACTAAAAACTGCTGATGCTAATACTAAAATAATAAAAAGTGGTTTAGTTATATATTTAATAGTAAGTATATTAAATATAATTAAATGAATAGATATTAAAAATACAGGGATAGATATAATGAAAATCATTGAAATATTATCCAAATCCTTTATGTTTTTATAAACCTTTGCAAAAAAAGGAATATTTATAACTAAAGAAAAGTATAGTGTTAAAAGTATTGTTAGAGTTGAATTTTTAATTTTCATTATTTGGATTTGTAGTTTTATATAGCAAGTAATTCTAGCAGATTATTTATAAAATTTTATGCATTATTCATTAATTAATGCAAGGGAATTCTCTATTAATTTATAAGTAATTATCTAAAGTAAAGGTCATATTCTCATCTAAATCAAGGTTATTTCTCATCCATTTTAAGTAACTAATATCAGTTTGTGCAATTTCTTCAATATTTTTCCCTTTATGTTTGCCAAATTTGAAAGTTTTCATTAAAACTGGTTTCTGTGTTAGTTCTGCAAGTTTTCCCATTACATCAGTATTTGGAAACTGTTGTCTAACTTCATTTACTAAAATAGTTAATAATAATTTCATAATTAAAACATCACCCAAAGCATCGTGAGCTTTGATTGTAATATTAAGTTTCTCAGCTTCTTGTTTTTCCTTTTTATACAAATCCAAACTATAACGCAAATATTGCAATCTGTGATAAGGAGAATCAGGTAACAAGTGCATTGCACAGCGAAGCGTATCAATAGTTGTTAGATTATTTTCAAAACCTTCTTTCTCTAACATGGTTAGGTCAAAATTAATATTATGAGCAATCAAATAATTATCTTTATTATTTATTGAAAGTAATTTCTTATAAAAATCTGTTTCTATAAAATTTGGTTTGTTTTCAATAAGTTCTTGAGTTATATTGTGAATTTCCATAGCTTCAAGTTTGATATCAACTTCACTCTTGCAAAGTTCATCATAAACAAGTTCTTTGCTTTTAGGTTCTAAAATAATCGCACCAATCTGAATAATACGATCTTCTTGCTCTGTTCCTGTTGTCTCTGTATCGAAAAGTATAAATTGTTTCATTTAATATTTTTTTTAGTATTTATAAAGTAGAATAATTATAGATGAAATAACTTAAAAACAAATAGTAAATAAGGGAATTATGCAAAGTATAAAAATATATGGAATTAAAAATTGTGATACGGTAAAAAAAGCACTTAAATATTTAGATAATAAATCTATGAATTATGATTTTATTGACCTTAAAACAGCTAGCTTAAAAGATAAAACAATACAAAAATGGCTAAAGCACAACTTAGGAAAAATAATAAATAAACGCTCAACAACTTATAGGCAGAACAAAGAGCAGCTGGAGAAAATATTAGCTAAAGTTGATTTTGAAAAAGATTTGATAACTTTTGTTAAAAATAATCCAATAATAATTAAACGCCCAGTTATTGAAATGGGTGATGAAATAATTATAGGGTTTGATGAAAATATTTATAAGGAACTATGCAATAAATCTAACAAATAAAAAGTTTAAGGCAAATAAAAAAGCCAGTAAAATTAATTACTAGCTTTTTTGTTTATTACGAAAGTAAATTATTTTAATAAACGGATAAGTGATTTATAAACCTTTGGATTTGCACAAGCAATATTTCCAGTTTTGAAATGAGTAAACTGTCCATTTATATCACTAACAATTGCACCAGATTCTTGAGCGATAAGAACGCCAGCGGCGATATCCCACTTTTTCAAATCAAGCTCAAAAAAACCATCAACTCTTCCACTAGCAACATAACACAAATCAAGTGCTGCAGATCCAGTTCTTCTAATATCAGGGAATGTATTTAGTACTTTATCCATATAACCAAGCTGTTTTGCAACTAAACCTTCTGTTTTAAAAGGAATTCCTGTGGCAATTATTGCATTCTCTGGAAGTGAATTAGAAACTCTAAGCTTTTTATTATCCAAAGTTGCTCCTTCTCCACGAACAGCGGTGAAAAGTTCATCAGTTATTGGTTGATAAACAACTGCAACTTCTGGCTTATTATCCTTAAAGAGTGCAATAGAAACTGCAAAATGAGGGAAACCTTTCATAAAATTAGTGGTTCCATCAATTGGATCAATAACCCATTGATATTCACTATCTTGGTTTATTTGACCAGTTTCTTCGCCTAAAATTCCGTGTTCTGGGTATGATTTTGATATTACTTTTATAATCTCTTGCTCTGCAAATAAATCAATTTCAGTAACAAAATTATTTTTTGACTTCTCTTTATTAGCAATGCTGGTAACTCTTGGGTAAGCATTTCTTATGATTTCTCCAGCAGCAAGAGCAGCTCTTTGAGCGATAGTTAAATTTGGATGCATTTTATTTCCTTTGGTTTATATTTTTAAATAACTTTTTAAATAATATTTATAAGTAACTTTTAAGAAACTTATTTTTTTAAAATAGATTAATGATTATATACCCATTCTAGTATTTGGTCTTGTAAAATTCTTCCTTGAGTTGCTTTATTTCCTTGAAAGAGCATTGCAAAAACATATTTTTCACCATTAATATTAGTTAGATAGCCTGCAACTGCTTTTGCATTTTTAAGTGTTCCTGTTTTTCCAATTGCATTTCCTTGTAATGGAGTATTTCTTAGTCTCTTTCTAAGTGTGCCATCTACTCCTGCAATTGATAGTGAGTTTTTAAAGTATTGACTAACATTAGTTTTGCTTATGCTTTTTAAGTAGCTTGCTAGTTGTTTTGCAGAAATTCTAGTAACCCTAGAAAGACCAGCGCCATTATCTAGTTTTATACCTGCTGTATTAATTCTAAGTGCTTTTAAAGTGCTAAAAACAATAGAGCGTGATTTTTCTAAATTAGCTGGTGGCTGGCTCATTTGAGCGCCAATAGTTAAGAAAAGCTGCCTTGTCATAATATTATTACTTCTTTTATTCATAACCTTAATTTGCTCAGAAAGTGGTTTTGAATATTGCGTATGAATTAGTTTATAGTTGTCTTCAACATTGCCATAACTCCAGCTTCCGCTTATTGTTCCGCCTGCATTTGTCCAATATTGTTTAAATAAACCAAAATATAAATCTCCAGCATCCCCCAAAACTTTGCGTAACATAACGCCAGAGCAAGCGCGTGATATACTTCCAGAAACAATAATTAAGTCTTGGTTTTTATCAGCGTTTATAACTGGTCTAAAACCTTTTCCTTTGCATTTTTTGGAATTATTAAGTGTCATATTATTTTGAATTTCACTATATTCTAATTTTGGATTTGTTGTAACAACAGCTTTTCCTGTATTTCCTGAAAAGGTTACTTTAATTGTGCGAAAATTAATAGCCAAAGCATTAGGTATAGCGTTATAAGGAGACATACCATTTCCATCAAATAAATCTGGTATTTCAACTTCGTTTTCAAAAAAATAATTATCCATAATTATTTTACCATTAATATCATAAATACCCTTTTCTTGAAGCGATGAAACTATATCAACCAAGCGTTCTTCAACCATATATGGATTACCATAACCTTTTATTATCAAGTTTCCATTTAAAGTATTATTTGAGATTTTTCCATCAATATAGAATTCAGTTTTCCATCTATAATCAGCTCCCAAATTAATTAAACCTGTGCCTGTTGTAAGAAGTTTTGCAACTGAAGCAGGGTTTCTTGGGGTATTTTCTTGAAATGAAATCAAAGGAGTTTCTGAATTAACAGGTGCAACCCAAATACTTATTTGGTTAAGTGGAACTGGTGATTTAGTTATTAGCTCTCTAACGCCTGCTGGTAATTGTGCATAGGCAAGGTTAATGTTGATAATTAAACTTATAATAAATATTATTGCTTTCATAGTTTTGATGGTGTTTTTTATTTTTTATTTTTATATTATTTTCAATACATTTCCAATACTTTCCAATACTTTCCAATGTTTTCCAATACTTTCCAATGTTTTCCAATACTTTCCAATGTTTTCCAATGTTTTTCAATACTTTCCAATGGTCTTTAATGATTTGCTCAGGAACAAAAAGCTAATTATACTCTTTCATAACTCTAGCTTTGCTTCTTTGCCAATCACGATCTTTTTCATCTGCTCTTTTATCGTGATCTTTTTTACCTTTGGCAATTCCAATTTCACATTTTATTTTTCCAGATTTCCAATAAAGAGAAAGAGGAACAATTGTATAACCTTTTCTCTCTTTTAAACCTATTATTTTGCCAATTTCTCGCCTAGAAAGTAGTAATTTTCTTGTGCGTAAAAAATCAGTATCAACATGAGTTGATGCAGCAGGAAGAGGAACAATATGACAACCAAATAAAAACATTTCATTATTTTTAATGGTTACATAACTTTCAGTCATTTGAACGCGACCAGCACGAAGTGATTTAACTTCCCAGCCAAGTAAGACTAAACCTGCTTCAAATCTATCTTCTATATGAAAATCAAATCTAGCTTTTTTGTTTCTAGCTATTTGATTTGTTGATTGTTTTTTCTTTTTTGCCATTATTTTGCTTTTTTGTATTAATTTTTAAGTAAGTTATATTATTCTAAACAAGCTGTGCTAAAACTATAAATGTATCTCCAGTGCTTATCAGGCAAGGGTGGCGTTTTGCCATAATTATTCCATCCATTTTTGCATAATATTTAACTGGTTGCTGTCCTGTTCTTTCAATATTATGAATAGTTGCTACCAAATCTCCTTTTTTTACAATATCTTCAAGCTCCACAGTCATTTCCAAAATTCCACTATGCTCACTTTGAACATAACAATTACCACCAGACATATCTAACATTTGTGTTTTGTATGGTTTTTTATATTCACCTTTTATATTTCCAGCATAAATCAAAAAGTTATGAATTCCGCAATCTGCATAAGCAATTGTTTTGGGAGAGCTAGTTCCACCACCTCTTAATTCGGTTGTAACAAAAACTTTGCCTTGTTTTTCAACAGTTGTATCATAAATAGTTTTAGCATCTAATTCAAACATAATTAATGTATAAGGAGCACCAAATAGTTGAGCGGCTTTTATACACTTCTCTTCTTGCATTTTATCATCAAGTCTGTGAGCGGCGGCAAAAGGAATAATATCCAAAGTCTTTCCACCAGAGTGAATATCTAAAACATAATCTGATTTTGGAACTAAAACAGTTGTGAAATAATCTGCGATTTTCTCAGTAAGAGTTCCATCAGATTTTCCAGGGAAAGCACGGTTTAGATTTCCATTATCAATTGGCGAAACTCTATCTCCATTTAAAACTGCAGGATAATTCATTGCAGGAATAATAATTACAGTTCCTTTAATATCCTTAGCTTCTAAACTATTTGCAAGTTTTAATAAACTAGTTATTCCCTCATATTCATCACCGTGATTTCCACCAGTTAATAAGCTGGTTGAACCTTCACCATTTTTGATACAAGTAATTGGAATCATAATAGACCCCCAAGCTGACTCATTAGACGAGTAGGGCAGTTTTAAAAAGCCATGCTGTTTACCATCTTTTTCAAAATCAATAGTTGCTGTAATTGGGGATTTATTAGACATCTTTATCCTTTATTTATTTTTACTGAAGTTTATTGTCTTCATAATATTTAAAGCTTCAAATAACTGAAAATCAGTTTTTGCAACTTGTGTTGAACTAAAGCTTACAGTTTTATTTTGTGCTTTTTTATCAGATTTAATATGATTATCAATATCTTTTTCTTTATAAGCTAATAACTCAACCTCTGATTTTTTGACCTCTAAATCGGCAAGAGTTATATCAGGTGTAATTCCTTTGGCTTGAATAGAAACATTATTTGGAGTGTAATATTTTGCAGTAGTTATTTTTACAATATCACCGTTAGATAAAGGAATTATATTTTGAACTGAACCTTTACCAAAACTTTTTTGTCCAACAATAATCGCTCTTTTATGATCTTGCAAAGCACCTGCTAAAAGCTCAGAAGCAGAAGCAGAACCTTTGTTTATAAGAACAACTAAAGGAATTTTATTATATTGTTTATCAGTTGCATTTATTTTAGATTCAAGACCTGAATTATTATTTTTAGTTCTAACTATTAACCCTGATTTCAAAAAATAATCAGCAATTTTTGTTGCAGAAGTAACTAAACCACCTGGATTATTGCGTAAATCAATAATAATTCCTTCAAGTTTAGTTTCTTTTTGTAATTTATTAACTTCAGCAATAAAATCTTTCGCAGTGTCTGATTGAAATTGTGAAATAAAGATATGAGCAAATTTATCATCAAGCAGTTTTGAGTAAATACTAGTTAAACTAACTTTTCCTTTAGTAACTGAAATTTTAAGAGTTTTCTCTCCTTTTCTTTTAATAACTAAGTTTATAGTTTCAGTTTTACTTTTTCTAATTAAGTTACTAATATCGTGCATTTGCATATTTCTGATAACTTTATCGTCAATTTTTACAATATTATCACCAGCTTTAACTCCTGCTTTTTCAGCAGGGCTATTTGTAATAGGCGAAACAACTATCAAATTACCATCAACAACATCAAGCTCAACGCCAAGTCCTGTATATTGACCATTTATATCATTATTAAAATCTTCTTTTTTAGTTTTTTTGATATAAGCAGAATGAGGATCAAGTCCTGAAAGCATTCCAGAAATAGCATTATCAATAAGCTCTGCTGAGTTTTTTTCATCAACATACTGAGTTTTTAGAAGGTTAAAAACTTCTACAAAATTCTGAATTTCTTTTACTGGTAAATTATTTTTTGCAGGAGCTTGAAAGCTAAGGAAACTAACAGCAATTGCAGCTGATAATTTAATTATAGAGTTCTTTTTCATAGTATTTATCATATTTTATATTCTCTTTTTAGTAGTTTTTATTAATTTTAATTTGTTGGTTTTAAATTGTTTTAGTATTTCTTATATTGGCAAAGTTACAGTTTGCATCATATTTTGGATAATCTGTTCTTTACTTATAGTGCTTTCTTTTTTAACTTCTAATCTATGCGGCGTGGCACTTAAGAAAACAGCTTGAATATCCTCTGGTTTAACAGCTTCACTGCCTTTTAAAAATGCAAAAGCTTTAGCAGAAGCTATAATTCCAGCACCTGCACGAGTTGATAAGCCATTTACAAAAGTTCCACAATCTCTAGTTTCTTGTAATAAAGCTTGAACATATTGTGCAATAAGCTCACTTACATAAACTTGGCTAGCTTTATTTTGGTATTGAATTAACTCATCTTTAGTTAAAACGGGTTTAAGTTCTGCTAGTAAATCTTTTCTTGATTTCCCTAGTAAGATTTCAACTTCAGCAGGGCTATCCAAATATCCTAAAGATATTTTAAATAAAAATCTATCAAGCTGAGATTCAGGCAGTGGAAAAGTTCCATATTGCTCAGTTGGATTTTTGGTTGCGATTACAAAAAAAGGATTATCTAAAATTAGAGTTCTACCTTCAATAGAAACCTGTAGCTCTTCCATAGCTTCAAGTAATGAACTTTGACACTTAGGAGAAGCACGATTTATTTCATCAGCTAATAATATATTTGTGAAAATAGGACCTTTTTGTAATTTGAATTTTTGCTCATTTGGTAAATAGATAAGCCCACCAGTTATATCTGATGGAACCATATCTGCAGTAAATTGAACTCGTTTGTTATCCAATCCCAAAAGAGCGGCAAAAGATTTTGCTAATGTTGTTTTACCAGTTCCTGGCAAATCTTCTAATAACAAATGTCCCTTTGCAAGCAAACAAACAAGCGATAATCTAACTTGTTTGCTTTTTCCAATAATAATTTTATTTAGTTGTTTTTCTAGTGTTTGTAATTTAATCATCAAATCATTATATTATTCACACGAGATTTAAACAATATAATTATTCAAACATTAGCACTATTAATATTTGCGTAATAAATAGAAAATTATTTTTAGCTAATAGTTGTTATAAGATCTAAGATTTTACTTTTATAAAATAAAGCGGTTTTTTCATCAATTGCTTCAAATCTAGTAACAATATTTGGACTAGTATTACTTGCACGAACCAAGCCCCAACCATTTTCAAAATTAACACGAACTCCATCAATATCAATAATATCTTTTATAGTTGGGAAATCTTTAGGTGGATTTTGTAGTTTTTGTTTTACTCTTTCAACTATTTCAAACTTTATATTATCAGCTGTTTTTATATTTTCTTCATTTGTTGCAAATGTTTGCGGTAGTTCTTCAAAGTTTTTATTAAAGTCAAAATCATTATGAACAAGTTCTAAAACTCGTAAAGTTGAATAAATAGCATCATCAAAACCAAAATATCTATCATTAAAAAACATATGTCCACTAACTTCTGTTGCAAGTGATGCGTTTGTTTCTTTGATTTTTACTTTCAAATTACTATGTCCTGTTTTATGCATAATTGCAGTTCCATAAGTGTTAATTATGTCATACATATTTTGACTACATTTTACTTCGCCAATTACAATTGGGTTTTCAATAAATTTGGATAAAAATATTGCTAAAATATCTCCCTTAAAAATATATTTATTAGATAAAACTCCAATTCTATCGGCATCACCATCATAAGCAAAACCAAGTGCGTAGTCATTACTTTGCAACTCTTTTTTAATATCAACTAAGTTTGCCTCAACACCTGGATCTGGATGATGATTTGGAAAAGTTCCATCAGGTTGCTCAAACATAATTTTAGAATTAATATTTAAACCTTCCAAAATATCTCTTAAAACTATTCCTGCAACACCATTTCCACAATCAAAAACAAACTTTTCACCTTTTAAATTAAGATGTTTGAAATTTTCAATCATATAATTAATATATTGTTGCTTTCCATTTACTGGAATAACTTTATTATTATCAACTATTTCACTAGCATTTATATTTGAATTTATAATTTGCTCACCAAGTGCATAAATATCTTTACCAAAGAATGGTTCTTTATTAATAGTTAGCTTAAATCCATTATATTCTGGTGGGTTATGTGATCCAGTTATCATAATTGAAGCTGATGAAGATTTACCATCAAACTCAATAAAATTAGAAAAATAGTTAGTTGGAGTTGGAACAATTCCTAAAAATAAAACTTCCATTCCACCACTATTAATTCCACTAACCAACCAATCACAAAGCAATGGAGAATGGCTTCTTGCATCATAACCGATAGAAATATACTTAGCTAAAGGAGTTGTTTCTTTGACTTTTTTGGCAAAAAAGTAACCAATTTTTTTAACAGTTTCTTGATTTAATTCTTTCTCAAAAATCCCACGAATATCATATTCTCTAAATATATTTATCATAATATCTTCCTTTTAAGTTATTTGTTTGTTGTGAATTTATAATCATATGTTTTTTAGCTATATGATTATATTTGTTTTTTATCTGTTTTTTATCAAATTATGCAAGTTTGTAATTCAAAATTAACATCAGTTGTAATTTGTGAAATACCTTTTTCAAAAGTTGATCTTTCAATAAATCTAATTGAAAACCTATGTTTTCCACCGCTTATTTGTGGATAAGCGTTTTGAATACCATTTACTTTTACTCTCAAAAGTTGATACGGTGTAATTTCTCTAGCTGTTGTTTTTAAAAACATTCCAGATTTTGCACATTCGGCGGTTGGTTTGGAGCTTTCTCTGATAATTTTCAAAATAAAAGCAATTGAATCTCTAAAAGCACGAAAAGGCTCCATCCAGTTATTTATTTGGTATTGTTTATCATCATTAGATTGAAGTAACCAAAATTGAAGCTCTGGAATTTCAAAGAAATATGTTCCTGTATCATGAATATTTCTTAGTTTTATAGTATTTAATAGTTCATCGTTTTGCACTGCAAGAATTTTTGAACTATCTAAATTATGTAACCCACTAATACAGCTATTAATTTCAATTAAAAGTTCTTTGATTTTATTTTTATCAGCACCTTCGTGTTGTTGGGCTGAATTCAGCATATTTTGCATTCTGATAAGTTCTTTTAGAATTTCAGATCTAAGTTCGTATCGTTTACTAATATTCATCAATGCAAACAAAGAGTTAAAGCACATTTGAGCCTCATAAATATCAGCAACAGTTTTGAAATGAGTTGCTTGGTTATAAATAAGTTCTAAACGCAAAAAAAGTCTAACTCGTTCATTAAGTGGATGCTCGTAAATATCAGTTACTTGTGTATTTGTTTTAGTCATAAATTAATTACCAATTTTGTTTTAGTTATTACATTATTTTTTTGAGGTTACGATAACAGAAATCTCACCATCTTTAAGCCATATTTTCAAATTTTGTTTATTTTCCACCTGTGTAACTGAAGATATTATACTTTTATTTTCATCAAAAGTTAAACTATAACCTCTATCCAAAATACCCAAAGGAGAAAGTAGTTTTAACCTTGCAGCTAAACCTTTTTGGTAGTTCTTTTTATTTTCTAATAAGTTATTTATTTGTTTTATTAAACTTTGAGATTTTTTATTAACATTTTGATTTTTCTCAATTAAGATTTTTTTAGGGTGTTGAACTTTTAGTCTGTTATTTAAATTTAAAAGTTGGTTGCGTTTTAATTTGTAAATCTCACGCATAGAATTTAAAAGTTGTAATTTTTTGCTGTTTAACTTTTGATTTTGTTCAATAAAAACTCTTTTAGGGTGCTGAAGTTTTAATCTTTTGTTTAAACTTATCAAATCAACTTTACAAGAGTTAGTATATCCTTTTATTAATTTAATTAGCTTTATTTTAGATTCATCAAGTTTCTGATTTTGTTCTAATAATAATCTATTTGGGTGTTGAACTTTTATTCTATTATTCAGGTTTAAAAGTTGGCTGCGTTTTAATTTGTAAGTTTCACGCATAGAACTTAGAAGCTGTGATTTTTTGTTATTTAAACTTTGTTGTAAATCTTTTATATTTGGGCTGGCAGCAACTGCCGCTGCAGTTGGCGTTTCTGCTCGGTAATCTGAAACAAAGTCCACAATAGTAAAATCAGTCTCATGCCCAACACCTGTGATAACTGGAATTTTGGAATTAAAGACTTCAAAAGCAAGTTCTTCATTATTAAAAGCTTGTAAATCTTCAAGTGAACCACCACCACGAACTAATAAAATAACATCTGAATTGTCGTTAGAATTTATCTTTTTTAGAGCTTTTATAATATTTTGTGTCGCCTTTTCTCCTTGAACTAAACTAGGATAAACAACCACTGGGATAAAAGGTGCGCGTCTTTTTAGAGTGCTGATTACATCAGCGATTGCTGCCCCTGTTGCTGAAGTTATAATTGCAATTTGTTTTGCCCAAGTTGGGATAGTTTTTTTAGTTTTGACCCCAGTCATACCAAGTTTTTCTAACTTTAACTTTAGCTCTGCAAATTCTTTGGCTAATTTCCCAAAACCAGCTTCCTCAATATCAGAAACTATTAATTGATAAGTTCCTCTTGGCTTATAAACACTTATATTTGCTTTTACAATAATTTTATCGCCATTTTTTAGGTTTTGTAATATTGAAGAGTTTATACGGTTTGCAGAGCCTTTAAATAAAGCACAACTAACTGAGCTATTATTATCCTTTAAGGAAAAATATCTATGCCCTGAGCCAACTAAAGAGTAATTAGAAATTTCCCCTTCTATCCATATTTGTGCTGGAAAACCTGAGTCCAAAATATCTGAAATTATTGAATTTAGTTCAGATACTGAAAAAGATTTGTCTGAAAACTTAGGGTTTTCTGTTAATTGTAAGTTATTTTTCATATTGGTAAAATTATAACATAACTTTATTAGCTAATTATGTAGTTAATTTGTTAGTTTGTTTTCAAGTTTATTTGTAAGTTAATTTTGCAGGAAGCAAAACTATAATTAGAGTTATAAATTGCTTATAAATTAAGTATAATCATAAAAATACATAAACCTTTTATAGTGAGAAAATAAAATGCAAAATCAAAAATTAATTAAAATCGCGACAAGAAACAGCCCTTTAGCAATGTGGCAAGCTGAGTTTGTAGCAGATAAACTCAAAAAAAATATTGAAGGTTTAGAAGTCCAAATTATTGGTATGACTACAAAAGGTGATCAAATGCTAGATAGCCCACTTGCAAAAATAGGTGGCAAAGGTCTCTTTGTAAAAGAATTAGAAGCATCTATGCTAAATAATGAAACTGATATAGCTGTTCATTCAATGAAAGATGTTGGTGTTTCTTTGCCAGATGGACTAGCAATTAAAGCCATTTTAAAACGCGATAATCCTTTTGATGCGTTTGTAAGTAACAAATACCAAAACTTGGCAGAAATGCCAGACTCATCAGTGGTTGGAACTTGTAGTTTGCGAAGAGTTTGCCAATTAAAAAACATTTACCCAAATTTAGTTTTTAAAGATTTACGCGGAAATGTAAACACAAGGCTGAAAAAATTAGATGATGGAGAATATGATGCAATTATCCTTGCTGCCGCTGGTTTAGAACGACTAGGAATGAATGAAAGAATTACTTCTGTTATTTCTAGTGAAATTTGTCTTCCAGCAATAACTCAAGGCAGTATGGGAATTGAGTGTCGTAAAGAAGATTTAGAGATTATTGAAATTCTTCAAACAATTGCAGATGATGAAAATACAATCAGAGCAACAGCTGAAAGAGCAGTTAATGAAAGGCTTAATGGAAGTTGCCAAACACCAATCGCTGCTTATTGCACGATTGATGGGGAAAATATTCACTTAAGAGCAATAATTGGAGAACCAGATGGTTCAATTATGCTAAATGCAGAAGTTACAGGACTTGCAATTGATGCACGAGGACTTGGTTTGCAAGCGGCTGACTACTTGATAGAGCAGGGTGCTTTGGATATTCTTGCCAAAATATAATCAATAAAACTAACTAAACTAAATTAATTAAACAATATAAATAACAAATAATTATGCGATATTTCTTACACTTTTTACTACCAAAAAAACTCCTTAGTGCTTTAATGTATAAGCTTTCAAGAATTGAAAATAAAACATTTAAAAACATAGCTATAAAAGCTTTTATGAAAATAACTGGAGCAAATTTAGATGACTCACAAAGAGAAACAGTTGAAGAATATAAAAGTTTATTAGATTTTTTCACAAGAGAACTTGAAGATAATGCAAGACAAATTACAGGCGAAAATATAATAGCCTCGCCAGTTGACGGTAGAATTGCACATTTTGGAGATATTGAAGGAAATCAAATATTTCAAATAAAAGGACATAGTTACTCAGTTGATAAATTAATAACTGAAAATTTGGCTCAAAAATACCAAAATGGACAAGCTATAACAATTTATTTAGCACCTTATGATTATCATAGAATACATATGCCAGCTGATGGTAAGCTAATAAATGCAACTTATATACCTGGTGAATTAAATAGTGTTTCTATAGCTTTGCTAGATAGAATTAGTGGATTATTTGCTAGAAATGAAAGGCTGGTTTTAGAGTTTGAAGGTGTTGATAATAATGAGTTTATTATGGTTTTAGTTGGTGCTGTTAATGTTGGTTCAATAGAAACAGTTGTTCATGGGGAAATTTCTCCTAATAATTATAAAGAACAATTTTCACTGCCAACAAACTCAGAAGAGTTTAAAAAAGGAGATGAAATTGGTAGGTTTAACTTAGGCTCAACCGTTATTTTGATTAGTAAAAAAGGAACTTATAACTGGAATAATTTAGAGTTTAAACAAAAACTAGAAATGGGTGAAGCAATTACCCAAAAATCATCAAAAACTAATAACCAATAAAGCAAATATCAAATATGAAAAAAAATAAAGTAATTATTTATACAGATGGAGCTTGCAAAGGTAACCCTGGAGTAGGTGGCTGGGGTGCTCTTTTGGCTTATAATGAAACTCAAAAAAGTATTTGTGGTGGAGAAAAAGATACCACAAATAATAGAATGGAATTAATGGCAGCAATAAAAGCTTTGGAATTGTTGAAAAGACCTTGTGATATTGAGCTTTGGACAGATTCTAATTATGTAAAAAATGGAATTACAAAGTGGATAACGGCTTGGAAAAAAAATAATTGGAAAAATTCAAGTAAAAAAGATGTTGCAAATAAAGATCTTTGGCAACAATTAGAGCAAGCAACCTTATTACACACAGTTAGCTGGAATTGGGTAAAAGGACATTCTGGACACCTAGGAAATGAAATCGCCGATACCCTTGCCAACGAAGGTGTTGAAAAGGTTTTGAATGGTTTGTGAAATTTTAATTATTTTTTTATTAAAATTGTAGAAGAAGCTTTTTTCCCTAAATTATGTTTTAAGACTAGCCTAGACTCTTCTATATTTTTTTTCCAAATATTATATTTATCTTTTTTAAATTTTTCATTTATAACTGTATAAGATAGTGTATATGTTCCATCACTACCTTGCATATACTTACTAATTTCTTTCTGTCCTTTAAATTTCCCACAACCATTGTGTTCCCAAAATATAGTTATATTTTTTTTGGAAGTTCTACTTGTTTTAAGTTTAATATTAGGACATTTACTTATAACATTTATGAATTCAGTTGATAAAACATTAAAGTCTGTATTAAAGTAAGTTGCAGAAGTTAGTAGTTCACTCCAATTATTTATATTATCTTTACCGACTGTCATCTCTGTAAGGAAAAAAAGATCATGTCCAGCTTGATATTTTGGTGTCCAATTTCTACCATCAAATTTGTGTTCTATAAAGTCAGCAGGTGCTTTTGAATAACCACCAATTATTGAGTAGTTAGAGCCAGTTGATAGACAAGCAGACAAAACCAATGTAGATATTAATAAGCAACTTAAATTTAGTTTTTCTTTAATTTTTTTCATTATTTTAGTAAGGTTTATGTTTGGGGGTTATAAGGCATATTGTCTTCGGTGATTTCTTGCAAATTAACTTTATCGGATAAATCAGCTCTATTTAATCATCGTATGTATTCAAAGCCTAAAGTATTTCAGACTTAGGTAAAAGCATTGTGTTTGAAATATATTTTTTTCCAAAACGATAAAGAGGAACAATTCTAATGGCACATTTAAAGCTACTCATATCTTTACTTAATGCATTTATTTTTTTTAAATATTCATTTTTGGATACAGTACTATAACTATTATTACTTGAATTTCTCTCATAAAAATATATTTCGGTATAATAAAGGCTATCTTTTTTATATCTAGAGCTTAGCTTTAGAGAGCTTGAATTTATTTTCATTGGGTATAAACCATAGCTATAGAAATCTTTATCTTCAACTTTATTTTTTTTAAAAAAGCAATCTAATGCAGTAATAGTTTTTTTCTTATTGAAATTTTCTTCTAAATTAATATCCGAGGAAAAATACAAATAATATGAATATATATTTTTATATTTCAGAGATTTTTTTTTATTGATTTTAATGAACTTCAGATTAGCCTTGGGAATATAACTCCCAGCGCATGATAGTAATGTTAAAATTAATATAGTTATTAATATTTTTTTCATTTTATTTTCCTAAGTAGTTTTTAATAGAATTAAGTAATATATCAGAAGCAGATAATAGGACTACAAAATCATCTATCATAGCTTCTCACTCACCTTAATTATCAAATGGTTTCAAAGCCTTAAGTATTTCAGATTTAGGTAAAAGCATTGTGTTTGAAATATACAAATCTTTTTTAATTGGACTAATTGTAGGCCATGCAATAACTACACATCTTAAGTTAGATGGTGGTTGTTTAAGCTGACTTATAACTTCTAGCATTTTATTATCTTCAACCATATCAGCATGATATGGTCTAGATCCAGTTCCATCTATAGACTTTAAAAAAAAAGCTGTATAATTATAGGAATATTGTAAGTCAGATTTAGGATTGTATTTAGGGTTAATAACACTGGATCTTAATAAATATCCATTGTATGTAATTAAGTCTTTTTCTGCAATATCATTATCTATAAATAAGCATATAAACTCCTTTTGACTATAAGAAATAAACCCTTGATGTGAACTAATTGCCTTTCCAATATTGTGGCTAGATGAAAAACTAATCTTAAATAAATTATTAATATCTTTTTCTGCTAATTTTAATTTATCAAACTTTAAAGTTGCAATTGGGATATTATGGCGGCTAGAGCAAGATGTTAAAGATAGTAATAATATAATTTGTAATAATGTTTTTTTCATTTTATTTTCCTAAGGCTTATATTTGAGTTTAATTGTTTGTTTTGCTTCACAATTATGCGTGTAATAAATTGAGGTATCTTTATCTTTATTAATTGGTAAAAAGTTTTCTAAATTTACATAGTCTTTTTCTCCCAAATATTTTTTGCTAGCTTCGTCTTTAACTACCAAAATTCTAATGTCTTTTATTTTTATACTCTTCCACTGTTTCCGTTAAACCATGAAAAGATAACCCCTCTAACCAATTTATACCTATATCATAAGAGTATAAATATTCCATTCTCTCTTCCATATCATACTTTAAAATCCATGCTATCCAAAATTTCAAATACGATTCTCCTATTCCTTCTCTAAAACACATTTGAACATCTAATATTCCAGGGAAGCATACCCAAGGAGGGTAAAATTTCATTTGATTATTATACTCTTTTAGTTTTTTCCATTTTCTATAGGAGCTAAAGTAAACTTGCATATAAATTGTATGTTTTTCAACCACTACATTAAAATTTTTCTCAATATCTACTGATTC
This sequence comes from Cardiobacteriales bacterium, assembly GCA_965215775.1. GTDB lineage: Bacteria > Pseudomonadota > Gammaproteobacteria > Cardiobacteriales > Ostreibacteriaceae > CBDCEG01. Next base: position 140,165 of record CBDCEG010000027.1, read on the forward strand.
CATAAAATATAAAGCTTCTGATAAGAATATGAATTTAACTTGCTTTTTTTGTATCATTTCTTTTTTGAATTTTTCTCGTTCTTTTTTAAAACCTAAAAAATGTTTTATTGTTTTTAACATTTTAATAACCTTTTTAATTTTCATCTATATAGTCAGCTACCCAATCTGCCCCAAAATACCCAGCAAAACCAAAAACAATACCTCCTACTATTCCAGATACTATGGCGCCTGGGCCAGTTTCTACACCAACTAAAGCTCCAGCAGCCCCGCCTAACCTTGCTCCCGCCCATGCACCACCCCAACCTCCTGTTTGACGAATAGTTTCAGCTACTACAGGTTTGTAACTTTTTTGTTCTATAGATTTCATTGTAGCATTTTTTATCTCTATCGCTGTTAAACCTATTGACAAAATAAAAAGACCTTTTCCTGCAATATTCATTTTTTTCATTAATTTATATTCTTTCTCGGTCATAATTGCTCTTTTAGGAACTCTTTTTTCTACTAATATTTCTGCTTCAACCTTATCAATAATTGTTAAAAGTTTATTAATTCTTGAAGAAAGGTGAGGTTGTTCTCTCTTTAATAGATGCAAATCTTTTATAATTTCTTGTGTTGATATGATTTTTCCACCGTGTTTTTTAGCAACTTCTATATCTATATAAAATTTATGGGTATAATCGATTCCTCCTGCTCCTGCTTCAATAGTAGAAGCCGAGGTATAGATACTATTTGTATTTCCTAATGCATGTAATCCAGGTCTTTTAACGATAGAGTTGCCTTTTTTTATTAAATCCCCTCGCGGAATAATTCCATATTTTTTAGGATTTTGTGTAATTTCTTTAATCATATCATATGGATATGATATTGAAGTTAATCTTGTTAATGTACCTTCTTTAGCAACCTCTTTATAAAAAACATATAAAAACATATTGATACCATTTTTATTTCCATCAGAATAGTTTTGGTTCTTTCCTTCATTTCCACCATAACCTTTTGCCAAATTTTCTGCTTTAGATGGAATAGGAACAACACTAGCCCCGCCAGTATCAACCAGATAAGAGCTATCGCCATTTACAATAACGCCACCGTGTGAGCTTTTTGCTCCTTTAAAAGAAACTAACTGTCCTTCTGAAATTGCAATTGGAGTTCCCTCAATTATAACTGCCCCACAACCTGCTTTATCTCCAATACAAACGGTAGGTTTCCCATTAACTATTGTCTTACCACAACCACTTACCAAAGGTGTTACCCCATGTCCTGGTATTGGACAACTGTGCATATCTCCTAATGTTGCTACTGGTTTTGCCATTTTATTTTCCTCTTATTTTTTAATGATTATTATTTATTAATTTCACTTATTTTATTTATATTTTTTATAGCAATAATTATAACTTAATTTTTAATAATAAAATAAATATTCCACTTCTGTTTAGAAACCAAACAACCTTAAATAACATTTTTATTTTGTAAAAACTCAATTATTTCTTGGTGTTTATTAGCCTTAAATAATAGTTTTTTTTCAAGCTCTTGGTCAGAAGCTCCAACGCCTGAAATCATAATTGTATTAAATCCAGCACCAAGGGCGGCGGTAACACCAGGAATAGAGTCTTCAATTGCAATACATTCTTTTGGTTTATAACCTAATAATGAAGCGGATAATAGATATGGTTCTGGGTTTGGTTTGTGGTTTTTGACGCTTTCGTAAGTTACGATTTGTTTGAAAGTTTCTAGGACTTTTGTTTGTTTGGATAATCCGAAATTATTTGTAACTACATGTTTTTCAGCAGAAGTTACCAGCCCAATATCTAGGTTTGTTTGTTGTTTGATTTTCTCAAATAAATCTAAGAAACCACTTTTTAAAACAATACCTCTTTCTTTTAATAAACTAACGCCAACGCTTTCGGCATCGTTCCAAAATTGGTCTGCTTTTTGTTGGTTATTATCTAAAAGTCGTTTTAGAATTGCTTTGCATTCAAGCTTTGATTTACCAACAAAAGATGCTGAATCTTCTTCGCTCATCGCGATGTTATTTCGCTTGGCGATTATCATTCGTGCATCATAATAAAATTGTTCGGAATCAAAAATCACTCCGTCCATATCAAAAACAACTGCTTTGATGTTTTTTAGCATATTACTACCTCTGGTTCTAATTGAATATTAAATTTAGTTTCTACAACTTTTACAATTTGTTTGGCAAAGTTGTATATTTTATCGCCTGTTTGTCCGTTTTTATTTATTAAAATAAGTGAATGTTTGTGGTAAGTTCCAACTCCATCTATGGTTTTATCTTTATAACCAACCGCTTCAATTAACCATGCTGCTGGAATTTTGAATTTATCATTTTCAAGTTTATAAAAAGGCATATTTGGATTTTGCTCAGATAATTTTGTAAACAAATCTTTTTCTATAATTGGGTTTTTGAAGAAACTTCCAGCATTTGGAATTTCTAAATGATTTGGTAATTTACTTTGACGAATATCAACAACTTTTTTTATTAATGAATTGGCGGTTATAGTTTTGGAATTATCTGCCAAACCTGCATAACTCAAAACTGGGTCAAATTGTTTTGGAAGCTTAAATGTTACAGACATAACTATATATTTTTTAAATGCTTTTTGCTTAAATATACTATTTCTATAACCAAATTTACATTCTGCATTTGTGAATTTGACAAATAAATTCAAATCCATATCGTAAGTAATAACTTCATCAATAAACTCACAAGCCTCAACCCCATAAGCACCAATGTTTTGCACAGGCGAAGCTCCAACCGTTCCAGGAATATAAGCAAGGTTTTCTAGTCCGTAAAATCCAGAGTCTGACATTTGACAAACAAATAAATGCCAATTCATTCCAGCACCTGCGGTTACATAAGCACAATCATCTAACTCATTGATTAATAAATCTTCAAAGCGATTAATAATAACTGTTCCATTATATTTTTGATTTGTAAAAAGAACATTACAACCCTCTCCCAAAACTATAAATTCATCTTTGCTAGTTAAGGTTAGTTGTTGAATATCCAACAGATTTTCCAAAATAATTAACCGCTTTGCAACTGTTGGAGTTCTAAAGCTTGTGTAATTGGTTATAATTTCCATAGTTTCTTTCACTTTGTTTGTGCTTTATATTTTATATTTATCAACTTTATAACGAAAAGATCTAAAGCTAATGCCTAATTGTTTGGCAGCTTTTGTTTTATTTCCGCCTGATTTTTCAAGAGCTGATTTTATCGCTTCTTTTTCAACTTTTTCAAGATATTCATCTAAGTTTCCAATGTCTTTTGGAGTTTCTACCTCAGTAGTTTCAACTGTTTCAACTGTTTCTATTGGAGTTATTTTCTCAGTTTTTGTAGGATTTTCTTTTTGCTTAGCAGTTTCTGATAAATCAAACTCTGATTTTCCTGTGAGATTGTTATTCTCTGGTAAATTATCACTTAAATCATTATCTGAATCTGAATCCAAATCAAAATTCATTCCCATATCATCGTCATCATCATTATTTATAGCTGAATTTGAAAAGAAAATATTTTCTGCTTCAATTTTTTCACCTTCACAAAAAGTAACAGCTCGCTCCAAAATATTCTCAAGCTCACGAACATTTCCAGGAAAATCATAAGAGCTTAGTTTTATTAGGGCAGGTTTGGTTATTTTTAGGTTTTTAAGATTATGTGATTTGGCAAGTTTGGTCAAAATATATTTGGTAATTAATAAAACATCACCAGCTCGTTTTCTAAGTGGTGGCATTTTTAGAGAAATTACATTTAACCGATAATACAAATCTTGACGAAATTCTTTTTCTTCAACTAATTTGGCAAGGTCTTTATGAGTTGCTGATAATATTCTAATATCAACAGGAATTTCAGTATCACCACCAACTGGGCGAACTGCTCGTTCTTGGATTGCACGAAGAAGTTTTACCTGCATAGAAAGAGGTAAATCAGCAACTTCATCTAAAAATAAAACGCCACCATTTGCAGATTCAAAAAGACCTTTTTGATCTTTGTTTGCACCTGTAAATGCACCTTTTTTATAACCGAAAAATTCACTTTCAACCAAGCTTTCAGGAATTGCCCCACAGTTTACCGCAATAAATGGACCATCAAATCTAGCCGAATGCTCATAAATACTTCTAGCAACTAATTCCTTACCTGTTCCAGATTCTCCATGGATAAATACTGGAGCTTGGGATCTGGCAAGTTTTTTAATTATCGCTTCTAGCTTTTGCATTACTCTTGAAAGTCCAATTATCTTAGTTTTGGTAGGGCTTGATTTATTTGCTGTGCCTGTTTTTGTATCAATTTTGGCTGTGCTTTTAGTGCGGTCATTTAATTTAACAGCTGCATCAGCCATTGCACGAAGCTGTTTTAAATCAAATGGTTTATTTACAAAATCAAAAGCACCTAGTTTTAAAGCTTCTACGGCAATATCAACATTTCCGTGTGCAGTTATCACGCAAACTGGAAGCTCGGGCAGATTATTTTGAATATATCTTAATAAATCCATTCCACTTCCATCAGGTAACTTCATATCAGTTATACAAAAATCTAACTTTTCTTTTTTTAGTTTTGCAAGTGCTTCTTTGACAGTTGCCGCTAAAACGCATTCAATTTTCATTCCCACAAATGCCATTTCGATTAGTTCACGAATATCTTTTTCGTCATCTATAATAAGTGCTTTTATTTTGCTCATTAAAGTCTTTATTGTTAGTAGTTTGAAAGGTATGATTGTAACAGAATTTAAAACATAGATTTATAAAAAGTGAAAACTACACAAAACCAAACAGAACAACTAAAAGAAGCCAACCAAATATGTATGAAAGCATTGGTTAGAAGAGAATACTCTGAAAAAGAACTTAGGCAAAAATTAACAGAATTTAGTTTTGAAATAATTGATGAATGCTTAGAAGTGCTAAAAGTAAAAGGTTATCAATCAGATACAAGGTATGCAGAAATGATTACAAAAGCTAGAGTAAGCCAAAGATACGCTGCCAAATGGATAGAAATGAAACTAAGCCAACAAAATATAAATTCTGAAATAATATCAATTGCATTAGAAGAATATGTTGATTATTGGTTAGAAAATGCAATATATTTAGTTAAGAAAAAATCTTTGGCTAAAAATTTGGCAGATAATAAAATACAAAATAAAGTTAAAAACTTCTTACTAAATCGTGGCTATGATTACGATATGGTTAAAAAAGCAATTAACTTAGTTTTGGAAAGTGAACAAAATAAACAAAATAACGATTACTAAAATAAAACTTATGAATAATAAAAATTACAGCTTATCAGAATTTGATTTTGAACTTCCAGATGAATTAGTTGCCCAATTTCCAGCCGATAAAAGAACAGGAAGCAGATTACTAAAAGTAGGGCAGGGCGGAGATATTACAACAAATATAAATGCAAATTTCCCAGACTTGATTGATGAATTAAACTCAGGTGATGTTTTGGTTTTAAATGATTGTAAAGTGATTCCAGCAAGGCTAAAAGCAAATAAATTAACTGGTGCGAAATTGGAAGTTTTTGTGGAACGAATTCAAACAGATAAACAAGCACTCTGTATGATAAAAAGCAACCGCCCAGTTAAAATAGATATGCAAATTATAATAAACCAGCAAAATGCAATTATAAAAGCAAAACAGGATACATTTTTCCTGATTGAATTAATTGATGGAACTTGGGACGAATTATTAGATAAATATGGAGATATTCCACTGCCACCATATATAAAACGCCAAACTACTGAAAAAGATGATAAAAGGTATCAGACAGTTTATGCTAAAAATAAAGGTGCAGTTGCCGCCCCAACAGCAGGACTTCATTTTGATGATGACTTATTGGAAAAGATAAAAAATAAAGGTGTTGAAATTGTTTTTGTAACTTTATTCGTTGGAGCTGGAACATTTTTACCAGTGAAAGTTGATAATATAAAAGAACATAAAATGCACTTTGAATTATTTGAAATATCTACGCAAACAGCAAGCGTGATAAATCAAGCAAAACAACAAGGAAATAATATTATAGCCGTTGGAACTACAAGCTTGCGAGCAATAGAAAGTGCAAGTGAAAATAGCCAAGTTTTTGCAATGAAAAAAGATACAAATTTATTTATTTATCCAGGTTATGAATTACAAATAATTGATAAACTTATAACTAATTTCCATTTGCCAAAATCAAGCCTGATGATGCTTGTAAGTGCATTTGCTGGAACTCAAACTATAAAAAATGCTTATAAATTTGCAATAGATAATAAATATAGATTTTTTAGTTATGGTGATTCTATGATTTTGAGCAAATCTAATAAACCTAACTAACAAAACTAATTATAGCTAAGAATAACAAGCAATAAATTCAGCAAACTCTTCGTTTGTAAAAGGAAAAAATAAAAACTCTCCTGTTTTAGATTTTAGGACTGGAATTTTTTGCCAAAATTCATTTAAAAGCTCTGAATTAGTAGTTATATCAATTTCTTTTATTTGCACATTTTTTGGAATTCGTGCCTGTAAAAAAGCTCTAATATCCGCACATAATCTACAATCAGTTTTTGAATAAAGGGTTATTTTTTGTGGTTGCATAGTTTTAGCCTTTTATAAATTTATTGGGTATTGTATTGCTTAATATATTTATCCTGTTTTTTGATGAAATTATTAAATTCTTTAGAATTATAAATTTTAAAAGCTAGATTCTACCTACAAGTGCAACTTTTCAAGTTCAGCTTGAAAGACTTCATTTGGGGTTTTAAATCCTAGTCGTTTTCGTGGTCTATTATTAATAAGTTCTACAAAATAAGCAAGGTCTTCATCAGAAACATTATTAAAATCAGTGCCTTTGGGGATAAATTCTCGGAGCAAACCGTTGGTATTTTCATTAGTTCCTCTTTCCCAAGGTGAGTAAGCGTGTGCAAAATAAACATTCATTTTTACTTGTTTTTCAATCTCTTGGTGTAAAGAAAACTCTTTGCCATTATCGTATGTCATGCTTATTCGTAACTCATTTGGTAAGTCTTTGAAATCTTTAACTGTAGCTTCTAAAATAGCTTTTGCAGTTGATTTTTTCACTTTGGAAGCAATTAATTTACCACTTTTTCTTTCAACATTTGTAACTATCGCGCCTTGGTGATTTTTACCGACAATTGTGTCTCCTTCCCAGTGTCCAACTTCTTTTCTAAGCTCAATATTTTGCGGTCTTTCATCAATCATTCTACGATCTTTTATTTGATATTTTTCCTTTCTATTATGTTGATATTTCTTACCTTTTCTTCTGAAATACATCTTAACTAATTTTGGGTGATACTTATAAACAAATTGATAAATAGTCTCGTGGCAAATCGATTCTTGCGCCTCCTCTCGCCACTTTCCAGAAATTTGTTCTGGCGACCAATGTTGCTCTATTTTTATCAAAATATATTTCTCTAAAATACTATCAGGTAATATCCTAACATGCTTATTTGCAATAGATTTCCTCTTGGAAACTTTCTCCCATGCCTCTTCACCAACAAAGGTTTCTGCGTTTTTATTATTTTTTATGCAGCGGTATATTGTAGTCTTATTTTTGCCTAGTTTTATCGCTATTTCACAAGGATTATAATTCTCCTCAAGCAATGTTTCAATTTTTGTCATATCAGTTCTGGTTAATTGTGTGTATTTTTTCATAATGTTATTATCTTAGTTAATAAAAATAAAAATAACTAGTTCCAAATTAAAACCTAAAAATAAAATTTAGTTGCACTTCGGTTTAGAAACCAGGAAACAATTTAAAAAAACCACAGGTTTCCCTGTTCTCTTACTCGTACTTTTTATGGAAGGATATATTTTTAAAAAATAATCTTCTGTTGCTTTATATGGATCATGAATTACTTCAAGTGTATTCTCATTTTGTCTTATTGTATGCATTCCTGTTCCCATGTAGTGATACGATGAACCAGCAATAAGTAAATCGGAAAATACAATATTAGTACTAGAATTAGTATCATGTTTGAATTGTTCATATACACAGTGACTGAAGCCATATATTTTTAATTTATTTCTAGCGTTTATTGTATGCTCACTTGGTTCTATATTTTTGTCGGAACATGACAAAAAAATAAATGTAGATATTAATAAGCAACTTAAATTTAGTCTTTTTTTTGATTTTTTCACTTTATTTTTTTTAATGGTTATTAGCTGACTGTAATGGTCTAATTTTATGGAACACTTTTTAAGCGACATTTATCATTCTATTAAATTTTTCATTTGGTGTCATTGAATTTTTGAGAGTTGTAAATTTTAAAACAATTTAAAAAGACTATAGGTTTCCCTGTTCTCTTGCTCGTAGCTTTTTTCATGGAATGATATATTTTGGAAAAGTAATATTTTGTTTCTTTGTATGGATCATAAATAACTTCAAATGTATCTACATTTTTTTTTATTACATGCATTCCTGTTCCCGTCTGATGATATAACGAACTCGTAATAAGTAAATCAGAAAAGACAATGTCGGTACTAGAATTAACATCATTTTTAAACTGTTCAGATACACAATTACTTAAGCCATATATTTTTAATTTATTTCTAGCGTTTATTGTATGCTCACTTGGTTCTATATTTTTGTCGGAACATGACAAAAAAATAAATGTAGATATTAACCTGATTTCTATACCTACACCTCATTGGTTTAAAAAGTATATCAATATTATTGTTAATATCCAAAGTCCTATACTAATGTATGAAATAAACTTATATTTTTTTAAATAATAAAATTGAGTAAAAAAAAGTAAGATATAAAAAAAAGTAATAATAATTAAATAGTCAAAACCTATGCCCGCATGATCTATTTCCTGTTGCCCCGCCTCTTTAAAATAAATATATGAGAGCTTAATTCCTATAAAATAGTTTAGAGGTATTGATATAGCCCATACGAATAAAGAAGATAATAAAAATAGTACCCCATGCTTTACTTTATTTCCCAAAATAATACCTCCTTAAATTTTGTAAAATTTCATCAACCTTTATCTTTTGCTTCTCTATAAAAGCAGATAGATATAACTTAGAAGTGAAAGGGTTAAATATTTAAGCATTTAATCTTTCTCAATAGCTGGCACTAAGTTTAAAATAAATTCATCAAATTCTTTTGAATTATAAATATCAATACAACTTATAAAGGTTATGGGTTTATTTGTAAACATAGATACCCCTTTTACTTTTTCAGACTCTTTATTTATATATTCATCTACTCTCTTCATGTCGGAACTCCCATAATATTTTATTATTTGATTATATCTACCCAAAGTATCTCCAATATCACGATTCATTTCATTATCTTCCAATAAATGCGTATTCATACAGACTCCAAAGCTATGATTCTTAAGCATTAACTGGTTTTTATCTAAAGTTATATGTGGATTGTAGAGGTTTTGAAGAAAAAACCCTATACTTGCCCCTAGTAATATAAAAAAAATATATTTCATTATTTTAGCTTTCAAAATAATACCTCCTTAAATTTTGTAAAATTTCATCAACCTTTATCTTTTACTTCTCTATAAAAGCAGATAGATATAACTTAGGAGTGAAAGGGTTAAATACTTTAAGCATTTAACCTTTCTCAATAGCAGGCACTAAGTTTAAAATAAATTTATCAAATTCTTTTGAATTATAAACTTTCATACAAGCCATAAAGATTAATGGTTTATTGGTAAACTTAGACACCATCACTATTTTTTCATACTCTTTCTCTACATAATCATCCACTCTCACCATGTCAGAATATCCGTAATAATTTATCATTTGATGATATCCACCCAAAGCATCTCCAATATCACGAGTCATTTCATTATCTTTCAATATATGCATATTCATACAAGCTCCTAAGCTATGACTTTTAAGCATTAACTGATTTTTATCTAAAGTTATATGTGGATTGTAGAGATTTTGAAGAAAAAAACCTATACTTGCCCCTAGTAACACAAAAAAAACATATTTCATTATTTTAGCTCCCCGATTGATAACCATCATAAATTACTCCTCTTATTATAAAAAATCAGAAAGACCATAGGTATGAGACTTAAAAGATAAGCTATGTAAAAATGCTTTTGTTGTAGCATAAAATTAAATACTTCAATATCTAACCATGTATGTCCAAAGTGTTGAATGTATATATGCATAATACTATAGCTCGTATAGAACCAAAATAGACTATATAGTAAAAATATTGGAATAATCCATAACTTACTTTTTTTCACTTTTAAATATAGGTAAGCAATAATAAAAGAAGGAATTATATTTATAATCACTATTTGTATAGTATTCCAAAGAACATTATCGTTTGTTACTTTATCTACATATAGACCAACTGTTTTAGGAATTAAAGGAACAATTATATCTATATAAATAAAGCTGTTGATACTACTAGCAATAGTTAGTAATATTATAAAAAAATTTATTTTTTTCATATCTATTCACGCCTTGGTTTTACTTATTTTATTTATATTTTTATACTGACAATTATAACTTAATATCTCAATAATACTTTTCTTAATTTGTAATTAAATACTCTTTTAATAACTTAATATAGCTATCAGTAGAGCCTTGTTTGCTTTGTAGGTATTTATAACTATTTTCTGAGATTTGTTGTTTATTTTCAATTAGTTCCAAAATTGCTTTTTTGAGGGTTTTGCTATTATTTTCTTCACATTGAATTATTGCATTTTCTTCAAGCATTTGGTTGATTATTTCTGGGAAATTAAAGCTACTATTTCCAATGATACAAGGGGTTTTGAATAAAGCAGATTCAAGCGGATTATGTCCGCCGTGTTCAATAAAAGAACCACCAATAATAGAAAAATAAGCCATAGAATATAAATAAATAAGTTCTCCTATGCTATCAATTATGATAACTTCTACATTATTATCTGATTGTTTTAGGTTGCTTTTTTTGATTGAAATTAAATCATTTTGTTTACATATTTGTATAATATTATCAGCTCGTTCTGGGTGTCTTGGAACAATAACTAACAATTTATTTATTATATTTTCTTTAACTAACTGTTTATAAGCTTTAATTATTATTTCATCTTCACCTGTGTGCGTGCTTGCTGCTAGAATAAATTCTTTATTTATTAATTGTTTTAATTGCTGGTTTTTCTCTTTTAAATCATTTGGTTTTATAATATCAAACTTAATATTTGTAATTATATCTGTTTTTGCATTTAGCTTTTCAAACCTACTTGCAGACTCTTGGTTTTGACAAATAACTTTTGTAAACTTACTTATTATATTATTTGCAAAGTTATTGAATTTGTTTGCTTTTTGATAACTATTAAATGATTTTTCTGAAAGTCTAGCATTTATAAGAAATGTAGGAATATTTCTTTTGTAAAGTTTATTTATATAATTTGCCCAAATTTCAGTTTCCATAAACAAACTTATTTCAGGTTTAAAATGGTTTAGAAACTTACTAACTAAAAAAGGTGCATCAAAAGGTAAATAACAGAAAATAACTTTTTCTGAGTTAATTTCTAAGCTAAGTTTTTTGGTTATCTGCTCCATTCCTGTTGGTGTGGTTGTTGTGATTAGAAGCTGTTTATTAGGGAATTGTTTTATAATTTTTTGAATTAAAAGTAAGCTTGCCAAAAATTCTCCAACAGAAACACAATGCAACCAAATTAAGTCAGAATTATTAGTTTTTGGTAATCCTAATGCAAATCTTTGTTTGATATTCTTACGATAAGCTTTATTTTTAGAGCTTTTTATAAATAATCTAATTACCGCAAAAGGAAGTAATAAGCTTATGATTATTGAGTATAAATAAATCATTTCTGAGGTCTAATAAATCCAGCAGAAAACCTAGTGGAAAATCTAACAAAAAATATAAATAAAACAAAGAAAATAATAAAAGGATAATCACCAATTAAAACATATATTGTATTACCAATTCTTGGGCTAACTTTGGCAATAACACTACCAGCTTTGAATTGTTCGGTGGTTTTTATTACCTTACCATTATAATTTATAATTGCAGAAATCCCTGTGTTTGTTGCTCTAATTATAGTTTTTTGGCTTTCAATTGCACGCATTCTAATTATATTAAAATGTTGCATTTGTGCTTTTGATTTTGCAAACCAAGCATCATTTGAAATATTTAAAAGGATATTTGAATTTATTGCATTTTGCCTTATTTCATTACCAAAAACAGCTTCAAAACAAATAGAAACCGCAAGTTTAAATGTTGTTTTTCCTTTAGTTATAATAAATGGTTCTTGAATTAGTTCTCCTTTTTTAAAATCAGCCATCGGAATAGTAACAAACTTTTCAAAAAGACTTAAAACACTACGAAAAGGAATGTATTCACCAAAAGCTAACAAATGTTGTTTCTTATAAAAGCTAACTTCTCCATTTTTTGACTGTAAATAAGCAGAGTTATATATATCACCATATGCGTTTGCTGTTCTATTTTTTTCAAATTGGATTCCAGCAACCCAATCAAAATTATATTCTTGCTGTAAAAGAAACATATCATTTAAATCTTCAACTGAATCTTGGTAGATATTTGGAATGGCGGTTTCTGCCCAAATAACTAAGTCAGGTTTGTTGTTTTGTAAGACTTTGAAAGTTTCTTTTTTATAATCATTTATACTTTTTTGTATTTTTTCTAAAGTGTATTTGGTGATAACATCAGTATTTGCTTGAATTAAAGCTACTTCTAACTTGTCTGAGTTTAGTTGTTTGGTTTGTGGAATATTTAAAAGTAGGGCGGAAATAACAATTGTAAAAATACCCAAAACACCTATTAATTTTGATTTTAAATTTTTATTTAGAAAGATAATTAAAATAAATGAAGCAAGTAAAACACATATGAAACTAACAAAAAATACACCACCAATTTTAGAGAAATTAGCAAGCGGGCTATCAATTTGAGCATAACCAAGAGAACCCCAAGGAAAACCTATAAAAAACATACTTCTAATCCATTCAAATATTGCAATAATTGCAGGAGCTATAAATATTTGTTGTGTTCTATTTTTGCCAAGTTTGATAATGCAATAAGCTGATAATCCCCAATAAATAGCCAAAATCAAAACCATTAAAGCATTTGCTAAAATTGAAAAAAATAAGCTAGCACCACCAAAAATATTCATACTTATATAAACCCAACTCAAATTCCAAGCGAAAAATGAAAGTCCATATAAATAACCAGTTGCAAAAGCTTTTTTTGGAGTTTTTACTAAAGATTTATTAGTTATTATATAAATAAAACCAGCAACTGAAATAATAGAAATAATTCCACTAAGCCAAGTGATGTTAGAGCTGTATTTTATATCAAAAACAAGAGCTTGAATAAATCCAAGAAAAATAATAATGCCAAATTTCATAATTTGTTTAGTTGTTTGTGATTTTTATTTTTTTGACAACCAATGAAATGATTTTTCTTTCATCCGCTTCTTTTACAATAAAACAAAATCCACCACTGTTTATTTTTTCGCCAATTTTGGGAACATAAGCAAATTTTGAAACTACAAAACCACCAATAGTATCAGTGTTTATATGGCTTAACTCTACGCCAAAAGTTGAGTTGAATTCATCAAGTTCGGTCATAGCAGTTACAAAATAACTTGTTAAATCTAATTTTTTGATGTTTTTATCATTTTTAATATCATGCTCATCATCAATATCTCCAACAATTTCCTCCAAAACATCTTCAATAGTAACAAGACCAGCAGTTCCACCATACTCGTTAGTTACAATAACCATATGTTCGCGTTGGTAACGAAATTCTTTTAATAAAATATCTAATGGTTTTGATTCTGGTATAAATTTGGCAGCACGCATAGCTTTGCTAATTTCAAAATCAGTTTTATATTTAATATGAATAAGTAAATCTTTGGCAAGTAAAATACCTATGATTTTATCATCTTTTTCAACAGGAAAACGAGAATGCCCACTATCTAAAACTAGTTTAATAACTTCATCAAATTTTAAGTCATATTCAACACTTATAATTTGTGAGCTAGGAATCATAACATCTCTAACCTTTTGCTCAGAAACAGAAAGAACTCCTGTAATCATTCGTGCTTCTTGGCTATCAATTATGTTGTTTTCTTGAGCTTCTTGAAGATATTCAAGTAAATCTTCTTTGTTATCTTTTTTGATTACAAGCCCTAGTAGTTTTTGAAATATATTTTCTTTTTCTTTTTTCATTGAAATATTAAGTGTTTATTAACTATTTAGTTTTAAAATAATCTTTCATTATAACACTAACCAATAGATTATTTATAGCTGTAAAAAAAGGCAACAGGAAATTTCAACCTGTTGCCTTTATTTTTTCATTATGAAAAAACTTACTTAAAATCTAATCCTTTAAAATTGATTTAGGTAAGAAAATAGCTATTAAAATAAATAAAGCACCAATTCCACCAGCAACCAAAAGAGGTGAAACAGCTGGCATCAAAGCTGTAAATTTATCATTTCCAGTTTCTACCAAAGTAGCCTTACTACCAAGCTTATCAAATAAAAATGTTGATTTTAAGCTTGCATAAGAAATTGTATAAGCTAACGCACCAAGTAAACCACCAATAATAAAAATCAGTGCATCTTTTCTACCAGCTCCTGCTGCAACAACACCAGTTCCTGGGCAAAATCCAGACATAGCCCAACCAAGTCCCAAAATAGCACCGCCAATAATAACGCCAACATAAGAAGCTTTAACGCTTAAATGTGCAGAGTCAACAAGTCCAAGTGCAAGTAAAGCGAACAAAATAAGACTGCTAGTCCCAATTCCTAAAAGAATTGCACGCATTAAATGTAAATCTGAAAGGCGTAACATTCCTATAATTTTTTGTGGATTTGATGCACCAACTTTTTGTAGGATAAATCCAAATAAAAATCCTAAAAGTATCGCGAATAATATAGTTGTAGTCATAATTAACCTCTTTTTTTATACATAATAATTGCTACAGGAATTGCAACTGCAAAAGCACCAGCTGCAAATAAATAACCACTAAGTGAAGTCTGCATCATTCCACTCATCATATGACCACTTGTGCAACCACCTGCTAGCCTTGCTCCATATAAAACTAAAAAACCACCAATAAATGAAATCATATAACGCTTTTTAGTGCAGTTTCCTAGGCTTTCTCTAAATACTTTTGGTGAAATTGCTAGCTTTTTACTTTCTAACTTTTCTTCATCTGTTTGCTTTGGTTGAAGTTTGCTTGCAACAAAACCACCCAAAATCATAGCAAGAACAAAAATAAAACTATAATTAATTGGTTTAGCAACACTTTTGGCATATTTACCACCACTTTTGTTCAGGTAGGCATTGGTACTTCTATAACCTTTTTTGGCAGTCTTATCTTCAACAATTAAGTCTGAAGAAACTGCATTCCAAACAATTCCATCTAAAATAACAAACTGCGTAGAAACCCCAACAGGCTTAACAAAAGCAACAGCAAGCAAGAAAATAAAACCTAACGAAAGCCCGCTTGCCAGCCAGCCCCATTGTTTTTTGAAAATAAAACCTTTCATAAGTAACCTCTTATATTAGTAAAGTTGCAATTTTATAGTTTTAAACTAATAAAGCAAATATTTTTTGAATAACTTATATGAATTTTAGTTATTGTTTGTGTATGTATGTTTTAAATACTTTGGAAATACTTTGGATTTGTAAATTTCTGTTAATATTCGTAACCATTAAGTATCCAATTTTTTGGTGTTAAATACATCCAGTATTTAGTATTAAAAGGAATTATCCAATATTTTGTTTTGAGTTTTTTATTTTCTTTTACTCCTGTTACTTTTAGTTTTAGAGAATAAACTCGTTTGTTTTTATCTGTAATAATAGATAGTTTTGTCTTAATATCAATCAAAGATTGTTTGTTTACAACAACTCCTTCATTACTATAAAAAGTGGTTAATGAAAAAATATCTTTAATACCTTGTTTTCCATAAGGAGCGAAAATTAAATCTACCGCTCCATAATATCCATTATGAGCATCCCAAATGTGAGTCTTCCAACCCCAATAATCAGTAGGTGCAAGTTTAACTAACTTCCAATCTCGTGGAGGCGTGCTGTAAGCTCCAAGAAGAATTGTTGGATTTGCAGCAATAAGTTTGGAGCTTTTATCTTCAACAATAAACAAAGCACTCATACCAAATGTAAGGTGGCTAATGAAAGCATCATTATTCTTATCAAGCATTCTACCATCTAAAACAAGATATCTTCGTTTGCCAAATTTTGTTTTGATAATCTCGGATTTGATTATTGATAAACAATAATGATTTTCATTAAATTCCTTACTTTTAACTATCCAACAATTATTTTTTTTATCGTATTTTTGATAAAATTTACTAATAGTTTTTATCAAAGAACTTGATGCTTTTAGATTATTACTTTTTTTTGCAAAAATAGGGCTTGTAAATATTATAACAATAAGAAGTATATAAGTTTTCATAATAGTATGTTTCATAATAATATATTTAATAATAAATTAAGTTTAAGAGTTAAAATTTTACTACCTATCAATATTTTTACTAACCTTAAATACTTTCACATTTTCTCCATCAACTAATTTGTATTGAATATAACGAATTCCTCCTGTTGGGTTTGCATTTGTATCCTTTTTTTTATAGATTGGGAAGCTTTGTACTAAGTGGTTATTAATTAACTCAAACTTATCATGTCCCATATATCCTTTGTTTAATCGTTTATTATGAACAATACCTTTAAAATAAGCTTCACTTGCTGAATGTTTACCATTTGGAGATACAGCAATTACTTTCCCATAAGCTCCGCTTCCCACAGAATGTAAATAAATAACTAATTCGCCAACCTTATCTTTATCTAAATCAGAAACCTCTGCACCTGTTATAGTATAGCCTTCTTCAACCTCTAGAGTTTCTTTATAAGCTTCTTTTAAGCCTATAATTGAAATTTTTGCATAATTACGATCATCTTTTTTTATAGAAGATATATTATATTTAATTTTGTTATAACTTAATGACTTTGAAAAAGAAGTGTTTCTAAGCGGTTCGGAGCTTGTGTTATCTTTAGTTTGTAGGCAAGATATTAATGCACCAAGTGTAAATATTAAAAGTATTTTATTCACTTAATTACCTCATTTATAAAATTAGTTAGATAATTTAGTTTACCACAAAATAAACCTAGTTTTTAGGCACGGTTAGTTTTCAAAAAACACTAACCAAACTAAAGACACCTATACAAATTAGAAATACTGCAAGGGTAGGGCGTAGAGTTTTGTTATTATTAAGTATATTAGTTATAAACCCCATTCCAATTAGTGCAGGCATTGTTCCTAAGCCAAAACAAATAATTGCGATAACTGAATTTATTAAATTATCAGCACTTATTGCGACAGCTAATGCACTATAAATCAAAGAACAAGGTATAAAACCCCAAACAATTCCAACAAGGTAAACTTGTTTTAAGCTTTTTGGTGGCAGAATTGGATTTACTAATTTCCTTATTTTTTGCCAAATTTTTTGAGTGAAATTATTGAAAAATCCTTGAGTTTTAATTTCAAATAATTGACTAACACCAAGGAAAATCATAAAGCAAGCAGCTAAAGCTTTGAAAAAAAGAGCTGTTGGAATTAAGCTTTGGGTTTGTTTGGTAAAGTTAAGTATAAAAATCATAGAAATTATAGTTATTAATATATAACTACTAATTCTTCCTAAGTTATAAATATATAAGCTATATTTTTTATGCTTTTCCTTTGTTATATTTTGAAATATTTGTAAAATGCTACCACACATTGCGATACAGTGTGCGCTTCCAATCAATCCAATCAAAAATAGTGAAGCATATAAGTTGTAATTATTAAGAATTGTCATTTTGTTATAGGAAAAAATATAGTTATTTAGATAAAAAATAAAAATGTTATAATTCAAAACTATGTTTGAATTTCTTAAGAAAAAAAATAATAACCCCAAAGGCACCAAATTACAAGAATATAAGTTTCTTTCAAATTCTGGTGAAGCTAAAACCCTACCTATTTACAAAAAATACTATATTTCTTTAACTCAAAGAGATGGAGAACAGGCTATTCCAATTATAAAAATTGGTGAGAAAGTTAAAAAAGGTCAAATTATAGCTAAGCCAACTTCAGATTTGGCACATTATAGACATAGTCCAACCTCAGGGGAAGTTACAAATATTTGTGAAATTGCAGAAAACCACCCGTCACAAATAATAACTAATGCCATTGAAATAACAGCTGATGGTTTAGATGAGTTAAGTGATGTTGCTAATTCTATAAAAATAAAAAAATCTACCGTAAAAATAGAAAATTATGCACTTGAAAATATTTCAAAAAACGAATTGCTAGATAGTATTTGTTTAGCTGGCGTTGCTGGAATGGGTGGGGCTGGATTTCCAACTAAAAGAAAACTAGATTTGAATGTAAGCGTTGATACTTTGATTATAAATGGTGCTGAATGTGAACCATATATAACTTGTGATGATGTTTTGATGCAAGAAAAGGCTGAACAAATATTAAAAGGTGCACAAATTATCGCTTATATAATTGATGCGAATGAAATACTTGTAGGAATTGAAGATAACAAGCCAAAGGCAATAGAAATCATGCAAAAAGCTTGTGAAAAAATATCTGGTAAAACTATAAAAAATATAAAAATATGCCCAATGCCAACAAAATATCCAATGGGAAGTCGTATTCAAATAGCACATTTTTTATTAGGTAAAAAGACAAGCCCTCAAAGGCGTTCTAGTAGTTATGGTTTTATTTGCCATAATGTTGGAACGGCAAATGCATGTTATGAAGCTGTTGTTTTAGGTAAACCATTGATAGAAAGGTATATGACTGTTTCTGGAGACGCTGTTAATAAACCTACTGTTGTAAAAGCAAGGGTTGGAGCAACACTTTTTGATATATTTGAAAGTTGTGATTTGCAACAAAATTCAAATGTTATAGTTGGTGGCACGATGATGGGATTTGCACTATCAGATGGCTGGCAAGAAAATAAAGTAACAATTAAAAGAGAAACTACATCAATTTTAGGATTTCAAAAGAAAGTCAAAGTATTTAATTCATTAGAGCAAAATTGTATTCGTTGTGGTCAGTGTGCTGAAGCTTGCCCAATTGATTTACTTCCACAGCAACTTTACTTTTACGGTAAAAATAAAAATTATAAAAAAGCCCAAGAAAATAGAATATTTGATTGTATAGAATGTGGTTTATGTTCTTATGTTTGCCCTAGTGATATTCCTTTGGTTACTTATTTTAAACACAGTAAAGGAGAAATTTATACAGAGAAAAAGAAAAAACAGAACTCTGATATAGCACAAATTAGATTTGAAAATAGACAACAAAGAATTGAAAAAGTAAAAGCCGAAAGAAAAAGAAAAATGGATGAAAAAAGAAAAAGAATGGCAGAAAAACAAATAACAAAAACTGATGAAATAGCCAAGCTAGAAGATAATACTAAAAAAGGTTATGACCAAGATTTGATCGCTCAAGCTTTGGAGCGAGTGAAAAATAAAAAAGCAAATTTTGAAAAAGAAAAAATTGAAAAAGAAAAATCTTAGTGATAAGAGTGATAACTAACCGATAAAACTATAAAAGATAAATATTATTAAACCAATGAACCAAATAAACCACCCGATAGAAAGAAGGCAAGCTCCAAATTCTGCACAAATTATGAAGATAGTTATTTTAACTATGTTGCCGACTCTTGGTTTGTATGTTTATTTATTTGGTTTTGCAATTATTATTCAATTGTTTATTGCAACTTTAACAGCTCTTTTTTGTGAGTTTGCTGTTGCAAAACTAAAGTCCAAACATTTATCAAAATTAGATATTTATAGTGGAATATTAACAGCTTGGATATTAGCGTTTTGTTTACCAGCAACTTCAGTTTATTGGTTGATTATTGTTGGAGTTTGCTTTTCTATTTTACTTGCCAAACATTGTTTTGGTGGTGTTGGAATGAATATATTTAATCCTGCAATAGTTGGCTTTTGTTTTGTTTATATTTCTTTTGCTTATCAACTTAGCCTTTATCCTTTGGGATATATTTCTTTTTCGCAAAGCATTGGATTAATTTTCCAAAGTAATTCTTTGGCTGATATTCAAACAGGGGCAACCTTGCTTGCATTAGTTAAAGCAAATGCAGATTATACTTTTACTGAAAATACTTTTTATATATTTATTAAAAATCCATATTTCTTAATAAGTATATCTTGGTTTATTGGTGGTTTTTATTTGTGGTTTAGGAAAATTGCTGATTGGCGATTAAGTATAAGTTTTTTAATATCTTATTTTATATTTAGTTATTTGTTTTTATCTTCTTTTTCAGGACAAATTTTAAATACTAGATTATTTATTGGGGCAACTTTTTTCTGTGCTTGTTATATTATTACAGATCCAACAACTGCACCAAGTAGCGTAAAGGGTAGGGTGGTTTATGCAATTTTAATTGCTTTTGTTGCAGTTATTATAAAAAGATATAGTCAAATGCCTGATAGCATAGCTTTTGCAGTATTAATTGGTAATTTATCATTTCCTTTGATTGATGAATTTACTAAAACTAAATATGCACTTTCAAAAGGTAAAAAGTAAAATGGATAAACGAATAAAACTATCATCAAAAGAAAGCTTAAAGCTTGGTGTAATTGCAGTTGTTTGCTTATTTGCAGTATTTGCAGTATTTAATTTGAGTAAAGAAAGTGCAAAAAAAAGTGAGGCAAATTACTTAACTTCTTTACTGGAAAAAGTGGTTGCAAAAGGTTCTTTTGATAATGATTTGCTAGCAACTAAACAAAGTATAAATAATAATATCTATTATCAAGCTTGTCTAAAAGGAAAACCAACTTTTCAAATAATAGAAGTTTCAACCAAAGATGGTTACAGTGGTAAAATCAAATTACTTGTTTCTATTGATAATAAAGCAAATATTTATAAAATAATCCCACTATTTCATCGAGAAACCCCAGGGCTTGGTGATCAAATAGAAATATCTAAATCAAACTGGTTGCAACAATTTCAGTTAAATACTAATAATTATAAAACTGTGGAATTAAAAAAAGATGGTGGGAAAATAGATTCAATAACAGGGGCTACAATAACTTCGCGTGCGGTTACTAAGCTTATTTCCAAAGAGTTTTTTGAAGATAAACAAAACCAAATAAATAATAAATTTAGTTGTGAATAAATTATGAGTATAGATAAAAATACACAAAACCTAAAAATAGATACAAAAGGTCTTTGGTCAAATAATCCAGCACTTGTGCAGCTGTTAGGTCTTTGTCCACTTTTGGCAGTTAGTAATACAGTTGCAAATGGTTTGGCGATGGGAATTGCTACAACTCTAATTTTACTAATGTCTGCATTTTTCATTTCATTATTGCAAAATTTTATTCCTAAATCTGTTCGCCTGCCAGCGTTTATGCTAATTATTGCAAGTGCGGTAACAATTATAGAATTACTTATAAAAGCATATTTTTATAACTTATATATTAGCTTAGGAATATTTATTCCTCTAATTGTTACAAACTGTATTATTATTGGGCGTGCTGAAGCTTTTGCTTCCAAAAATAAACTTATCCAATCATTATTAGATGCGTTGATTATGGGAGCTGGATTTACTTGGGTGATTTGTGTTTTAGGAGCGGTGCGAGAGCTATTAAGCAAAGGAACTTTATTTTCAGGGTTTGAAAATATATTTGGAAATGCTTTTTCAAGTGTGAAAATACAAATTTTAGACTTTAATCCATTACTTTTAGCTGGTCTCCCTGCTGGTGCTTTTATTATTTTAGGTCTTATAATTGCTATAAAACAGGCTGTTAATAATAAAAATAACAAGTAATGGTTTTATTGCTGAGTAATTTGCTTGGTTATAATTGATTAACACTTGATGTATAATAACTTAAATTCTTAAGACTGTACTTGTCTTAAGGGTTTATTTTTATAAAATAATTAATTATAAGAGGATTAAATTCTATGAATATTAAAAAAGTATTACTAGCGGTAGCAATTTTACCATTAATGGCAATGAGTGCTGATTACCCATCAAAAACAATTAAAATTATAGTTCCATCAAAAGCAGGTGGTTCAACTGATACAACAGCTAGATTATTTGCAGAAACTGCAAAGAAATACCTAAAAGGAGCGAAGTTTGCAATCGTAAATAAAGGCGGAGCAGGTGGTTTGATAGGTTTTGAAAATATATCAAGAGCTAAAGCTGATGGTTACACTTTAGGTTTGGTTTTTACTCCTCAGCTAGTTGCACACATTGTATCTAAAAAAGCAAAATATACACTTGATACATTCAAAATTTTAGGAAATGCAGCTAAAGATCCAGGTGTTATTGTTGTAAATGAAGCTAGTCCATTAAAGTCAATTGATGATTTAGTGAAAGCAGCAAAAGCTTCTAAAGATAAAAAGCTAGCAGTAGTTGTTAATGGTGTAGGTAGTGATGATTTCTTAGCTGCTAAAAACTTTGAAAAAAATAATGGTGTTGAGTTTAACTTAATTCCAACTAAAGGTTCAACTGAGCAAAAAACAGAAATTCTAGGTAATCATGTTGATGTTTCTTTTATGAATTTATCTCAAATGCTTGCTAATCATAAAGCTGGTAAAGTAAGAATATTAGCAATTTTAGATGAAAAAAGAGCAGAAGTTGCTCCAGAAATTCCTTCAATGAAAGAATTAGGATACAAAACTTATATGACTGCAACTCGTGGATTTTTAATCCATAAAGATGTTAAACCAGAAATTGCAGCAGTTCTAGAAAAGTTAGTAGCTGATGTATTGGCAGACAAAGAGTTTATAGAAAGAGCAACTAAAAGTTATATATTCTTAGGACCTTTATCAGGTGCTGATTACAAAACTTACTTAGAAGGATTACAGGCAGAAACTCAAAAAGTTTATGACGCAACTCCTTGGTAATAAAAATTAAATTTGTGAGCTAATTAAATTAGTTTTTTAAGCTCACAAATATTAAAAATATTTTAAAAGGAGTGCTAGGGTTTAACTTAGTCTCCTTTTTTATTTATCAAAATAACATCAAAAAAATTATGAATCAACGAATTGTAGATATGATATATGTAGCTTTACTATTATCATTGGCTGGCTTTCTTTATTATTCAACAAATATTAATTATATTGTTTATGGAATGCCACTTTATCCAGAAAGCACACAGAAATTAACAGGAACTTATGTTAGATCGTTAGCAGTATGTTTGGCAGTTTTAAGTGTTTTATTGCTTATAAAAACACTTAGACAAGAAGCTAAAAATATAACAGGGTTAATTGGTAATCCTAAAAAATTCATAAAGTTAATTATTCTTTTAATAATATATACTTATCTTATTAGTAAATTAGGATTTTTTACTTCAAGCTTTATATTTTTACCAGCAACTATGTTAGTGATGGGTTATAAAAATTATTTGGTTATTGGGTTATCAACGGTTGGCTTATTGACTTTTATATATGTTCTTTTTGCAAAGGTATTTGAAGTTCCATTACCAGAAGCTGAATACTTAGCAGAAGATTATATAAGAATACCATTTGATAAAGTTCATGATGTTTTTTCTAACTTATTTAAAGGCAAAGGAGGTTAATTATGGAACATGCTACTGAATACTTACAAATAGTTTTTTCACTTCCCGTTCTTTTAGCAATTACTTTAGGAACAATTGCAGGAGTTATTATTGGTGGAATGCCTGGTCTTACAGCAACAATGGCTGTTGCTCTTTTAATTCCCATTACACTTAAATTTGAATCTGTAATTGGTCTTGCTTTAATGGGAGGGGTTTATTGTGGAGCAATGTATGGTGGTTCAATTGCTGCAATTTTACTATCTACACCAGGAACACCTGCTGCTGCTGCAACAGCGATAGAAGGTTATCCTCTGACGCAACAAGGACATGGTGGTTTGGCTCTTAAGGTTTCTGTTGTTGCAAGCTTTATTGGTGGAACATTCTCTATTTTTGTGCTTTTATTAGTATCTCCTTTACTTGCAAAAGTAGCTCTTGAATTTGGTTCTCCTGAGAAATTTTTATTAGCTATTATGGGGCTAGCAGGAATTATTTCACTTACTTCAGGAAATTTAATCAAAGGCTTGATTTCAGGTTTAATAGGTCTTGTTATTGCAGTTGTTGGAACTGATCCTATATCTGCATCAGTTCGTTATACAGGTGGATTGTTAGATTTGTATGAAGGAGTTTCATTTATGCCTGCTTTAATAGGTATGTTTTCAATTACCTCAATGTTAGAGCTTACAGGAAAAGGTAGAATTGCAAATCAAGATGTTGATACAAGTAAAATAAAAAGAGAAAAAATGCCCAAAGGTCTAAATCCATTTATTGCAATAGGGTCTGCAGTTGGGACTGTTGTTGGTATTTTACCTGGTGAGGGTGCTACAGTAGCAGCATTTGTCTCGTATAACTTTGCAAAACAAAAATCTAAAAATAAAAAATTATTTGGTAAAGGTAATGTAGAAGGAATAGCAGCTGCAGAAGCAGGGAATAATGCTTGTGTTGGTGGTTCTTTAGTTCCTCTTTTAACTTTGGGAATCCCAGGAAATACAGTTTCAGCGGCTTTAATGGGAGGGCTTATAATTAAAGGTCTAGTTCCAGGTCCAGAGTTATTTACAGTACACGCTGATATAGTTTATCCTTTTATTATTAGTTTATTTATTGCTAATACTGTATTTTTAGTGGTTGGAATATTTTTCGCACCATATTTTGCTAAAATATCATTAATTCCATCAGGTGTTTTAATACCAGCTATTTGTATGTTTTCAGTAATTGGTGCATATTCGATGAATAATAGCGTATTTGATGTTTGGTTAATGTTAGGCTTTGCTTTAGCGGGTTTTATACTCAGTAAAACAGGATTTTCATTATCAGCAATTATTCTAGGAATGATACTAGGTAGTATTGCAGAAAATGGGTTCAGCCAATCATTGGCTAAATCAGGTGGAGACTTTGGGATATTTTTCCATGGTTATTTAACTTGGATATTATGGGCAATTATTGCTGCTTTAATTATCCCAGCAGCATTTCCCAAAAAATCTGATGATATAGAGAATATAGCATCTTAGGAAAATTTTAATTTAGCACCAAAGTATTATTTATATTTTACTTAGGTGCTTTTTTATTTATCTAAATAAACTATTTCCAAATAGCTTTAGCTAACTTATAATCAAAGCATAGACTTAACTTTAAATAACTTACAAAAGGAGAAAACCATGTCAGATTACCCAGAGCTTCAACGAATAGGTGTTACAAGACCAAATCAAATTGTAAAATACACTCTTACAAATGCAGTTGATTTAGATATTTTACGAATAAAATACAAAAGACCAAAAGGTTCATTCTTGCCAACTATCAAGCGATTTGAATTTGCAAGAAAATTACTTCCAACAGGTGAAACTGAAATCTCAGCAACTCTTGAAGCTATTTTAACAGAGCTTGAGAAATTAGTTATTACAGAAAAAGACTCTGCAGAAATGAAAGAGGATATAATTACTGAAATTTCAGACTTAGAGAAATTTATGCGAATTAGACTACAAGAGCTAAAAGCAGAGATTGAAAAGCTTTAATTTACCCCCATAAATATAAAGAACATTATTAATTAACTACAAAAAAAGAGGAAAAATGAATTATTTAGATACAGGAACAGGATTAGTAGCTCAGGCATCAGGTGATGTTAAAGCAAATTTTATCAAAAAAACATACTTACACTTAGCAGGAGCTATTGCTTTATTTACTTTAGTTGAAACAATATTTATAAAAATTGGCTTAGGAGATTTAGCTCTTGAATTATTAGCTTACCTTTTAAGTATTACTAAATATGCTTGGATTGGAGTTTTAATCCTTTTTGGAATGGTTTCATCTATGGTTCATAAATGGGCACATTCATCTATTTCTAGAGAGATGCAATATATTGCTTTATTTTGTGGAATTGTCTTAGAAGTTATATTTTTCTTACCTATGATTATGATGGCTGTTAACTTTTCTTCAACTGGATATGATTCACCAAATATTTTATTAAATGCTGCTATTGTAACTTTATCTCTTGTTGCAGGGCTTACAGCAGTTGTATTTATAACTGGTAAAGATTTTTCTTTTCTGAAAACTGGGCTTATTATGGGAGGCTTTATAGCCTTTGGTTTGATTTTTGCTTCAGTTTCTTTTGACTTTAATTTAGGGCTTGTATTTTCAGGAGCTATGATTATTTTTTCATCAGCTGCAATACTTTATGAAACATCTAAAATAATGCTTCATTACCATGAGGATCAATATGTTGGAGCTTCATTATCATTACTCTCAAGTGTTGGTATGTTATTTTGGTATGTATTAAGCTATATGATGAATTTTGCAAGTGGTGACTAAAGTAAAAAATAAAAACTTTTGGAATGAAACTTTATTAGAAGATTTTAATCAAGAGGATTGGGAGGCACTTTGTGATGGTTGTGCAAAGTGCTGTCTCCATAAGTTAGAAAATGAAGACGATGGGGAAATTTACTACACAGATGTGCATTGTAAATTTCTAAATCTAAATACTTGTAGTTGCACTGATTACAAAAATAGACATATAAATGTAAATAACTGCATTTCATTCAGCTCAAAAGACATAAAAAATATGCATTGGTTACCAGAAACTTGTGCTTACAAATTAAAATATCAAAAGAAAAACTTACCAAATTGGCATTATCTTATTTGTGGTAATAAACAAGAAATACACCAACAAAAACAATCAATAAAAGGTATGGCAGAAGCTGATACTGGTCAAGATTTGGAAGAACATATTTTAAATTATCAAATTTAAAACATCAAAACACCCCAAAGGTTAATAAATCAATAAGGAGAAAAATAATGAACTTATATAAAAAAATATTCCTTTTAATTACATGTAGTTTTATATTACCAGCTATTTTAAATACACTAATATTTTACAGTAGTATTGGGATTCATAATAAATTGATTTTTATTTTAGTTATAATGATATTTTCATTTCTGCTAACTGTATTTGTTATATTTTATAAGTTTAAAGGATTATCTATCTTGTACAAAATTATTATTTTAATAGTTTGTTCTTTAGTAGCAGTCCCTATATTTTTTATACCTTATGCAATTATGACAGTTGGTTAACTTAACAACAATAGATTCTAGAAGAAATACTAGTGGTTAAATATAACAATTTTTGGAGAAAAATAATGATATTAACAATAACAAATAATAAAGGTGAGTTTAAGGTTTTAATAAAGGGTAAATACTTTGAACTTAAAGATAAATGTATAACTTTTAAAAACAAAAGAAAAGAAGTTAAAATAAATAAAAAAAATAAAAAAAATAAAAAGTTTGAAATTGTTGGAAACTGTTTGCCAAAAACAAAAAAGGGAATTAAATGAAAAAAATAATAAAACTAATAATATTATCTTTGATAATACAACACAACATAACTTATGCTGAAAATAATATTAATTTTTTAAGTTCTGAGATAGAAGCTGTGGTTAGGAAAAAGTTAAATAAAAATAAACAAAGTATTACAGCAAAAGACCTAAATTCCATAACAGATGTATATATAAATAATTTAAACTCAAATATAATAAAAGATATAGTAAGTTTTCATAATTTAAACACGCTATTTATTGAAGGGGAGAATATATCAGACATAACCCTACTATCTAAGTTATCTAATCTTAAAAAACTAGAAATGATAACTTTACATAGCACCAATATTACAGATATAAGTTCATTATTATTTATGAAAAATTTAATAAATCTTGGACTATATAATAATAAAAGTCTTTCTGATATAAAACCATTATCCAACCTTAACAATCTAACAATGCTTATAATAAAAGGCAATAACATTTCTGATATAAGCTATTTATCTAACCTTGAAAAATTATTGCATTTAGATTTAGATGGAAATAATATTTCAGATATTAAGCCACTATCTAAACTAAAAAACTTATCAATTCTTGTGTTAAATAGCAATAATATTTCAGATATAAGTCCATTATCTAAACTTAAAAACTTATCAACTCTTGTATTAAATAATAATAACATTTCAGATATAAGTCCATTATCTAAACTAAAAAACTTATCAGGCCTTGGATTAAATAATAATAATATTTCAGATTTAAAGGTTTTAAATAAACTTAATAATTTAAGAAGGCTTGATTTATCTTTTAATAAAATATTTAATGTAGCTTCATTATCTTCTCTAGAAAATTTGAAATATCTATCTTTAGATTATAATATAATTGATAAACTAGAGCCAATATCTAACTTAATAAATCTAAAAAGCATAAAGCTAAGCAACAATAATATTTTAAATATAAGTCCATTATATAAATTAAAAAACTTATCAATTCTTGAATTAAGTAATAATGAAATCTCCAATATAGAGGGGCTATCTAATTTAGAGAATTTAGAACTAATAGGGCTTAAAAATAATAAAATAGTAAATTTAAAACCATTAATTAACTTAACAAATCTTAAAGTCCTAAAGTTAGATAATATAAGAAACTTAAATCTTAAAAATCTTAAAAAGTTAGAAGCTCTTTTTGTAGCAAAACGCAGTTCATTAAACATTAGTAATTTGCCAAATAGTTTGTTAAAAGTCATAATAGGTGATAATAGTGAGATTTTGATATCTGAGATAAGAAAACGCGGTAAAGGTAAAATTTGTCTTCCTTATTAATTATAGTCTCTCATAATAATATGTTACAAACATAATCATTGACTAGAAGAAGACAAGCTGAAGCTAATATGTATAGAGGATAAAATGAAAAAAATAAATAGAATTCAAAATATGGTTATATTGGTAATATTTGCAATAATAAACATCAACCTAGTTATAGCTAAAGAAATAACATTTATCAATAAAGATATTGAGGCAAAAGTCAGATATGATTTGAAAAAAGCTACAGGTGTTATTACAACTGAAGATATTCTAAAAATAGAGAATTTAATCAGAAAACTCTAAATACACATTGGGTTGGCGATATAACTTATATCCGAAATCATCAAGGTTGGAGCTATCTATCTGGCGACGGTTCTTACCTAGCAACAAAAGAAATTGTGGGCTGGAGTTTGTCGCAAAAACCGAATGCAAAACTTGTGAAGTGGTTCAGTTTTATGGGACAGATTTTTAGCCTATAATACACTTTTAAGAGGAAAAAATTATGTCAAAAATTAACAAACAAAGAAAAACTTGGACTGTAGAGCAAAAGCTTGATTATGCAAAGCTTATGGTGCATGAAAATTATACAAATAGTCAAATTCAAGAAATTTCTGGTGCAGGAAAATCAGCTGTTGCGCGTTGGAAAAAACAATATATTGACGAATTAGGTGGGAAAACTCCAGATGGCAAAAGAGCGTTGACAGCTCAGCAGCAGGAGATTCAAGACCTTAGGAAACAGCTTTGGAGGGCTAAAAGAGACAATGAAATTTTAAAAAAGGCTGCTGCCATTTTTATTCAAAAAAACTAAAAACTGAAGTTATTATGAAAATAAAAATGGCAAATAAAAATTACTCAATAACTGAATTATGCACTGCTTATGGGGTTCCTAAAAATACATTTTATAAAAAGACTAACACTAGGAAAATTAATAGAAAATCTTCTGAAATAATATCTTTATTAAAGAAAATTTCTATAGAAACAAAACACAGTTATGGGAAAAGAAGAATGCAAAAAGAACTCCAACTTTACGGTATTAAGATTGGTATTTTTAAAGTAGCTTCATTGATGAAACTTGCTAATATTCAAGCAATTACACCAAGAAAAAAACACTATTACCCCAAAGAACGAGTGTCTAAAATTATTTCTGATAATATTTTAAATAGAGAATTTAATCAAAAAACACCAAATACACATTGGGTTGGCGATATAACTTATATCCGAAATCATCAAGGCTGGAGCTATTTAGCGACGGTTCTTGACCTTGCAACAAAAGAAATTGTGGGCTGGAGTTTGTCGCAAAAACCGAATGCAAAACTTGCAAAAAAAGCACTTCAAAACGCAATTAGAAGAAAACATCCAGATACAAGCAAATTATTATTTCACTCAGATCGTGGCGTGCAATATACGTCTAATTTATTTGTTGATTTTTGTGTAAATTTGCATATAACAAAGAGTGTTAGCAGAAAAGGAAACTGTTGGGATAATGCTGTAATGGAAAGGTTTTTTAGGAGTCTAAAGTCTGAAAGATTAAATTATTTAAGTTTTAAAAGTCATCAAGAAGTTACTGAAGAAGTAGATAGTTATATATATTTTTATAATTATAAGAGGTTAAATTCCGCAATAAATTACATGACACCAAATGAAAAATTTAATAGAATGATAAATGTCGCTTAAAAAGTGTTCCATAAAATTAGACCATTACATTGCAAAAAAAACACTTCAAAACGCAATTAGAAGAAAACAGCCAGACACAAGTAAATTATTATTTCATTCGGATCGTGGGGTGCAATATACTTCTAATTTATTTACTGATTTTTGTGGAAATTTGCATATAACAAATAGTGTTAGCAGAAAAGGAAACTGTTGGGATAATGCAGTAATGGAAAGATTTTTTAGGAGTCTAAAGTCTGAAAGATTAAATTATTTAAGTTTTAAAAACCATCAAGAAGTTACTGAAGAAGTAGATAGTTATATATATTTTTATAATTATAAGAGGTTAAATTCCGCAATAAATTACATGACACCAAATGAAAAATTTAATAGAATGATAAATGTCGCTTAAAAAGTGTTCCATAAAATTAGACCGTTACAAACCGTTCTCTAAAAGAGACTAACCTCTATGAAAAACTCCTACAAAGCTAAAGTGTTGAAGAAAAAACCAATAACTAGTGCGAAAATAACTAGTGAAAATAATGATGGAAAAAAGAAAGTTTGCCATTTTTCACCTTTTTCGAATGATTTAATTGCTAAGCGAATAAGAAAAAATAAAAAATTAAAGGAATCAATAATAAAGTTGAATAAAATGATGAGGTAATTGCTTTAAAAAAATAATAAATATTAAAAAACCAATATTCCTCCGAAAACAGAAGTAAATGTATCAAAAACAATTTGTTTTTTTTTATAAATTCATAAATAAAAAACTTCTACTAAATTATCTTTTTTCACTTATTTCCTCAGACAAAATGTTTCCTTATATCTACTTAGAATTCATTTGTCTTTTAAAAAGCAAATGAAAATTTAACATACAGTTTTGTAAGGGTGTAAAGGCGTGATTTATCACGACTAGAAAATATCTTTGAATTGATTAAGTTGTTTTTTTATTTTTTAGAATATTTTTTTAAAAATGTGGGGGGTGATTATTAGGTTGTTTAATATAAGCTGTTTTAGAACAGCTTGGCCTTAAAAGTATGGTGCCTCCGGAGGGAATCGAACCCTCACTCCGTTGCCAGAACCGGATTTTGAATCCGGCGCGTCTACCAATTCCGCCACAGAGGCTTTTATTATTTTTATCTGCCAAGAAAAGCAGTTGATTAAAAATAACAAAAAGTTTAAAACATATTAAAGATAATAAATAACTATAGATATAAGGCTATAAATACTTATTATCTTTTTTTATTTAGGCTGATAAAAAAACCTAAAGTAGATAATTACTTATCTGTTAACTCTAAAGTTGCACCACCAGCTGCTTGAATTTCAACTCTTCTGTTAAGTTGCATTCCGCGTTTTGTTTTATTAGTAGCAATAGGTTGAGTTTCTCCTTTACCTTTAGAGTGAATCATTCCTGCAGGAAATCCTTTACTTACTAAGTATTTTTTAACAGCAACAGCTCTTCTTTCTGATAATTTTTGGTTATATTTGTAAGAAGCACGGCTATCAGTATGACCAATAACATCAAACCCAGTGCTAGCACCAGCTTTAGCGGCTACTGATAATTCAACAAGCATAGAATCAAGCAAAACTTTTCCAGACTGTCTTAAAACAGCTTTATCTGTTGCAAATAAAGCTTTGCTATTTAAGTTAATTGGTCTTAAAACTAAAGCTGGTCTTGCAACATTAGCAAAAGTTTTTGTTTTTGTGCCAGGTTGAGGGTGTGTATGAAGTTTTCCATACGCTCTATGTGCTTGAGATGAAGCCATTATAAGACTTACGCCAGCAACGATAATTAATTTTCTTTTTATATTCATTATTATTTCTCTCCGAAATGATTGTTAAATAGGACTCACAAGCAATTCATTTTAATATAAACAATAATAAAATCAATACAATGTTTAAAAAAAACTGTTAAAATAGTTAACTTTAAAATTAAAACACTAAAAATTCAGTGAGTTTTTACTATGGAAAATAAAACTTCAGTACTATTTCAGTTAGAAAAAATCATAAACCAAAGAGTGCAAGAAAACTCTTCAAAGTCTTATGTTGCCTCACTTAATAATAAAGGGATAAATGAAATTTTAAAAAAAATAGGCGAGGAATCAGCAGAAGTTATTATTGCTGGAAAAGACCAAGATAAAAATAGTATAATATACGAAAGTTGTGATCTTATTTTTCATTTGATGGTTTTATTATCAAACCAAGGAATTAGTTTAGATAGTATTGAAAAAGAGCTTTCACGAAGATTTGATGTTTCAGGGCTAGAAGAAAAGGCTAATCGTGAAAAGAAATAAGTTATATATATATAATAAAGATTAAAGTAATATTTTATAAATTTAAAAAAGAAGAGGTTTATTATGGGTGGAATATCTATTTGGCAAATTGCAATTGTTGTTGTTATTGTTTTAGTTCTTTTCGGTTCTAAAAAACTTGGTAACTTGGGTGGTGAGCTTGGTCGTTCAATAAAAGGCTTTAAAAAAGAAATGAAATCTGATGATTCAAAAGAAAATATTGAACATGGTAAATCAGACGATACTATTTCTACTAAAGAAAAAGAACACGAAGAAACTAAATCTTAGTATTAAGTTTATTCTAACTATTTAATTTATATAATTATGTTTGATATTGGTTTTACTGAGCTTTTAGTGGTTGGCGTTGTGGCAATTTTGGTTGTTGGTCCTGATAAATTACCGTCTCTTGTGAAAACAACTCTTATTTATATTAGAAAAATAAAAACTGGATTTAATAATATAAAAGAAGATGTTGAAAGAGAATTAGACCTAGATGAGTTGACCAAAGATGTTTCTCAGAGTAAAAAGGAAATGCAAAAAATGATTGGATATGATGATTTGCAAAGCTCACTAACTAGCCTAAAAGAGGAAACAGATTCTTTAAGAAATATAGCTAAAGATGGTTATGAATACGCTGAAGATGATGATTTGGATGACGAGATAGATGATGTTTCTGATGAAGATATTGAAAATGATATGGAAAGCTTCAATAATGATGATGAGTTCAGTGCTAATTTACATATTGAAGAGGATATCGATAAAGATATTTCTACTAAATCAACCAAACATAGTTCTTCAAAACAAAAAATAAAATCTAAACAAAAGAAAGAAGCTAAATAATATGACTGAAAATACTACTGAAAAAGAACAATCTTTAGTCTCTCATCTAACAGAATTACGCTCGCGTATTTTTAAAATAGTATTAGGTCTTATTATCGTTTTTATAGTTCTTATCCCTTTTGCTAATGATTTATATACAACTTTTGCAAAACCAGCTCTTGAAAATCTTTCACAAAAAGCAACATTCATAATCCCAAACCCAATGGATGCTTTTTTACTTCCATTAAAACTTTGTTTATTTTTATCTTTATTACTAACATTACCGTGGACTCTTTATCAGGTCTGGGGATTTATTGCACCAGGTCTTTATAAGCATGAAAGAAAGTTAATTACCCCAATTGTTAGCTCAACTACATTATTATTTTATTTAGGTATTGTATTTGCTTACTTTGTAGTTTTGCCGTTAGTTTTTAAGTTTTTAAGTGAGACATCGCCAGAAGGATTTCTTTTAACCCCTGATATTGCAAAATATTTTAGTTTTGTTTTCACTATATTTATTGCGTTTGGAATTGCTTTTGAAGTTCCTGTTGCAACTGTTTTACTTATTTATTTAGGTGTTGTTTCAGTTGAAACATTAAAATCTAAAAGGCGTTATGTAATTGTTATTGCTTTTGTTGTTGGAATGGTTTTAACGCCACCTGATTTAATTTCTCAAACATTATTAGCAATTCCTATGCTTATTTTGTTTGAAATTGGTCTGTTTTTTGGTCAACGGGTTGAGAAAAGAAGAAAACTAGAAGAAGGTTAATTTAATTACTAAGCTTATTTAAATTTATTTTGTTTAATTTAGATTAATTCGGGCTTATTATTGTAATTTAACCAACTAAAAAACTTGAAAAATAAATAATTACCATCATTTATAGTATTAACAAAACATCTAAGTTAACTTATTTAGATGACTTTTGAATTTTAGGAGAGTTGGCCGAGTGGCTTAAGGCGCACGCTTGGAAAGCGTGTGTACGCTAATCCGTACCGAGGGTTCGAATCCCTCACTCTCCGCCATTTTATTTTTAAAAACTATGGAGGTTTTATGATTTTTTTAGGTGTTTTATTAGCAATAACAATTGCTGCTGTTTTATATTTAGTTTCGTTATATAACAGTTTAGTTACAAGCAGAAACCAATACAAAAATGCATTTTCTCAAATTGATGTTCAGCTAACTAGACGATATGACTTAATTCCAAACTTAATTGCTGTTGCAAAAAAATATATGTCTCACGAGCGAGAAACTCTTGAAGCAGTTATAAATGCTAGAAATACAGCAAAAGCAGCACTTCAAACGGCTAGAGCAAATCCAACTGATAATGAGGCAATAAAAGGTCTTGCCGCTGCAGAAACTGCTTTAGGTGGTGCCATGGGTGGTTTTTTTGCAGTTTCAGAAGCTTATCCAGACTTAAAAGCCAATGAAAATATGATTCAGCTTTCTGAGGAAATAACATCAACAGAAAATAGAATTGCGTTTTCAAGACAAAACTATAATGATTGCGTAACTACTTATAATAATAATACTGAAATGTTTCCAAGTAGCTTTATTGCACAAAGATATGGCTTCAAAATAGCACAATTACTAGAAATTGATGGTATTGAAACTAAAAGAGAAAATATTAAGGTAGATTTTGACTAATAAATTCTCAACAAACTATAAAGAGCATCAGAGGCAAGCTAAAAAGAACAAAAATAGACTTACCTCGCTCTTTATATTTGCAATAATTGGAACATTATTTTGCTATAGCTTAATAGTGTTTGTAACACATTATTATTTTAATCAAGGCTTTTCACAAAAAGGTATAAATGCAATTGTAAATCCAGCTGGTGATATGATTGTTAGTAATTACTCAGAAGCATTTCCTTTTTGGCAAATAAATAGCTTAACAATTTCTCTATTAGCGGTAAATATCATTGCTTTATCGGTAATATTGATTGCTTATTGGCTGAAAAATAATCAGTTACAGAATCTAGGTGCTATTGGGGTTGCTAGAAATATGGGAGCAGAACTAATAGAAACAGATAATAAAAAATTTGATAGCAGAAGACTTCTAAATATTATTGAAGAGATGTCTATTGCCTCAGGAATTGATATGCCTGAGATATTAATCACTCCAGATGAAACAATCAATGCTTTTGTAACTGGCTACAAAGACTCAGGTTTTGCCATTACAGTTAGCCAAGGTGCTATTGATTTCCTATCAAGAGATGAGTTGCAGTCAGTTATAGCTCATGAATTTGGGCATATCTTAAATAATGATGTTGAGTCAAATATGCGTTTGTCTGCTATTTTGGCTGGTTTTTTTGCTATATTCCAATTCCAACAAAACTTATTTTTCAATGTTAGGGGAGGCTCTCGCGTTAGAGCAAGAACAAGTAGTTCTAATCGTGGAAATGGAGCTGCAATATTTATATTTGCTGGAATTGCAATGCTTATTGTTAGTTATATTATGGTATTTTTCGGGAAAATTATTCAAGCAGCAATATCAAGACAAAAAGAATTATTAGCAGATAGTTTTTCAGTTCAGTTTACAAGAACTTCAGCGCCTCTAGTAAATGCACTTAAAAAAGCAAAAGCATTACATAAATTTGGAAGTGTATTTCCTACAAAAATAGATGATAATTCTGCACATTTTTTATTAATTAATTATAAAAAATCAATGCGAACACACCCTACGCTAAAGCAAAGGGTAGAAAAATATGGTGGAACTTTAAATCCAAATGAGTTAGAAAGTATTCATTATAAAATGAAACGAGAATTCGCTCAAAATAATAAAGAAAAAAATACGGTTTCAAAACCTGATAATAATTTATTTGATAGTTTATTCTCTGAAAATTCTCTTATTCCGCTTTTATTAATAAAAGAAATATTGTTTAATAATAAACCAACTATTAAGCAAACGGATAATTTAGACGAAGTGAAGCTTAATATTTACGCAATGTTTGCCAATTTGGATAAGCTTAATTACAGTCAAATAAAAGATATAGTTAATAATAAAAATCTAACAGAAGATTCATTTAATAAATTAATTTCTAATATAAACTCAGTTGAAAATCCATCTTGGATTAGTAATTTAAATTATTTTGCGGAAAAATTAAGTTTAGAGCCTAAAGAAGAAAAACTTAATATATTAAGAAAAGTAAATAAAATAATTAAAATAGATAAAGTTGTAAGTGCTAATGAAATAAGTTTTTTATTAGTTTTGCATAATGCAATTTCTAAATCAAATACTTCAAACCTTACAATTTCTGATATAGATAACCATTGTATTCTACTAATCCAAGTTTTTGTTTTCTTAGGAAACTTAGAAAATAAAGTAGAAATAAAATCATCTTTATCTTTTGATATTGCTATTAAAAGTTTATTTGGACACCAAGTTGCAATCTATGAGCCACCAAGACTAAATTGGGCAACAGAACTATACTTTTCTTTTATGGAAATTAAAAAACTAAATCAAATAAGTAAAAAAGGACTATTAAAGACTGTTAATAATATATTTGAAAACACTGAAACTTTAAATGTTTACCAAGCAAATTTACTTTACGCAACAACAAAAATATTAACTAAAAAGGAAGAAGGGAATAATGACAAACAAACTTAAAAATCTTTTAGATAAAAAAACAATTCTTTTAGCCGATGGTGCAGTAGGAACTAACTTATTTGATGCAGGCTTAGAATCTGGTGATGCACCAGAGATTTGGAATATAGAACAAAAAGATAAAATAACAAAACTTCATCAATCATTTGTTGATGCTGGTGTAGATATTATTTTGACAAATAGCTTTGGGGCTAATTCTTGTCGTTTGAAACTTCACGATGCAGAAGATAAAGTTGAATTATTAAACCAAGCGGCTGCAAAAATTGCAAAAGATGTTGTGATTAACTCAGGAAAAGAAATTATAGTTGCTGGATCTGTTGGACCAACTGGAGAAATGTTATTTCCTTTGGGGGTTCTTTTGGAAGAAGAAGCTACAGAAGTATTTTATGAGCAAATGCAAGGTCTTAAAAAAGGTGGTGCTGATGTGATTTGGATAGAAACAATGTCTTGTTTAAATGAATTAAAGTCTGCAATAACCGCGGCTAAAAAAGTTGGTTTACCTATTGTTACAACAATGAGCTTTGATACAAATAAGCATACAATGATGGGAATTGCACCTGCTGCTTTTACCGAAAAAGTAAAAGATGTTTATGCAGTTGGTTGTAACTGTGGAGTTGGTCCTGATGAAACTATTTTTGCAATCACGCAAATGAAAACTGATTTGGTTACAGTTTGTAAAGCTAATTGTGGCGTTCCAGAGTTTAAAGATGGTGAGATAAAATACTCAGCATCGGTTGATGATATGGGGCAGTATGCAAAACAAGCAATAGATGCTGGTGTTAAAATAATTGGTGGTTGTTGTGGTACAAAACCAGAGCATATTAAAAAAATGCGTGAAGTTATTGATAAAAACAAACCTGCATAAAATAATAAGATGCCAAATAAACAAGTTAAAACAGTTAAGAAACTTAAGCTTAAAAAACCAAAGCTTTATAGTGTTATTTTATTAAATGATGATTATACAACTATGGATTTTGTTGTTTTTGTTCTTACAAGTATTTTTGCAAGAACTTCAGACCAAGCAGTTGAAGTTATGTTAGCAATTCACAATCACGGCAAAGGTATTGCAAATAGTTATCCTTATGAAATTGCAGTAGAAAAAATGAATGAAACCAAATCAGTTGCAAGAGAAAATGATTTTCCTTTGGACTGTATAATTGAAGAAAAATAAACTATGTTAGAAAAAAAACTAAAACAACTAATTGATAATGCTATTTTTAGAGCAGATAAAGATAATTATGAATATTTCACTTTGGAGCATTTACTTTTAGCTTTAATAATTGAAGACAAATTAATTATAGATATTTTTAAAAGTTTTAAAGTTGATTTAAGAAAACTAGAAAGATTACTAGATAAATATATAAGTGATAATATTCCTCAAAATAAAAATGGTATAGCAATAACTAAATCAGTAGAAAATACTATTAATGATGCAATAAATCAAAGAGTTTCTTCTGGCAATAAAATAGCTTTGGCAAGCCATTTATTAATTGCTTTGATGGATAATAAAGCTAGCTTTGGAGTTTATTTATTAAAGGAATTTAAGGTTAATAAACTTGATTTAATGAGTTATGTTTCTAAGCTTGATCGTGAAGAAAATAATAAAGGAAAGACAAATTCAAAGAAAGATGAAACAGATGATAAACGAGTTGAAATAAGAAGTAATCTAAATTTAGCTGATGCAATTATTGAAATAACTGATGGTAATATTAAAAGTATTAAAATTGATGGCGATGAAATAATTAATCCAAATGATGCTGGGAAATTATCTGAAAGTATTGATTTCACTAAGATATTTGGGATAAAAGGTGAGAGTGATTTTTTGGATTCACTTGAGGAAGAAGAGGAGGAAAGTGATGAAAAGTTAGAAGATTTTTGTTTAAACCTAAATGAACTTGCTCAAAAAGGAAAGATAGACCCATTAATAGGCAGAGAAAAAGAAGTCGATCGTTTAATTCAAATACTTTGTCGCCGTAAAAAAAACAATCCTATTTTAGTTGGTGAAGCTGGTGTTGGAAAAACAGCAATTGCAGAAGGTTTGGCAAGAAAAATAGTTGAAAAACAAGTTCCTAAAATTCTAAAAGATACTATTATTTATTCACTTGATTTGGGTTCAGTTGTTGCTGGAACAAAATATCGTGGTGAATTTGAAGAAAGAATAAAAAATATAATTGCTGAGTTAATTGCAATGGATGATGTAATTATTTTTATTGATGAAATTCATAATATTTTTGGTGCAGGTTCTCCTGATGGAGTTTTAGATGCGGCTAATTTATTAAAGCCAGCTTTAGCTTCAGGCAATTTAAGGTGCATTGGTGCAACAACTTACAAAGAGTATAAAAACACTTTTGAGAAGAATTCTGCAGTTGCTAGAAGATTTCAAAAAGTAGATGTGAAAGCTACAAATAACGAAGAAAGTTATCAAATTTTACAAGGCTTAAAATCTAGTTTTGAAAAATTCCATAAAGTAAAATACTCAGATGACTCTTTAAAACTAGCTGTAGAATTATCTGATAAATATATTCATGGTAGGTACTTGCCTGATAAAGCTATTGATTTAATTGATGAAGCTGGCTCAAAAGCAAAAATATCTTCAAAAAGAAAAATAAATGCAAAAGATATAGAAAATATTGTTGCAAAAATTGCAAAAATACCAAATAAAACAGTTTCAAATAATGATAAGTTAGTATTAAAAAGCCTTGCTTTAAGTTTGAAAAAATTAATTTTTGGACAGGATGAAGCTATAAATGGATTAGTTGATGCAATTAAACTATCTAGGGCTGGTTTAAAAGATTTAGAAAAACCAATCGGCTCTTTCCTATTTACAGGTCCAACTGGGGTTGGTAAAACTGAAGTTTGTAAGCAATTAGCTAAACAAATGGGAATAAAGTTTTTGCGATTTGATATGTCTGAATATATGGAGGCACATAGTGTTTCTAAGCTTATTGGCTCACCTCCTGGCTATGTTGGGTTTGACCAAGGAGGGCTTTTGACTGAGTCTGTTCATAACAATCCTTATTGTATTGTTCTTTTAGATGAAATAGAAAAAGCTCATTTTGATATATTTAATATACTTTTACAAATAATGGATTATGGAAGCTTGACTGATAATAATGGAAAAACAGTTAATTTTAGTAATGTAATATTAGTTATGACAAGTAATGTTGGAGCTGATAAATTAGAAAAAAGTAGTATTGGTTTTTCAAATTCAGAAGCAAATGAAGTAGATAATTCAGCTGAAGTTAAAAAAGTATTTTCTCCAGAATTTAGAAATAGATTAACTGATATTATTGAGTTTTCTTACCTTTCAAATCAAAGTATTTTAGCAATTGCAGGCAAGTTACTTAGCGAACTTAGTATTCTTTTACAAGAAAAAAACATAACTTTATCAATAACAACAAAAGCAAAACAGCTATTAGTTAAGCAAGGTTATAACAAAAAACTAGGTGCAAGACCAATGCAAAGACTAATAAGCCGTAAAATAAAACAACCTATTGCTGAAAAACTATTATTTGGAAATATTAAAACTAATGCAAAACTAAGCATAGCTCTTAATGAAAAAGGTGATGATTTTGTTATTAAACTTGAAAAACTAAAGGTTAAAGATAAGGTTAAATAAAAAAAGGTAATTACGAAAAAAAACAAAATATGATATTTAGAGTTTTAGGAGTGTTACTAATTATGCTAACACTTAGTTGTTCGGCAGTAAAAGAAATGCAACCTAATGATGTAATAAATTTCCTAGATAAAAACTTTGAAAAGCTATTCGAAAAGAGATTGATAAGCCAAAGGGAGGTATCTTATATTCTGAGGTTTCAGAAGTTGAAGATATTGAGTTTAGTAATAAAGGTATAAAATCAATTGAAGGAATTCAATATTTCAAATCCTTATATTTATTAGATTTGAGCAGTAATCAAATAGCAGATATTAGCCCACTTAAAGGCTTAACTAATTTAAAAGGTTTAATTCTTTACAATAATGAAATAACAGATGTTTTCAGTCATTAAGAACTTAGTTAACTTACAGAATTTAAATGTTAGCAGTAATCAAATATTTGATATTTCAGTAATTCCAAACCTAAAAAAAATAATACAGTTAAGTTTAAATAGTAATAATATAACAGATTATTCTGCTATTTATTCATTGCCAAAGCTAAGTACTATATCATTTAATAAAGGAGATTTGGTTGATGTGAAAAATTATTCTAAGCTTGAAAATATAGTTTTTTTAATATCTTGGGAAAACTCAAAAGGAGAAAGGGAAAGTCGAAAAATCAAGTTAGATAAAATAAAACTTTTGGGTAAAGTAACTTTGGATGAAGAGTTTATAAATAAATATGCATATTAAATTATTCATTATTGTTACTAATTTATTACCAAAATAATTCATTATTTAAAAGACAAAAATTTGTCGCAAATTCAAAGCTGTGGTAGTATATGTAGAATTAATTACAGTAAATCAACAGTAAATTATTTTTAATATTACAGAGGTAAAAAACAAATGAACATTAAAGAAATCAAAGAATTAGTTGAACTGCTAGATGGGACAGATATTGCAGAAATTAAAATTTCAAAAGGTGATGAGTCAATTAGAATTACAAAACCAACTTTATCCAAAGGAATGGGAAGCTTTGCACCAGTGCAACAAATGGCTCCACAAATAGTAAACTCACAACCTCTAGCAGAAGCAACATCTAACCCTGTTGCTGCACAAACACTACTTCCTGCAAAATCAATTTTATCACCAATGGTTGGAACTTTTTATAGTGCTCCCAAACCCTGATTCTGATGCATTTGTAAAAGTTGGTCAAACTATAAAAAATAGGCGATCCTGTTTGTATTGTTGAAGCTATGAAAATGTTTAACAAAATAGAATCTGATGTTGAAGGTGTAATTAAAGCAATTTTAATAAAAGATGGAGAGCCTGTTGAGTTTGATCAACCTCTATTTGAAATAGAATAAACGGGAGGACTAATATGTTAAAAAA
Source organism: Cardiobacteriales bacterium (assembly GCA_965215775.1). GTDB lineage: Bacteria > Pseudomonadota > Gammaproteobacteria > Cardiobacteriales > Ostreibacteriaceae > CBDCEG01. The sequence goes on from CBDCEG010000027.1 coordinate 182,171, forward strand.
AGTTCTCATTGCAAACCGTGGAGAAATAGCGCTTAGAGTTATGCGTGCTTGCCACGAACTAGATATTGCAACAGTTGCAGCCCATTC
>CBDCEG010000028.1:0-62459 GCA_965215775.1 Cardiobacteriales bacterium
TGCATACAAACCTTGGTAATCACAATCAGTATTATCTAAGTTTCCAGATACTTTTATTTGCCATGCAACTTTCATTGTATCGCCATCAATAGCACTAAATACTGAATAATATTTAGTTATATCATCTAAATTTTTTCCATCATTTGGCAAAGGAACTCTATGCTCACCATTTGCAAAAATATATCCTGTTCTTGGGAATTTTTGTGGACGAAGTCCATGAATATCAGCTGCATTTGGGATTTCTACCATTTTGTCACATTTCATAGTTTTCAAATCAATACGAGCAACACGAGTATTTAGCTTATCATTCATAAATAAGTAACGCCCATCATAAGTTCCATCAGTAAAAGACATATGAGGGTGATGAAGATCTCCATTTTGCCAAACGCCACCTTTATCTTTTAGATATTCTTTGGTTGCTGGAAGCATTCCATCAGTCATTATTTTGATACTTTCTTTTGTTTGCCCCCAACCTGTTGCACTACAACGGTTAAATACGGGAATTCGCATTAATTCACGCATAGAAGGAACACCTAAAACACGAACTTCACCTGCTTGACCAGAACTCCAAAAACCATAATACTCATCTAATTGCCCAGGTTTTATTTCCATATTTCCTACTGAAGATTCATCTGCTTTTGCTGTTGTTGTCATTCCAACTGTTGATGCACCAACTGCAACTGTTCCTAATGCCATACCGCCTAATAATTTACGACGAGATATTCCTACCTTTTCGTTCCACTCTTGCTGTGTTATCTTTTTTGTCATTTTAATCACCTATATAAAAAATAAAAACTTACTAAAACTTACTAAAACTTACTAAAACTTACTAAAACTTACTAAAATCATATTGAACCTTTCGGTGCTTTTGGATTTTTTGAAAAATTAATTTCACTCCACTCGGCCTGCTTTTCTTTTTTCTTTCTTTTTTTAACTACAACAGGACAAACTTTATCATCAAAATATCTAACTTGGCAATGTAAACAATTCACACATTCATTTTCATTAATATTTCCTTCAGGGTGAATTGCACCAACCATACACTCTTTTGCACAAACTTGGCAAGGACTTCCACAATCTTTTGGATAGCGTTTTATCCAATCAAATATTTTTAACTTTGCAGGAATAGATAATCCTGCTCCTAGTGGACATAAATATCTACAGAAAAATCTTTCAATAAATAAGTTTACAATCAAAAGTGCTAAAGCATAAGCTACAAAAGGCCAAGCTCGTTGAAATTTCAAAATGATTGTTGTTTTAAATGGTTCTATTTCTGCATACTTTTCAGCTAAACCAACTGAATAAATAGAAACACCTAACAGACCTAGAAAAACAATATATTTTATTGCCCATAACCTCTCATGGAGTCCCCAAGGAATTTTAACTTGAGGTATCTTTAGTTTTCTTGCGATATGATTGGTTAATTCTTGCATTGCTCCAAACGGGCATAACCAACCACAATAAGCACCTCTTGCCCATAATATAATTAATACTAAAGTTCCACACCAAAGAACAAAAATAACTGGATCCATAAGAAATGTTCTAAAGTTAAATGTGCTGAAAAAAGCAAATAAATTAACAACAGATAATTGTCCATTATTCATAAACCCTAACCAAACTAAGACAAAACTAAGAAAACTATAACGAACTATTTTAGTAAGTTTTGCATTTTTAGCCAATTTATTCTGAAACAAAAATATAAAAAGTAGAACTAAAAATAAAGTTGCTGTTGTTATTGCTTCTCCTTTTTTATTCTTCCAAATACTTTTAACTAATTTTGCTCTTTCAGAACTTTGCTTTTTAATGGCTGCATTACCTTTATCTACAATGTTTTCACTAGATATTTCAGGCTCTATTTCTAATTTTTTAGTATCAACATATCTTGAAGAAAGCTTATATTTTAAGGTTTCATTATAAAACTGTTTCACCCTTGGTTTGATTTCCCTACTTACTAATAAGCTAAACACAAATTTAGAGGTTACTTTAAATCTTGATTTTTCAACACCTTTTTTGGGAGCTGGTAAGTAAAACAAACCTATTTCTGTAAATTCTGGAGAATTATTAGCATAACTTTTTCTTAGTCGTTTATAATTTAAATCACGGAAACGAAATTTTTCATCGCCCTGCTCAATCTGAAATCTATCAAAAACTCCACCACGAACAAAGCCAGATCCTCTAAATGAAAATAATCCATTTGCCATTACTAAAATAGCAGACTGCCCTTTTTTAATTCTACTTTCTAAATTTTTATATTCATCTTTACCAAGTAAATTTTTACCAATTTCAGGAACTGATACAACTGCCAAATATAAATCAATAAAATTATCATTTACATTATTTGATTCTGGGAATTTAGCAGCTTCAACAAAACCTCTATTTCTAAAATTATCACTAATATTTTTCACAGTTAAATTAAGTCTTTTTATAGAATTATCATTAATTAATTGTTGCCAAGATAGAACTTCATTAGGCTGATTCTGTTTAAAGGTTATTTGCTCAGTAACCACTTGTTTTTTAATGATTGATAACTTTCTAAAAGCTTTTAAAATACTTGAAATTATTCCATCATCCATAACAATAATTGTTACGGTTGCACCACTTACAATATCTACTTTATTTTTTTCTAAGCTTTTATTTTTATAACTTTTTAAAACATTAAAACCAATATACTTATCAAAGGGTTTCATTAGTTTTTTTTCAGGAATTCCAATTAAAACAATTGGCTCAGAATGGCTTAGTATTTGAATGCCTTGAATAATTCCTTTCAAATCAACCCCTATTGCCATTTTAATTGGACCACCTGAGTAGCCAATGGTTTCAGAAAAATCTGTATTTATAATAATATAACCAATATGTTTTGAGTTTTTAAAGGCATTTAGAATTTTAGGAACTATTGTATTTTGCTTAGTACTATCAGCTGTTGGATAAACAACAGAAAGTTCCATATCTCTTGTGAATTCCACAGAATTACCTATAGATATTACAAATAAAATAAGTGATATTAATAAACGCATAATACTAGTTTTAGGTTGAGTGAATAGAATTAATTATAATTTATTATTCTACTATTTATAACTTACTTACGGTTGATTTAAGTCAAATAATAACTTTCTATATTTATGTTTAATATTTTATCTTTGTTAATTAATGAATATATTAACTTTTTAATATCAATAATTTTAAAATAATAATAAAAACTCTAAAATCAAACAAATAAGCATCGTATAAATATTACAGACCGGCTAATATTTATTTTAAAAAACTAGCTTTTTAAGAAAAAATTAAAGGACTAAACATTTAAGTATAGTTTGTTGTATAATATTTGGATTGTTTATTACTTGTTCGTTACTTGCTTTTCACTAGGTAACTTTAACTATTAATTGAAAGAGGAAACCAAATGCTTAAAAAAATAATTTTTTTATTATGTCTTATTGCAGCTTTACCTATAATTATCTTAGCTTCTAAAAACTCTCAAGTTGTTGAAATAAATTATATTTTAGGAGTGTTTAAAATTAACTTGTCATATTTGATTATACTTGCTTTTGTGCTTGGTGTTGTTGCTATGCTTCCATTTTTTGCATTTACAGGAATGATTTGGAAAATCAGAACTAAAAACCTTCAAAAAGAAGTTGATAAGATGGAGAAACAAAAACAAAAAGACCTAATTCGTGAAGAATTTCTTGAAGATTAATTTTAGGATTTTATTGTGAATGAATTTTTATTATTATTGCTTCCTCTAGCCGCTTTTAGTGGCTGGTGGTTAGGTAAAGATGACAAAAAATCTGATAGAGAAAATAGTAATGAAGAGTATTTTAAGGCTTTAGGATTATTACTTAATGATAATTCTGAAGAAGCTATTGATATTTTTATAAAAATTGCAGACTTAGATAAAAATGCACTAGAGAATCAAATTGCTTTAGGAAATATTTTTAGACACCAAGGTGAAGTTGATAAAGCTCTTCACATTCACACTTCTTTATTAAAACACAAAGACTTAACGCCAAATTTAGAAAATAAGCTAAACCTATCTTTAGCTGATGATTACAATAAAGCTGGGATTTTAAATTATGCAGAAAATTACTATAAAATAGATATAGAAAATATAACTTCTGAAAATAGAGAAACCTCAATGAGAAAGCTTATGAAAATATACGCTTCTCAAGCAAAATGGCAAAAATCAATAAATTTAGCAACAAAACTAGATCCATTCAAAAAAAATAAAATTCAAAGAGAGGTTGCACATTATTATTGTGAACTTGCAAAAAATGATATTGAAAATAACAACCTAGAATCTGCCAAAAAACATCTTGAACAAGCATTACTTTCAGATAAAAAATGCGTCAGAACTTCAATTAAACTAGGGCAAATCGCACAAGAGGAGGAACAATTTATTTCTGCTATTGGTTATTTTAAAGATGTGAAAAAACAAGACGAAATATTCTTATTAGAAGTTTTAAATAATTTAGAGTTTTGCTATAAAAAATTAAATCAGAATCAAGAATGGCTAGATTATTTGGTGGAAATTGAAAAAACAGGAAGTATTGCAATCAGCATAAGACTTTGTGATGAACTGATTTTGGCTAACTTAAAAGATGAAGCTGTTAATTTTCTAGTTGAAAAACTTAAAAGCAATCCTAATTTTCTATTATTACAGTTTTATTTAAATTTATTAAACAATAAAGAGGCAGGTTCAAACATAGGATTTATATCAGAAATAGTTGAGAAAATAGTTGCTGTAACTTTAAAATATAGATGTAAAGAGTGTGGATTTCGTAGTGATAAACTAATTTGGCAATGTCCAGGCTGTAAAGAGTGGGGAATTCTTGCACCAGTTTCTGATTTAACTCTTAAGGAAAGCGTTTGAGGATTTAAATAAATAGTGGAAACAAAAAAACAAAAAATAATATCAGTAATAAAATTCAAAAGCTTTTGGGAAATGTTATTTCTTGGTTTTTCAGGTGGTTTGCCAATTGTTTTATTTTTTGGAACTTTAGGGATTTGGCTACAAGAAGCTGGAACTTCAAAATCAGTTATTACATTCTTTAGTTGGGCTGGGCTTGGTTACTCATTCAAATTTCTTTGGGCACCCTTGGTTGACCAATTTCCAATACCATTTCTCACTAAAAAACTAGGTCAGCGAAGAAGTTGGTTATTAACGACTCAAATTTTAATAATATTATTTATAGTTCTTATGGGGGCAACAAATCCTTTAAACCCTCTGAATCCTATGGCAAGTGCTGGGAAATTTGGATTATTGCAAATGGCAATTTTTGCAGTTTTATTAGGCTTTGTATCAGCAACCCAAGATATTGCTATTGACGCTTACAGAATTGAATGTGCGCCTGCAAAAATGCAAGGTTTGCTTTCTTCATCTTATGTTGCTGGTTATCGAATTGCAATGATTGTTTCTGGCGCTGGGGTTATTTCTTTGGCACAACTTTTTGGTTCGGTGAAGAATCATTATTCATATTCAGCTTGGGCAAACTCATATTATATAGTTGCTTTATTTGCTTTGATTGGAGTTATTACAACAATTTTCTTAAAAGAACCTATTAACAAATTTAAAAAAACTGATAACAAAGCAAATATTCAAACCATTTATTTGTTTATTATTCTTATAGCTAGCTTTATTGGTTTATTATATTTCACCAGTTATTTATCAAGTTTAGTTTTGGATCAAAAAAGCTTACATAAATCAATCAAATTAATAATTAATACAATTCGTTATCTTGGCTCTGGCGCTTTAAGTCTTTGGGTTATTTATATACTTAGTAAACTTAATTTAGTTTCTTTTGACCGTGCCAAAAAGCTTTATTTGGAGCCAATTAAAGACTTTTTTAGTAGGTTTGATAGAAAAACTTTAATTATAATAATTTTGATTATTGCATTTTATAAAATTTCTGACTATGTTTTGGGGATTATTGCAAATCTTTTTTATAAAGATATTGGATTTACAAAAATAGATATTGCACAAGCTTCCAAAACATTTGGTTTACTAATGAGTATAACAGGTAGTTTTTTAGGTGGTTTTTATATATTAAGAACTAATACTTTGGTCGTTTTGTTAGCTGGAGCGATTTTGGCACCAATTACAAATTTACTATTTTTATTCTTATCTAACAATCATAATATAACTACTTTATATTTAGTTATTGGTGCTGATAATTTAGTTGCAGGAATTGCAGCCACAGCGTTTGTTGCATTTTTATCAAGGCTAACCAAAAAAGGATTTAGTGCAACTCAATATGCGTTATTTACTTCAATAATGCTACTAATGCCTAAGCTTATTGGTGGATATTCAGGGACAATGGTGGAAAGCTATGGTTATAATAACTTCTTTATTTTCACAACGATTATTGGCTTGCCAATTATTGCATTAGTCTATATTCTTTCAAAAAAACTACCGAACTTTTAGAGATTAAATTAATATTAACAATGGATTTAAAATTATGAAAAATACACAAAACATAACAAATAGATTAGGATTAAAACTTCCAATAATTCAAGCACCTCTTGAATATTATCCAAACCAAGCTAAATTAGTTTCTATGATTTCAAACGCTGGTTGTTTAGGAGTTTATTCTACAAATTTTCAAAATATTTCACAAATTAAAACGCAGATTACAAGCATAAAAAATAGCACTTCAAATAAGTTTGCCGTTTTGATAAATTCTGAAGTCCTAAAAAGTAGTAAAGTTAAAACTGATTTAATGGATTTGGCATCAGTTCAAACTCATTTAGAAGACGCTTATATTGATTTGAATATAAAACAGCAGAAAATAAAAGAAACTAATTATCCAAGTTTTAATCAAATAAAAGAATTAGTTTTTGCAGAAAAAATATCAGCAGTTATATTTCAAAATACTATCCCAACAGATAATATAATCAATGAATTTAAGCAAAAAGGAATTTATACTTTTGCAATTGCAAGTAATATTTTAGAAGCTATTGCAATTCAATCAAGCCCTATTGATACAATCATTTTACAAGGATTTGAGGCAGCAGGAATGCTTTCAAAATTCAGTAATGACTTAAATCAGCAAAGACTTCCAGCCAAAACACTATTAAATAAAGCACAAAAGATACTTAAAAAACCAATGGTTATTTGGGGAGATGATCAAGTAAATATAGAAACTAGCTTTATAGCAGGAGCTGATGCAGTTATGATTGATACCGCTTTGTGGACAGTAACAGATGGAGACTTACCAAATAGTTGCGTTAAAAAACTGCAACAAAGTAATGAAACACAAACTGTTATAAGCTCTTTGTATAATGGTTATGAAGGACGAATTTTGAAAAACAAACTTACCGCTGAGTTCAAGAAAATAAAAAATATTACTCTTTCAGCATCAAAACAACAAAATGTTTTAAATAGTGTGATAATAGCCTCAATTGAGCTAAATAATACAGATTATATGCCTATATGGGCAAATCTTTCGTCAGAGGTTAGTAAGGTTACATTAAGTGAATTAACTAAAAAATACTTAGAAAAACTAGAAAATTTAACGACCTATAAGTAAGCCTTATAAAAGATAAAGCTTAAAGTAATATGAAATTTATATAAAATGGACTAGATTTAGTTTTAATTTTGTGGTGTAATCAAGCTTCATCAACTTATTACATATGATAATATTTTTTTGCAATAATATAAATAATAACAATAAATAAAAATAAAGGACAAAAAATGACTAAATTTTCAAAGATAGTAATAATGCTTTTCTCAGTATTAACAATTTCTTCTTCATTAGCAAAAGACACAACCAAAGAGATGGTTCTTAAAGTTTGCTCAGAACAAGCAAAACAAGCACCTAACAAAGAGATGCAAAATGATTTATTAGAAGCTTGCAAATGCACCGTTGATAAAACTGATTTTGCAAAAGTAAAACAGCTAGAAAAAGCTAAAGATAAAAAAGGCTTACAAGCTTTATTAATTAAAGTTGCAACTGAGTGCAGAAAGTAATTCATTAATAAATTGTGATTAAGAACTCAGTTAGAATATTATCTGGTGATTTGAAAGGTAGAAAGCTAACTTTCATAGAGACAGAAGGATTACGCCCAACACCTATTCGAGTTAGGCAAACACTCTTTAACTGGTTAAGAGCTGATATTTATAACCAATCTTGCTTAGATTTATTTGCAGGAAGCGGAGCAATTGGTGTTGAAGCTATTTCACAAGGTGCTTGTAAAGTTACCTTTGTTGAAAAAAATAGAAATATGACTCAACTTCTCAAAGAAAATCTACTAAAAATCAAAATTCCATTCTCAAAATTTCAAATAATAAACTCAAGTCATAAGCAGTTTATAGAATCAGAAGTTAGCAAAAATAATAAATATGATGTTATTTTTTTAGACCCACCATTTTCATTAGAAATAATACCTGAGTTGCTTGAAAGTATAAAACAACTATCTCCCAAATTTATTTATGTTGAGAATAATATTCCTCTTGATAAACTATTAGAAAACAATGATGATTATGAGTTATATAAACATAAAAAAGCTGGTTCTGTTTACTTTGGTTTGCTTAGATCAATAGCTGAGTAATGCTAACAATTGATTATTAACAAAATAAGTTAATAAAATAGGTTATCTAAGTTTTCATACAAAATTTAATTTGAGAAATATTATGACAAAAAGAGTTGCGATATACCCAGGAACATTCAGCCCAGTAACAGTTGGGCATATTGATATTATCAATCGTGGGGCAAAATTATTTGATAAGCTTTATGTTTGTGTGGCTGAAAGCCAACATAAAACACCTTTATTCTCACTAGAAGAACGCGTTAATATGATTAAGCCAAATATTAAATCTGATAATGTTGAAGTTGTTGGTTTTCTTCTTTGCTGGTTGATTTGTGTAAAGATTTAAATTCAGAAGTTATACTTCGTGGACTTAGAATGGTTTCGGATTTTGAATACGAATTCCAGTTGGCTGCAATGAATAGACATTTAGCACCAACAATTGAGACTGTTTTCCTAACCCCCTCAGAAGATAAATCTTATATCTCCTCTACAATCGTTCGTGAAGTTGCTAAATTTGGTGGTGATGTTAGTAAACTTGTTCCCAAAAATGTTGAAATAGAGCTTAAAAATAAATTTAACTTAGCTAAATAATCCAAAACGACAATACAAAAAGCCAAACTTCTATCAAAGCAAGTTTGGCTGGAAATAATTATTGATACTTTTAAGTTATATTAAAACTGAAGCTTAATCCCTCAAAAGTTTATTCAAACTACAATATTAAAAATTCTTACTTAAGCTTATCCAAACATACAAAAATATCCTCAGCATCTTTACAAGTTTCTAAATGTTTATAAGAATATTTACTTAAATAATCAGGAAAAAACATATCCTCTTCAACTGGCTTAGAATAAGACGAGAATGAATATATTTGTTCTTGGATTTTAAATAGCTTAGGATACTCCTCAAAATTCTCAAAAGCTTTTTTTTCTATCTCATAAATCGTATGACCAAGTTCTTTGTCTAACACACCTTGGTTCTTTTTCTTATAGAATTCAATATCTAAATCATTTATTTTTTTCCGTTCTATTTTAGCCTCCTCTATTAATAACTTTTTATAGATTAGAGGCTTTATATTTTTAATTGCAAATTTAAGATACTTTTCATTTTTATAGAATCCATCACGGTTCATATTCTTTTCTAAGAACTCTTTATATATATTGGAAATGGTCTCAACTTTATTCTCAAAACAAGTATTTCCTCTGGGTTTTGTTTTATTAAAATCATCATAAGAACAAGTAACATAAGGGTATTTATCTTGCCAAGCGTTATAAGCTTCTTTATCTTCGCCACAAGATGCTAGCAAAGTTAAACTTACTAAGCCAAACCCTGCTAATTTAATTAATTTTTTTGTGTTTTTTTGTATATTTTTCATTTTTTTCTCCATTTTATAAATTATTTGAATTATTTATACTATTTATTTTTAATCCCTCAAAAGTTTATTCAAACTACAATATTAAAAATTTTTGCTATCTTCTATTCCTGCCATATTCTATTATTTTTTTGTTTTAATATTGTTTTAAATATTGTTCACAACCAAGCTTAGCCATTGTATTATCTCCTGCTTTTTTAAAACAAGCTTTAAATTTAGCTTGGACTTTATCATTAGCACATTTAGCAAGGTCTTTAGAATCTTTACAGGCAAATAAGTTTTCATCCTCTAGTAAAACTGCTGGGTATATTATATTATTTTTTTTAGAATTATAAATATACTTATTACGCCATTCTTTTAAGACTTTAGATAGTTTAGGTGCTTGTTTAGGGTCATATGTTTGTTTAGTTAAAGCTCTAAGCTCTTTTCTTTCTGCATCACTAATATTCTCCCAATCTTTAGCTGTTAATATATCCCAAAGATCTTTCAACTTTTTACGAACAGCTGGTAATTCATTTATTTTACTTGCTTTTAAATAAAGCTCTCTTACTTTAGGAGTTATATATTTTATATATGCAGATTTATTTTGATAAAAATTTACATTTCCTTGTATCATATCTATCTGTTCTGCAATAAAAAACTCTGTTTGTCTATCAGCTTCTTTTTCAAAACAAGTATTTCCTCTAGGCTTTGTTTTAGTAAAATCATCATAAGAACAAGGAACATAAGGGTATTTATCTTGCCAAGCATTATAAGCTTCTTTATCTTCGCCACAAGATGCTAATAAAGTTAAACTCACTAAGCTAAATCCTGCTAATTTAATTAATCTTTCTTTGTATGTTTTTTGTATGTTTTTCATTTTTTTCTCCATTTTATAAATTATTTGAATTATTTATACTATTTATTTTTAATCCCTCAAAAGTTCATTCAAACTACAATATTAAAAATTTTTGCTATCTTCTATTCCTGCTATATTCTATTATTTTTTTGTTTTAATATTGTTTTAAATATTGTTCACAACCAAGCTTAGCCATTGTATTATCTCCTGCTTTTTTAAAACAAGCTTTAAATTCAGCTTGGACTTTATCATTAGCACATTTAGCAAGGTCTTTAGAATCTTTACAGGCAAATAAGTTTTTATCATTAGCTATAAATGCTGGGTAATGCATATCATCTCTCTTAAAAAAATATACAAAATTATTTTTATATTCATTTAAAATTTTAGCTAGCTTAGGAGCTTGTTTATAATCAAGCCTCTGCTTATTTAAAGATTTAATCTCTTTTATTTCAGCACTACTAAGACTTGAAATTCCTTCAGTATCAAATTTATTCATAAGATCTTTTAACCTTTTACGAACAGCTGGTAACCTGGTTTCTAAACCGAAGTGCAACTAAATTTTATTTTCTGGTTTTAATTTGGAACTAGTTATTTTTATTTTTATTAACTAAGATAATAACATTATGAAAAAATACACACAATTAACCAGAACTGATATGACAAAAATTGAAACATTGCTTGAGGAGAATTATAATCCTTGTGAAATAGCGATAAAACTAGGCAAAAATAAGACTACAATATACCGCTGCATAAAAAATAATAAAAACGCAGAAACCTTTGTTGGTGAAGAGGCATGGGAGAAAGTTTCCAAGAGGAAATCTATTGCAAATAAGCATGTTAGGATATTACCTGATAGTATTTTAGAGAAATATATTTTGATAAAAATAGAGCAACATTGGTCGCCAGAACAAATTTCTGGAAAGTGGCGAGAGGAGGCGCAAGAATCGATTTGCCACGAGACTATTTATCAATTTGTTTATAAGTATCACCCAAAATTAGTTAAGATGTATTTCAGAAGAAAAGGTAAGAAATATCAACATAATAGAAAGGAAAAATATCAAATAAAAGATCGTAGAATGATTGATGAAAGACCGCAAAATATTGAGCTTAGAAAAGAAGTTGGACACTGGGAAGGAGACACAATTGTCGGTAAAAATCACCAAGGCGCGATAGTTACAAATGTTGAAAGAAAAAGTGGTAAATTAATTGCTTCCAAAGTGAAAAAATCAACTGCAAAAGCTATTTTAGAAGCTACAGTTAAAGATTTCAAAGACTTACCAAATGAGTTACGAATAAGCATGACATACGATAATGGCAAAGAGTTTTCTTTACACCAAGAGATTGAAAAACAAGTGAAAATGAATGTTTATTTTGCACACGCTTACTCACCTTGGGAAAGAGGAACTAATGAAAATACCAACGGTTTGCTCCGAGAATTTATTCCCAAAGGCACTGATTTTAATAATGTTTCTGATGAAGAACTTGCTTATTTTGTGGAACTTATTAATAATAGACCACGAAAACGACTAGGATTTAAAACCCCAAATGAAGTCTTTCAAGCTGAACTTGAAAAGTTGCACTTGTAGGTAGAATCTAGCTAATTCATTTATTTTACTTGCTTTTAAATAAAACTCTCTTATTTTAGGAGTTGCATATTTCTTATATGCAGATATATTTTGATAGTAATTCTTTTTACTTTTTTGCATCAACTCTATGTTAGAAGTAATAGAAAGCTTTGTTTGTCTATCAGCTTCTTTCTCAAAACAAGTATTTCCTCTGGGTTTTGTTTTATTAAAATCATCATAAGAACAAGTAACATAAGGGTATTTATCTTGCCAAGCGTTATAAGCTTCTTTATCTTCACCACAAGATGCTAATAAAGTTAAACTTACTAAGCCAAACCCTGCTAATTTAATTAATCTTTTTGTGTATGTTTTTTGTATGTTTTTCATTTTTTATTCCATTTTATAAATTATTTGAATTATTTATACTATTTATTTTTAATCCCTCAAAAGTTCATTCAAACCAGTTTTAGATCTAGTTCTTTCATCAACTTGTTTGATAATAACAGCACAGTAAAGGCTATGGCTTCCGTCTTTAGATGGTAAGCTTCCAGGGACAACCACTGCTCCAGCTGGAACTCTTCCATAACTAATTTCGCCAGTCATTCGGTTAAATATTTTTGTAGATTGACCGATATAAACGCCCATAGAAATAACGGCTCCTTTTTCTACAATAACGCCTTCAACAATTTCAGACCTTGCTCCGATGAAACAGTTATCTTCAATAATTGTAGGAGATGCTTGTAATGGTTCCAAAACGCCACCAATTCCAACACCACCAGACAAATGCACACCTTTACCTATTTGTGCGCAAGAACCAACTGTTGCCCAAGTGTCAACCATAGTTCCTTCATCAATATACGCCCCAATATTTGTATAACTTGGCATTAAAACTACATTTTTACCAATGAAAGTTCCTTTTCGTGCAGTTGCAGGAGGAACAACTCTAACGCCTGCTTGTTTGAAATCATCATTTGAATAATTTGCATATTTTGTTTGAACTTTGTCATAATAATTTGTAAAACCATCTTTTATAACAACATTATCATTCAATCTAAAAGATAATAAAACTGCTTTCTTAATCCATTCATTAACAATCCAACCATTTTCTGATGGTTGAGCAACTCTTATTTCTCCAGTTTCTAAAAGTTGGACAACGCTATCAACAGCTGTAACTATCTCTGTATCTTTTGGCGTTATATTTTCTCTATTTTCAAAAGCTTGGTTTATTATATTTTCTAAATTTTTTAAGTTTTCTAAGTTCATATTTTTACTCTCTGTAATTAAAAGTTAATGTTAAATTATTTAAATTGTTTTTGTGAATTTGAGTTATTAAAGCCTAACTTCAATCCCACTTTTTTGCATATATTGTTTTGCTTGCTTAATACTATATTCGCCGAAGTGAAATATACTAGCAGCAAGAACTGCATCAGCCAATCCTTTGGTAACACCTTCAACTAAATGCTCCAAGTTACCAACACCACCAGAAGCTATTATTGGAATATCAACAAGTTTGGCGATTTTGCTCATTAGCTGATTATCAAATCCATTTTTAGTTCCATCTCTATCCATTGAAGTAACTAATAGTTCACCAGCCCCATAATCAGCCATTTTCACAGCCCATTCTATTGCGTCTAAACCAGTTTCTTTGCGTCCACCGTGAGTAAATATTTCCCACTTTGGATTCTCACTATCTGAATTTACTCTTTTTGCATCAATTGCTACAACAATGCATTGATTTCCAAAGAATTCAGAAGCTTCTTTTATAAAGTCTGGATTAAAAACTGCAGTTGTATTTATTGCAACTTTATCCGCTCCAGCATTTAATAAATTACGAATATCTTCAATTTTCCTAACTCCACCTCCAACAGTTAGAGGGATAAACACCTCACTTGCAACTTTTTGCACTACATCAATTATTGTCCCACGGTTTTCAACGCTTGCCGTAATATCTAAAAAGCAAAGCTCATCAGCACCCTCTTCATTATACTTTTTGGCAGCTTCCACAGGGTCGCCAGCATCAATGATATCAACAAAGTTAGTGCCTTTCACAACTCTGCCATTATCAATATCTAAACAAGGCATTATTCTTTTTGCTAGTCCCATTTTTATTTATAATTTGTAGTTTTAATTACCCTATTATCTATTTAGAAAGTGATTATTACAATAATATTTTTACTTTTATATTCAATGATATAGACTATGGTTAGATTTTGAGCAATTATTAACTTTAAGATTAGACTTTATGAACCTAAAAAACAGCTTACATTTTTGTATATTTTTATGTATTTCCTCCATACTTGGAGTTTTGCATGCTAATGATAACCCTACTAAAACTGTGGAAGGTAATTCGCTGTCAAAAACAAATGCATATGTAGATCAAGTTATTGATGCTTCAACCATAAAGGAATCTAAAGAGTTTGACTATTTAGGAAAAGATGAAAGTGATGATGGAAACTATCGCTTTTATAGTTTAGAAACAGGATTTAATTACGAAAAAAATACCAGCCAAGATTTAAAAAATGAAACAAAAGAAGCTGGTTTTTCCTTTAACTATTACACGCAAACAAAGAGTTATGGAGATTTTAGGATAGGTGTAGAAGGTTCTGTTGTTAGAGAAAGTACTTATGAAAATAACAATAAAGAAAGAACATATAAAGGTGGTTATTTTTATCTAGCAAGTGAAAACTACACTCTTGGAAATGGCTGGCTTCTAAATAGTTATATTGGAAATCAATCATTTAGAGGAGTTGATAATTCTTTTGGCTATAAACACAGTCTTAATAATCCACAAATAAAAGGAGCATCATTAAAAGTCCATAAAGCAGGAACAAAAGATTTTGTATCAATTTTTGCAGGTAAAAAAACAAGAAGTTCTAGTGGAATAAGATTTTCACATAGCAAAGATACAACCGAAGATAAAATTTATAGGATTGGTTTTTATAAACAATTATCTTCAAAATTTGGAGTTTCAGGACAATATTTATATTCAGATTATGATGAGGGTTATTCTCTTGCAGCAATGAAAGACGAGAAAGTCCAATCACTAACCTCTACAATTTCTTATAATAATGATGATAAAGATGGTATTAGTTTACAAGCAATTACTGATTTCAAAAATGGAACAGGCTTCTATTTGGATATTGAACATAATCGCCAACACAAATATAATTATGGGATATATTATCTTCCACAAGATTTAAGATGGGACGGAACTTCAATTGGTGGAAAAGAAGGTGCTTATTTTAATACAGCCTTTAAATTTGCCGAATCCACTGCTAACCTAAGATTAAATTATGATAACTATAATACTAAAGATAAGAAAAACCCACAATCTGGACACAAAACATATTCATTATATACCAGTATAAACAAACGGTTATCCAACAGGCAAAATGTTTATGCTAGTTATTCAGTTAGAAAAGATGACTATAATAATGATGATTTAGATAAATCATCACATAGTTTAAATACAAGTTATTTTTATAATAAAAACAATAACTCACACGGTATCACTTACTCTTACAACAAAACAATATCCCAAGAAAGTAATTACAGCAATGAGCTAAATTACAATTATGGTATTTCTAATACTGCAACAGGTGATTGGGACTTTAATTTAGGAGTTTTTGTGCAAAAAAATAAAAATAATACAGTTACTAGACCAGAAGTTGGAATTGGCTGGTCAAAACAAGTTACTGATAACCTTTCACTATCTGCAAATGCTAGCTACCAAAAAACCTATAGTAAATTTGATGAAAGAAAAAATAATACTTCAGATGGTTTAAGTGGTTCAATTTCTGCCGACTTGTCTTTGAGTAAAAATTGGCAAACTGGAATAAGTGCAAATTTTAATAAAGCACAGTATGACACAGAGAAAACCTATCAAACAGACTATAACAGCACGAATGTTTATGCATATTTGAGATATAGTAACTCAGCTGGCAGAACAAATCGCTCAGAAAGTATGCGAAATGGCTATGGCGAAGGTGAAATATCTGGAAGAATATTCTTTGATGAAAATGGTGATGGAGTTAAACAAACCAACGAACCTGTAGCAAGAGGAATTAAAGTCACAATAAATGACTTTAACTCAGAAATAACTGATAATAATGGACGCTATTCATTCTCTGGAGTTAGCCCTGGCGAACATTATCTGATAATTGATATTAGCTCAGTTCCACTGCCTTGGGGCTTAGTTGACGAACGACCTAAGAAAATAAAAATCAGCACCAGAAGTCTAAACAAACAAAAAGATTTAGGACTTATTAAGATTAATTAGTTCTTTTATGATTTATTGAACAAGTGAATTATTAAATAGGCAAACAACCATTTCTAATAACGCTCCTAAGTTCAAAGCTAGAATGGACGGTGCTAACACCTTTTAGTTTATTTAATCGTCCTAACAAAAACTCTTCATAATGTTTCATATCACGGACAACAACACGGAGTAAATAATCTTCAACACGCCCAGTTACAACGCTTGCACTTACAACTTCTGGGAATTGTTTTATTTGTTTTTCAAATAAATCAAAGCTTTCAGATGTATGTTTTTCCATACTTATTGCGACAAAAGCAGTTAAATTTAAACCTAATTTCTCAGAATTTAAAACTGTTATACTTTTTTCAATAATACCTTGTTGCTCAAGGGTTTTAACTCTTCGCGCACAAGGTGTTGGGGATAATCCTACCTTTTCAGCTAATTCAATATTACTTAGTTTTGCATTCTTTTGTAGCTCAATAAGTATGTTTTTATCAATTCTATCAATGTTGCTAATTTTATATTCGCTCATAGTTTGTATTATCTGTTTATTTGATTGGTTTAGTTAATCTAGCTAAATTATATATCAAAGTTAGATAATAGATGCAAATTAATTTAGAAACTAGGAGTTTTTAGTGAGTTTATCCAAGCAGATTAATATATAATTTGATTTATAACTTAATAAATAAATACACAGAGGACAATTATGGAAAATTCATCTAAATTTAATTTTAAAAAATACCGCCCGTTTGCATTTGCACCAAAAATGCAAACAAGAGATTGGGTAAATAACAAAATCACAGAAGCACCAAGCTGGTGTAGTGTAGATTTGCGTGATGGAAATCAATCTTTAATTGACCCAATGACAATCAAACAGAAGATTCAATTTTGGAAAATGTTAGTGAAAATTGGTTTTAAAGAAATTGAAACAGGTTTTCCATCAGCTTCACAAACTGAGTTTGACTTTCATAGAAAGCTAATAGAGGAAAATTTAATTCCAGAAGATGTAACTATTCAAGTTTTGGTTCAAGCAAGAGAACATTTGATTGAGAAAACATTTGAAGCTTTGAAAGGCTGCAAAAAAGCAGTTGTTCATGTTTATAATTCAACTTCAAAAGTACAAAGAGAAAAAGTTTTTGAAAAAACTGAGCAAGAAATAACCAAAATTGCAGTCCAAGGAGCAAGGTTATTAAAAGATTACGCCAAAAAATATCCAGAAACAGAATGGATATTTCAGTATTCTCCTGAGAGTTTCTCACAAACTGAGCCTGATTTTGCAATCGCTGTAACTGAGGCAGTTTGCGGGGTTTGGTTAGAAAGTAAAAATCAAAAAATAATTGTGAATTTACCAGCAACTGTTGAAGCTTCAACACCTAATATCTTTGCTGATCAAGTTGAATATTTCTGTAAAAATATAAAAAACCGTAAAAATATAATAATAAGTATTCATACGCATAATGACAGAGGCACAGCTGTTGCTGCTTCTGAATTGGCATTGCTTGCTGGTGCCGATAGAATTGAAGGAACCTTATTTGGAAATGGTGAACGCACAGGAAATACTGATTTAATAACTTTAGCAATGAACTTATACACACAAGGCATTGATCCTAAACTAGATTTGTCTGATATTGCAGAAATAAGTCAATGTGTTTCAAGCTGTAATAATATTGAAGTCCACCCTCGCCACCCTTATGTTGGAGATTTGGTTTTCACTGCATTTTCAGGTTCTCATCAAGATGCTATAAAAAAATGTTTGGATAAACCTGCCGATGACTTTTGGGAAGTTGCTTATTTACCAATAAATCCAACCGATTTGGGTAGAACTTACCAAGATATTGTTAGAATAAATAGTCAATCTGGAAAAGGTGGCATTGCTTATATTTTACAACAAAACTATGGAGTTATTCTTCCAAAGTGGCTACAAATTGATTTTAGTAAAGTAGTGCAAAAATTCTCAGAAAGCAAAGAAAAAGAACTTACAATTGAGGAAATTTGGACATTATTTGAAAATAAATATTTAACTGCTAGTTCTTTGTACTCACTTAAAAAATTCAATCTTACCAAATTTGAAGATGGCGATAAAATTTTGGCTACAATTATTGATAAAGATAATAAAAGCACTGAAATTGAAGGAAGAGGAGCAGGAACTCTAACCTCATTTATTCGTGCGATGGAAAAGCATTTGGATAAAACAATCAGAGTTCTAAATTATACAGAACACTCTTTGTCATCAGGGACTAGAGCGCAAGCGATTGCTTATGTGCAAATCGAAGTTGATGGTAAATTACAAATTGGCGTAGCAAGAAACCAAGATACTGTAACTGCTATGCTTAAGGCCGCACTTTTTGCTATCTATTGATTTATTGGGAATAACAACTAAACATTATGAAACCATATAAATAGGTAAAGCAATTAATTAAGAGGGCGTAATTCCCTCTTAGATAATATAAACGCTGCCATGAACCTCAAAATCTAAAGATTACTAAACACTTTATTAACCACCAATATGACGGAGTGGAAATTTATTTAGTTGTTCTTTGGTTATTATTTTTTCCTTATACAGCCATTCAATTCCTGAAACTATTGCTTTAACATAACTCTCTTGACTTTTTTCATATTTAATACTATTTTTAACTTTCCTGGTTTCTAAACCGAAGTGCAACTAAATTTTATTTTTAGGTTTTAATTTGGAACTAGTTATTTTTATTTTTATTAACTAAGATAATAACATTATGAAAAAATACACACAATTAACCAGAACTGATATGACAAAAATTGAAACATTGCTTGATGAGAATTATAATCCTTGTGAAATAGCGATAAAGTTAGGCAAAAATAAGACTACAATATACCGCTGCATAAAAAATAATAAAAACGCAGAAACCTTTGTTGGTGAAGAGGCATGGGAGAAAGTTTCCAAGAGGAAATCTATTGCAAATAAGCATGTTAGGATATTACCTGATAGTATTTTAGAGAAATATATTTTGATAAAAATAGAGCAACATTGGTCGCCAGAACAAATTTCTGGAAAGTGGCGAGAGGAGGCGCAAGAATCGATTTGCCACGAGACTATTTATCAATTTGTTTATAAGTATCACCCAAAATTAGTTAAGATGTATTTCAGAAGAAAAGGTAAGAAATATCAACATAATAGAAAGGAAAAATATCAAATAAAAGATCGTAGAATGATTGATGAAAGACCGCAAAATATTGAGCTTAGAAAAGAAGTTGGACACTGGGAAGGAGACACAATTGTCGGTAAAAATCACCAAGGCGCGATAGTTACAAATGTTGAAAGAAAAAGTGGTAAATTAATTGCTTCCAAAGTGAAAAAATCAACTGCAAAAGCTATTTTAGAAGCTACAGTTAAAGATTTCAAAGACTTACCAAATGAGTTACGAATAAGCATGACATACGATAATGGCAAAGAGTTTTCTTTACACCAAGAGATTGAAAAACAAGTGAAAATGAATGTTTATTTTGCACACGCTTACTCACCTTGGGAAAGAGGAACTAATGAAAATACCAACGGTTTGCTCCGAGAATTTATTCCCAAAGGCACTGATTTTAATAATGTTTCTGATGAAGAACTTGCTTATTTTGTGGAACTTATTAATAATAGACCACGAAAACGACTAGGATTTAAAACCCCAAATGAAGTCTTTCAAGCTGAACTTGAAAAGTTGCACTTGTAGGTAGAATCTAGCATATAACTATTAAGTTCTAATAAATACTCATTTTCTTTAACTATTTCAGGAATAACAACTATTGTCTCACTTGGGTTATTAGGCTTTATTTTAAATACTAACAAATCTTTTTTTATTTTTTTTGTGTTTAAGCTAAGCTGTTTAATTATACTTTTAAATTGAACGGAGTTTTTTGAGAATACTTTTCCAGCAACTACGCTTTCCATTGTTATTATTAATAACGATGTGAAAAATAGAGTTTTAATTATTTTATTCATTTTAGTTTTTTATTTTTTGTTTTTTGTTTTTTGTTTTTTGTTTTTATGCAATTAGTAGCAATTTGCTTTTTTACACTCTTATTTAAGTTCTAACAAAGCCATAGATTCAACATGGGCGGTGTGTGAGAACATATCAATTGCACCAACTTTTATAAGTTTATAGCCATATTTATTTATAAGTTCGTTAATATCTCTAGCTAAAGTTGCTGGATGGCAGGAAATATAAAGTATTTTTTCAGGTCTAATATCTTTACCAATCAAAGGCATAATTTCAAACGCACCACTACGAGGTGGGTCAATTAGAACTTTATTGTATTTTTGTGATCTCCAAGCCATTAAGCTAGTATCTTTTGTGAGGTCAACCTTATGATATTTAACATTTTCTATATTGTTATTTTGGGCATTTTTTGTAGCCCAGTCAACCAAAGACTTATCGCCTTCAATTCCAACAACAGATTTTACACATTGAGCCATTGGTAAAGAAAAATTCCCAAGCCCACAAAATAAATCTAAAACTTCATCTTCTTCTTGTAAATCAAGCCAATTTATTGCTTGTTCAATCATTCTTTTATTAACTTTAAAATTTACTTGAGTAAAATGATAAGGCATAAAGTCCATTACAATTTTGCTTTTTTTACCTTCTATAAAATAAGTGATTATCTTATTATGATTAAGTCCTTTAACTGTTGTTTCGTTACCAGATTGTAAATAAATATTTGCATTATTATCTTTACCAAATTTATCAAAAAGCTCCAAATCATTTTCAGTCAATTCATCTAAGTGCCTGAAATTCAACGCCAAACAAGTATCACCCAAAGCAACTTCTACTTGAGGAATTCTATCAGGTGTTGAAAGCTGCCCAACTAATTCTGAAATAGGCATAATTAAATCAGAAATTTCCTTGGCAAGCACTTTACAGCTTGTCATTTCAACAATGTATGGTGCGTATCTTTCACGAAATCCAACTAAAACTCTACCCTTTTTTTCTACATGTTTAATTCCTAATCTTGCTTTTCTTCTATAACCAAAATTTTCTTCACTTATTGCAGGCTCTGGGTTTTCTACTTCTACACCAGCTTGTTTTTTTATATTATTTAATATCTGTTTTTGCTTGAATTCTATTTGTTTTTCAGCTCTCAAATGTTGCAAAGCACAACCACCACAACTATTAAAAAACTCACATTCTGGAACAACTCTATCAGGACTTGCTTTTAATATTTCAACCACTTGCCCTTGGAGGAATTGTTTTTTCTTAGATTTATATTCAAAACTTACAGTTTCCCCTGGTAAAGCTCCGCCAATCATAACTGCCTTATCATCAACTTTTGCAAGCCCTCGCCCATCAGTTAATAATTCGGTAACTTCTGCTTGAAAAATTCCTTGTGGAAGCCTTGGTTTTCTTGTTCTTCTTGCCATAATTTAATTCTCTTTAGTTAAAATGTTATTTAGTTTTTTGGAAATACTGTATTTGGTATATTTAAGCCATTTTTGTTATAGCTTTTATTATATTTTTCATTATATTGCTTTAGAAATATATCTCTAAAATTATCTGTAAATATATGTTTATCTTCAATTGCTCTTGTGAAATGGCGGAAGTTTCTTAATCTTTTTTTGTGGTTAAATTTAAACTTATGAAACCTAACATCAGCCACATCAATTAACAAAATATCATCTTGTTTATTAAGAAGAATATTACCAAGATGACAACTTCTAAACATTATCCCTTTTTTATGTAATTCAAACATAAAATTTGCCAATTTAATAATAGTTTTATTATTAATATTTGTTATATCTCTAATTGCTATCCCTTCTAATAAAGGATAAACAACTACTGATGCTTTTACTTTTTTATCAAAATAAACACTTAAAATATTTGGTGCTAAAATTCCTTTTTTATTTAACTTTATACAATTTTTGGCAAATAATTTTGCCTTTGGTCGTAAGTATCCTCTAATTGGGTGGCGAGTATTATAGAAAAATTTAAATATTTTCCCTTCAAATAACAAAACCTTAGCACCTCGAGCATCTTGTTCTAATATTTTAGCTTTTTTTTCAAGTAACTCTGATAGTTTAAGGTTTTTCATTTCTAAGTTTTTTATCAAAAATCAATTGTAATATCTAATGCTTCAGTTTTATTTTCTTGATTTTTTTAATATATTTGAATTTTTATTATAAAGAAACAGCTTTATGCCTAAATAAATGATCCACCAAAGTTAAAGCAAGCATTGCTTCAACAATAGGAACAGCACGGATTCCAACGCAAGGATCGTGCCTTCCTTTGGTTATCAAATCCACTTCTTTGCCTTGTTTATCAATTGTTTTCCCAGAGATTAAAATTGATGATGTTGGTTTAAAAGCAACAGATGCCCTTATAGTTTGACCGCTAGAAATTCCACCTAGAATTCCACCTGAATGATTACTTTGAAAACCATCTTTACGGATTTCATCTCTATGCTCATCACCTTTTTGAGAAACAACAGCAAAGCCATCGCCAATAGAAACAGCTTTGCTCGCATTAATACTCATCAAAGCTTTTGCAATATCAGCATCTAATCTATCAAAAACAGGTTCTCCCAATCCAGCTGGAATATTAGTTGCTTGCACTTCTAACAAAGCACCAACTGAGTTACCAGACTTTCTTATTTTAGTTAAGTATTCTTCAAATTCATCAATTTTTGTTAAATCGGCACAAAAAAATGAATTAGAATTTATAACAGAATAATCAATTGGTAGCGTTGCAGGAGCTTTGATTTCGCCAATTTGTGAAACCCAAGAAACTATTTCAATATTATTGGTTATTTTTAGAATTTTCTTTGCAATTCCACCAGCAGCAACCCGCATTGCCGTTTCTCTAGCAGAAGAACGCCCACCACCACGATAATCTCTAAAACCATATTTTTTATCATAAGTATAATCCGCATGCCCTGGTCTATATTGGTTTTTGATTTCCCCATAATCTTTGGAGCGTTGGTCTTTGTTCATTATCATCAAACCTATTGGTGTTCCTGTGGTTTTACCTTCAAAAACACCAGACATTATTTTCACAATATCATCTTCTCCTCGCTGAGTTACAAATTTACTTGTTCCAGGTTTTCGTCTATCTAAATCTGGCTGCAAATCACTTTCGGATAACTCAATTCCTGCTGGGCAACCATCAATTATCGCACCCAGCCCTACTCCGTGGCTTTCACCAAAAGTTGTAACCTTAAAAATTTGTCCAATCGTATTTCCAGCCATATTAACCTGCTAATTTTTTGTATGTTTTTTTGCTTTTTTATGTATTTAAAGATAATTCTATTCTTGAAAAAATATCTTCAACCGTTCCCATTCCATCAATTGGAGATAATTTGTTTTGTTGTTGGTAATAGTTTATTAATGGTTTTGTTTGACTTTCAAAAATATTCACACGGTTACGAATTGTTTCTTCATTATCATCAGCACGCCCTCTTCCAAGCATTCTTTTTACTAGCTCATCATTATCCACTTTTAATTGTAAAACCTTACTAATTTCACTACTATTTTCACTAAGCAACTTATCCAAACCCTCTGCTTGTGCGATAGTTCTTGGAAACCCATCAAATAAAAGCCCTTTATCAGCTTGCTTTGTTTTATTGGCAACCATTCCCAAAACAATTTCATCAGAAACCAGCTCTCCTTTATCCATAACAACTTTTGCTTTTAATCCTAATTCTGTTTTTTGACTAATCTCTTCACGAAGCATATCGCCTGTTGAAAGATGTTGTAATGAAAATTTTTGAATGATTTTTTCTGATTGAGTTCCTTTTCCAGATCCAGGTCCACCTAAAATAATAATATGCATAAATTCCTCTTGGTTTTTGTTATAAAGTTTGTTCTAAAATATATTATAATATATACAGCAAATATAATATATTTGAACAATAAATTATAACTTAATTTTCAGCCAAAAAGATAAATTAAAAGATGAAAAAAAAGGTAAGTTGAATATTTACTATCAACTTACCTTTTTTAAGATTTTTTTAATACGCTGTAATGGTTCAGTTTTATGGTGGTTTTATTATTCATTTTTTACTAGTTTCCTGGTTTCTAAATCGAAGTGCAACTAAATTTTATTTTCTGGTTTTGATTTGGAACTAGTTGTTTTTATTTTTATTAACTAAGATAATAACATTATGAAAAAATACACACAATTAACCAGAACTGATATGACAAAAATTGAAACATTGCTTGAGGAGAATTATAATCCTTGTGAAATAGCGATAAAGTTAGGCAAAAATAAGACTACAATATACCGCTGCATAAAAAATAATAAAAACGCAGAAACCTTTATTGGTGAAGAGGCGTGGGAGAAAGTTTCCAAGAGGAAATCTATTGCAAATAAGCATGTTAGGATATTACCTGATAGTATTTTAGAGAAATATATTTTGATAAAAATAGAGCAACATTGGTCGCCAGAACAAATTTCTGGAAAGTGGCAAGAGGAGGCGCAAGAATCGATTTGCCACGAGACTATTTATCAATTTGTTTATAAGTATCACCCAAAATTAGTTAAGATGTATTTTAGAAGAAAAGGTAAGAAATATCAACATGATAGAAAAGAAAAATATCAAATAAAAGATCGTAGAATGATTGATGAAAGACCGCAAAATATTGAGCTTAGAAAAGAAGTTGGACACTGGGAAGGAGACACAATTGTCGGTAAAAATCACCAAGGCGCGATAGTTACAAATGTTGAAAGAAAAAGTGGTAAATTAATAGCTTCCAAAGTGAAAAAATCAACCGCAAAAGCTATTTTAGAAGCTACAGTTAAAGATTTCAAGGACTTACCAAATGAGTTACGAATAAGCATGACATACGATAATGGCAAAGAGTTTTCTTTACACCAAGAGATTGAAAAACAAGTAAAAATGAATGTTTATTTTGCACACGCTTACTCACCTTGGGAAAGAGGAACTAATGAAAATACCAACGGTTTGCTCCGAGAATTTATCCCCAAAGGCACTGATTTTAATAATGTTTCTGATGAAGACCTTGCTTATTTTGTAGAACTTATTAATAATAGACCACGAAAACGACTAGGATTTAAAACCCCAAATGAAGTCTTTCAAGCTGAACTTGAAAAGTTGCACTTGTAGGTAGAATCTAGCTTTTAAGTGATTTTATTTCCTTTAAACTTAAACCAGTTATTAGAGAAATTGTTTTATCATCAAGCCCTTGAGTGATTGAGTTTTTTGCTAATTCTATATTTCTTTTTTTTATTCCTTTTTCTATTCCTTTTTCTATTCCCTTATTAAATGCTTTATTTTTGGCAGTTTTTAGGACGCCTCGTTCATCAGCTTGTTTTTTAGCAATATAATCATAAACATCCATTTCCTTTTTATCCCAGCTAAATCTATTTACAGTTTCAAAAGCGGTTTTTATTTCAGGAATATTCTCAAACTCTTTTGGCATAAGGTCAAAGTCGGCGGCATTATTTATAAAATAAATCCATTTTTTAATAATCGTATCACAGTCTTTTAATTTGGTTTTGAATTTCTTTAATTCAACAAATGTAAACTCAAAATCTTTTAAATCTTGGATTCCAGTTTCTTGATTAATAATCAAATGTCTGGAAATAAATTCTTTGCCCTCAAAAATATTAAAATCAACCAAAGCAATATAATAAACTTTGTTTAATTTATCAAAATCAACAGCTTTACCTACTTGAGAAATATAGGCTTTTGAAGTGTAATAAATACTTCTTTTGGCAAAATTACCTGAATTTTTCTTTTGCATTTCAACAATAAACTTTTCGCCCTTTTCATTAGTGGCTTTTATATCTAAAATAGTCTCTTTTAATTCTTTAATATCAGGCAGTTGGTAAGGTGTGCCAATTATAACTTTAGCAATTTTCTCTTCTCCTTTAAAGTCTAAAACTGAATTTAAAAAAGAAATTAAAACCTCTTTTTGGTTTTCATTTCCAAATACTTTTTTGAAAGCTATATCATTTTTAGGATCTGCAAATTTCATCTTATTTTTTGTTATGTTTAAATATTTATTATAGCTTAGTTTGTTGGGTTTTGTGAAATTTCAGGATATGTGAGATTTGGTTAAATATTCGTAACGAAAATTAGAGTTATAAACCAGAACATTACTATCACCAACAGTAGGAAAAAAACTTTATCCCCTCCAATAAACCAAAATCCAAAAAGTGGAACTTTTAGAATAATTTCTTTATTTTTATCTAAGAAAATTTTAATCTTTTTGTAAGTCATAGTTTTTAAATTAACGCGTTCTAAAAAAATCTGATTTAAAAAAAACAACTATATAATTATTATCTTTAATCATTGCATCAAAAGGTAGGACTCCAACTTTTTTAAATTCTTTGAAAATTCTAAGATTAGGCTTTTTAACGCCTTTATTTAAATCTTTTAGGGTTTGGGTTCTTGATTTGACATGTGAACTTTCTCCTTTCATATGATTTATTATAGCTAGGCATCTTTAAACTTTTTAGGTTTATAAAAGTGTTAGCATATCAAACTGCCCGAAGCTTTTATAGGGTTGTTTGGCTTTGCTTTGGGTGGTTTGGGTTTCGGGCAGGACACCTTATTATTTATTTTGTGAAGTAAATTTTATATATTTTGCAAAATCAAAAATATCCATATTATTATTAAATTTTTGACTATATGATGCAAATCTCACTATTTTTTGATTCTTTTTTATAATCAAGTAAACCTGACTACCATCTAAAAGAAATTTATTTTCAATATTAATAAAAGGATTTGTGTTCTTTAACAAAGTAATAATATCATCAAAAATTTTCATATCTTTTTTTATAATTACAGTATCCAAAACAGGAGTAATAGAATTACTCTTATCACTTAAGTTTATATGATAAACCTTGACATTATTGTCCCAAGTATAATAGTAGAGTTTTCTTACCCCATTATCAATATTTAAATGTATAAATAACATTGAATTAGATAGGCACCCAACCTCTTTAATCTTAGAATCAAACATCTTAACTTCTTTTTGCATTGATACAGGAATATACAAAGATAAAGGAAACTCATTTTTTTTATCAATATGAGTACTCCAAAAGACTTCTTCACTTTGAATTGATAGACAATTATCTTTCATTATATTTTTCTCTTTTGCATGCGGCATAGATGAAAATATAAAGAAGGAACTTATTATTCCTAAGTTTAATAGTAGTTTATTTATTTTCATATTTTTCACCTATTTTATTTAAAGTTATTATTTCCAAAGTTGAAATATAATTTTATACGAATATTTTTTTATATATGTAAAAGATATGTAAAAGATATGTAAAAGATATGTAAAAGGTATATAAGTTTTTTTCAAAAAGCATAAAATATTTATTATTAAATAATTATAAAAAAATTCATGCACAAAAAAACCTCCTACCAGTTCAACCAGCAGGAGGGTTGACAAAAAGCTAGTTTCCTTATTTAGGAATTCTAATTTTTTGCCCTGGGTAAATTTTATCAGCATTTTTAATTACTTCTTTGTTTTCCTCTACGATTCTTTAGCAACTAAAAAGCCACAAAAACATAGTGTTAACTGAAGCAAATAATAAAATAGTAATTATTTTTATAATATTTGAATTATTGCTACTCAATAAGTTATAATATCCTGTTTGATTTTTGAAGGTTCTTTGTTTAATTACAGTGGACTTCTCAAAAAGCATATAAATATAACTTTAATTACAAATAAATAACCGAGAATAAAATGAAACAATATCCTATTTCCAAACTAATTCTTATTGGATTTACTATTTTAATTAGTATTGTGGTGGCTTTGCCTAATATATTTGGTGAAAATCCAGCACTTCAATTAACTTCAATTGATACTGATAAATCAATGGTAGATTCACAAAGTAAAATTAGAGAAGCTTTGCTAGAAGCTAAAATTCCTTACAAATCAATTGTAACAGATAAAAATAAAGCTATTGTTAAATTTAGCTCTATAAATCATCAAAATGATGCAAAAAGTGAACTTGTTGACAAGTTTGGAAAAGTTTACTTTTCTTCACTTACAATTGCTCCAGCCACTCCATCTTGGTTAGAAAATTTAGGTTTGAAACCTATTACTAAAGGGCTAGATTTGCGTGGTGGAGTTCACTTACTTTTACAAGTTGATATCAATTATTTGATAAAGAAAATAGCAGAAACAAATATGATTGAAATAAAGGGTGCGCTTGATTCTAACAAAATTGGATTTACCAGCCTTAAATCAATTAAAAATGGTGGTGTTAGTGTTGTTTTAAAAAACCCTGAAGATATGGGCAAACTAAAAAATGCAGTATTTAAAATACTGTCAACATTAAAATCTTCTGAAGCTTCTGATAACAAAGTGAATTTTATTGTTACTGATGCTGAAATAAATAAAAAGAAATCAAATGCAGTTGAATTGAATATAAAAACTTTACGCACAAGAATGAATAGCATAGGTGTTTCTGAGCCATCAATTACTAGAGAAGGTGCGGACAGAATATCAGTTCAATTACCTGGTATTTCAAACCCACAAGATGCAAAAGATGCTCTAAGTTCTACTGCTTCACTTGAATATTATATGGTTGATGAAGAAGCAACCGCAAGTGGTAAAAAAAGATTTGGAGTTAAGTTTTTAAATAATAAAGATACTGGCGGTAAAATTGCTGTAAAAAGAAAAATAATAATATCAGGAAATAATATCGTTGATGCTTCAACTAGCCCTAGTAATGGACGATATGCGGTAAATGTTGTTTTAGATTCTGAAGGCGCTTCAAAAATGGGAGAAAACACTAGAAAAAATCTAGGAAAAAGAATGGCGGTTGTTTATATAGATTATAAAACTATTCAATCTAAAGACCCAAAAACTGGTAAATTAATAACCTCAACCCTTAAAGAAGAGAATGTTATCTCAGCTGCAACAATAAATGGACAATTTAGCAAAAAATTTGAAACAACAGGTAATTTCACTCAATTAGAGGCTCAAAAGTTAGCAAGAAGCTTGCGTTCAGGTGCTTTAGTTGCTCCAGTTAATGTGATTGAAGAAAGAACTGTTGGACCAAGTGCAGGAAAGGAAAATATTTCTAAAGGACTTAACTCTATTATATTAGGTTTTGTTTTAGTTATGGTTTTTATGGGTTTTTACTACAGAAAATTCGGACTTGTTGCAATAACAGCTCTTATATTAAATGTAGTTTTAATTGTTTCTTTATTATCACTTATTGGTGCGACTTTAACACTTCCAGGAATTGCTGGCGTAGTTTTAACAATGGGTATGGCTGTTGATGCTAATGTTTTAATATTTGAACGGATAAAAGAAGAACAGAGAGCAGGAAAACCACCGCTAGATTCAATAACAAGTGGATTTGATAATGCTTTCTCAACAATCACAGATGCAAGTATTACAACTTTGATTGCTGCCGCTATACTATTTTCACAAGGAACTGGACCTATCAAAGGTTTTGCTGTTACTTTGGCAATAGGAATCTTAACCTCAATGTTTACTGCAATTGTAGTTTCTAAGTTTATTATTTATATTTGGTTGGGTAGAAAACGAAATATTAAAAAACTATCTATATAATATAAGGAGAGAAAAATGAGTAAAATAAATAATATAATAAGTAACCTAAATATAGATTATTTAGGAAAAGTTAAATATACAGCTGTATTTTCAGCATTTCTAATTATCGCAAGTATATTTCTTCTATCCACAAAAGGTTTAAATTTTGGTTTAGACTTTACAGGTGGTAGCACAATGGAGCTGAAATCTAAAGAAAAAATAAATACAGATGAAATTCGTGATTTATTAAAAGTAAGTTTTCCAAAAATTCAAGTGCAAAAATATGGCACAGATTATGATGTTCAAGTAAGAGTCCCATCAAAATCAGGTGAGACTGACGCTCCTTTGAAAAATGTGCAAAAAATACTAAAAACAACTAAATATAATTTTACCGTTGAAGGGCAGTCTAATGTTGGCGCTCAATATGGTGATGAATTAGTAAATAGAGGTGTTTTGGCTCTTATTTTGGCTCTTGCTGGAATTATGATTTACATCTCTACAAGATTTCAATATAAATTATCACTTGGTGCAGTTGCCGCCCTTGCTCACGATATAATCATAACTTTGGGATTTTTCGCATTAAGTCAAATAGAATTTAATTTAACAGTTTTAGCGGCACTTTTGGCTGTTCTTGGTTATTCTGTAAATGATACTGTTGTAGTTTTTGATAGAATTCGTGAGAATTTTAGATTGATGCATTCTTTTTCAGAAAAAGACATTACAAACAAATCAATAAATCAAACAATGGGGAGAACAATAATAACTTCATTAACTACTTTGTTATCTGTTGTTGCGATTGCTCTTTTAGGTGGAAATTTACTATTTGGTTTTGCAACGGCTTTAATTGTTGGTATTTTAGTAGGTACATATTCTTCTATATTTATTGCAAGTGCCTTAGCTCTTAAATTAAAACTTAGTAAAGATGATCTAACACCAAAGACAATTGCTGAAATTGACGATATGCCATAAAACACATATAAAATTATCTAGTTATCTTTAGTTTAAGTTAGTTGTGATTTTGTAATAAAAAGCTAAATTAATTACAAATAACTAGACAAATTTTATATGTATGGTATACATTACTTTCTTATTTTTATTTTTTAAAATAAGATTTATTTAGAATTAACATTGAGGATATACCAAATGAGTACTACCACTGGAAAAGTAAAATGGTTTGATGAGAAGAAAGGTTTCGGATTTATTGAACGCGATGAAGGAGATGATGTTTTTGTTCATTTTAGAGCAATAACAGGTGATGGATTTAAAACTCTTGCTGAAGGTCAGGAAGTTGAGTTTGAAATTGAAGATGGCGATAAAGGCCCTCAAGCATCAAATGTAAGACCAGTGTAAATTTACTTTTAAGTAAAATATTTACAAAAAAAGGTAGCTTCGGCTACCTTTTTTAGTTTTAGTAATTTATTATTTTTACATGAGATAAGTATGTTTGTCTTAATGCAATAAGAGATTTGGCTGAATTTTGAAGTTGTATTTTATTTACGCAGTCTTTTCTTGAAACAATATTTTAGTTATAGTGATTATTTGCTAGGCTTGATTAAGTATATTTGCTTTTCATAACTAATATCTAAATTAGCACTTAACTATTTTCAGTTTCTATTGCTTTTTCTCTAGCAATTCTTTTTGCACAAGGTTTATCACAATCACAAGCTTTTTCAATTCCTACATTAGCAAGCCCGCCACAGCTTCCTGCTATTGGTTTTCTTTTAAACATAACACCTACTGCCATAAGTGCTATAAAGATAAGTAAAACGGCAAAAATAACGATAAATTCAAACATTTTTTTGATATCCCTTTGGTTATTTATAAATTAAAATTAATTAAGGTTGTTTATATGATTTATATAAATCATATAAAAGCTATAAAGTTACAATTTTATAGGCTAAAAGCTACAAGTTATATAAATAGTTATAACTTAAAGCTTCCTTATCCCAATAGCTTCTCGTACTTGAGCTAATAATTCCTTTGCCATTGGTCTAACTCTATCCGCACCAGCTTGCAAAACCGCTTCAATATAATCTGGTCTTTGCATTAGTTCATTATACTTTTCTCGCATTGGAGAAACTTCTTGATTTATTTTCTCAAATAAAACTTGTTTCATCTCACCCCAAGCAATTCCATCAGCGTAAGATTTTGTAACTTCATCAATTTCCGTTTGATTTGCAAAAGCTTTATACATTTCAAATAAAGTTGAATCTTCAGTAGATTTTGGCTCTCCAGGTTCTTGTGAGTTAGTTCTTATTTTCATAACTAACTTTCTTAATTTTTTCTCTTCAGAAAAAAGAGGAATTGTATTGTTGTAACTTTTAGACATTTTTCTTCCATCTAAACCTTGCATTAATTTAGTATTTTCTTCAATAATTGCTTTAGGTAGATTAAAAATATCTTTAAAAATATGATTAAATTTTTGAGCAATATCTCTAGCCATTTCAATATGTTGAATTTGATCTTTTCCAACTGGAATATGGGTTGAATTAAATATCAAAATATCAGCGCTCATTAAAACAGGGTAGCTAAAAAGACCCATTGTTATTCCTTGATCTGGGTCTGTGTTATTTATTTCATCATTTTTTGCTACCAAAGCTTTATAGGCATGAGAACGATTCATTAAACCTTTCGCACAAACACAGTTTAAAATCCAAGTTAGTTCCATAATTTCAGGAACATCTGATTGTCTATAAAAATATGATTTGACAGGATCAAGACCGCAAGCTAACCAAGTAGCTGCGATTTCTAAAGTTGACTGATGAATTTTTGCAGGCTCATGGCACTTTATAATTCCGTGATAGTCTGCCAAAAAGTAAAAGCTTTCACTTTCATTTGAAATTGAATTTATAGCTGGTCTAATTGCACCAACATAGTTTCCTAAGTGTGGCGTTCCTGTTGTAGTTATTCCTGTTAGGATTCGTTTTTTCATATTTTATACTTTATATTTTATATTTTATATTCTTATTTAGTTTGACTGATATTAAGATTTTACTAATCAGACAGTTTTCCTAGAATATCATCAATTGTTTGATTTGTTTGTTTAGCTTGTTTGTTTAGCTCTTCTATCTTACCAGTTAGTTCCAAAGTTAAGCTCAATGCACCCATCACAGCAAGTTTTTCAGTATTGATTTCATTTGCAGTTTTGCGAAATTCTTTTAGGTGAGAATTCAAATATTCAGCGCTTTTAATCAATGCTCTTTCTTCACCAGCATTACAAGCAAGATGATAATCAGTTTCCATTATTCTAACATTTACAGTTGTTTTCATTATTCAATTCCTCTAATTCTATCTAACATTGATTTACTAAGATTATCAAGCTCTTGATTTTGTTTTTTTAAGCTTTCAATTGTATCTTTACTGCTTGAAGCAATTTCTTCAATTTTTTCATTGAAGCTTTCAGTAATAGATTTTATTTTATCTTCTTTTTCTATTGTGAGTATTTTTGCTTGTTTTGCGATATCTTTTTCAGCATCCGCAAGTCTTTGCTGATAATGAGCTTCAAGAGTTTTTACTTTTTGCTCAGCCTCAGTTTCAAACTGTGAAAGTTTAGTTTCTAAGTTAGTTTTTTGGGAATAAAGTTCCGTTATTTCTTTATTAAGTGTATCGTATTGCTCTTTTAAAGAATAAACTTTACCCATTAACTCATTTATTTTTTCTAAATTTGTATTTTCTATTTCCATAATTATTAATATAATTGATTAAAGTTATTTTAAATTATACAAAATAAACCATAAAAAATAAAAACAAACAGCATAAAAATGAATAAATTATTAAAAGAAAATAGTGCGGAATTCTCGCAAAGCTTTATACACGGTGCATTAACGGCATTAAGTTGTCTTGATGGTAAACTAGAAATAATGTCTGGAATTGTCACAGATATTAGCTTATTAGAGGAATATAAGGAGCAAATAGTCTCTGAACTTTCAAGTTCTGGTCTAGATTTTCACTTAGCAATTGAACCTTCGGATGTTAAAAAAGAAACTCAAAGCACAAGAGATTGGGCTTCTGGATTTTTATTTGTAATTAGTAAGGATAGCAGTAAAATTTTAGATGAAAGCTCGGTGGAGTTCTTAAAAGATGTTAAGCAAATTGTATCCATGCCTTTTGCCGAAGATGATAATCAAGAAACTAAAAGTGATTTATTTGAAATTCAAGAGTATTTGAAAGTTGGTGCTATAACTTTATTTCTAACGCAAAAATAAAAATTATTAAAGCAATGAAACTAGAAACAGCTAATTTTGAGTTAGACTTATCAAAACCTAAAGTTATGGGGATTTTAAATGTTACTCCTGATTCTTTTTCAGATGGTGGCAAATTCAATAATATCAAACAAGCAATAAAACATTGTGAGAAAATGATAAGCCAAGGTGTTGATATAATTGATATTGGAGGAGAGTCAACTAGACCAAATGCAACAAAAGTTACTGTTGAACAAGAGTTACAAAGAGTTATTCCTATTATAAAGGAAATAAAAAATAATTTTAAAATCTGCATTTCTGTTGATACAAGCAAGTTAGAAGTTATGCAGCAAAGTTTAGATTTGGGCGTTGATATAATTAACGATGTAACAGGTTTTAATGATAAATCTTTAGAACTTATAGCAGAATATAATCCTGCAATTTGTATTATGCATATGCAAGGAACGCCAAAAGATATGCAAAACAATCCAATTTACAACAGCTTACTTACAGATGTTAAGGTTTTTTTGGAGCAACGAGCTAAACAAGCTGAAAAACTAGGTATTTCTAAAAATAGAATTATTTTAGATCCAGGATTTGGGTTTGGTAAAACTGCAAAACATAATATGAGTTTAATAAAAAATATATCTGAATTTACAGAAAATTACCCAGTGCTTATGGGAATTTCTAGAAAATCAACTTTAGGTGAAATATTGGGCGATGATAATTTACCTAGAGAAAATGCAAGTTTAACGGCTGGGATAGTTTCTATTTTAAATGGTTGTTCAATAATAAGAGTTCATAAAGTTCAACCTATGATTGAAGCAATAAAGGTTTTACAAGCTATAAAAAATTAATTCACTTAGATAAACATATGTTTTAATTTTACTTTTGACCTTTTGTTTTTTTAGCTTCTTCTTTCGCGTCTTCTTTTGCTTCCTTTATAAGTCTTTTTTCATACTTTTTCATTTTCCCACGAATTAAATTTCTTTTGGCTGGCGATAAGTAATCAATAAAAAGCTTACCATCTAAGTGGTCAATTTCGTGTTGAATACAAATTGCAAGCAGTCCTTCACACTCCATTTCAAATGCTTTACCATTTTCATCAAGTGCTTTTATTGTTACAAAATCTGAGCGTTCTACATCTGCATAAATTTCAGGAACTGATAAACAACCTTCTTCTGAAATAGTTACTTCTTCAGATTTCTTTATTATTTCTGGATTTACAAATGCTATTGGGCTTGGTTTTTCATCTTTTTTAGAGCAGTCTGTTACAACAATCCGTAAAGGAATTCCAACCTGCACAGCAGCTAAACCAACTCCATTTGCTAGATACATTGTTTCAAACATATTAGAAACTATATTTTTCTCAATATCAGTAAATGGTAAAACTGGATTTGCTTTATTTCTTAGCTTTGGGTTTGGGAATCTTAGGACTTTTAAAATACTCATGAAAAATAGTTATGCGGTTAGGATAAAATTAATATTAGCAACTCATTATAAAGTTTTATAACAAATTTTGTAATATTTTTATTTCCTATAATTAAAATAAATAAAAAAGGCATAGTTTCCTACGCCTTTTTTTAGAACTTTAAAGTTAAATAATAATTTATTTTTTAACTTCTGCTTTTTTCATTTCTTCTTTCTTTGGCTCTTCTTTTTTAACTTCTTCAGTTTTTGCTTTTTCGCCTTTAATCACATTAACATCTAGACCAAATGCTTTAAAGTTACTAGCAACACTATGCTTTTCTTCTGAAATATTAGAGTTGTAATATCCCATTTCTTCTTTAGGGAATAAGCCTTTAGCTAAATCAAATTCAGCTCTTTCTTGAGCATTGATATATAAAGCAACATCAGCAGCTTCTTGGTCTGTAAGAGTTCCACCTTGACCAAAAGGCATATTTTGTTGAATCCAAACTGCAGATTTATTAAGCTTACTCATACCAGCACCAGTGTTATATGAAAGCCAGTTTCCATCTTTATCTTTACCCCAAAGCGGTGGAAAAGTTGCCATTCCAGCACCATCTGCTCCATGACAAGATGAACATTTTGTTGTAAATAGTGTTTTACCAGTTTTGTAGTTTTCGTTAGTTGCTATTTTCTGAATTTCTGCAAATTTCTTACCACCATCAGCCCAAAATTGTGAATACTTTGGATTTACAGGCCTTTTTGCATTCATTGTCATTGGCATTCCATCACTTAACCAAGTAACATATGCAGCCATCGCTAAACTTGCTTCAGTATCAATTATTGGTCTTTTACCATTCATACTTCTCATAAAACAATTATTTATTCTATTTTGTAGAGTTTGAATTGTACCTTCTCGTTTTGAGAATGCTGGAAAAGATGTTGCAGTTCCAACGAAAGTTCCGATTGCATCTCTAGTTCCAACTTTTCCATCAGTTCCTGCCAAGTGACAACTTCTACAGTTTAGCTTGTTTCCAACCATATCTTTTGTAAGTTCGTGAGTATCTGTTTTATTTAGAATATCTTCGCCTAATTTAACCATTCTCCCCAATTCTCCTTCTGGATAAACTCTATCCGCCGCCAAAGAATAACTAGTTAGAGAAATTGTTGATAAAACGGCAACTAAAATTTTAAAATTTATTTTTTTCATAAGTAACCTCATTTAATTTGTATTAAAATATAACAATCAGTATTATAATCCAAAAACCATAAAACCCAAATAAATATAATGAAATTAACAAGAGTAATACATAGCCAAGTAATAACAAACTCAAAAATATTATTGTCATTGGAAAAATATTTAAGTGTGTCTGATAAAAAAAAATTAGATAAGATTTCAGATAAAAGAAAAAAAATTTTCATAACCAGCAGGGCTTTACTTGCAATTTCATTAAAAGAATTAACAGGAAATTATAACTACAAACTTGGTTATAATTCTCAAGGAAAACCCTTTTTATTGAATAATAATTACTTTTTTAATATTTCACATTCAAAAGAAAGTGTGTTTCTAATTATTGCAAATTCTGAATGTGGAATTGATTGTGAGCAAATTAGAGACAGAAATTATACAAATTTAATTAAAAACTTTTTCCATCCATCAGAAATTAGAAATATTGAAAATTCAAAAAATAGTTTAGAACGATTTTGGTCTTTTTGGACAATAAAAGAAGCTATGATAAAACAGCAAGGTAACTCAGTTTTTGGCATACGAAAACTACCAAATATAGATTTAAAAAATAATAAAGTGATATTAGATAACAAGTTAAATAATAAGCTAAACATATCAACTTATAAAACTAACCTTTTAAATTCTAAACAAATAGTTTCAATAGTAACCCAATCAAATAATATTATTGAATTTTATAAGCATTGCTTTTTAGAAAATACAAAAACCACAATTAACCCTGATTTACTGTTTAAAA
The DNA here is from genome assembly GCA_965215775.1 of Cardiobacteriales bacterium. Taxonomy (GTDB): domain Bacteria; phylum Pseudomonadota; class Gammaproteobacteria; order Cardiobacteriales; family Ostreibacteriaceae; genus CBDCEG01. The sequence goes on from CBDCEG010000028.1 coordinate 37,616, forward strand.
CATAACCTTAAAAAATATTTTATAACATTTTTTAAGGTAATATTGTGAGTTTAAACTATCTCTATTAGTTAATTGTTATTGTTCTGCGTATTTATTTATAAACTCATCATCCAAAGTTACTTTACCTAAATGTTTTATTTTATTTAGTTCAATTTCTCTATTTTGCTCATTTCCTTTTGAGTTTTTCCAATAAACCATAAAAGTTATATCTTTATCAACAAGATCATCTCTTTTAAAATCAACTGTTTCTAGCTTTGGAAAGGAACTAAGAGCTGAAAAATCTGTTATATTATTATCACTTAAACCCAATATTTCTAATTTAACTAAATTCTTAAGTGCTGTAATATCTGTTATTTTATTTTCACCAAGATACAGAACCTCTAAGTTAGACAATCTATTAAATGCTGAAATATCAGCTATATTATTTTCACTACCTGGTTTCTAAACCGAAGTGCAACTAAATTTTATTTTTAGGTTTTAATTTGGAACTAGTTATTTTTAGGTTTTAATTTGGAACTAGTTATTTTTATTTTTATTAACTAAGATAATAACATTATGAAAAAATACACACAATTAACCAGAACTGATATGACAAAAATTGAAACATTGCTTGAGGAGAATTATAATCCTTGTGAAATAGCGATAAAACTAGGCAAAAATAAGACTACAATATACCGCTGCATAAAAAATAATAAAAACGCAGAAACCTTTGTTGGTGAAGAGGCATGGGAGAAAGTTTCCAAGAGGAAATCTATTGCAAATAAGCATGTTAGGATATTACCTGATAGTATTTTAGAGAAATATATTTTGATAAAAATAGAGCAACATTGGTCGCCAGAACAAATTTCTGGAAAGTGGCGAGAGGAGGCGCAAGAATCGATTTGCCACGAGACTATTTATCAATTTGTTTATAAGTATCACCCAAAATTAGTTAAGATGTATTTTAGAAGAAAAGGTAAGAAATATCAACATGATAGAAAAGAAAAATATCAAATAAAAGATCGTAGAATGATTGATGAAAGACCGCAAAATATTGAGCTTAGAGAAGAAGTTGGACATTGGGAAGGAGACACAATTGTCGGTAAAAATCACCAAGGCGCGATAGTTACAAATGTTGAAAGAAAAAGTGGTAAATTAATAGCTTCCAAAGTGAAAAAATCAACCGCAAAAGCTATTTTAGAAGCTACAGTTAAAGATTTCAAGGACTTACCAAATGAGTTACGAATAAGCATGACATACGATAATGGCAAAGAGTTTTCTTTACACCAAGAGATTGAAAAACAAGTAAAAATGAATGTTTATTTTGCACACGCTTACTCACCTTGGGAAAGAGGAACTAATGAAAATACCAACGGTTTGCTCCGAGAATTTATCCCCAAAGGCACTGATTTTAATAATGTTTCTGATGAAGACCTTGCTTATTTTGTAGAACTTATTAATAATAGACCACGAAAACGACTAGGATTTAAAACCCCAAATGAAGTCTTTCAAGCTGAACTTGAAAAGTTGCACTTGTAGGTAGAATCTAGCCTACAATCTAAATATCTTAAGCTGAGTAAATTTTCAAACATTGGAATTTTAGTTATTTGATTGTTTTTAAGACTTAGCCAATCTAACTTAACTAAACTCTTTAGTGTAGTGAAATCAGTTATTTCATTCTCTTCAAGGGACAAATACTCTAATTTACCCAAATCCTTAAGTGCTGAAATATCAGTTACTTTATTATTGTTAAGGTTTAAGTACTTTAAACTAATTAAGCTATTAAGAGCTGTAATATCTGTTATATTATTACTGTTAAGGCTTAAACTCATTACATTAGTTAAGCTATTAAATGATGAAATGTCGGTTATATTGTTATTACTAAGAAACAAAGTATCTAGTTTAATTAAACTCTTAAGTGCTGAAACATCTTCTATTTCATTATCATAAAGACTCAAATTCTGCAAATTTACTAGACCCTTAAGTGCTGAAACATCTTCTATTTTATTGTTACTAAGAGACAATTTATCTAACAGAACTAAATTCTTAAGTACGGAAACATCAGTTATTTTATTACTACTAACATCTAAGTTATTTAACTTTACTAATTCTTTAAGTGCTGAAACATCAGTTATTTTATTACTACTAACATCTAAGTTATTTAACTTTACTAATTCTTTAAGTGCTGAAACATCAGTTATTTCATTAATATAAAGTAATATTTTCTCTAATTTAACTAAGCCCTTAAGTGGGGTAATATCAGTTACTTCATTATTAGTTAGTTCTAAACTTTTCAGAGATTTTAAGTTTTGAATTCCTTCTATTGAGCTAATATCTCCACCTATAAAAGTCAATTTTGTGATTTTAGAAACATCAGAATAAATAATATCTCCTTTTGGTTTTTTAATTTTCTCACGAATCGCTTCTTCAAAGTTTTTATCAGGGAAATGAATAACATCATTTGGTTGCATTTCTTTTTCAGCTGAGCAGCTAAGCGTTAGCATAATTAGTAAAAGCCCTATTATTTTCATTATCATATTTTGTTTTTTCATAGTTTCCTCTTTGGTAGTTATTTTTTACACTCTTATTTAAGTTCTAACAAAGTGAAGTGGTTCAGTTTTATGGGACAGATTTTTAGCCTATAATACACTTTTAAGAGGAAAAAATTATGTCAAAAATTAACAAACAAAGAAAAACTTGGACTGTAGAGCAAAAGCTTGATTATGCAAAGCTTATGGTGCATGAAAATTATACAAATAGTCAAATTCAAGAAATTTCTGGTGCAGGAAAATCAGCTGTTGCGCGTTGGAAAAAACAATATATTGACGAATTAGGTGGGAAAACTCCAGATGGCAAAAGAGCGTTGACAGCTCAGCAGCAGGAGATTCAAGACCTTAGGAAACAGCTTTGGAGGGCTAAAAGAGACAATGAAATTTTAAAAAAGGCTGCTGCCATTTTTATTCAAAAAAACTAAAAACTGAAGTTATTATGAAAATAAAAATGGCAAATAAAAATTACTCAATAACTGAATTATGCACTGCTTATGGGGTTCCTAAAAATACATTTTATAAAAAGACTAACACTAGGAAAATTAATAGAAAATCTTCTGAAATAATATCTTTATTAAAGAAAATTTCTATAGAAACAAAACACAGTTATGGGAAAAGAAGAATGCAAAAAGAACTCCAACTTTACGGTATTAAGATTGGTATTTTTAAAGTAGCTTCATTGATGAAACTTGCTAATATTCAAGCAATTACACCAAGAAAAAAACACTATTACCCCAAAGAACGAGTGTCTAAAATTATTTCTGATAATATTTTAAATAGAGAATTTAATCAAAAAACACCAAATACACATTGGGTTGGCGATATAACTTATATCCGAAATCATCAAGGCTGGAGCTATTTAGCGACGGTTCTTGACCTTGCAACAAAAGAAATTGTGGGCTGGAGTTTGTCGCAAAAACCGAATGCAAAACTTGCAAAAAAAGCACTTCAAAACGCAATTAGAAGAAAACATCCAGATACAAGCAAATTATTATTTCACTCAGATCGTGGCGTGCAATATACGTCTAATTTATTTGTTGATTTTTGTGTAAATTTGCATATAACAAAGAGTGTTAGCAGAAAAGGAAACTGTTGGGATAATGCTGTAATGGAAAGGTTTTTTAGGAGTCTAAAGTCTGAAAGATTAAATTATTTAAGTTTTAAAAGTCATCAAGAAGTTACTGAAGAAGTAGATAGTTATATATATTTTTATAATTATAAGAGGTTAAATTCCGCAATAAATTACATGACACCAAATGAAAAATTTAATAGAATGATAAATGTCGCTTAAAAAGTGTTCCATAAAATTAGACCATTACAAAGCCTAAAAACTAACATTCAGACACAATTAAGTGAAGGATCCCAAAATAGTTAAATTAGCACAGCACTTTTGTAGGTGGCTGAAAATACAAAAAACCACCTAAATCAAATAACTTAAGTGGTTTTCATTTATTGCTTACTTTCTACTTCAATATTCTTACTTTATTCTTCCTCTGACCATTCAACTTTTGCCATAATTTTGGATAACTCACCTTCTTCATTTAGCTCTTCTAAAATATCACAGCCACCAACTAATTCGCCATTAACAAACAATTGTGGGAATGTTGGCCACTCCGAAACTTTGACCATATTAGCTCTAATTTCAGGTTCTTCCAAAATATTAATATAAGCAAATGGAACATCTATTTCGCTTAATATTTTCACAACTTTTCCAGAAAAACCACATTGTGGAAATTGTGGTGTTCCTTTCATATAAAGTAATGCTGGATAGTTTTCTATTTGCTGTCTAATTTCTTCTAAAACATCATTTATTCTATTTTCTTCTTTCATTTGTAACCTCTAATTAGCTTAATTTGTTTAATTTATTAGTATTTATATTCAGGTTGGATTTATTTCCGAATTTCAAAAAATGCCCATTCAATCCATTCTAAAAGCACCTTCACATCATCTTGTTCAATAGTTGGTCCACACCAAATTCTCATACCAGCTGGGGCTACTTTATAAGCATTAAAATCATAACCTGCATTTTCTTTCTCTAAAAGAACACAAAGTTTTTTAATCATAGCTTTTTGCTCATCACCTGCAAGAGCTACAAACTTAGGCTCAGTAACGATTAAGCAAACAGAAGTATTTGATCTAAAGCTTTCATCTTTTGCCAAAAAATCAACCCAATCAGTTTTAGAAACCCAATCAGATATAACTTTTAGATTATTATCACTTCTTTGCATTGAAGCTTTTAAGCCACCAATAGATTTAATCCAGTTCATTGAATCCAAAACATCTTCTGCACAAATAAGTGATGGAGTGTTTATTGTCGCACCTTGAAATAAAGCTTCATTTAGTTTTGAGTCTTTGGTCATTCTAAATATTTTTGGCATTGCCCAAGGTGGATTGTAACTTTCTAATCTAGCAACCGCTCGTGGAGACAATGCTATCATTCCATGTCCGCCTTCACTTCCCAGCGATTTCTGCCAAGACCAAGTTGTAACATCTAACTTACTAAAATCAATATCTTGTGCAAATACAGCTGAGGTTGCATCACAAATTGTAAGCCCTTCTCTATCACTTGCTATCCAGTTTAGATTTGGAACTTTAACACCAGAAGTTGTTCCATTATAAACAAACACACAATCATTATTTTTATCATAATTGCTAAAATCTGAAATTTGCCCATAATCTGCACAGTATTGATTATTATCTAATTGTAACTGTTCAACAATATCTGCCAGCCAAGTTTTTGAGAATGATTCCCAAGCATAAACATCAACTTTCTTAGAACCAAGTAATGACCACATTGCCATTTCCATCGCGCCAGTATCAGAAGCTGGAACAATTCCAACAAAATAATCTTTTGGAATTCCAAGAACTTCTTTTGAAGTATCAATAACTTGTTTTAATTTTTGCTTACCAATTACAGAACGGTGAGACCTACCAATTGCGGCATTTGATAGATTATCAAATTTCCAGTTTGGTCGTTTTGCACAAGGACCAGAAGAAAAACTTAGATTATTTGGTTTTTTAATCGGTTTCTGTATCATTTTCACTCTCCAATTTAAATTAAATTACTATTTTTAACCCAAAGGTTACTTAGAATTTACTTATACACCATTCTATCAGCTAGTAATTATTGTGCATTATAAATTTTTATAATAAAACCAAAAAATAATTTATTGACAAAAAAAATCCTTTTAAGTGAGAGGCAGTATCGTTTACTATTAGTAAGCTAAATTGAGATCTTTGAAAGTTAACTTTTAAGCTCACTTATATACTTGTACTTTCCTATTCTATTTATTGTATAAAAAATTAAAATTGTAAATAACTATATGATTAATCTAGACACTATTGAGTAAAAGCCTACTATTTGAATTATTCTAGTTTATTTTAATTCACATATTTATTCATATAATAAATACAAAATTGTATGTTATCTTTATAACTAAAGCATTGTATGTAAAAACACCTAGTCTAAATGCTAAACTAGGCTATAGTTTAAATAAATTTACTTCTTTTTAGAAGATTTTGTTTTTTTGTTAACTTTCTTAGTTTTTACTGCATTTGATTTTACTTTTTTCTTACTTTTTTTCTTTATAACTTTAGTAACATCAGTTTTCCCAGTAATTGATATATCTTTTTTTATTTTCTTAAGAATACCTTCACCAATCCCTTTAACTTCTGAAAGCTCAGAAATATTTTTGAACCTGCCATTTGTTTTTCTATACTTTATTACAAGCTTTGCTTTCTTCTCACCTATTCCAGAAAGTGTTTGAAGCTCTTCTACAGAAGCTGTATTAATATTAACTTGTGCGAAACCAAAGTTAATTACAAATAAAAATCCTACTACTATTAATTTCATCATTATTATATCCTTTTTTTATTAATCTTGCATTTGGTAACTTCTGAAGCTGATTCTGCAGCCAAAGACTCTTCTAGCAATTTATTGTCTACTAATTCAATATATGCCATTGGTGCTTTATCACCAGTTCTAAATCCACACTTTAAAATTCTAGTATAGCCACCTTGTCTTTCTTTATACCTTGGAGCTAATTCAGTAAAAACTGTTTTAACAGCTGTTTCATCTCTTAGCTTTGAAAATACAAATCTTCTACCAGAAACACTATTATTCTTTTTAGCGTGTGTGATTAATGGCTCAATAACTCTTCTGAGCTCTTTTGCCTTAGGCAAGGTTGTTTTTATTATTTGATGCTCAACAAGAGAAACAGCCATATTGCGAAACATTGCTTTTCTATGTGAACTATTTCTATTTAATTGACGACCTGATTTGTTATGTCTCATTATTTAATTCCTCTTTTTAAAATTTACTTAGCCGGTGGCCAATCTTCTAAAATCATTCCTAATCTCAATTCTTTTTGAGAAAGAATATCTTTTATTTCATTAAGTGACTTCTTACCTAAATTTGGAGTTTTTAGTAACTCAATTTCAGTCTTAACAACTAAATCACCCACATACTCAATTTTTTCTGCTTTCAAGCAATTTGCTGATCTAACTGTAAGCTCTAAATCATCTATTGTTAATAATAAGTCAGGATTAATTTCAGGTTCTTCAACCACCTCTTCAATAACCTCCTCTTCAATATCAACAAATACTGCTATTTGTCTATGCAATATTGTTGCTGCATTACTAACTGCTTCTTTAGGACTAATTGTCCCATTTGATTCAATTTCTATAATCAATTTATCTAAATTAGTTTGCTCTTCCAATCTTGCTGGCTCAACACTATAAGAAACTCTACTTATTGGGCTAAACATTGCATCAACTTTCAATTTACCAATGCTCTCTTCTTCCTCAAGATCATTTGTTTGAAATTTGTAACCAACTCCCTTCCGGACTTTACATTTAATTGAAAAACCCCTATCTTCTATTACATTTGCTATTACCTGCTCTGGATTTACAATCTCAACATTATGTGGCAACTTAAAGTCTGAAGCTTTAATTACTCCTGCTTTTTTTACAGATACAATAATATCGGCTTCATCTGCATCAAGCATTTTTATTCCTACAGAACGAAGGTTAAGAAGTATATCCATAACATCCTCATAAACACCATCAATAGATGAATATTCATGAAGAACCCCTTCTATTTCGCACTCTACTATAGCGGCCCCTTCTATTGAAGACAAAAGGATTCTTCTTAGCGCATTACCTAAAGTATACCCAAACCCCCTTTCTAAAGGCTCAAGAGTGATTTTAGAAATATTATTTTGAGATTCATCAACTTTTATATTTCTTGGTTTTAATAGTTCTAAACTCATATATTTTTTTACCTTTAAATTTATTAATTAAAACTTACTTAGAGTAAAGTTCAACAACTAGAGATTCATTTATATCAGCAGATAAATCTACTCTATCAGGAACTCTTTGATAAATTCCAGACATTTTCTTAGTATCCACTTCAACCCAATCAACTACTTCATTTGCTTGAGATAATGATATTGCATTTTGAATCCTTTCTTGTTTCTTTGCTTTTTCTCTAATTGAAACAACTTGCTCAGCACTAACTTGAAAAGAAGCAATATTAACTCTACTTCCATTAACCTCAATCGCCCCGTGAGCAACTAATTGTCTGGCTTCAGCTCTTGTGCTTGCATAACCCATTCTATAAACAACATTGTCCAACCTAGACTCAAGTAACTTAAGCAAGTTTTCACCAGTAGAACCTTTAGTTCCAGCTGCTTTTTTAAAATAATTTCTAAACTGTTTCTCAAGAACACCATAAATTCGTCTTAACTTTTGCTTCTCTCTTAGCTGAGTTCCATAATCAGTCAACCTTCCTCTTGCTGCCCCATGCTGCCCAGGTTTAGTACTCATATTACATTTAGAATCCAAAGGTCTTAATTTTGATTTAAGCTCTAAATCAACACCTTCTCTACGACTTAGCTTACATTTTGGTCCTATATATCTTGCCACTTTAATTCTCCTTAGTAATTTTAAACACGACGTTTCTTAGGTGGTCTACACCCATTATGAGGAATTGGCGTTACATCCGTAATTGTATGTATAGCAAATCCTGCTGCATGAAGAGCTCTAACTGCTGACTCTCTACCTGGACCAGGTCCTTTTACATTTACATGTAAATTTTTCAGTCCATATTCCTTTGCTGCTGTTCCTGCTTTTTCAGCAGCAACCTGTGCTGCAAATGGTGTGCTTTTCCTAGATCCTCTAAATCCAGAACCACCAGCTGTCGCCCATGAAATAGTATTTCCACTATTATCAGTAATAGTAATTATAGTATTATTGAATGTTGCTTGTATATGAGCAATCCCTTCTGATACTACTCGCTTAGCTTTTTTCTTACTTTTAGTAACTTTTGCCATAGATATATCCTTCTTATATTTTTATATTAAATCTAAAATTCTAACGCTTGATAGGTCTTCTCGGCCCTTTTCTTGTTCTTGCATTAGTTTTTGTTCTTTGTCCACGACAAGGAAGACCTTTTCTATGCCTAACTCCTCTATAACAACCTAAATCCATTAATCGCTTAATACTTATAGCTACATCGCGCCTTAGGTCTCCCTCTACGATTATTTTACCTACTTCGGTTCTTATCTCTTCAAGTTTTGCTTCAGAAACATCTTTCATTTTTGTTGACGGATCCAAGCTAACATTTTTACAAATTTGCTTTGCAGTCTGTCTACCTACACCATAAATTGATGTCAATGCTATTTCTGCATGTTTTTGTACAGGAATATTTATCCCAGCTATACGTGCCATTTATCTCTCCAATTATATTAATATTTTTTACTAACCCTGTCTTTGTTTATGCCTTGGATTTGAAGAACAAATCACACGAACAACGCCTTTACGACGAACAACTTTACAATTTTTACAAATAGTTTTTACCGACGCTCCTACTTTCATATTTTCACCTCTACGATTATTTTCTTTTACGACGCCCTAAGTGACTTTTCTTCACTAAAGACTGATACTGCTTTGAAATTTTATGAGACTGAACTTGATTTATAAAATCCATAGCCACAACAACAATTATAAGTAAAGAAGTACCACCAAAAACAAGCAATACATTATTTGACTTATTCATATTAAAGACCTCAGGAACTAAAATAACAAGAGCAACATATATAGCTCCTACTAAAGTCAACCTATTTTGGACTAAATCTATATAGTCAGCAGTTGCCTTACCTGGTCTAACCCCTTGAATAAAAGCACCTGAGCGCTTCAAATCCTCAGAAAGCTCTTTATTCTCAAACACCAAACCTGTGTAAAAGAATGCAAAACCTATCACCAAAACACCATATAACATCATATATAGTGGCTGCCCACTACTCAAAGCAGTTGACACTTGGCTAATATATCTTCCAAACGCATCACCCAAAAGATTTGATATAGAGGCGTTATTACTTAAAAAAGAAAAGACAGAGTTCAATAAGAGTATTATTGCCGAAGCAAATATCGCAGGTATAACACCTGCTAAATTTATCTTTAGTGGTAAAGTATTATTTGCAGCTCTTCCTTGACCCATTTGTTGACGAGCGTAATGAATTGGTATCTCTCTTTGAGTTCTCTCAACAAAAACTATAAAGAAAAATAAACCAATCAATAAAGCCAAAATACTTATAAATAATCCAGATGATATCTCTCCGCTACGAGCATTTGAAAACAAGCCTCCTAAAACATTAGGAAGTGATGCACAAATACCAGCAAATATAAGCATAGAAACACCATTACCAATACCCCTCTCTGTTATTTGCTCCCCTAACCACATTAAAAATATAGCTCCTACAGAAAAACAAAAGCCACCAACCAACCAAAATGCAGGCCCACCATATAGTGAAATATTTTTAAACGCTAAGCAAAGTGCTATCCCTTGAAACAATGCAACAGCAAACGCTAAATATCTTGTGTATTGCGTTATTTTCTTTTTCCCAGCTGAACCAGATGTTCTCAGCTCTTTAAGTTTACCAGGCATATGAGAAAGCAACTGAATAACAATTGATGCTGATATATAAGGCATCAAACCTAAAGAAAATATGCTCATTCTAGAAATAGCACCACCAGAAAAAAGACTACCTAAAGCAATAAACCCACCAGACTGCCCACTTTTTATTAGTTCTTTAATTTCATCAAGATTTATTCCAGGGATTGGTATAAATGTTCCTGCTCTATAAACTATTATTGCCAAAAATAAAAATAAAAGTCTGCTTTTTAATTCAGATGGACTATTTTTTTTTGTTAAATTAGAAGTTGCCATAAGTTTTAACCAAAATTATGAAACAGTTCCGCCAGCTAAAGTAATAACACTTTCAGCCCCTTTAGTACAAAGAATTCCTTTAAGATCAACTTTAGATACAACCTTTCCTGAAAGGTATATCTTACATTTTTTAGAACTAATTGATATTAAATTTGCTTTTTTGAGTACATCAATAGTCACTTCTCCAGATAGCTTACTAAGTGCTGAACAAGGTAACGATGTATTTGTCAGTTTTTTTCTTGAAGTAAAACCAACTTTAGGTAACCTTTTCTGTAAAGGCATCTGCCCACCTTCAAAACCAACTTTATGAAATCCACCCGATCTTGATTTTTGACCTTTATGACCACGACCACAAGTTTTACCATAACCAGAACCAATTCCACGACCAACACGTTTTCTCTTAGATTGATCTCCTATATTTGACAAAGTATTTAATTGCATCATTAAGCCTCTTCTACCTTTAGCATATAACATGCTTTATTTATCATACCGCGATTCTCAGGAGTGTCTAAAACCTCAACAGAATGCCTAATCCTTCTTAGCCCTAAACCTAAAACACATTCTTTATGGTTCTTTGCGCGACCACACATACTTTTTATCAAAGTAACTTTTAGTTTTTTACTCATTTCTCTAAAACCTCTGTTATTGTTTTGCCTCTTTTATCAGCAATATATTTAGGAGAAGACATTTCTTTTAAAGCCTTGATTGTTGTCCTAACTACATTCCCTTTATTTCTCGTACCATTGCATTTAGCCAAAACATCTTTAACACCCACAACTTCAAAGACTGCTCGCATAGCACCACCAGCAATGACTCCTGTACCCTGAGATGCTGGCTTCATATATAAATCAACGGCGCCATTTTTTATCGCTATTGGGTGCTGCAATGTTCCTTCAAATATTGCAACTTTAACCATTGCTTTGCGTGCTTTCTCCATTCCTTTCTGAATAGCAACAGGAACTTCTTTTGCTTTAGCATAACCAAATCCAACTTTTCCATTCCCATCACCAACAACAACAAGAGCTGTAAATGCAAAGTTAGTACCGCCTTTAACAGCCTTTGACACTCTATTTACCTCTACAAGTTTCTCAAGCAATTCTGGCCCATCATTTCTATTAAAATCTTTTCTCTTAAAATCTGACATAAATTTAACTCCTTAAAATTCCAAACCAGCTTGTCTAGCAGAATCTGCTAACTCTTTCACTCTCCCATGAAACTTATGACCAGAGCGATCAAACGCAACTTTCTTAATACCTTTAGCTATAGCCTTCTTTGCAACAAGTTTACCCACTACTTTCGCTGCTTCTATATTTCCTGTACAAGCAAGACTATCTCTAACCTCTTTAACAAGTGTCGAAGAAGATGCCAAAACTGTTTCCCCGCAAGAAGAAATTACTTGAGCATAAATATGCTGATTTGTTTTATTAACAACCAATCTTACATCACCTCTAGTCAACATAGCAATTCTTGATCGACGACCTCTTCTAAGCCTTGAATCTTTCTTATTCATAATTTAACTACCTTATTTTTTCTTAATTTCTTTTAAAGATATCTGCTCATCAGCATACCTAACACCCTTACCCTTATAAGGTTCTGGCGGTCTAAACGATCTAATTTTAGCAGCTACCTGACCCACTAACTGCTTACTAACCCCAGATACAACAAGCTCTGTTTGAGTTGGAACCTCAATTTTAATACCTTCAGGAATTGCAAAATCTACAGGGTGAGAAAAACCTAAAACAAGATTCAGATTGTTTCCTTGAATATTTGCTCTATAACCAACACCTATTAACTTCAGCTTTTTCTCAAAACCCTCACTAACCCCTAAAACCATATTATTCAACAAAGACCTCATTGTTCCAGCCATAGCCCAAGACGATTTTAATTCCTTCTTAGGAGAAATTTCCAAACAAAAGTTTTCTTGCTTAACATCTATTGAAGCATGCACTTCTAACGAATCCTTACCTTTCTTACCTTCAATAGTTACCAAATTATTTTCAATAGAACAAGTTACACCATCTATTAAACTCACTGGCTTCTTAGCTACTCTTGACATAAAACTCCTCTTTAATAAACTTCACAAATAATCTCACCACCAACACCAAGCTTTCTAGCTGCTTTATTAGTGATAACACCTTTTGATGTTGAAATAATTGAAACCCCTAGACCACCCATAACATCAAGAACGTCATCCTTTGCCTTATAAACTCTCAAACCAGGCTTAGAAACTCTTTTTATTTTCTCAATAACAGCCCTTCCTTGAAAGTACTTAAGGGATATTCTTAACCCAGGTTTATCTTCTCCACTAATCTCAAACGATTGAATATAACCCTCTTCCTTTAAAACTTTTGCTACTGCAACTTTTAAATTAGATGACCTCATAGACAACGAAGCCTTACCAACCACCTGTGCATTTCTAATACGCGTTAACATATCAGCTATTGGATCACTCATCATAACTAAATACCTCTAAATTTTTAACTGAAGTGCTTAACACACCTTAAAAATATCTTGATAAAAACACCTTAATATTTACTAAGGTCGTAATAATACATTGTCTTTTTATTAAATCAAGAAATTACTATTTTATTTTACCAACTTGCCTTTCTAAGACCAGGAACATCTCCAGCCATAGCATGCTTCCTTAACTTATTTCTACACAAGCCAAACTTTTTATATACAGCATGAGGTCTACCCGTTATTACACATCTACGCTGCATTCTTACAGGAGATGCATTTCTTGGCAGTTTCTGTAAAGAAATCTGAGCTTCATAACGCTCCTCCTCAGAAAACTTATCATTTCCTATAATGTTTTTTAACTCAGCTCTTTTTACTGCAAATTTTTCTACTATTTTTGCTCTTTTAATCTCACGATTAATCATACATTTTTTAGCCATCTTTACTAATAACCCCTATTTATTTTTTAAAAGGAAAACCAAAAGATAACAATAATTTTTTAGCATCATCATCTGTTTTAGCTGTCGTTGTGAAAGATATATCAAGCCCTCTTACCACATCAACTTTCTCAAAATCTATTTCTGGAAATATAATCTGCTCTTTTATCCCCATATTATAATTACCTCTACCATCAAATGATTTAGGATTTAGACCACGAAAATCACGAACCCTTGGTATAGCTACATTAACTAGTCTATCCAAAAACTCATACATTTTCTCATTTCTTAGCGTAACTTTACAGCCTATAGGCCAACCATCTCTAATCTTAAAACCAGCAATAGATTTTCTAGATAAAGTTATAATTGCTTTTTGCCCAGCTATTGTTGTTAAGTCAGCAGCAGCCTTTTCTATTATTTTCTTATCAGAAACAGCTTCACCAACCCCCATATTAATAGTTATCTTTTTCAATCTTGGAACCGCCATAACACTAGCGTAGCCAAGTTCATCTTTTAAACTATTTACAATAGTTTCATTATAAAGCTTCTTTAGTCTTGCCATTACTTCACCTATTTATTATATTGTTGCTTTAGTTTTTTTAGAGAAACGAACTTTTTTACCTTCCTCAATCCTAAAACCAGTCTTAACACCTTTGCCATCCTCAAGTAACATGACATTAGATATGTGAATAGAAGCCTCTTTTTTAATACGCCCCCCTGCCTCATTATTATTTGGATCAGCTTTAACATGCTTAGTTACCATATTAACCCCTGAAACAATAACTCTATCACCATCTACTTTTTTTACAGTTCCTGTTTTTCCTTTAAGCTTAGAGCTTCCAGTTAAGACAATAACCTCATCATTTCGTTTAATTCTTTTCATATTATTAATACCTATTGTTATAAAACTTCAGGAGCTAGTGATATTATTTTCATGTAATTACCCGCTCTTAGTTCGCGAGTTACTGGACCAAAAACACGAGTACCTATCGGCTCATTCTTAGCATTAAGAATTACAGCAGCATTCCCATCAAATCTAATTAAAGAACCATCATTTCTACGAACTCCACTTCTAGTTCTTACAACAAGAGCGTTATAAACATCTCCCTTCTTGACCTTTCCTCTAGGGATAGCTTCTTTTATTGAAACCTTTATAACATCACCAATTCTAGCGTATCTTTTATGAGATCCACCAAGAACCTTTATACACATCACTTCTTTGGCACCGCTATTATCAGCAACACTCAGTCTTGTTTGCATTTGTATCATATATTTACCTTGCTTTTTCTATAATTTCAACTAATTTCCAGCATTTCATTTTTGACAAAGGTCTAGTTTGTTCAATACTAACTAAATCTCCTTCCGCACACTGGTTTTCCTCATCATGAGCATAATACTTTGTTGTTTTTCTCTGAAACTTTCCATAAATAGGATGTTTTACTTTTCTTTCAATCAAAACAACTATGGATTTATTACCTTTACCACTTGAGACAGTGCCTATTAACTGCTTTTTTCTATTTTCATTCATTTTAATTAAACCTTATTGGTAGATATTTTATTTAACGAAGAAATTTGCTTGATCCTTGCTATACTGCGCCTTACTTTTCTAAGCTCACTTGTCTGCTCTAATTGACCAGATTTATGCCTCATTCTAAGATTAAACTGCTCTTCCCTTAGATTTAGTAATTTTTCAGTCAACTCAACTTCTGATAAGTCTTTTAATATCTGTAATTCTTCTTTTTTCATCACATCACCGTTCTATTAACAAATACAGTACTAACTGAAAGCTTTGCTGCCGCTAACTTGAACGCTTCTCTTGCTAGCTCCTCACTGACACCTTCCATCTCATACAAAACAGTTCCAGGCTGAACTTTTGCAACCCAGTACTCTACATTTCCTTTACCTTTACCTTGTCTTACCTCTAAAGGTTTTTTAGTAATTGGAACATCAGGGAATATTCTTATCCAAACCTTTCCACCACGTTTTATGTGCCTATTTATCGCCCTTCTTGCCGCTTCAATTTGTCTAGCTGTAACTCTCCCTCTAGAGGTTGACTTTAAGCCGAACTCACCAAAACTAACTTTATTTCCATTTGTAGCTAAGCCTCTATTACGACCTTTATGCTGTTTCCTAAATTTTGTTTTCTTTGGTTGTAACATAATTATTTTGCCCTTCTTTGTTTTCTTTGATTACGCTGAGGTCTTTTAACTTTTTTTGCATCAAGCTCAAGCCCTGCATTTATACTTTCACCCTTATAAATCCAAACTTTAACACCTATAATACCATAAGTAGTTAGTGCCTCTGCAAAACCATAATCTATATTAGCCCTTAAAGTGTGAAGAGGAACTCTACCTTCACGAACCCACTCAGTTCTTGCTATATCAACACCATTTAAACGACCTGAAACACTTATTTTAATACCTAATGCCCCTAATCTCATTGTGCTTGCTACAGCTCTTTTCATAGCTCGTCTAAACATAACTCGCTTTTCTAACTGCTGACAAATAGACTCAGCGACTAAATAAGAATCTAACTCTGGCTTTCTTATTTCCTCAATATTAATATTAGCATTAATCTTGAATTTATTAGAGATATCTTTTTTTAGAGTGGTTATATCCTCTCCTTTTTTACCAATAACAACTCCTGGTCTTGCAGTGAATATAGTTATCGTTACTATTTCACGAAGCCTTTCTATTGCTATTCTAGATACAGATGCGTTTTTTAGCTTAGCTCTAATATAATTTCTTATTTTTATATCAGACTCTAAAAAATTAGCATACTCACCTCTTTCTGCATACCACTTCGAAGTCCAATCAGAAGATATTCCTAATCGCATTCCTACTGGATGTACTTTTTGTCCCATAAATACCTCTAACCAATTCCTTTAACTAAAACCTTAATATTACTCGTCCTTTTTAATATACGAGTCCCCCTACCTTTTGCACGAGCTCTAAATCTTTTAAGAGTAACGCCCTCACCAACCTCTATAGACTCTACCTTTAATTCATCCATATCTGCACCAAAAGTATCTTCTGCATTAGCAATAGCAGACTTAAGCAACTTACCAATAATATGAGCAGCTTTTTTAGGGCTAAACTCCAGTAGCGTTATCGCTTCAGCTGCGTTTTTACCTCTAATTTGATCTGCAACAAGGCGTGCCTTTTGAGCAGACAATTTTGCACCTTTCAAACTAGCAATAGCCTCACTATTTCCTACACGAACCTCTGCTCTTTTTTTCTTATTTATATGTATTGCCATTACTATTTACCTTTCTTATCCGCAGTATGACCACGATAATTTCTAGTTAAAACAAATTCACCTAATTTATGACCAACCATATTCTCATTTATTAAAATAGGAACATGTTGCTTTCCATTATGAATTGCCATTGTCAACCCTATCATATCTGGAATAACCATAGATCTTCTAGACCAAGTTTTTATTGGTTTTTTGTTGTTCTTTTCAACTGCATCTTCCACTTTTTTAAGTAAATGCAAATCGATAAAATAACCTTTTTTTAATGATCGTGCCATATCTTTATATCCTCAAATTATCTCTTATTACGACGCTGAACAATAAACTTATCTGTTCTTCTGTTCGATCTTGTTTTATAACCCTTAGTTGGAGTACCCCAAGGAGAAACAGGATGACGACCACCTGATGTTCTTCCCTCACCACCACCATGCGGATGATCCACAGGGTTCATCGCAACCCCTCGAACTGTAGGCCGAACACCACGCCATCTTTTCGCACCTGCTTTACCTAATGAACGAAGCGAGTGTTCTGAATTACCAACCTCACCTATCGTAGCTAAACAGTCAAGTAAAATTCGTCTTCTCTCACCACTTCGTAATTTCAAAGTAGCGTACGCACCTTCTCTAGCCACAATCTGAACCGATGCACCAGCACTTCTTGCTATCTGAGCACCCTTTAACGGTTTCATTTCCACACAGTGAACCACTGTACCTACTGGTATACTTCTTAGAGGCAATGTGTTTCCTGGCTTTATTGGAGCCTCGCTACTAGAAATAACAGGATCCCCAATGGAAACCCCTTTAGGAGCAATAATATATCTACGCTCTCCATCTGCATACAAAAGTAATGCAATATTCGAACTTCTATTTGGATCATACTCAATCCTTTCAACTCTTGCCGGTATCTCAAACTTATTTCTCTTAAAGTCTATAATCCTATACTTTTTAGCATGTCCACCACCTTTATGACGGACTGTTATTCGACCTGCATTATTTCTTCCACCAGATCTAATTTTTTTCTCAAGCAATGGAGCATAAGGCGAACCTTTGTGCAAACCTTCTGTCTTAATACTAATAACAAATCTACTTCCTGGAGAAGTTGGTTTTCTCTTTATAATAGCCATTATCTACCCCCTAGTCTGACATTAACTCATCGTAATCAATTTCCTGCGTCAAACCAACATAAGCTTTTTTCGTATCATTTCGCTTACCTGGTTTACCACGAAAAGTTTTACGCTTTCCTTTAATATTCAATACCCTAACTGACTCAACCTCTACTTTAAATAAAAGCTCAACAGCCTCTTTTATTTCTTTCTTGGTTGAAGTATTAGATACTTTAAAAACCAACTGCTTGTTACTAAGAGATGTCTTCTCCGTCACATGCGATGATATTATCGTTTGATACAATCTCTCTTTATTCATGATAATCTTTCCTCTATAGTCTTTATTGCTTTCTCTGAAATAAGCACATAGTCATGACTAACCAAAGACACTGGATCTAATCTATTTACATCAGTCATATTAACACCAATAACATTTCTTCCTGCTAAATATATATTTTTTTCTATCTCAGTATCAACCAAAAGTAATGAATTATTACTCCACTCTTTAAACTTACCTAAAAAAGTTTTGGTTTTAAAATCATCTAATACAAAATCATCAACAATTATCAATCGCTCATTCCTAAGCAACTCTGAAAATATAGAACGCATTCCAGCCCTATACATTTTTTTATTAACCTTCTTAGAGAAATCTCTATTGGTTGCAGCAAAAGTTACACCACCAGATCTCCAAATAGGACTGCTAGATGTTCCTGCTCTAGCCCTACCAGTTCCCTTTTGTTTCCAAGGCTTAGCTCCGCCACCAGCAACTGCAGCTCTGTTTTTTTGCGATTTAGTTCCCTGCCGTCCTCTTGCTTGGTATGACACTACTATTTGATGCGTTAAATCTCTATTAAACTCAACTGAAAAAATATTTTCAGATAAATCAACACTTCCTGTTTTGCCACTAAGGCTTTTTAATTCAACCTGCATTATTTACACCTTCTTTGACTTTATTGATGAGTTGATAACCAATCTAGAATTTTTATGCCCAGGCACCCCACCTTTAATCAACATATATTGACCATCTTGGTTTACCTCTATAATTTCTAAATTCTGGATACATTTACTAACACCACCCATTCTACCAGCCATCTTTTTACCTTTAAATACTCTACCAGGTGTTTGACACTGCCCTATTGAACCAGGTGCTCTATGTGATAAAGAATTACCATGAGTAGCTCTTTGCATTCTGAAGTTATGTCTTTTTATAACACCAGCAAAACCTTTACCGATAGACACACCTCTAACATCAACACTACCACCTTCTTTAAAAATATCTAAAGGAACAGCACTGCCAATCGCATATGTATCTAACTCAGATTCATCAACTCTAATTTCTAATAAAGTTAAACCAACCTCAATATTGTTTTTTGAGAAGTGACCTATCTCTGCTTTTGATAATCTTGATGGCTTTTGTTTTCCGCAAGTTACCTGAACCGCACAATAACCATCTTTTTCCATTGTCTTGTGTGATACAACTATATTTTCAGGAATACTAACAACAGTTACTGGAACAGCACTACCATCTTCCTTAAAAACACGAGTCATACCTTCTTTAAAACCTACTAAACCCATTTTCATAAAAACTCCAATTAAAACATCATGAGAGGAGGGATGGATTCCCTCATCACTTAATACAAATATAAAAAAGTAGTATTCTACCTTACTTCCAATCTCACGTCAACATCTACTCCAGCAGCTAAATCTAATCTACCAAGTGCATCCATTATTTTATCACTCGGTTCTATTATATTAATTAGGCGCTTATGAGTTCTAATCTCATACTGATCTCTAGCATCTTTATTTACATGTGGAGATATTAAAATCGTATGAATCTCTTTTTTTACTGGTAAAGGAATAGGACCAAGCACTTGAGCACCAGCTCTTTTCGCCGCATCTACAATTTCCTTCGCTGAAATATCTATAAGAGTATGATCAAACGACTTCAACCTAATTCTAATTCTTTCTTTTCCTGCTGACATAATATTAACCTTTTTTATTATTCAATAATTTTAGAAACAACACCAGCACCTACAGTTCTACCACCCTCACGGATTGCAAAACGAAGACCATCATTCATAGCTATTGGAGCTATTAAATTTACTGAGATTTTAATATTATCCCCTGGCATTACCATTTCAACATCATCAGGTAAAATCATTTCTCCTGTAATATCAGTTGTTCTGAAATAAAATTGTGGACGATATCCTTTAAAGAAAGGAGTATGTCTTCCACCCTCTTCTTTTGAAAGAGCATAGATTTCAGCTTCAAATTTAGTATGCGGAGTGATTGTTCCTTTATGTGACAATACTTGACCACGCTGAACTTCTTCTCTCTTAGTCCCTCTTAAAAGAACACCAACATTATCTCCAGCCCTACCTTCATCTAAAAGCTTACGGAACATTTCAACGCCAGTACAAGTTGTTATCAAAGTATCTTTAATACCAACTATTTCAATTTCTTCACCTGGCTTCACAATTCCAGCTTCAATTCTTCCGGTTACAACTGTTCCACGACCTTGAATTGAGAAAACATCTTCTACAGGCATAATGAATGGCTTGTCAGTTTCTCTTTTCGGCTCTGGAATATAAGCATCCATTTCAGCAATCAATCTTTCTATTGATGGAACTCCTATTTCAGAAGTATCTCCTTCTAACGCTTTTAAAGCTGAACCAGTTACGATTGGAGTATCATCTCCTGGGAATTCATATTCAGATAATAAATCACGAACTTCCATCTCAACTAATTCTAATAATTCTTCATCATCAACCATATCTGCTTTATTTAAATAAACCAAAATATATGGAACACCAACTTGGCGAGATAAAAGTATATGCTCACGAGTTTGTGGCATAGGTCCATCTGCTGCAGAACAAACTAATATAGCTCCATCCATTTGTGCAGCACCAGTAATCATATTCTTGACATAATCCGCGTGCCCTGGACAATCAACGTGTGCATAATGCCTCGTGTCTGATTCATACTCAACATGAGCAGTTGAAATTGTTATCCCACGAGCTCTTTCTTCTGGAGCACCATCAATTTGATCATAAGCTTTTACTTCACCACCATGCTTTTCTGACATAACTTTTGTTAAAGCTGCTGTTAGCGTAGTTTTACCATGATCTACGTGTCCAATTGTTCCTACATTCACATGCGGTTTGGTTCGTTCAAATTTTTCTTTTGACATTTCTATAATTCTCCAAAAAAACAATTAGTTAAAAATTAACTAATCTTAATAAATAATATTTAATAACTCACCAATATCCAAACTCACTCAGATAATGGAGCCCATAACCAGAATTGAACTGGTGACCTCTTCCTTACCAAGGAAGTGCTCTGCCCCTGAGCTATATGGGCGCAATAAGCATAATGGAGCGGGTGATGGGAATCGAACCCACTTCTCCAGCTTGGAAGGCTGGGGTAATAGCCAGTATACGACACCCGCAACGGTCTCAAAATGGTGGTGGGGGAAGGATTCGAACCTTCGAAGCCGAGGCGACAGATTTACAATCTGTTGGGTTTGACCGCTCCCCAACCCCACCGAAAAACAAGGGCGGTATTATCACGCAACAATTAATATCTGTCAAATAGTATTTTACTTTTATTTGAAAATTATTGCAATCGCCCTGGTTTTTTTAATCTTTTTACTTGTATTTTCTCACACTTACCTTTTGATAATTTTAATGCAGTTAAGTTTCCACCCCAACAGCATCCCGAATCAATACAAATTACATTTCGTGCTTTATAGTATCCTAAAGAAGCCCAGTGTCCAAATATAATTTTAGTATTTTTTTCTTTAACTTGGAACTTTTCCCTTAGCTCAAACCATGCAAACAGTTTTTTATTGATATTATATTTTTTTTCATAGAAGTTCATTTCCCCATTAATGTAACAATTCCTTACTCTTGTAAGATAGTTAACAGTTTCTTTAAACTTCTCTATTTTTCTAACTTTATCTTTTTCTGGCACTTTTGTTTTATAAGCATACTTTAAGTATTTCATATATTTATTTGATTTTAGTATTTTTTCTGCTTTTTTAGCTTTCTTTTTTGCTTTTTTCACACTCCAGTTTGGTGATATCCCAGCGTGAACAACTATTGAACTATATTTTTCCAAATCAATTAATAGCGGTGAATTTCTAAGCCACAATATTATTTCATCAATATCTTTTGCCTTTATAATTTGGGAAAACTCATCATTTTTAAAAACACTTCTATCAAAAACATTTGCGTAATACGCTATCAAAGTAACATCGTGATTTCCAAGAACCACATGAGCGGAGCTACCTAAATTCTTTATAAATCTTAAAACTTTTAGCGACTGCCCTCCTCTATTGATTAGATCACCTACAAATATTAATTGGTCTTTTTTCACCTTAAAATTTATTTTTTTTAGCAAAGATCTAAGCTCATCATAGCATCCATGCACATCTGAAATTATATATATTGACATTATCCAACAAGCAGTTTTTAATAGTTCGCTAATTATAACTTAAACGAGGTTTTAAATGAAATTTGTTGATGAAGCAACCATTTTTGTTTGTGCAGGAAAAGGTGGGAATGGAATTGTTAGCTTTAGGCGTGAGAAATACATTGCTTTTGGTGGACCTGATGGTGGAGATGGTGGAGATGGTGGAAGTATTATAGTTGTTGCAAATGCTGACTTAAATACACTTTCTGAATTTAGATTTCAAAGAAAATTTATTGCAAGAGATGGTGAAAAAGGACAAAGTAGAAACAAAACTGGAGCAAAAGCTGAAGATTTAATTATTAATGTTCCTGTTGGAACTATTATTTATGATAATGACACAGATGAATTACTTGCAGATTTGACTGAAAACGAACAAACCATTTTACTTGCCCAAGGTGGATTTCATGGCCTAGGAAACACAAGGTATAAATCTTCTACCAATAGAGCACCAAGACAGTCCAAACCTGGCTCTAAAGGTGAAGATAGGAATGTTAGATTAGAGCTTAAAGTATTAGCAGATGTTGGGTTACTAGGGCTTCCTAATGCTGGAAAATCAACTTTTATTTCAAGTGTTAGTGCAGCAAAACCTAAAATCGCAAACTATCCATTTACAACTTTGCACCCTAATTTAGGGATAGTTGATATTAGCCCAATTCAAAGTTTCACAATTGCAGATATCCCAGGATTAATCGAAGGTGCTGCCGAAGGTCAAGGGCTTGGAGTTAAATTCCTCAAACACTTGGCTAGAACCTCAATATTATTACATTTAGTTGATGTTTCACCTTATTCAGACAGCGAAGGCGATATTGTTTTGGATATTACTAAAATAAATAATGAATTAAAGAAATTTAGTGATGAATTGGCTGAAAAAGAACAATGGTTAGTTTTAAACAAATGCGATATGATTTCAGAAGAAGAACTTGCTGATAAAGTTAAACAAATTAAAGAAAAGTTAGACTTTAAAGATAAAATATGGACTATCTCAGCTTTACAAAAACAAGGCACCAAAGAAGTCTGTGATGCAATAATGCAAGATTTAGAACATGAGGAGTTTTAATAATAAATTAATAGAGTTAGATAACCTAAACATCAAAACCCTAAAGAATATTAAATTATCAAAATGAATATAAACTAGAATTGCAGAAGAACCTTTTCGGAGGCTTAACAGCTGCAGTAATAGCCTTACCTTTAGGACTTGCTTTTGGTGTTGCTAGTGGATTAGGACCTACTGCTGGAATTTATGGAGCTATAATTTTAGGTTTTTTTGCCTCACTTTTTGGAGGAACACCTACACAAATTTCAGGACCTACTGGACCGATGACTGTAATTATGGCTTCTGCTGTTATCACTTTACATAATGATATTCATATTATCGCAACAACTATTATAATTGCAGGATTATTTCAAATTACTTTTGGTATATTAAAACTTGGGAAATTTGTAAGATACATTCCATACCCTGTGGTTTCTGGATTTATGAGTGGTATTGGAGTTATAATTATTATTCTACAAATAAATCCTTTTTTGGGGTTAAAAACAAATGTATCAACAATTCACATATTACTTTCATTACCTTCAAATATAGTGCAAATTAATTTTAATGCTTTGGCTATTGCAGTTGCAACTATGTTTATTATGTTTTTCACTCCTAAAAAAATAGCAAATTTAATACCAACACCTCTTATAGCGTTATTTATTTTTACTCCTATTAGCTTATTTTTAAACTTAGATGTTGATACTATTGGGCAAATTCCGAATACTTTACCTAATTTAGTAATACCAAAATTAACTTTTGATAATGCAAAAGCTGTAATTACTATAGGCTTTACTTTATCAATTTTAGGAATGATTGATACTTTACTTACTTCAATAGTTTCAGACTCTATAACTAGCACAAAACATAAACCAAATAAGGAATTAGTTGGTCAAGGCATTGGAAATATAGTTTGTGGTCTTTTTGGAGCAATACCTGGAGCTGGGGCAACAATGAGAACTGTGATAAATATAAAAAGTGGTGGAACTAATAGATCCTCTGGTATGTTTCATGGAATAATATTATTATTTGTTGTTTTATTTTTTGCTCCACTTGCTTCAAAAATACCAATAGCAATACTGGCTGGCATTTTAATAAAAGTTGGTGTTGATATCTTAGACTATCGTTTTATTGAGATTTGGAAAGAAGCACCAAAAAATGATTTAGCTAGATTCTACCTACAAGTGCAACTTTTCAAGTTCAGCTTGAAAGACTTCATTTGGGGTTTTAAATCCTAGTCGTTTTCGTGGTCTATTATTAATAAGTTCTACAAAATAAGCAAGGTCTTCATCAGAAACATTATTAAAATCAGTGCCTTTGGGGATAAATTCT
>CBDCEG010000029.1:0-81947 GCA_965215775.1 Cardiobacteriales bacterium
GACACTGCAACTGATATGGTTGAAGGAGCTAAAGATACTGCAACTGACGCTGTAGATTCAGCTAAAGATAAAGCTTCAGAAGTTATAGATACACCAACTGACGCAGTTGATTCAGCTACTGAAAAAGCAACTGAAAAAGCAACTGATATGGTTGAAGGAGCTAAAGACACTGCAACTGACGCAGTTGATTCAGTAAAAGAAGAAGCTGGAAGTATGGCTGATAAAGCAGTTGATGCTGTAAAAGACAAAGCTTCTGAAGTTGTTGATAATGCAGTTGACACTGTAAAAGACAAAGCTTCTGATATGGTAAAAGGAGCTATGGACAAAGCAACTGATGCTGCTAAGTAAATTAATACCTTTACTGATTTGCACTGCTGTTATTACAGCATGTGATGATAAAAGTGATAGTGTCTCTTCTGAGGCACTATCTTCTTCAAAGAAAGAAACTGCTCAAAAAACATACTCAGAAACAATTAAAACTGAAAAATCTAATCTTTTAAGTATTTTTAAAGACGCAAAAGAAATTATTACTGAAGTTGAAACTGTTCTTGACTCAGACCTTAATTTGGAAAATGTAAATATTGATGAAATTGCAGAAAAATTAGGAAGTGTGGCAAAAAAAGTTGGTAAGAATGCAAAACAGCTAGAATCTGGACTTTCAAAAATCGCAAGTGAAATTGAAAAAGGTCTTGATGAGGGTTACAACGGCAAATAACTAAACCTTAATTATAAAATAACACTTAGGTATTATTTTTTTACTTCAATAGTAAGTAAATTCACTATCAAAAAAGTAACATCAATTACAAATTAAATGTTAGAAGATAAACACTTAATTATTAATCAATTATAAAAAACTAAGGAAGCAAAGGATGATGATAAAAATAATTAAATACACATTTATAATGCTTTTATTTTTTATGAATGATTGTTTTGCAGAAGAAAAGGTGGTTAAATTTAAAAACTCTTCTCTAGGTTATCATATTCATAAGGAGTTAAATGAGAAATATAGAAATATCACTGATGAAGTGGAAAATACAATTGAAAATTTTAAAAGTATCTACTATTTAGATATTTCACTTTCAGATCAAAAAAAAGACTCAATTGCAGAGTTAAAATATTTTACCAATTTGAAAAGTCTCAAAATAAGAATTAATGAAAAAGAAAGTCTTGAGCCGTTAGACTTAAGCCCTTTAAAAAATCTAACTCACTTGATAAATATTGAAATTATTGGGGCAAATATTACTGATATAAGTTCACTTGCAAATATTAGAAGTTTGCAAAAATTAGATTTAAGCTCCAATAATATAAAAGATATTTCTGTATTATCAAACATGGAAACAATATCTGAAATTAACTTAAGTAATAATAAGATTAAAAGCATAGACTCATTAGAAAATTTAAGTAATTTAATAAGCGTAAACTTTAGCCATAATAATATTTCTAATATAGATTTTTTTGCAAATCAAGAAGCATACTTTTTGCATTACCTTGATTTAAGCTCAAATAATATTGAAGATATATCAGCTATATTTAAGTTGAAAAAATTATATACTTTAGATTTATCAAAAAATAACTTTTCTGATATAAGTTCCTTGTCCGAATTGAAAAAAATAAAGCTTTTAAAATTAAATAATAATAACATTTCAAATATTGATGCATTGTTTGGAATGAAAGGTTTGTACAGGTTAAATTTAAAGAGTAACTATATTAAAAACATAGACTCACTTGCTAATAAAATAATGTTGACGGATCTTGATTTGAGTAATAATTCTATTTTTGAGATAAAAGCTTTAGAGAAAATGAGTAGCTTATCTGAACTTAATTTGTCAAACAATATTGTTTTTAATATCAGTTACTTACCTAACACTTTAAACTTAAGAAAGCTTTATTTAAGTAATAATCAAATAAATAATATTGATTTTTTATCTAATTTGAGAAAGCTAGAATTACTAGATTTGAGTAACAATTCTATTTCTGAATTATCAGCGCTAGAAAAATTGGAAAATCTTACTAAACTATACTTAAACTCAAATAATATATCTGATATAAGCTCTTTGTCTGAAATATATTCAAAAATGTTAGTAAGAAAGAAAAAATCCAAAAGTACTTTCAAAGGTAGGTTGATGGAAGTGTTTAAAAAAGATAGATACAATAATGAGACATACTATTTCTCTGGTTTAAAATATTTAGAAATAAACAATAATAAAATAAAAAATATAGAGTTACTAAAAAAAATAAAAGGCTTAAAGCACTTATCAATAAATAATAACAAAATAGAAAGTTTTAGTTCATTAAGAGACCTTAAAAGGTTGGAGTATATTGATTTAGGGAAAAATAATATTATTGATATAGATAATTTTAGCAGATTTAATAATTATAAATATATTAATTTGAGTGAAAATAAAATATTCAGTCTTCTTGTGAGTAAAAACATAAAAATCAAGACACTTGATTTGAGTCAAAATAAAATATCTAATCTTATTGGAATTCAAAATATAGAAACCGATTCTCTTAACTTAAGCAATAATAAGATATCTAATCTTGCTCCTCTAGCGTTTGAAAATAACAGAATAAATTATCTTAATTTGAGTGATAATATTCTTACTGACATATCACCATTAAAAAAACTTAATTTTTTAGAGTATGTTGATTTAAGCAGCAATAGAATTGTTGATGTTTCTGCACTAAATGGATCTAGAGATAGAATTAATTATCTTGATTTAAGCAACAATAGAATTGTTGATATTTCAGCAATAAAACATAGTCAAAGAATTTATCATCTTGATTTAAGTCATAATAATATATCAAGTGTTTCAGCGTTAAAAGATAGAGAGCACCCTTATTTGAAATACTTAAATTTGGCTGACAATAACATAACTAGTATTGAAATATTTCATAAAAACATTAATAATTATGCAGAATTAGAAGAGCTAGATTTATCAAAAAACCATATATCTAATATTAACTTTGTTACTAAATTTAAAAACTTAAGTACTTTAAAACTAAATAATAATAATGTTTCAGGAATTTTACCGTTAGAAAACCTTATTGATTTAGAAAGCATAAGTTTAGAAGGTAATATGATTTCTGATATAAGCCCTCTTAGTAACTTAACTAAACTAAAGGAGTTAAGGCTTAGTGTGAATAATTTATCTGATATAAAAATTTTATCCAAACTTAATAACCTGAAAACATTAACTCTGGATAGAAATAATATTGCTGATATTAGCCCTTTGAAAAGCTTAGACAACTTAGAATTACTTTACCTTAGAGGTAATAGAATAAATAATGTAGATCCTTTAAGTAATAAAAATATAAAAAAGACTGATTTTAACCTAAATAAATTAGATCAATTGTTGATTTCATCAAGGAATATATTTGTGCAATTCACTAGCAGAGCATTAGAGCAAGCTGTTCGTAAGAAATTAAATAAGCCAATAAAAGAAATATTAAAAAAAGAGCTTGAAGGAATAAAAAAATTAGAAATTAATATTTTATCAATTGATGATAACAAAGGAATAATAAAAGAGTTTGAGCTATTGCAAAATCTCAAATCTCTTTATATAGAAGGAGTTGGTAATGATTTGGATATGAAGTTTTTGCTGAAGTTGAATAAATTAACAAGCCTTACTTTAAAGAATTTTAATATTTCTAGTATTTCTAGTCTAAAAAAACTAACAAGCTTAGAGAAACTTTATTTGGTGCAAACTGGGGTTTCTGATATTAGCTTGTTATCAAATTTCAAAAAACTAAGAGTGCTAAATTTATCACAAAATAATATCTCTGATATAGCTCCATTGGTACATCTTGAAAATTTAGAACATTTATCTTTAAGAGGTAATTATATTTCAGAAATTAGCCAATTATTAACTCTAAAGAAACTAAAAACTTTAAATGTAAAGGATAATAATATAGTTGATTTTGGAAAGTTTAAAGAACCTAATGACTTAATAAACCTTGATTTATCTAAAAATAATATATCTAATATTAATTTCTTAAGAAATTTTTCTAATTTAGAAAGTCTTTATTTGATTGATAACAATATTTCAGATATCTCTGCTTTGGTTAATCTTTCAAAATTAAAATTACTTGACCTGTCATTTAATAATATTGGTAATATTAATGTCTTAGCAGATCTAACAAATCTAGAAATGCTTTATTTGAAAAGTAATAATATCTCAAATATAAGTTCTTTAGAAAAACTTTCAAAACTTAGAATAGTCAACTTAGAAAAAAACCTTTTTTTTAGCTTTGAACCTATATTGAACATAGTGAATCTAAATGTAGTTAAACCATATAATGAGGATTTTGAGCGACTTAAAGGTTATAGGCAAGTAAAAATTAGGACTGAATTTGTAAAAGAAAAAGAAAAAGAAAAAGAAAAAGAAAAAATAAAAGAAAAAGAAAAAAACAAGATACAGACAATAGAAAATATTATTGAAAGGCCAAAAGATCAAGAGCTGCCAATTGATAACCTTGGGTATAATCTAATACCTGAGGCTTTACCTGCTGATGTTAATCAAGTAAAAAAAATTAAGCCAATAAGTATTCCTAAGTTAGTGGAAAAAGTAGAGAAAGTCAAAAAGGTGCAAAATACTAAAGTAAGCTACTTTAAGGAGTATAAAAAAGATACTACAATAACTAAGCTAAGCAAAATTAAAAGGCTAAAAGTAACTCTAGATAATCCAGGAGCTATAGATGACTTTTTGGAAAAAATCAAATACTTAGCTGATTTAAGAGAGCTTCATATTGATGGATTTAGTCATGATTATAATATTAATTTTGATACTAGTTCATTAATGCCTCTTAAGAAATTAAGAAGATTAGATTTAAGTAATATTAATAAATTAGAAATAAACAGATTATTTAAACTTAAGAACTTAACTGAAATTAATTTATTAAAAATAAAAAAAATTAATACTTCGTTGTTATCTAAAATAATTAATCTAAGTAAGCTTGAGTTTAAAGATAGTAATATGAAAGACATAGCTTTCCTAAAACCTTTAATTAACTTGAAGCATCTGAATTTATCAAATAATAATATTACTAATATTGATGTTTTAAGTAATTTTACTAAATTAAAAGAGCTTAACTTAAGTAAAAATAATGTAAGCAATGTTATGCCGCTGACAAAACTTACCCGCCTAAAGAAATTATATATGGCTGAAAACAAAGTATCATCAATAAAAGGATTTGAAGTGTTAATTAACTTAGAAGTGATTGATTTTAATAAAAATAGTATCTTGGATATATCTCCATTTTATAAAACAACAAAACTAACAACAGTTCTTTTAGAGAATAATTCAGTTAGTGATATAGAACCTTTAAAAAACTTATCAAAGTTAAAGGAGCTTAACCTAAGAAGTAATGCTTATATGGATATATCGCCTTTGTCAAAACTTACAAGCCTTGAAAAACTAGATTTGGTTAATACAGGAGCTTTAAATCCATTAGGTCTTGAAGATCCTTATAAAGTTTTAGAAAAACTAAACTTAAAAGTCTTTTATTTATCTGAAGATGTCATCCAAGTTTTAAACCGATAATACAAAAATTAACCAAACAAATGAAGTGATGAAACAAATAAAACAAGTCCTGAAAGCAGTAATAGTTTTAATTTTTATATCAAATGTGAATGCGTCTGTGCTAAATGAAGTTACTAGTCCACTAAGTCCGACAAATAAACAATCAAAAAAACCAAGTAAATCTAGTTTAAATAGTTTGATAATATTTAAAAATAAAATAATAGAGATGCAAGTTAGAAAAAAACTAAGAAAAGCTGAAGGAGATATTTTTGAAAGAGATGTTAGAAAAATAAAAGTTTTAAAAATAAATTTTGACTTAAGTAATAAATATATAAACTCCCTAAAAGACCTTGAAAACTTAACAAATTTGGAGTTTCTTTATTTAAAGGGGAATAATGTTTCTAATACTAACTCATTAAGCAAATTAGTAAAATTAAGACATTTGCACTTAAAAGGATTTCAGTTTTTGGATTTGGACTTGTTAGAAATATTACCCAATTTAAAATCGCTTAGTTTAGATGGAATGGGAATTTCTGATATAAATTTCTTATCAAAGTTCACCAATTTGCAGAACTTAAATTTGAGCAATAATTTAATTGATGATATTAATGCTTTAGCTAATTTAACAAGGTTGAAACGCCTCATCTTAGATAATAATCATATATCTGAAATAAGTATTTTGGCTAAACTTAAACGATTAAATTATCTATCATTAGAAGAAAATAATATTATCAATATATTTTCTTTAGGAAAATTAAAAAGACTTGAAAATGTTTACTTAGAATCTAATAATATAATAAATACAAAGTCATTGGAGCAACTTACAAATATAGAAGAACTTGATTTGGGCTCTAATAAAATTACTGATATAAGTTCTTTAGAGAACCTAAGTAACTTAAAAAATCTTAGGCTAAGTAATAATCCAATAAAATCAATCAAACCTTTATCAAAACTTTTAAAACTAAAAGAGTTGCGAATGATAAATTGTGAAGTCTCGAATATTAAAGTATTAAAAAGCCTTAAACAGCTTAGCTTTGTTTCTTTTATAGGAAATAGATTAGAGAACGGTGAACTTACAACTAAAATAATAAAAGGTGTATTTAAAGAAAATATACAAATTTCTGAAATTAAAGATTTGCTTCGTGATTATCAGCAAAGTATAGATGATTATAATGAGATAATATTTACTGATAACACAGTGGAAGAAGCCATAAGAAAGGAACTGAATAAACCGATTGGTGGGATAACAAAAAAAGATTTAGAAAAAATAAAAGAAATTAGAATAAATACTAATCTTAGTGCAATAGAAACAACTAAAGATTTAGAGCTGTTAAGTAATTTGGAAAATCTTTATATAGAAGGAAGGAAATTAAATAAAAGTAAAATTAAAAGAGATGGTTTTGGTATCACTACTTCTTATATCCAAGATATGTTTAAAATGAACAAACTGCCAACAAAATCTTACTCAATTAAAAGAGCTAATAAATATGAAACTAACTTGCAATATCTAAGTAACTTAAAAAAGCTAAAGATTCTTACTTTAAAAAATGGATTTATTAAAGATATAAGTTTTATATCTAGTTTAATTAATTTAGAAAAAGTTAACTTAAATAATAATGAAATTTCAGATTTAAGGGCTTTGCAGAATTTAAAAAATATAACTGAGCTTTCTGTAAGTGAAAATAATATTGTAGATATCAACCCAATCAGAAACTTAAGTCAGTTAAAGAAGTTAAAATTAGATGGAAATAAAATAACAAATATAAAACCTCTGTTTAAGCTGGATAAACTTACTGAACTTAACGCTGTAAATAATGAAATAACTAAGGTTTTAGCATTTAGAAACCCAAACTCACTAATTAAAATAGATTTGGATATTAATAAAATCACTGATATTGAATTTTTAGCAAATCTAACTAATTTGAAAGAGTTAAGCTTAGAAACTAATGAAATTAGTAATATTAGCAGTTTAGAAAGGTTGAAAAATATAGAAAGCTTAGACCTTGGTAATAACTTAATTGTTGATATTGAAAGCTTAAAAGAACTTACAAAGCTAGTGAAGCTTGATTTGGCATATAATAAAATTAGAAATATATCTGATATGAAAAGGTTAATTCACCTAAAAGAACTTAACCTAACAAGTAATAAAATAGAAGATATTAAATTCTTATCATCAATGGTTTCTTTAAAAAAACTTAGTTTAGGAGGGCAAAATATTATAGATATTAGACCATTGGCTAAACTGGAAAATTTAGAAAAACTAGACTTGCATAAGGTAAAGGTTTTTGATTTTGAAAATATTATGCAAATTAAAACTCTAAAAGAATTGAACTTGGCAAATAATAATATTTATAATATTTCTTTTTTAAGAAAATTTCCAGTTTTAGAAAAGCTTGTTTTAGATGAAAATAATATAAAAAATATAGGCTTGTTAAGTAAACTAAAGAGAATAAATTACTTATCGTTAGAAAAAAATAAAATATCAGATATTAGTGAACTAGGTAAGCTTATTGATATAAATTACCTTAATCTATCTAATAATGAAATATTAGATATAACTCCGTTGAAAAGTTTGAAAAAAATAAAATCCTTATATTTTGAAGGTAATATTACTTGGGATGTTAGAAATTTAAATAAGGAAAAAACAATATTAAATAATGATTTTACGGGAAATTCTATTAATAAATTGGCCAAGTTGCTTAAAGAAAAAGAAATAGTATTTACAAATAAAACAATTGATAAGCACATTCGAAGATATTTAAAAGTAGATAAAAAAACAAAACTTACAAATATAGAGCTTTTTAAAATAAAACATTTGAAAATAAACCTAGCAAAAAATAATTTAACAAAAGAATTATTTAAGCAAATAACTTGGTTACCAAATTTAGAAAAAATTGAAATTTATGGTGCTAAATCTAACCTGTATTTAAAGCCTTTAACAAAATTAAAATATTTGAACTCAATTCATTTAGAGGATAATGAATATATAGATATAAGCCAGTTAAAAGACATCAAGACCATAAAACAAATAATACTAAAAAATAATAAAAAGCAAGAGATTAGTTCGTTAGGTCAGTTTCGCAACCTACTTTTGATTCATTTAGAAGGGAATGGGATCGTAGAAATTCCACTTTTAAAGGAAAGGTATGTTTTAAAATTATTTATTGCTAAAAATACACTAATACCTAATATCAATGGGTTAGTAAATCAAAAAGGCTTAATAAAAGTCAGTTTAATTAACAACAAAAACCTTGTTGATATTGAAGCAATAGGAACTTTGGCGAATTTGAATAACATAGAAATAAAGGGCAGTAAAGTTAATGATATTAGTTCATTTAGCAAGCTGACAAAGGTAACATATTTAGACTTATCAAATAATAATATTTCAGATGTCGGTTATTTAGTGAATTACCAAAGAATAAAATCACTTTCTTTAAAAAACAATAATATTTCAGATATCAGTTTTTTGGCAAATTTAAGAAAATTAACCAGTTTAAAGCTAACTAATAATAATATTACAAGTATTCAAGCATTATCATATTTAGATAATCTAGATACTTTACAAATCAAAGGAAATAATATTAAAAATTTGGCTCCAATTGGAAAAATTATGCCAATATTTAATTCTGATATTAGTTATGATGAAATTAATGACTTACCTCAAAATAAAAGACTAATTGAAGCTGGTAAAATTATACTTTTAAAAGATTGGTTACTATCTTCTAAAGTTAGATACAATGCAGGCAAGCATAGAGGTTATATAACCAAAGAAGATATAGAAAAAGTTGACAGCTTAAGTAATTGTCATCCTAGTTCAGATTATTCTATAACCCAAGAAACCTTAAATGAACTAAAGTATTTTACAAATCTAGTTAGACTTAATTTGTGTGCTACAGGTATAAAATGGGTTGATATTAGATCTTTAGCAAAACTAACTAAACTTAAATCGCTTAAATTAAACGGATTTAAAAATTTACAAATTAACCCACTTAAAAATCTAATAATATTAAAAGAGCTTTATTTAGAGGGAAATAATATAACAAATATAGAGCCTCTAAGTAATATTAGTAAGCTAAAAACTCTTAACTTATCTAATAATAATATATCAGATATATCTCCATTAAAGAATTTAAAAAGTATTGATTATCTTTATTTGAAAAATAATAGAATAAAAGATGCAAGCCCAATTAAAGGTTTACTTGAAACATTTCGAACTGACTTTAAAGATTTAGAAGACTTAATAAAAATACAGAAAAAAGATTAAAAATATGTAAAGTTTTTTTCCTATCCAATTAACGCAACCCAAGTTATAATAAATCGTTTAAGCTTAAAAATACAACACATAAATTATAAATGAAAAATATCAGAAACTTCTCAATTATTGCACACATTGACCATGGTAAATCAACACTTTCAGATAGGTTAATTCAAACTTGTGGCGGACTTAGTGAAAGAGAAATGGAAAGCCAAGTCCTTGATTCTATGGATCTAGAACGAGAGCGTGGAATTACAATCAAGGCACAAAGTGTTACTTTGGACTATAAAGCAAAAAATGGAGAAACTTATCAGTTAAACTTTATTGATACTCCAGGGCATGTTGATTTTTCTTATGAAGTTTCTCGCTCTTTGGCCGCGTGTGAAGGTGCTTTGTTAGTTGTTGATGCTGCTCAAGGTGTTGAAGCACAATCTGTTGCAAATTGTTATACTGCAATTGAGCAAAATGTTGAAATACTTCCTGTTATAAACAAAATTGATTTACCATCCGCAGAACCAGAACGAGTTTGTGAAGAAATTGAAGATATTGTAGGAATTGAAGCGACTGATGCACCTTATGTAAGTGCAAAAACTGGGCAAGGAATTGATGAGTTATTAGAAAGATTAGTTGATTTTATTCCAGCTCCACAAGGCAACCCTGATGGAACTTTAAAAGCTTTAATTATTGACTCTTGGTTTGATAGTTATGTTGGTGTGGTTTCACTTATTCGTATAATTGATGGAAGCATAAAGAAAAAACAAAAAATAAAAATTTTCTCAACAAAAGAAAATTACACAGTTGATAAAGTAGGTATTTTTACACCCAAAAATGTAGAAGTTGATGAATTAAAAGCAGGTCAAGTTGGATATTTAATAACAGGAATGAAAGAAATTGATGGTGCGCCAGTTGGAGATACCATTGTTAATTCTGCTGATAATGATGCAGAACCTTTACCGGGTTTTGAAAAAGTTCAATCGCGTGTTTTTGCAGGAATGTTCCCAGTTAGTTCTGAAGATTATGAACGACTTCGTGAAGCATTACAAAAACTTAGGTTAAATGATTCTTCTATTTTCTATGAACCTGAAACCTCAACCGCTCTTGGGTTTGGCTTTAGATGTGGGTTTTTAGGAATGTTACATATGGAAATAATCCAAGAACGCTTAGAGCGAGAGTATGACTTGGATTTGATTACTACTGCTCCAACTGTAATTTACGAAGTTGAGAGGAAAGATGGAACAGTTTTAAAAATTGATAATCCAGCAAACCTTCCAGATCCAGTAGATATTGCGGAAATTCGTGAGCCAATAATTATTGCTAATATATTAGTTCCTAAAGATTTTTTGGGTGCTGTTATTGGTCTTTGTATTGAAAAACGCGGAGTGCAAAAAGATATGCAATTTTCTGGTAACCAAGTTCAGCTTAATTTTGAAATGCCAATGAATGAAGTTGTGCTTGATTTCTTTGATAGATTAAAATCAGTTTCTAAAGGATTTGCTTCATTTGATTACTCATTTGTAAGGTTTTCAGCTTCAGCCCTTACAAAATTAGATATTCTAATTAATGGAGAAAAAGTTGATGCACTAGCTCTAATTGTCCACTCTGACCAAGTTCAATATAAGGGTAGAGATTTGGTTTCAAAGATGAAAGAAATTATACCAAGGCAAATGTTTGAAGTTGCAATTCAAGCTGCAATTGGTGGAAATATTATTGCCCGCTCAACAGTTAAAGCACTTAGAAAGAATGTTTTAGCAAAATGTTATGGTGGAGATATTTCAAGAAAGAAAAAACTACTAGAGAAACAGAAAAAAGGTAAAAAAAGAATGAAGTCAATTGGTAAAGTTGATATTCCACAAGAAGCTTTTTTGGCAGTTTTAAAAACAGATAATAAATAAAGAGAGGAACTTATGTTAGATTCGTTAAGAGATTATTTTGAAATTTTTATAGTTATTTTATTTTTAATATCTATGGTTTGTTATTTTGGCTATAAATTATTCCTTGAAAAAAGTGTGAAGCTAGGTGCGGCAACAATTATGTCAAGAGTTGACAGCCCACAGCTTTCAAAAAAAGCAAGAAAGAAACTAAAACATAACGCAATAAATTCCCAACTTAAAGGTTTTATTCCAAAATTCTTTTACTTTTTTGCAGATTTATTTTGGGTACTTTTCTTAGTTGTTGGAATTAGAAGTTTTATTTATGAACCTTTTGTAATTCCTTCAAAATCAATGAAACCTGGGCTTTTAATTGGAGATATTGTTTTAGTAAATAAATTTACTTATGGTATTAAATTACCAATTATAGGAACTAAAATAACCACAGGAAGCAAAGTTCAACGAGGAGATGTTGTTGTTTTTAAATACCCTAAAGACCCTAAAATATCATATATAAAAAGAGCTATTGGATTACCTGGTGATAAAATTTTTTACGATAATGATAATCTAACAATTAATGGTAAGAAAATTGCCCTTAAGAAAGTTGGCGAAGCAAAAGGTAATGCAGTTGGTTCAAATAATACTGGTAAAAGTTATGATGTTTATGAAGAGAATTTATTTGGTGTTACTCATACAATAAGACTTGATAAATCAAATCCAACTATCTATCCAAATACTGATTTAATTGTCCCTGAAGGTCAGTTATTTGTTATGGGAGATAATCGTGATGAATCTGGAGATAGCCGAGCTTTTAGATTTATGCCACTAGAAAATTTAATTGGACGAGGCGATAGAATAGCTTTGAACTGGAGATGTTTAGCCTTTAAAGGAAATTGTGATAGGTTTTTTAAACAGCTTAAATAGAAATTAGTTGTAAATAAAATGAAGAAAATATTTTTAGGAACTTTACTTATAATAACTTTGTTAGTTATTGCTTTCATTAGTGTTTATAACCTTTTTACAATTCCAACAAAATCTTTAAAACCTAATATTATTATAAATGATATTGTTATGGTAAATCGTCATACATATGGGTTCAAGCTTCCATTTACAGATATACAATTATTTAATGGGAAGTCTATAGAAAGAGGTGAGCTTATTGCTTTTAAGTATCCAAAAAATACCAGAATAATTTACTTAAAAAGAGTTATTGGATTACCCAATGATAAAATTTTTTACGATAATGATAATCTAACAATTAATGGTAAAAAAATTCCTCTCAAAAAAATTGGCGAAGCAAAAGGTAATGCAGTTGGTTCAAATAATACAGGTAAAAGTTATGATGTTTACGAAGAGAATTTATTTGGTGTTAAGTATAGTATTAGACATAACAAAGCAAACCCAACTATCTATCCAAATACTAATTTAATTGTCCCTGATGGTCAGTTATTTGTTATGGGAGATAATCGTGATGAATCTGGAGATAGCCGAGCTTTTGGATTTGTTCCTATTGGACATTTAATAGGAAGAGTTAAAAAAATATTAATAAATAAAGACTGTTTATTATTCAAAGGGAATTGCGATAGGTTTTTAAAACCATTAAAATAAATAATAGTAGTCCTAATAATATGAAGAAAATATTATGGTTTTTTATATTTTTTTCAGTTATTTTTGTATTAATTATCTTAGTTAATCAACAGATGATTATGCACCCACAAAAAAGAGAGCTTCAAAGCTATCATTTTGATTGGTTGGATCATTCACAAAAACACGGGATGAAAATTGAAAAGTATAGCAGTGCTAATAACACTCCTTATCTTATTGTTTCTCTTCCACAAAACTATATAAAATCAAAACGGCAGTTACTTCTGAAAAAACAATTGAAAAGTAATATTAAAACAGTTACAAAGTCTGTTTTAGTTCTTTTACATGGAAAAAATGGACGGAAAGAGGACTTGCTTCCTGTTGCTGAACGTTATATTTCTTTAGGTTTTATTTGTATTTTGCCAGACCTACCAAGGCATGGTGATAGTCAAATAAATACACTTTACTATGCAACAACACCAAAAGAGCAAAGCTATGTGGATGAGGTGTTAAAAGATGCATCTCAATACATAAAAGCTAGATTCTACCTACAAGTGCAACTTTTCAAGTTCAGCTTGAAAGACTTCATTTGGGGTTTTAAATCCTAGTCGTTTTCGTGGTCTATTATTAATAAGTTCTACAAAATAAGCAAGGTCTTCATCAGAAACATTATTAAAATCAGTGCCTTTGGGGATAAATTCTCGGAGCAAACCGTTGGTATTTTCATTAGTTCCTCTTTCCCAAGGTGAGTAAGCGTGTGCAAAATAAACATTCATTTTTACTTGTTTTTCAATCTCTTGGTGTAAAGAAAACTCTTTGCCATTATCGTATGTCATGCTTATTCGTAACTCATTTGGTAAGTCCTTGAAATCTTTAACTGTAGCTTCTAAAATAGCTTTTGCGGTTGATTTTTTCACTTTGGAAGCTATTAATTTACCACTTTTTCTTTCAACATTTGTAACTATCGCGCCTTGGTGATTTTTACCGACAATTGTGTCTCCTTCCCAATGTCCAACTTCTTCTCTAAGCTCAATATTTTGCGGTCTTTCATCAATCATTCTACGATCTTTTATTTGATATTTTTCTTTTCTATCATGTTGATATTTCTTACCTTTTCTTCTAAAATACATCTTAACTAATTTTGGGTGATACTTATAAACAAATTGATAAATAGTCTCGTGGCAAATCGATTCTTGCGCCTCCTCTCGCCACTTTCCAGAAATTTGTTCTGGCGACCAATGTTGCTCTATTTTTATCAAAATATATTTCTCTAAAATACTATCAGGTAATATCCTAACATGCTTATTTGCAATAGATTTCCTCTTGGAAACTTTCTCCCATGCCTCTTCACCAACAAAGGTTTCTGCGTTTTTATTATTTTTTATGCAGCGGTATATTGTAGTCTTATTTTTGCCTAGTTTTATCGCTATTTCACAAGGATTATAATTCTCCTCAAGCAATGTTTCAATTTTTGTCATATCAGTTCTGGTTAATTGTGTGTATTTTTTCATAATGTTATTATCTTAGTTAATAAAAATAAAAATAACTAGTTCCAAATTAAAACCTAAAAATAACTAGTTCCAAATTAAAACCTAAAAATAAAATTTAGTTGCACTTCGGTTTAGAAACCAGGAAACTTGATAACTTATATATTTGGGGTATGTCATTGGGTGGTGCTTTTGCTATACAAACAGTGGCTCACTCAAAGTATAAATTCAAAAAAATGATTTTAGTTTCAACTTTTGAACAGCTTGATAAAGTCCTAAAAGACAAATCTTCTACACTTTTTGGTTCTGCTATTGGCGGTTTACTTTATTCTGGTTTAGAGCAAAGTTTGGAGCTATTTTATGACTTCAGCCCAAGCTCATCAAACTCTGCAAAAATTGCTAAAAATATAGACATTCCTATATATCAAATTCATGGGGGAAAAGATAAACTCATTTCTGCAAAACAAGGAAAAGAACTATTTGAAAACTTTGCATCTAAACAGAAAACTTTTGCCTTAGATACTGACGGTGACCACCATAATATTTTGATAACAAAATATCAGTTTTTTAAAGAAAGTAGTTTGTTTCTTTTAGATTTAGATTATTAAGAAAGCATAATTAATATTATTTATGAAGTATTGGAGTAAGATTTATGTATGGTTGTCTAATATTTGATTATTTAAAAACACCAAATCAGTAAAGTTAGTATAAACCACCTCCCTGCGGTTACTCCTCCTTTAAAGGAGGAGAGTTTTAAGAGCAGATTTAATATTGCAAAAGCGTGATTTATCAAGACTAAAAAAACAAACTACACAAAACAATTCAACAAGTTATAATAATATTTTCAGTGCTAAAAAAATAAAGGTAAAAAAAGATTATGAAAACAAACACTTCAACAAATTCTCCAGCTAACAAGTTCATATTTACAAAACTAATAAAACTCACAACAATAATATTTATCTCATTAATATTACAAAACTGTGCCACGGCAGATACAACTTCCCAAAAAGATACTAAGAAAGTTGCTGGTAAAGGTAGCAAAATGACAATATTAAAAAACAAACCAATGTATTATTTACGAGTTTCTAAGGATTAGCTAGATTTCTATTTAAATTTAATGGAGAAGAAATATCAGAATCATATAATAAATATAATTCAGGTGCTACAGACTATTTTATCAATGACTTTATAACAAGTGGTAAAAATACATTTTCTATCACAACTTTCGCAAGACCTGAAGATAACTTTATAATAGATAAAGAAGCAGTTGCAACAGCTCAAATAATCCTAAAAACTCCTTATAAAAAAGAAGTGGTAATTGCAGAAATTAATTATGAGAATAATCAAGCAGCCAGCCCTATGGTAGGTGTTTATTGGGTTCCAGCAGATGAAAAAGCAGATAAAATAATAAAAACAGATAAGAAAAATTATGCTGATGATGTGGTTGTGAAATTATCCAAACTACAAATAATCCAAAGAACTACCTATCAAGCTGAAAAAATATCAGGAATAACTGCCAGACAAACAGTAGAATTACAAACACCTTTTCCCCGCTGGGCATACCTAGATGGTGAGGATATTATGCAAGGAGCTGGAGAGTTTTATTATATAAAAGGTCTAGGTTATGAAAATAATAAACCAACACCAAAATATTATGAGCTAAAGAACCGCCCAGAGATACAGGAGCTGTTTGATATATGTGATGGGATGGTGGCTAAATTAGATAAGATGGATATAAAAGGCTTTGTAGATATGTTTGAGCTTAGAAATAAAGAGATGGATATCGCTACTTATAATAGTTCAGGCTCTAGTGCGAGAGGACTTTTTGAAGACTTAAAAACTAACTTAACAGATGGTAATTTTAAATTAGATACAGGAGCTTGTAGAAAACAACCAATGTTAATATCAGACACAGGTAAAACCATACAGATTAATGGTTCTATTTGGCTTAATGGAATTGGGAGAAATGCAGGATTTTTAAATACTTGGTATGATGTTAAATTCAGCAGAATAAATGGTAAATGGGTAATAACTAAATAATATAAACCTAAGGCAACCTTTGTGGTTGCCTTATATTTGATTATTTAAAAACACCAAATCAGTAAAGTTAATATAAACCACCTCCCTGCGGGTACTCCTCCTTCAAAGGAGGAGAGTTTTAAGAGTGGATTTAATGTTATAAAGGCGTGATTTATCACGACTAAAAAAACAATAGTATAAAATATGTTTTAAACTTAAAAAGTAATATATATTATCTAACTAATTTCACGACAGCCTTTATAACTGCTTACATTTATAATTATATTTTTCAAAACTAAAAATGGCTTCGTTTCCTTTTCTCCAAAATAGAGTTTCACCTTTATTATATTTTCTATCTTTAATAATTAATTTGGGCAACCACAAGGATTGCCTTTACAATTTTGTATTTATTAAAATAAGCTGAAAATTTATCTTAAGCTAGACTTCCTTAACCTCAATTAGCTTAATATTTGTAGAAATAAAGTTATCTTTTATAGGTTCTTCTTTAAATAAATCTGTGCTGTGATATTTTTCATCATTATCTGTGAATATTGTTGCTACTACTGCATTGTCACCTAATTTATTTTGTGCTAAAACAGCTCCCAAAAAGTTAGCCCCAGAAGAAATTCCAAGCTTTAAACCTAGCTCTTTTGAAAGTTTTTGAGCCATACAAATTGCATCTCCATCATCAACTGCAATAATATTATCTAGTTTATTAAGTTTTAAAATTTCAGGAATAAATTCATCAGAAATGCCTTCAATTCTATGTTTTCCAACCTTATGACCTGTTGATAGGGTAGGGGAGTTTTGTGGTTCTAATGGGTGGATTTTAGTATTTGGGCTAATTTCTCTAAAGTACTTACCAACTCCCATAACAACGCCACCAGTTCCAACTCCTGCAACAAAAGCATCTAGTTGTTTTTCTTTTGAAAGAATTTGTTTTTCTATTTCTGGACCAGTGGTTTTATAATGTGATAAAACATTATCTTGATTTGTAAACTGGTTAGATAAAAAGCTTTTAGAGTCTGTTGCAGCTAAGTCTTTTGCTTTTTTAATACTTGCTAAAAACCCACCTTCTTCACGGCTAACAAGGATAATATTTGCCCCATATTTTTTTATAAGCTCTCGTCTTTC
Organism: Cardiobacteriales bacterium; assembly: GCA_965215775.1. GTDB lineage: Bacteria > Pseudomonadota > Gammaproteobacteria > Cardiobacteriales > Ostreibacteriaceae > CBDCEG01. Next base: position 17,870 of record CBDCEG010000029.1, read on the forward strand.
AACACTTAACCAGTCTGGCATAAAAATAGTAACTTTATGACCAAGTAATTGACCAATTGCAGAAAGAGCTATTCCTGTATTTCCACTAGTTGCTTCAATTATATGTCCATCTTCTTTTAACTTACCACTTTCATAACCTTCTTTTATAATATTCAAAGCCATACGATCTTTAATGCTTCCAGATAAATTATCAAATTCGCATTTTGCATAAACTCTTCTTTTTATATTATTTATACTAAAATCAATAGCTAACATTTTAGTGTTACCAATTTTAGTTTCTATTTCCTTTAGTTTTTCTGTTATTTTAGTATTTTGCATATTAATTATTTATTTTATTTGTTTTTTTTGTGGTTATTAGCTCATTCCTAACTGAAGGTATCTTTTTTGCATATAGTTATAAACTATTTGTGAAACACCACGCATAGTTTCACTTCGCTTAGTTATCCATGTGGCATAATTTTTTGCACCATATCGTCGCTCAATTATTCCAATAAATGTATAAGCAAGGTTATCTTTTTTTGATAATTCAACTATCCCCATATCACCGCAAAGCCTTCCTGTTGAGCCAGTTTTGTCATAAATATTTATATAGCTTGGGAGAGTTGTTTTTGTACGAATTCTATCAATATTTTTTATAGACATAATTCGTTTAATTTCAGTTGAACCAATAAAAAGATTATTCCAAATACCATACAAATACCTACTGTAATCATGAGCAGATGCTTTATTTCTATAGGTTCGTCCACCTTGAGGGATATATTCAACAATTTTTAAAGCCTGAAATTTCCCCTTGGTTGAAAGTTGACAAAGTCTTTTCACATTTGCAGGTCCACCGCATTTTTTTATCATTGTGTTAGTTGCCATATTTGAGCTTCTAACCAACATATTTTCCATTAGCAATCTCACAGAAGCATTATATGGATATCTATTTGGATTAACTTTGTGGCGATACAAATAAGCTAGGGCAACAAATACTTTAATCATACTTGCTGATTGTAATTGAGCATTTTCATTAATTGCAACTATTTTTTTACCAGTTTTAAAATCATAAACAGACCAAGCAGTCCTTTCTATTCGTGAAATTCTTCCTAAAACTCTTTGCCTGCCGATATATTTATTAATTTCAAGCTGTAAGTTAGTTGTTCCTACTGAAAGTGATGGAAAACAAATTCCAGCAGAACCACCAGCTATTAATTTTAGAAAATCTCTTTTATTCATTTATGTAAGTCTTTGTTAAACCGTATGAAAAGCTCTATCTCCAGCATCACCAAGACCAGGGACAATATAACTATTTTCATCTAATTTGCTATCAACTTGTGCAATTATAATATCAACATCTGGGTGTTCTTTATTAACAATATCAACACCATACTGTGATCCTAAAATATTTAAGCTAATTATTTTTTTAGGTTTATGTTCTTTAATTAAGCTAATTGCGTCAACAAGTGATCCGCCTGTTGCAAGCATTGGGTCTAATAAAACAACAGTTTTTCCCTCAAGGTTAGGAACATTTTCATAGAAAATATGTGATTTTGCAGTTTCCTCATCTCTTTTCATCGCTAAAAATCCACTTCTAACATTAGGTAAAATTCTTAAAACTCCTGTTAGCATAGGTTCGCCAGCTCTTAAAATAGGTATGAAAACTAAATTTTGCTCATCAATAACATCAACTTGTAAATCTCCTTGCCAGGTTCCTACTGTTTTATCAATAGTTTCTGACTTTGAAAAAGCTTGAGTTACTAAAGCACGAGCAAGTTCTTCAATTGTTGTTCTAAAACTAAATGAATCTGTTTTTATATCTCGCAATCTATTAACTAAATGTTTTACAACTATATTTTTACTTTCTTCTATCATTTTAAACTCCGTGGTTGGTTATTATTTAATTTACACTTTTTCAACTTTAATTTTTTCTTCAAATAACTTTATATTATAATTTATCTAAAATTTTCTCAGCCTCTTCTGCTTGCTTACTTAAATTTTCTTTCATTTTTTGTAATGAAATAACTTTATTTTCATCATTTTTCTCTGCCTTTTCTTGCTTTATTAATTCCTCAATCTTTAAAATTTCTTGCTCTATTGTATTTACTTTTTCAGCAGTATCAGCTTTATCAAAGACCTTTGTTGTTTGAGTTTTTGAGTTATCTTGCTGTTGATAAGACTTTGATTTAGATAAAAATAAATCTGTATTTTTATACTGCCTCATATTTATAAATTCAGGTGAAACAATTTCAATATTTGCAGTGTGCAATGAATCTATAACTTGTTTACGCAAGTTTGAACGAACACCAAGTAATTTTTTGCCATCTTCTAAAAACCCAGCAACACGATAACTAATTGAGTAATCTCCCAAATCTGTTATTTGAACAAATGGATCAATTAAATTTATTTTTTTTGCTGCAAGTTTTAGAACTTTTTCAACTTTGTGGTGTGAAACATCGTAGCCAAGCGAAAGCGTAGCATCAACTAAAACTTCCTTATTTGGAATGACGGTTACTGGGTGAGTTACCAAAAATATATTTGGTAGTGTTGTTAAGTTACTGTTTCTTGTTTGAATTTCAGTGTGCAATAATCCAGTCTCTGAAATTCTACCAAAATGATTATCAACTTGGATAAAATCACCAGGTTTGAAATTTTTAATTCTTCTTAACATAGCTCCAGCCATAGCGTTAGAAACAAAAGTGGTTGAAGACATTGCAACAATTGCTGAAATTAATAAGCCAAATAAACTAAGGAAACTATTTTTAGAGGAAGCATTAATAGGCAAAATAGTAAAAATTATTACAAAACCAAAAAATAAAATACTAAAATACATATAAATCTTAGTATTTCTTTTTAATTTTCTCTTATGAGTGATTTGATAAGCAACAAATAAAACGCCTACCAAAACAAAAAAAGAAACTAAAATATAACTTATTCCATCTAAATTCATATAAATACTATCCCTATTATTTTATTTTTTACCAGTTGAACCAAATCCGCCTTCACCACGCTCACTTTTATCAAAGTTTTCAACAATGTTGAACTCAACTTGAGCAACTGGAATAACGACTAATTGAGCAATTCTATCACCAATTTCAATCTTAAACTCAGTATCACCACGGTTCCAACAAGATACAAAAAGTTGCCCTTGGTAATCTGAGTCTATCAAACCTACTAAATTTCCTAAAACAATTCCATGCTTATGCCCTAAGCCAGAGCGTGGAAGAATAACAGCTGCATAATTATTATTTTCAATGTGGATCGCCATACCTGTCGGTATCAAAGTGGTTTGACCAGGTTTTATAGTTATTTCTTCATCTAGCATAGCTAATAAATCAATTCCCGCAGAACCTTTGGTTGCATAACTAGGAATAGGGTATTCTTTGCCAATTCTATTGTCTAATATTTGTAAGTCTATTTTTTTCATTTATATATTCCTTTAATTTTTATTTTAATATTTACTTTAATGCTTTCTAAAAGTTAGTGCTAAAAAACTTAAAGTAATTAACTAAATTTGTTTAAGTTTATTACAATAAAAAACCCCACTAAGTGAGGCTTCTTATCGTTTATTTCAAAATAAAACAAATAATGTTAACATCTTATTTAGATGGTTTATCTTTATCTGTAGTTTGTGTATTTGTGCTTTCATTAACTACAGGAGGAGTTGTTGTTTCAGCTGTTACTTCTGCCTTAGCTGGAGTAGTAACAACTTTTGCTGTTGGTTTAACAACCTTTTTTTCAGGGGCTTTTTTTGCTTCAGTTTTTGTTGTTGTACCTGAGATAGCTAGCGTTGATTCTGCACCAGCGTTAGACACTTTTACTAAAGCTAAAATAGCAACAATAAATAATGTGATAAAAACAGCAGTAATTTTAAAGAAAAAAGAAGTAGCTCCTTTTGCCCCAAAAACTGAAGCCGAAGCTCCTCCGCCACCGCCAAAAGCACCCATACCACCTTCTTTTGGTTGCTGAATTAAAATAATTGCAACTGCTGCAACTCCTAATAATATAACTAATAATCTAAGTAAATTTGTTTCCATTCTAAGTAATTTTTTATGTTTTATAATAATTAATATGCTTTTATAACTTGCTCAAATGAGTCTATAGTTAATGAAGCTCCGCCAACTAATCCGCCGTCAACATTTTCACAGCTAAATATATCTTGAGCATTTTTTGCATTAACGCTTCCGCCGTATAAAATCCTAACTGAATTTGCAATTGTATCACTTCTTTTAGCTAACATACTACGAATTTTTTGATGAATTTCTTCAATATCATCAATACTTGGTGTTCTTCCTGTTCCAATCGCCCAAACTGGCTCATATGCAATTACAATTTCTTGCAAATCTGCTTCACTTATATTTTCAATGACTAATTCAAGTTGTGAACTTAAAACTTCTTGAGTTTTTCCATCTTGATTTTCTTGATCAGTTTCACCGATGCAAAGAATTGGAATGATTTTATTGTCTATTGCTTTTTTTACTTTAGCAAAAATTTCTTTGTTGGTTTCGCCAAATATAGCTCTTCTTTCAGAGTGTCCTAAAATAACATATTTACAATCTAGTTCTTTTACCATTGGCATTGAAATTTCACCAGTAAAAGCACCATTATCATTTTGCGAAGCTGTTTGAGGAGCAACATCAAAATTTTGTTTGTTTTTTGATGCTTGTGCTAAAAAAATACTAGGTGGAGAAAAGACCACATCTACTTCAGATGCAATATTATTTAATCCTTTACAAAATTCAAGAACTTCACTTTGAGTTCCATTCATTTTCCAGTTTGCCGCTACAAATCCTTTTCTTTTCATTTGTCTAATCCTCTTATTTGAGTTGTGAATTTACTAATATACTTATCAACATTAGAACTATCTTTGGCTTCCACCATAACTCTAACCATTTCTTCTGTGCCAGAAGCTCTGATAAGCACTCTACCTTCTCCTTTTAAATCTTTATTTGCTTTATCTACATTTTCTAGTAGCTCTGAATTAGTCATAATATACCTTTTATCAGTAACTTCAATATTTTCTAATTTTAGTGGATACAATTTATAATTTGAAAGCATACTACTTAATGATTTGTCTTTGTTATTAATTATAAATTCAAGAACTTGCAATGCAGCAACAATTCCATCGCCAGTGGTTGATTTATTTAAGCAAATTATATGCCCAGAAGACTCACCACCTAAAAACCAATTTTTTTCTTGAAGTTTTTGCATAACATATCTATCACCAACATCAGCTCTTTCAAAATCAACGCCTAGATTTCTTATAGCCGCCTCAGTTCCCATATTGGTCATTAAAGTTCCAACAACACCCTCTGGTTTTTTGTTTTTTTGAATTCTTGATAAAGTTATCAAATATATTAGTGCATCTCCATCAATCTCTTGCCCTTTTTCAGTAACAAAACTTACACGATCGCCATCTCCATCAAAAGCAATTCCTAAATCCGCTTTTTGCTTAACAACTTCTGATTTTAAGTGTTCTAAATGGGTTGAGCCGCAATTTTTATTTATGTTAAAACCATCTGGCTCATTATTAATTGTAGTAACTTTTGCACCAAGCTCTTTAAAAACACTGGGTCCAACTTGGTAGTTAGCACCATTTGCGCAGTCCAAAACTATATGAACTCCATTTAATTCCAACTGCATTGGAATAGTTGATTTACAATGCTCTATATATCTTCCTCTGGCATCAGTAACTCTTGTTGCTTTGCCAATTTCTTCTGGTGAAACTAATCCCATTGACTCATCTAAATATTTTTCTATTTTATTCTCTAAATCATCATCTAGTTTACGCCCACGACTTGAGAAAAATTTGATTCCATTGTCATAATAAGGATTGTGCGAAGCACTAACAACAACGCCAGCACAAGCATGGAAAGTTCTAGTTAAATAAGCAATTGCAGGCGTTGGCATAGGTCCTAATAATGCAACATCAACACCAGCGGCAGCAAATCCAGATTCTAAAGCAGACTCTAATAAATAACCAGAAACCCTTGTATCTTTACCAATTAAAACTTTTGGTCTTTTTCTTTTTGACCAAGTCTCTCTAAATGCTCTACCAGCTGCATAACCAAGTTTAAGTGCGAATTCTGGAGTAATTGTTGAAGTTCCAACTTTGCCTCTAATTCCATCGGTGCCAAAGTATTTTTTTGTCATGAAAAACCTCTTGTTATTTTTAGTTAATATTACTTTTTAAACTTAATCTTGTAAGTTTTGCAAAGAGTTGTCTTGTTTGTTGCCTAATATATATAAATAAGTGAAACCAATAATAAATGCTAATAATGAAGCGAATAAAATAGCAGTTTTTGCATAAACCAAATTGGCTTCGCTTCCTCTAAAAGCAAGCTCACTTACAAAAATTGACATAGTAAATCCAATTCCAGCTAATATTCCAGCTCCTAAAATTTGTTGCATACTAACTCCTTGTGGAAGCGAGCAAAGTTTAAATTTAATAGCTAAAAAGCAACTAATAAATATCCCCAAAGGCTTACCAATAACTAAACCTAGAATAACACCCAAAACTGTATTATCGGTAAGAGTATCCCCTAAGCTACCTAAATCTATTGGTATTCCAGCATTTGCAAGTGCAAAAATTGGGATTATCAAAAAATTAACAGGTAAGTGTTGTGCATGCTCTAAATTTTGTAGTGGTGTTTGGGCGCGGTTAATTCCCGTTTCTAATGTTTGTAAAACACTATTTAATTCAGTAGCTTTTAAAATGTTACTTTCTTTTTCTCTAAAAAAATCAAATTTATCAATTAGTTTTCTAGCTCCTTTTACAAATTCTTTTGGGTTGTATTTTGATCTGGCGGGAATTGTCATTGCAGTTAGAATTCCAGCAACTGTGGCATGAATTCCAGATTTGTATATAACAAGCCATAAAATAATACCTAAAATAGCATAAGGTATTGTTGACCTAACGCCAACTAAATTCATTAGAAGTAAGCCTGCAAATATTACGAAAGCAAGCATTAACATTTGAATATCAATATTAGTTGTGTAAAAAACTGCAATAACCAAAACAGCTCCCAAATCATCTACAATCGCAAGTGCGATAAGAAAAGTCATCAAAGATTTAGGTATTCGTTTACCAAGTATAACTAAAGCAGTTACCGCAAAAGCAATATCAGTTGCCATTGGAATTCCCCAACCAGCTTCAGACGCACCATTTGCATTAAATGCGTGATAAATTAACGCAGGGATAACCATGCCGCCAACAGCCGCACAGATAGGAAGCAAAGCTTGGCGTAAAACTGATAGTTCACCGACTAAAACTTCTCGTTTTATTTCTAAACCAACTAAAAAGAAAAATAAAGTCATAAGCCCATCATTTATAAAGTGATGGATACTCATTTCTAATTTAAAACCAGATATGCTTAAACTAACTTTGCCAGATAAAAAATGATGGTAAGCATCGTAAAAGCTAGAGTTTGCAAAAAATAAAGCAATGAAAGTGCAGATAATTAATAAAACACCACTATTAACTTCGCCTTTAATAAACTCTTCAAATGGAGTCATTAATTTACCAAATCCTTTTTCCCAAGAATTTAAGTTTTCATTTTCTTTTTTTTTAAATTTAAATTTTTTCATAACTGTATAAAAAAATGATAGTTTTAAATATTTAAAGTATCATTTTTTTAAATTAGTTCCTACATTTTAAATGAGTCAAAATCAAAGTTCATATCTGTAAGTAGAGGAGTCATTCCATCTCCTTGAACATAAGTTATGCCATATGGCCAAATTCTTGATATTTGAGAAGCTGATTCTAAATATTCAGCAATAACCACAGCGGATATTTCATCTGCTCTTTGCTTAATTGCTTCCATAACTTCACTTTCTTCACGCTCATCAAGAGTATCAATTTCCCTAATATCTAGTTTTATTATATCTGGTGATAAATCACTTATAACTCTTTCATTTTCAGGGGAAAGATTCCCTATTTTTATAACTGCAATTTGTGCGCCAATGGCTTTTAGTTCTTTGGTGAAATTAACTGCACCAGTATAAGCATTGGAAACAACTTCTGGAGAGAACTCAAAGATAAAGGTTTCTGGTTTAATTCCAGTTTCTTTTATCTGAGATTTTAACCAAGATGAGAATTTAGGATTTTTCATAGAAACTGAAGATAAATTTATGAAAATCCTAACTTTTTCACGACTAACTTTATCCATACTAAGTAATTTCTCTAAAATGTTAGAAATTTTCCACATATCTATTTTACAAGTTAAGTTGTATCTTTCTGCAACGCCAAACATTAAAGCGTTATCAACTTCTTCATCTTCCTCATCTCTTAGTTTGATTCTTTCACTGTAATAGTGTTGCTCACTTCCTTCAAGATTTGCAATTGGTTGGAATTTCATTTCAAATCTTTGACTTTTTATTATTTCCTGAATTTGCTCAACTCTTCTTGCATCTTTTTTGGATACTTCAACGGTAGTTGGCTCACTAACTCTAATATTGCTTGATGATAGTGCTAAATTTCTTGCAGATCTAAATATATCACTTATAACACCATTATAATCACTGGTTTTATCAAATGAACCAAACCCAGCATAACACTCAGGCTCAACCATTCTTTCCATTTTTTCTGGGGTTAATTTATCTAAAGTATCAACCAATGAGCTTAAAGCTTCTTCAGTTTCTTTTATATTTAAACCAGGAACATACATTAATATACCATCATCAGTATATCTGCTTATTTCAGTTCTTGGAGGCATTGTTTTCTTTATTGTATCAGTTATTGCTTTTATGAACTTCTCAGCTTCAAAAATACTATCACTTCCCCAAACATCTCTATAATTCTTAATCAAAATAAATGCAAGAATTCCTTGCTGTTCATCTGAAAAGCTTTCAATTTGTTGTTCTATAAAAAATCCCATTTGCTCTTTATTTGAAAGCCCTGTCGTTTCATCATATAAAGATGCACCGCCACCACCACCTTCAGTGGTTGACCTTAAGTAAAGTTGAACTACATCTTCATCATCATATTTAGTTGGTTTTGACATAACTAACATTTCAACTTCACGCCCTAATTTTGTAATCATATCAAATGAAAGAGGTGTAGAGCTTAAATCTCTTTGTGCGGATTTTCTTAAGTGATTTCTGAAATTTGTTTGAGACTTTCTATCTACAAAGTCAATCATAGTCATATGAGAAAGCTCTTCTTTATCAGAAACTTCAAAAACTCTTAAAAATGATGGATTACAATCAATAAAAACTCCATCAACTAAGTAACAAATAGGATCTGCCAAGCCTAAGTAAAGCTCATTGAATTTATACTCATATTCTTTAGCTAAGCTTTCTAATTTTTTTTGTGTTTTTTGAGTTGCTGATAACAGAATTAAAGTTTCAGAAGAGTTTAAAATATCAATAGGATCATTAGCTAAACAAACAAGATTAGCGCCGTTTTTAAGGTATTCGCTTGGAAGTCCTATTGAAGATTTAGCCATGCTAACAAGAATAGGGATATTTTGTTTTAGTTCTTTTATTGCTGCTCTTACTGAGCCTGCTTTTAAGCTACTATGCTCCGAATCTACAATAATTATACTAACTGTTTCAAAGCTTAATATATTTTTCAATTCGGTTAAGCTAGAAGCCACATGAGGGTTGATTACTAACTTTGAAGATAAGGTTTTTTGAACTCTATCTATTAATTCAATTTGCTCACTAATAATTACAATTGATAAAACTTCTTGTTTTTCTGTTTTGTTTTTAATTTCAGAATCAGTCATTTTTTATTTTCTCAAAATAGAAATAGGAAAAGACCTAGGTTTTGTATTTAGTTGTTTTAATACTTTGAAAGTATTTGACAAATAAGCTACAAACCTAAGCCTTTAGGTGCTATAAAAGTTAATTAATATAATTAATATTAAATATCAGTTACGAAAAATAAATTTTATAACAGTTTTGTTTTACTTACCTAAGCTAGCGTAATAAGCAGCTAAGTTAGCAATATCATCATCAGATAATGGTTTTGCCATAGCTCCCATAGTTGGGTCTTTTCTTGCGTCAGTTTTGAAGTCTTTTAGCGATTTAACGATATAAGCTTCTTTTTGACCAGCTAAATTAGGATACATTGGGATTGCACTAACTCCTTCAGCACCATGACAAGCAGCACAAGAAACTGATTTAGTTTTACCAGCGGCAACATCGCCAGCATTTGCTAAACTAACCAAAGATGATACTAAAGTAACAATAAGTAATTTTTTCATTTTAATCTCCATATTTTATAATTAAATTATATTTTAATTGTTAAAACAAGCTTTTGAAAAGATGATTTAACAAGCTTATTAAGTCTTTTTCACATAATAGCTCAAGCATTATCGCACAAAATTAAAATTTTTTATTCGGTTTTTGTTGCGTTTTTATTACTTTTTATTACTGCTATGTTATTATTTTATTTTTTATATGGAATTAGAGGGATTTTGTTGTGATTAAAATTACATTACCAGATGGTAGTATTCGTGAGTTGGAAAAAGGTTCTAGCGTTGCTGACATTGCACTTTCTATTGGTGAGGGTTTATTAAGAGCTGCTATTGCTGGAAAAGTAAACGGAAACTTAGTTGATTTATCTGATCCAATAAACGCCGATGCAGATGTTAGTATTATTACAGCAAGAGATGAAGAGGGTTTGGAAATAATTCGCCACTCAACGGCTCATTTGCTAGGGCATGCGATAAAACAACTATATCCAGAAAGCAAAATGGTGATAGGACCAGTTATAGAAAATGGATTTTATTATGATGTTGATAGTAAACATAGATTTACTCCTGAAGATTTGGATAAAATTCAAGTGCGAATGTCTCAATTAGCAAAAACAAAATATAAAGTTATAAAAAAAGTTGTAACTAAAGAAGAGGCAGTTGAAATATTTAAAGATAGAAATGAAGATTTTAAAATTCGTTTAATTAATGATATGGGCGATGAAGTGAAAACTGTTGGAATGTATCATCATGAAGAATATATAGATATGTGTCGTGGACCTCATTTGCCAAATATGTCTTTTTGTAAAGCTTTTAAATTAACTAAGTTAGCTGGTGCTTATTGGCGTGGAAATGCAGATAATGAACAGCTTCAAAGGATTTATGGGGTTGCTTTTACTGATAAGAAAGAACTTAAATCTTACCTATTACAATTAGAAGAAGCTGAAAAAAGAGATCATAGGAAAATTGGTAAACAGCAAGATTTATTTCACTTACAAGAAGAAGCACCTGGAATGGTTTTTTGGCACCCTAAAGGTTGGAGTATTTATCAGCGTTTAGAGCAATATATGCGTAAAAAACAGCAAGAGCATAACTATGTAGAAGTTAAAACTCCGCAAATAGTTGATAGAAGCTTATGGGAACGCTCAGGGCATTGGGAGCAATATAGTGAGGGAATGTTTACAACATCAAGTGAATCAAGAGATTTTGCTATTAAACCAATGAACTGCCCTTGCCATGTGCAAATTTTCAACCAAGGAATTAAAAGCTATAGAGATTTACCTTTAAGAATGGCAGAGTTTGGTTCTTGTCATCGTAATGAGCTATCAGGAGCTTTGCATGGAATTATGCGAGTTCGTGGTTTTGTTCAAGATGATGGGCATATTTTTTGCACAGATTCACAAATTCAAGATGAAAGTGCATCTTTTATTGATTTTTTACATGAGGTTTATAAAGACTTTGGTTTCTCAAATATAATTTATAAGCTTTCAACTAGACCAGCAAAAAGAGTTGGCTCCGATAAAGTTTGGGACAAAGCTGAGAAAGCTTTAGCTGATGCTTTGAATAGTAAAGGTGTTGATTGGGATGAATTGCCTGGAGAAGGTGCTTTTTATGGGCCTAAGATAGAATTCTCATTGAAAGATACTATTGGTAGGGTTTGGCAGTGCGGAACTCTTCAAGTTGATTTTAATATGGCAGGAAGATTAGATGCAAGTTATGTTTCTGAAGCTGGAAGTAAAGATATTCCAGTAATGTTGCATAGAGCAACTTTAGGTTCATTTGAAAGATTTATTGGTATATTAATTGAACACTATGCTGGAGACTTCCCATTATGGTTAGCTCCAACGCAAGCCACAATTTTAAATATATCTGAAAAACAGTCAGATTATGTCCTAGAAATTACAAAAAAATTACAATCTTTTGGATTTTATGTAAATAATGACTTGAGAAATGAGAAGATTGGGTATAAAATTCGCGAACATATTGCACAAAGAACTCCATATTTATTGATCGTTGGTGGTAAAGAAATGGAGAATGGGACAGTTAATGTCCGTAAGCGTGGGCAAAAAGAAGATTTAGGAACTATGACGATTGACGAATTAGTAACTATGTTTAATGAAGAAATAGAAAGTAAAAATATATAAATAGATATATAATAGAGAAATAAATAATAATATAATATTAATAATATTGGAGTTTTAAAATAGCTAAAAGTAAACAAGCCCTTATGAATGAAGGGATAAAGGCCAAGAAAATTAGGTTGATTGATCACAAAGGTGAGCAGCATGGTATCGTTTTGACGGTAGATGCTTTAGCAATGGCTGAAGGTGCTTCTCTTGATTTAGTTGAAATATCTGTGACTAAAGATGGTTCTGTTTGTAAAATAATGGACTATGGTAAATTTAGGTTTAAACAGAGAAAGCAACAACAAGAAGCTAGAAAGAAACAGAAACAAACTCAAATAAAAGAGATTAAGTTCCGTCCAGGAACTGATGTGGGAGATTATCAGGTAAAGCTACGCAACCTGATACGTTTCCTAGAAAACGGTGATAAGACCAAAGTAACTATCCGCTTTCGCGGTCGTGAAATGGCTCACAAAGACTTAGGAGTTGAACTTTTGAAGAGATTGCAAGAAGACCTTAAAGAATACGGGGTAGTTGAGCAAAATGCTAATATGCAAGGTCGTCAAATGACCATGGTTTTAGCACCTCTTAAAAACAAAAAGTAAAACGACTATATTTTTTTAATCAGCTAGCCAAATAATTTAAAGAATTGGTTTTAGCAAATGCGGAGTTATTAATGCCAAAATTAAAAACACACAAAGGCGCAGCAAAGCGCTTTAAAAAAACTGCGAATGGTTTCAAAAGAAACCAATCTCATAGAAGACATATTTTAACCAAGAAATCTACTAAGAGAAAGCGTCACTTGCGTTCATCAATGATGGTTCACAAAAGTGATGTAGCGGCTGTTAAGAAAATGCTGCCAAATGTATGATTTATTGATTTTATTAAACAAAATATAAATAGAGGTTAAAATATGGCACGAATTAAAAGAGGCGTAACAGCGAGAGCTCGCCACAAGAAGGTTCTAAAGAAAGCAAAAGGATATTACGGAGCTAGAAGAAAAAGCTACCGTAGTGCAAAACAAGCAGTTATAAAAGCTGGTCAGTATGCATATCGTGATAGAAAGCAAAGAAAGCGTCAATTCAGACAATTATGGATTGCTCGTATTAATGCGGCAGCTAGAGAATGTGGATTATCTTATAGCAGAATGATAGATGGAATGAAAAAAGCAAATATTGAAATAGATCGTAAAGTTCTAGCTGATATAGCTGTTTATGATTCAGCTGCATTTGCAAATATTGCAGAAAAAGCAAAGGCTGCTATATCTTAAAATATTAAAATTTAAGATATTTTAGTTTAAAGATAAAGGCAAATCAGATTTTTAATATTTGGTTTGCCTTTATTAATTTAAGCAAACTTATTTTGTATTAATTAATGTAATTAATACAACTTATTAATGTTAGATTGGAATTAATTTAAAATAGTTTGGATATACTAAATAAATTATTTACATTTACTAAATTTACTAAGAATTAATTAGAGGTTTTTTGTGAGCGAAGATTTACAGAAGTTAGAGTCAGTTGTTGAGCAAGCAATTGCAAACATTGAAGCGGAAAAAAATATAAAGCAGTTAGAAAAAATACGCTTAGAGTGGTTAGGTAAAAAAGGTATTTTTGCAAAAAATATGCAAGAATTATCATCTTTGTCAAAAGAAGATAAGCCTAAGTTTGGACAGTTAATTAATAAATTAAAACAAAAACTAACAAAAGCATTAACAGAAAAAGAGCAACAAATTCAAAAAGAACTTGTTGAAAAACAGTTAAAAAGAGAAAAGCTTGATGTAACAATGCCAGGGCGAAAATTTAGCCAAGGTAGTCGTCATCCAATTTCAATAACACGGGAAGAAATAGAAAACTTCTTTACTAATAATGGATTTAGCATTGAGAAAGGTCCTGAAGTTGAAGATGATTTTCATAACTTTGAAGCCTTAAACATTGATGAAAATCACCCAGCTCGTGCGATGCAAGATACTTTTTATGTAAATAAAAATACAGTTCTTAGAACGCATACTTCAAATGTTCAAATAAGAACAATGGAAAACCAAAAGCCACCACTTAGAATGATAGCACCTGGTAGAGTTTATAGAAGTGATTCTGACATTACTCACACGCCAATGTTTCATCAGGTTGAAGGAATGTGGATAGATGAGAAAGTTAGTTTTGCTGATTTAAAAGGAATAATAATTTCATTTTTAAAAGATTTTTTTGAAAATGCTGATTTACAAATTCGTTTTAGACCGTCTTACTTTCCTTTTACGGAACCATCAGCTGAGGTTGATATAAAATGTTTTTGTGATGGAAAAGATAAGTCTTGTAGGATTTGTGGAAATACTGGTTGGCTAGAAGTTTTGGGCTGTGGAATGATGCATCCTAAAGTTTTACAAAATAGTGGTGTAGATACTGATAAATATATGGGTTATGCCTTTGGAATGGGGATTGAAAGACTTGCTATGCTTAAGTATAAAGTAACTGATTTACGAACATTTTTTGAAAATGACATTCGTTTTTTAAGCCAATTTAAAAATATTTAAAATAGAGGAATATAATTATGAAAATAAGTAAACAATGGTTATCTGACTTTATTTCTCTTGATGTGAAAACAGATGAGCTTTGCCAAAAACTAACTAGCTTAGGTTTAGAAGTGGATAGTTTAGATAAGGCCTGTATTGATTTCAAAGGTGTTGTTGTAGGACAAGTTGTTGAGCTTGAACCTCATCCAGATGCGGATAAATTACAAGTTGCAAAAGTAAATATAGGAGCGAAAGAAAACTTACAAATAGTTTGTGGAGCTAAAAATATAGAACTAAATAAACTATTTCCAGTTGCTGTTATTGGAGCGGTTTTGCCAGGTAATTTTAAAATCAAAGAAACTAAACTTAGAGGAGTTTTATCTGAAGGAATGCTTTGTTCTGAAAAAGAGTTAGGTTTATCTGACTCTTCAAAAGGTCTTATGTTACTTCCTTCATCAGAAGCTTTTGTTATTGGTAATAATATTAGAGATATTTTAAACCTTGATGATGAAGTTATTGAAATTGATTTAACACCTAATCGTGGCGATTGTTTATCAGTTTTGGGTGTGGCAAGAGATTTAGCTACGGCTTATGATTTGGAATTATCTGATAAGAGTTTAATAAGTAAACTAAAACATTCTGAAACTGAGCAAGAGAGCATTAAAATTAATTTGGAAGATGATAAAGCTTGTCCGTTATATTTTGCTAGAAAAATAACAGGAATTAATAATAAAACTGAAACTCCAATTTGGATAAGTGAAAGACTAAGGCGTTCTGGGATTCGCAGTTTATCTCCAGTTGTAGATATTACAAATTATGTGATGCTTTGTTTGGGTTCGCCAATGCATGCTTTTGATGCTGATAAGGTTGATGGTGGAATTACAGTTAGGCAAGCAACTAAAGATGAGACTTTAGTTCTTTTGGATAAAAAGAAAATAAAACTAGAGCAAGATATGCTGGTAATAGCTGATGACAAGAAAGCAATCGCTTTGGCTGGAATTATGGGCGGATTAGATGCTGAAACTTCTGAAACTAGCTCAAATATTATATTGGAAAGTGCTTGGTTTGCACCTTCTGCAATTGTTGGTCGTGGAAGAAGGCTTGCTATTCAAACTGATGCTTCATATCGTTTTGAGCGAGGAGTTGATTTTGAAATTCAAGAGCAAGCAATAAATATTGCAACAAATTTGATTGTTGATATTTGTGGCGGTGAAATTTGTAAAATTAGTAAAGCAGAAAGTTCTGAAAATATACCCAAAGCTAAAGAAATAACTTTAAACACTAAAAAACTTGATACTATTTTAGGAATAAAATTCCCTAAAAATAAAGTAGAAACTATTTTAACTAAGTTAGGTTTTAAGATTGAGGCTATTGATTCAAATAACTTCAAAGTTATTCCACCAAGCTACAGGTTTGATGTGAGTATTGAAGAGGACTTGATTGAAGAATTAATTAGAGTTTGGGGTTATGAAAATATTCCTATTGCTATAAATAATTACAAAAATGCACCAAAACAAAATTTCAAACAAGTTGAAAAAGTAAATAATATACTGCTAAGCCAAGGTTACAGTGAAGCTATTACATATAGTTTTATTAACAAAAAGCAAGCTTCTGACTTTAATTCAGATAAAGCTTCTTTGATTAAATTGGTCAATCCTATTTCTAAAGATTTGGAAGTTATGCGAACTAGTTTAGTTCCTAGTTTGTTGAAAATTGCAGATTATAATAATAATAGACAGCAAAAAAACATAAAATTCTATGAATTTGGTAGTTCTTATAGCTCAACTAAAGATTCAAACTCTCAAACTGACAAATTATCCGCAATTGTAACTGGTAATGCAACACCTATGCAATGGGGTTTTAGAGATAGAGAATTGGACTTCTTTGATATAAAAGGAGATTTAGAAACTATTTTTGCGGAAACTGGTATCTTAGATGTTGAATATAAAGCATCTAATAAAGAATTTTTACACCCAGGGCAGGGTGCAGATATCTATCAAAAAGGAAAATATATTGGTTTTATTGGGGCAATTCACCCAAATTACTTGAAAAACCTTAATTTTGATAGTAAAGTATTTGTATTTGAAATAGAAAGCAATCTTTTTGCTCCCAAAGACTTAATTGAGTTTACTGGAATTTCCAAATACCCTATAATTAGACGGGATATTTCCATTCTAATTGCTCAAGGGTTTGAGGTAAGTGATGTGATTAAGACGATAAAAGGAGCTTCTAATGACTTAGTTTACAATGTTGAGTTATTTGATGTTTATATAGGTAGAAACATACCTAGAAAAAGCAAAAGTCTAGCGATTGCTATTTATTTGCAAGATAAGTCTAAAACACTAAAAGATGAGCAAGCGGACGAGGTTATTGATAAAATAACATTTGAATTAGAAAATAAATTTAATGCACAACTAAGGGGAAAATAAATGAGTACTTTAACAAAAGCTGAAATAGTAGAAAATGTATCTAATGAAACAGGATTATCTCTTGAAAAAGTAAACCTAATCGTTGAAGAGTCTTTGGAAGAAATTAAGTGTTCACTAGAAAGTGGTGAAAATGTAAGGATTTCTGGATTTGGTAACTTTTTACTTATAGATAAAAAAGCAAGACCTGGACGAAATCCAAATACAGGAGAAGAGAAAACAATTGATGCGCGTAGAGTTGTTAGCTTTAAAACTGGTCAAAAACTAAAAACTAGAGTTGCTAGTCCTAAAAAAGCAAAGAAAACTAGAAAAACAAAAAAATAAGTAAAAAATAAATATATAAAAAAGTAAGTTAAAAAATATTAGAATGACCTCAAAATTTATTGTTTTGAGGTTGTTTCATATTTTTAATATTTTTTATAGTAAGCTTGCCTTAAGGCAACTATAACTCAGCAATAAATTAGTAACAAATCAAGTTATTTTCTAATGAAAATACAAAACAAATGACCAGCAATAACGCAACTAATATTCAAAATCAAATACAAAAAGTCATAAACTCAGAAATTTGGGTTATAAAAGTTGGCACAGCAATTTTAACAAATCAAGATAATAGTGTAGATAAAAATATAATTAATAGTTGGGCAAAACAAATTCAACAATTAATGCTTTCAGGTAAAAAGGTTATTTTGGTTTCATCAGGTGCAATTGCAGCAGGAATGCAAAAACTAGGTTGGGAAAATAAACCTACGGAGTTAGCCAAAAAACAAGCTGCTGCTTCAGTTGGGCAAGTCGTTTTAGCAAATGTTTATCAGCAAGTTTTTGAAAAATATAATATTCAAACCTCACAAATATTACTTACACATGATGATGCAGCGGACAGAAAACGATATTTGAATATAAGAGGAACAATTAATTCACTTTTAGAAAATAATATACTTCCGATTGTAAATGAAAATGACACCGTTTCATTTGAAGAAATTAGATTTGGTGATAATGATAACTTGGGTGCACTTGTTGCTAATTTAGTAAATGCAGGGCTTTATATTATTTTGACCGATCAAAATGGAATTTATAATAAAGATCCAAGGTCTAATAATAATGCAAAACTAATCAAATTTGATTATCCTGAAAACAACGAGTTAGATAGCTATATTGGAAGCTCTAAATCTAAGCTTGGCTCAGGAGGTATGCTTACAAAAATCCAAGCTGCAAGAAAAGCACTTAATTCTGGAACAACAACAATAATAACTCATGGAAAAAAAGAAAATTGCATTTTAAATATTGCAAATAATTCATTTGTAGGAACTGTTTTATATGCCAAAAACTGCATAACTTCTAGAAAGCAATGGTTGGGAAGTTTATTACAAACAAAAGGAAGTTTGGTTATTGATAATGGTGCAACAAAAGCACTTTGTAATGATAATAAAAGCTTGCTTGCCGTGGGTATTATAAGTGTAAAAGGAGATTTTTTGCGTGGTGAAATTGTTTCAATATTTAACGATAAAAAAATAGAAATAGCAAAAGGAATTTGTAATTATAGTAGTAGTGAAGTCAAAATGCTAAAAGGTGTTTTAAGTAAAGATATTAGTAAAATACTAGGTTATACTTTAGAAAAAGATATTATCCATAGGGATAATTTGATTTTAACTAATTTAGCTTAATAAGTTAAAATAACTATAATAATTATTAATTAGACAAAAAAAGAGAATAAAATGATAACAAGATTTCCCCCATCACCGACAGGTGATTTACATATTGGTGGTGTAAGAACTGCTTTATATAGTTGGTTAATGACTCAAAAAAATAAAGGTAAATTTATTTTAAGAATTGAGGATACTGATACTAAAAGAGAAAAAGAAAATGCAGTTGCTGGAATTATTGAAGGCTTAAACTGGCTAGGGCTTAGTTATGATGAAGGTCCTATTTTTCAAACAGATAGATTTGATAGATATAAAGAAGTTATAAATCAATTGCTTGTAGAAGATAAAGCTTATTATTGCTATTGCTCTAAAGAAAAGTTGGAAGAAGTCAGAAATCAACAAATGAAAGATAAGCAAAAGCCAAAATATAATGGTTGTTGCAGAAATAAATCTAATGCCAAAGCAGAAGCTGAGCAAAATGGGATAAAACCAGTAGTTAGATTTAAAAATCCTTTAGATGGAATAGTTTCTTGGAGTGATTTGGTGCATGGTGAAATTAAAATATCAAACGCAGAATTAGATGATTTGATAATTGAACGCTCAGATGGAACTCCTACTTATAATCTTTGTGTAGTTGTTGATGATGTAGATATGAAAATGACGCATATTATTCGTGGCGATGACCATATAAATAATACTCCAAGACAAATAAACATATTTGAAGCTTTGGGGCAAGAAATACCTTTTTACGGTCATGTTGGTATGATTTTAGGTGATGATGGGAAAAGGCTCTCAAAACGCCATGGAGCGGCAGGAGTTTTGGAATATCGTGAAGCAGGATATTTACCAAAAGCAGTTTTAAATTATTTAGTTCGTTTAGGTTGGTCATATAAAGATAAGGAGATTTTTTCAATTGATGAAATGATTGATTTATTTGATATAAAAGATGTAAATAAAGCTGCATCAACATTCAATACTGAAAAGCTTAACTGGTTAAATCAGCAATATATCAAAGAAACACCAGCTGATAAATTAGTTGATGATTTGAAATATCAATTTGATAAATTAAATATTAATATTGCAAATTTTGATTTGACAAAAGTTATTGTTCATTACGCAGAAAGAGCTAAAACACTAAAAGAAATGGCAGAGCAAACCTCATGGCTTTTTGAAGAAGTAACAGAGTATCCAGCTAAACAAGCAAAAAAAGCATTTCATAATGAAGCAAAAATATACTTAGAAGCAGTATTAGGAAAGTTAGAAAAGTTAGAAAGTTTAACTTGGAAGCAAGAAGAGTTACATACCGTTATAACATCTACGGTAGAAGAGTTTGAAGTTGGTTTTGGTAAAGTTGGCATGCCTGTTAGATTAGCTTTAACTGGTGGTAAACCAAGCCCTGGCTTAGATGACATTATGCTTTTACTTGGTAAAGATAAAACTATAAAAGCACTTACAAATGCTATTTCATTTTTGAACTAATTTGTTTGAAATAAACTTATAATGAAGCAAATAAAAAAACATATAGTTACTGAAGTTATCTCTGTTTTTTTTGCAGTTATTGCAATACTTATTTTAATAATGGTAAGTTTTCAGTTTGCCAAATTATTAGCTATGGCGGCAAGTGGTAAAATTGTTGGCTCAGCTATATTTAAATTAGTTGCTTTAAATACTATAAGTTTATTTGTTTTACTTACACCATTTGCATTTTTTATTGCTTGCTTAATTACACTTTCTAAATTTGCAAGTGATAATGAGCTAATTGCAATGAAATCAGTAGGTCATAGTAATTTTGATACAATAAAAGCACTATTAATTGTTGCGATTCCACTAGCATTTTTAGTTATTTATTTAACTTTATTTATGTTGCCACAGTCATATTCTCTGTCTCAAAAGCTCACAGATCAGGCAAAAAAAGAGTCTGAAATTTCTTTTTTACAACCAGGAAACTTTAGAACAATAGGTAGCAAAACAGTTTTGTTTGTGGCTGATATTAATGATAAAAAATTCACTAGATTTTTTGTTTGGCAAAAAGATAAAAAAGGCGAAGCAATAACTATTGCAAAAACAGGTGAGCAAAAATATATAAAAGATGACCGTTATATTGAGTTACAATCGGGCACTAGATTTGCTGAAGATAAATCTAAAAAAACAACTGCTTTAATGATTTTCGATAAACTATTATTACTGCTTCCAGAGGTGAAGAAAACCACTAGGAAACAGAAGCTAAAATCTGTTCCAACATCAGTTTTACTAAAAAATAAAACCCTTAGCAATAGAATTGAGTTTCAGCGGCGAATATCACCTGCAATTTCTATAATTTTATTATCAATTTTTGTGGTGTTTTTAGTTCAATTTAACCCAAGAGAAAGTAGCCGTGGTAGGTTTATAATTGCAGTTTTAATATATGTTATTTATAGTAATTCACAATATATATTGCAGGTGTTAATTGAAAAAAATGGTCTGCCGATTTTCCCAGGTGTTTATTTATCACATATAATATTTGGGGCTATTATTTTAATTTGGTTGGGACTTAAAAAAGGTAAAAATTAATAGTTTATTATGATTAAAAAAGTAGATATATACATAATTAAAACAATTCTTAGCACTGTTTTTGTGGTGTTATTTTCACTGCTAGCAATTGATATGCTTGGGAAAATTCTAGAAGAAGCTGATATTTTAGGTGATAAAAATTATACATTTACAAAGTTAATAACTTTTGTTTTTGCTTTAGTTCCACTTCGTTTGGTGAATTTTTTCCCAATTAGCTTGATGATTGGCTCAATTATGGGGCTTGGTAAGCTTTCCTCAAGCAGTGAGCTTGTTGTTATGCTTTCTTCAGGTGTTTCTAGGTTTAGAATTGGTGTTGTTGGTGTTACTTTATCAATTTTTTTAGGTTTATTATCTTTGTTAATCGTTGAGTATATTGGCTCTCCACTAAATACATATGCTTATAATATGCGTGCTGAGGCGTTAAATAAAGTTAGTGAAACTAGAAAAGGAAATATTTGGGTAGCTGATGGTAATAGCTTTGTGCAAATAAAAGGTGTGCAAGCTGATGGTAGTTTTAAGAATGTTTCTATTTACACTCTTGATAAAGATATGAAATTAAAGAATATTAAGGTTGTAAAAAAAGTAGAGTTTATTGATAAAGAGTGGGTTTTGTTAGGGGTTACAAATAAAACAATATCTAAAGACAATTTTAAAATAACAAAAACAAAAAAAGAACTATGGAAAAATAACCTAGATAAATCAATTTTAACCTTATTAGTTTCAGACCCAACAGAATTATCAGTTAGAGAGTTGAATAAATTCATTAAATATCAACAAGCAAATAAAATAAAGCCAACTAACTTTTTATTAGTTTTGTGGCAAAGACTTTTAATTCCAATAACAGCTGGAGTTATGTTTTTATTAGCTTTCCCTTTTTCATTTAGCTCACAAAGAAACAGTAACCAAGGTCGTAAATTATTTATTGGTATTTTACTAGGTCTTATTTATTATATTTCTTACTCTAGTATTTCTAACTTTGTTATTTTAACAGGCGTCTCCGCTGCTTTAGGTGCTTTCTTACCTATTATTATATTTTTATTTATTAGCTTTATATTACTAAAATTTTATAATTTCCCGAGTTGATAGTTTAGTAAGCAAAAAATAGCTCTAGTTAAGATTTATAATCTGATAATAAGTAATAATTTTATGTACTAATGGAATATTCTTTACAGTGTTATATTTGTGCAATTAAATGATTCTAAATACTTATTTATTTACTATTTGTTAGTTTTACTATAAGTTTTATACAGCTTAAGGGCTTTTTGTGGGTTATTTTGAGCTTCAACCCAAACTTTGTAGTAATTTGTTAGTTTCTTCTCGCCAGCTTGTAAGCGGATTTCTAAAAAGTCAAAACTAGCTCTAAATCGTTTGTTAAAAAGAATTGATTGTATTCTTTTTTTATTAATATCTCCTGTTAATCTAACTTGCATTGTCCAAATATTTCTAATAAAAGTTTTATGTCTATTTGGAATAACTATTAATTCATTAGATAAAGAAAAAGTCTCTGAAATTGAATCGTGCATTGAGACATACCAATCTTTTTCTATTAGTGATTTTTTATAAATTTCTAAATAAACAGCCCACAAAAATACTGCGTATATGAAGCCAATTGTTGCAGGTTTACCTTGTTGTAAGCGGTTATCAGTGTTTTTTAGAGCAATTTTAATTAACTTTTTAAATCGTTTTTGCTGTTTTGGATTTGCTTCTTTTATTGCATTTTTTGTTGGTAAAAACATAGTTTCAAATAAACCATATTTTTTTAAGTTTTTAAATGATGCAAAAGCATGACCAGACATAAAGAATTTTTCTATTTCATCAGATATTCTAGCTTTTGGAACATTAGCTAATAAGTATTTTTGTTTTTTTATTTGTTTTTTTGTTTCTTCTTCTACGCTCATATCAAGTTTAGAAACAAATCTAACTGCTCGTAACATTCTAACAGGATCTTCTTTGTATCTATCTTTTGCATTTCCTATAATTCTAAGAATTGAATTTTGCAAGTCTTCCATTCCACCTACAAAATCATAAATAGTATTGTTAAATATGTTGTAATATAAAGCATTAATTGTAAAGTCTCGTCTAAAAACATCAGTTTCCATATTTCCAAAAATATTTTGATTTAAGACTCTACCTTTGTTATCAGTTTCACCTTTGTCAAGTGAGCGAAAAGTTGCAACCTCAACAATATTTCTACCAAAATAAATATGTGCCAATCTAAATCTTTTACCAATAAGCCTACAGTTTTTAAAAACTGCTCTTATTTGCTCAGGAGTGGCATTAGTTACAACATCAAAATCTTTAGGGACTTTATCCAAAAGTAAATCACGAATACAGCCGCCGACAATATAAGCATCATAACCAGCTTTATCCAAGCCAGTTAGAACCTTTATTAAATAAGAAGGTAATTGTTTCTTTGATAGTTTATGTTCTTTTTTAGAGTATTTTTTTAATTTATTTTTCAAAGTTATTCTCAGGTTTATTTTTTATTTATTTGTTGTTTTAAATTTGGTTGTTGGCTTTTTCTAATTAACTTTCCAATTGTAGTTCCTTGAATTAAAATAGAAAACACTACGCAAGCATAAGTCATTGTTAGTAAAATATCTCTAGCATCACCTTTGGGTAAGCTAAGTGCCATAGCAACTGAAAGTCCGCCACGAAGACCTCCCCAAGTCATTATTCTAATAACATATGGGCTGAAGTTTCTACGCTTTTTAAGAAAAGTTATTGGCAGTGAAACGGCTATAAACCTTGCAAATAAAACTAAAATAATAGCAGCAATTGAAGCTAAAATTAAATCACTTCCAAGTGGTAAAACTAACATTTCTAAACCAATTAAAACAAATAAAATACTATTTAATATTTCATCAATTAATTCCCAAAAAATATCTAAATATTTTCTAGTTTGCTCAGTCATTGCCTTTTCACGACCATGATTTCCAATCATAAGACCAGCTATTACAATTGCTAAAGGTCCTGAAACATGAATTAATTCCGCAAGTTCGTAACCTCCAATAACTAAGGCAATTGTAACTAATATTTCAACATGATAATCATCAATTCTTTCTAAGATTTTATAGCAAATATAACCAATAACAAAGCCGTATAAAACTCCGCCAATAGCTTCTTCTATAAAAAATAAAGCAATATGTTTTGGGTCAATATGAATGTTTCCAGTTTCTTGCAATTGCGATAACATACCAAGTAAAAGCACAAATAAAACATAACCAACGCCATCATTAAATAATGATTCACCAGTTACTTTTATCTCTAAAGTTTTGGGTGCACCTGCTTTTTTGAGGATAGCCAAAACGGCGATAGGGTCTGTTGGAGAAATTAATGCTCCAAATATTAAGCAATATAGAAAATGAAGCTCAAGGTTAAGTATTTGCAGTAAATAATAAGTCATAACTGCAACTAAAAAAATTGAAATTATAACTCCAGCTGTTGCTAAAGTAAGTATAGTTACTAATCTTTGCTTTAAATCATTTACATTAATATGCAAAGCTCCAGCAAATAATAATGCACTTAACATTCCATGCATTAAAGCTTCGTTGAAATTGATATTTTGTGCGATTTTAATAGCCAAACTTGTATCAACCAGCCCCATTCCTTTTAAAACAAGCAAAACAATAGAAAGCACCAAAGCAATAACCATAACTCCAATAGTTGTTGGTAGCTTTAAGTAATGATAGTTAAAAATAGAAAAGCCAGCTGATAAAGCTAGAATTATTGCAATAATATCTGAAATATTCATAAAAATAAAATTTTAGTTAGCTTTGATTTATAGTTAACTAACTATAGTTCCAACTGTTTTATCAAATAAAACATTTATAATTTCTCTTTCTTTTAGCATATTAAAAACTAATAGAGGTTTTTGATTATCTCTACACATTACAATTGCAGTTGTATCCATAACTTGTAGGTTTTGAGAGATAACCTCATCATATGTTAGAGCTTTATATCTTTTTGCATTTGGGTTTTTCTTTGGGTCGCTATCATAAATACCATCAACTTTTGTTGCTTTTAGCATTACATCAGTGTTTAGTTCAATTGCACGCAAGCTTGCGGCTGTATCTGTTGAGAAAAATGGATTTCCAGTTCCTGCTGCACAAATAACAACTCTTGATTTTTCCATATGTCTAGTTGCACGGCGGCGAATGTATTTTTCACAAACTTGCTCAATTGGAATTGCAGACATAACTCGAACAGGCACACCAACTTTTTCAATAGCATCTTGTAATGCAAGTGAATTCATAACAGTTGCAAGCATTCCCATATGATCACCAGTAACTCTTTCCATTCCTGAGTTTTGTGCAAGCTCAGCACCACGAAATAAATTTCCAGCACCAACAACTATTGCAATTTCAATTCCTGCATCAATAATTTCTTTAATTTCAAGGGCTAATCTATTAAGTATTTTACTATCAATTCCAAATTCTTTTTCACCAAGCAAAGCTTCGCCACTTATTTTTAAAAGTATTCGTTTAAATCTAGCTTGTTTATTGGTATTTTCAGTTGTCATAAGTTCCCTCTGTAATTAAATTTTATTAAAATGTTACAAACATTATTATAATTATAGCTTAAATGATGGGTTCTTACGATAAGTTTTTGATTATATTTTACTTGTTTTCTTTACGATAAGATTAATCAAAGCACCATAGATAGGAATAAAAATAATTAAAGAAACCAATAGTTTAAATCCATAATCAAACCAAGACATACTAACCCAGTGTTCTTTCATAAATTCATTAGTTGAATTAAAAAAAGCAATAAAATAAAACAAAAAAGTATCTAAAAGTGAGCCGAAAACTGTAGAAAAAACAGGAGCAACCCACCAAGATTTGTTGTTTCTTAGTTTGGAGAAAATAGTAATATCTAAACTTTGCCCTAATAAATAAGCCAAAAAGCTAGCAATAGCAATTCGTGCAATAAATGTATCCAAACTTAATAAGTTTGAAAAGCTAGTAAATACACCGTCTTTAAATAAAATAGAAACCAAATAAGATGCAATTAAAGCAGGAAACATTGCTTGAAATATAATTTTACGAGCAGTTTTTTCACCTAATATTTTAACAGTTAAATCAGTAGCTAAAAATATTAACGGGAAGGTGAAAGTTCCCCAATTAGTATTTAAATTTAAGCTATTTTTAAATAACACAAAACCTTTTTGCACCAAGTAATTACTTGCAATTATTATAACTAAATGAGTGAAAAATAAGTATAAAATAATATTTGATTTTTGTTTGTTAGTTTTTTTAATCATTAATCTTATTTCTAGTTTAAATTGGGTTGTTTAAATCTGTGAATTTGGATTCAAGCGCAAGCTCTTTGCAAATATAATCACTCAAAGCCTTTATTCCATAACGCTCACTAGCATGATGTCCAATTGCAAAATAATTTATATTATACTCTTTTGCAAGGTGGTAAGTTTGCTCTGAAACTTCACCACTAATAAAA
Source organism: Cardiobacteriales bacterium (assembly GCA_965215775.1). Lineage (GTDB taxonomy): Bacteria > Pseudomonadota > Gammaproteobacteria > Cardiobacteriales > Ostreibacteriaceae > CBDCEG01. The sequence continues at coordinate 44,753 of CBDCEG010000029.1, forward strand.
GTATCAACGCCTAAATTAATAACCTCTTCAATCATATTTTGAGCGGCTCCTGTGCACCAAGAAATATTTTTGACTTTAGCATTTGAATCTATTAAAAGAGGTTTTCTATTTAATTTTTCACTTATGATATTTGCAAATTCTACCGTTGAAATCTCATTAATAACACCTTGCCAAATTAAGTTTTCTGAATTTATTGGTTTTGCTTCTTTTATATTTAATAGTTTGGCAAGCTGGAAATTATTCCCCAAAGTAGGGTGGCAGTCAAGAGGAAGGTGGTAAGCAAATAAATTTATATTATTTTCTAAAAGTTTTTTTATCCTTTGTTTTTTAATTCCTTTTATTACAGAAGCTTCGTTTTTAAAAAAGTATCCGTGATGAACAATAATTGCGTCAGATTTTTCAGTAATAGCCAAATCAATTAACTCTTGTGAAGCTGTAACACCACAGGTTATATTTTGAATATCATTTTTACCCTCAATTTGTAAACCATTTGGACAGTAATCTTTGTAATTATTAGCATCAAGAAGCGTGTTTAAATAAGCTTCCAGCTCTAAATTTGTCATATTTTCCTCGTTATTTAAAGTAGTGTTTTTAGTTATTTCATTTATGATTTTGTGGATTTGCATTAATGAAATAGAAACATACATAAGTTATAATACGAAACTAACTTAATTAAAACTAAAAAAGGAGAATTCTATGAAAAAAATTATACTTTTACCAGTAATTTTAGTAACACTTGTTATTAATATCGTGGCAGCTCAATCATTGTATATTGATGGTCGTGATTATCAAACATTACCACTTGAAAACCAACTAACACTAACAAAACCAAATCAAAAAGAAGTTATTGAGTTTTTCGCATACACTTGCCCTCATTGTTATCACGCTGAGGAAAATATTAATAAATGGTTAAAAGAAAGTAAACCAGCTGATGTAACATATTACCCAATTCCAGCAACTGGCGGAAACTGGACGCACCCAGCAAAAACAATGTTTGTTGCTAAAAAACTTGGTATTTTAAAAGAATTTCATATGAAAATGTTTAAGGAATTTCAAGTAGTGAAAAATAGAGGCGTTGCTTTTGATAAAGAAGTATTGTTTAAATTTATAAATAAAGAATTTAATATTGATGAAGAAACTTATAACAAAGCTTATGATTCGTTTGCTGTAAAAACAGATTTAAATAAAGCTACTAAAAAATTCCAAAAATCTGGTGTGCAAGGAACTCCAGCATTTATTGTTAATGGAAAGTATAAAGTTTCTTTATTCCAAGATCGTAATAGAACATTTGAGGTTATTAATCATTTGTTATCAATTGATGTTATGAAAATTGAAGAAGTTAAAACTGAAGTTAAGACAGAAGCTGTTAAGAAAGTTGAAGAAGTTAAAACAGATGTTAAAACTGAAGCTGTTAAGAAAGTTGAAGAAGTAAAAGCAGAAGTTAAAACTGAAGTTAAAACAGAAGCTGTTAAGAAAGTTGAAGAAGTTAAAGCAGAAGCTGTTAAAAAAGTTAAAGAAGTAAAAGCAGAAGCTGTTAAGAAAGTTGAAGAAGTTAAAGCAGAAGCTGTTAAAAAAGTTAAAGAAGTAAAAGCAGAAGCTGTTAAGAAAGTTGAAGAAGTAAAAGCAGAAGCTGTTAAGAAAGTTGAAGAAGTTAAAACAGATGTTAAAACTGAAGCTGTTAAAAAAGTTGAAGAAGTAAAAGCAGAAGTTAAAGTAAATTAATAAACGAAGTAGAAAATAATAATAAAAACCTATAAAAACTTCATAAGAAAAAAGAGAATGAAAGATGGGAAAATTATTAACTCCTTATAAACTAAAAAAAGGAGAAAAGTATATGAGTGAAGGTCAGTTGAAGTATTTTATGAATGCTTTGACGGACTGGAAACTATCATTGACAGAGCAAGAAATAGAGGCGAAAGAACACTTACAAGAGGATACTGAAAGATTCCCTGATGCTAGTGATAGAGCCAGCCATGAGGAAGAATTTAACTTGATGCTGAAATCTAGTGATAGAGAAAGAAAGCTAGTTCGCAAAATAGAGCTCGCAATAGAAAAAGTAAAAAATAATGCTTATGGATATTGTAATGTTTGCGAAGCTGCAATAGGTGTTAATAGACTTAGTGCTCGTCCAATTGCAGAGTTGTGTATTGAGTGCAAAGAGTTCGAGGAACAAAAAGAAAAAAGGAATTACAAATAAAATCAAAAGAAATAAAATATTATATTTTATTAAAATAATAGACTAAATATTGGAGCAAATATGACCAAAAAGATAGAAAAATTAAAAGATATCAACTATGACGATCTTCCCTATGATAATAAACCAGACTTAAGAACTCACATTTCTGCTATTGCAGGAGTTGCTAAAGTTTTTGAGCTTAAAACTGTTGCTGTTAGTGAAGCAAGAGTGCTTGAGATTGGTTGTGCTTGGGGTGCTAACTTAATTCCTATGGCTGAAAGCTTCCCTAAAAGTGAATTTGTAGGTGTTGATTTATCAAAAAAACAAGTTGAAATGGCAGAAGCTACACTTAAAAATATGCCTAAAAAGCTAAAAAATATAAAAATAAAAAACAAAAGTTTTACTGATTTGACTGCAAAAAAAGATGGTAAGTTTGATTACATAATAGCGCATGGAATATACTCTTGGATTTCTAAAGAAAAACAGGATGCTTTAATCAAAAAATGTGCTGAGTTATTGAGTGATAAAGGAGTTATTCATATTAGTTATAATACTTTACCAGGTTGGAATATGGTAAAAACAGTTCGTGATTTGCTTAAATTCCACACAAAAGATACAGAAACATTTAAGGGTAAAGGAGAGGATATTGGTAGAATTCTTGAGTTTGTTTCCCAAAATACAAGTGGTGATTCATCTTATGGTAAGTTTTTTGCTGATGAGTGGGAGCAAATAAAAGATAAAAAATTAAGCTATATTCTTCATGATTATTTGGAAGTTGAGAATAATCCGTGTTACTTTTCTGAGTTTATGAGTAAAGCTGAAAGTAATGGGCTTTCTTATTTAGGAGATATATCATTGCCATCAATGTTCTTGGGTAATTTCTCAGAGACTGTCAAAAACAGCTTATCAGAAGTGAAAGACATTGTTAAACAAGAACAATATATGGATTACCTTTCAAATAGAAGATTTAGAGGGACTTTATTATTTAAAAATAGTAAAAAAAGAGTAGCACATAGGAATATAAAGTTTGAAAGTATTAAGGATATGTACTTTGTTACAAAAAGTTGCTTTGTTGAGCATGCTAAACCAATGGATTTTAAAAAAGGTAAAGAGTTTGAATTTGCCTCTATTAGCAACTCTGAAATGACTTTTAAAGTGAAAAGTGGACTTGCAGCAGCAGTTCTTGCTTCTATTGTTAGCAATGCTTTAAGTCCTGCTAACAAAGAAAAAATAATTGAAAGTGCTTTGCTATTGCTTAAACCAAGCAAGGCAAAACAAAAAGAAACTAAAGAAAATTTAGAAAAAATAGTCTCAGAAGTATTATTGATTTGGGTAATGAAAGGAATTATTGACTTACATAGCTTTGACTTTCCTTGTGCTAAGGAAATTTCAAGCAAACCTAAAATATCTGGGATATCAATGGCACAAATTAAGTTAGGAGTGAATTATACAACTACTTGTTTACATAGAACAATTGAATTGAAACCAATTGAGAAAATAATCTTATCTTTTTGTGATGGTAAAAATACAGTTGAAGATATAAATAATGAAATATTCAAGTTAGTTAAGTCAAAAGCTCTTAGCATTGAAAGTGATGATGAAGTTAAAACAGAAAAACAGCAAAAAGAGAAAGTTGCAAATTTTGTTAAAGGAACTTTATCTATGGCAATAATGAATAGGTTACTTATTAGCTAATCTATTGATTTTGTAACAAGCTTATAGCTTATAAATAAAACATCTATTACTTAATTAACTTTAAGTTTTAGGTGTTTTTTTATTGTTGCAACTTTTTAAAGAAGCAATATAATTAATTTTTGTTTAATTATTAACTATTTCATAAGTGCAAATTATAAATTCATTAGATTTTAAAGATAACAAACCACACGCACTTGCTATTGGTAATTTTGATGGTGTTCATCTTGGGCATCAAAAAATAGTTAATAAATTAATAAAAAAATCTAAACAGTTAAACTTAACTCCTGCATTAATTACATTTTCTCCGCATCCAAAATGTTTCTTTAGAAGTTGTGATAATTTTTTATTAACAACAGATAAAGAAAAAGCTGAAGCTCTAGAAAAATTGTATTTAGAAAAAATGTATTTAATTGCTTTTAATAAAGAGTTTTCTAAGTTGACAGCAGAGCAGTTTATACAAAAAATAGTCCAAAATTTAAACTTAAAATACTTACTAGTTGGAGATGATTTTAAGTTTGGAGCAAACTCACAAGGAGACTACAAACTACTAAAAAAGGCGAGTGAAAAATATAACTTTGAGATAGAAAGAGTTGATACTTTTAATTATTTAAGTGAATTTAAAAATGAAAGAATAAGTAGTAGTTTAATAAGGAAAGCTATTTTAGAAAATAAATTTGATAAAGTAGAAAAACTATTAGGAAAAAAATTCTCTTATAAAAGTAATGTTATAAAAGGTAATCAAATTGGTAGAAATCTAGGTTTTCCAACTGCAAATTTAAATATAGAAAAATATAAATTAATACCAAATGGGGTTTTTGCAGTCTTTGTGAAGGTTGATAATGTTATTTATAAAGGTGTCTGTAATGTGGGCAGAAAGCCAACGGTTAGTAATTTAGTTAAGTTGGTTGAGGTGCATATTTTTAATTTTGATTTTGATATTTATGGAGAAAGTATTGAAGTTTCATTTGTTAAGAAAATAAGAGAAGAAGGAAAATTTAATTCACTAAACGACTTAAAAGAACAAATAGAAAAAGATAAGCAGAAAGCAAAAAAGATACTAAAGCTATATTCTATTTAGAGAAGATTTTTATAAGCTTTTAATATTTTCTTTTATAAGTTTTATTTCAGCAGGTTTTAGAAAACTATTTTTAAAAGTTATCAATGGTTTTTCTTGAGGCTTAGAAACAACAATTCTTGCTTTAACCGAAGTCAAAGAGACTTTGTCTATAAATATTGATATAGGCTCTAGGTTTGATACTTTTGAAAGAAATAACCAGTTTAATGATTGCCAAAGTTTTATAGCATTATTGCTTAAAATACTGGAATGAAAATTTATTTCAAAACTATTTTTAGAGTAACTTTCTAAATTTATTTTGCTTATAGAATAACCTTTATTGGTAAATTCTTTTTTGAAATTACTAGAATTCCTCAGTAATTTTTTGAAAAATCTATTTTTTTGCTCTTTCTTATATTGCTCTATCTTTGAAAAATTAATATTGTTTTCTTTAACGAAAATCCTAATCATTTCAAAATATGATAAATCTATTTGTGCAAGACCAAATGCAATATTATGTTTAAGTTTTGAGTTGTTTTTTTCTTTTTTTATAGAGGACAAATCAATAAAATATAACTTATCTTTATGAACTAAGAAATTATCAAAATGAGGGTCAGTATGAAAGTATCCTAATGAATTTAATTTTCCAATTTCTTTTATGAATAAATTCAGATAGTTTTTATTATCTTTAAATGTATCTGTTAAAGTGGGGTAGCTTAAAAATTCATATTGAATTAAACCACCAGTAAACTTTTTATTTTGCTCAGAAATATTAATTATTTTTGGTAGATTAAATTCAGAGGAAAGAGAGGAGTGAATATTTACTTCCTGTAAAAAATATTTTAAAGACTTTTTGTAAAATCCCTTAAAAATAAATTTAACTCCATTTTTTTCTGCAATAAAAGTCTCTCTTTTCCCCTTTATGTATCTTAAAGATTTCTTGTTGAAAATATCATCTAAAATATTTACCATTAATAAATACTACCTTGTTGGCATAGCCTTTATTGTTACTTTTAAGTCTTTCTTTATGATTCTATTGGTAAATTCTACAAAACTTTCTTTAGTTATACTATCAATTTCACCTGCGATAATATTCACAGTCTGGTCTGTTTTGTTAGTAGTTTGAATATCTCCCCAATATTTACTTGCTGCTTGTGATATATTTTTAGATTTCTGTAGAAGTTCGGATTTTAGAATTCCTTTTATTTCTTGTAATTTCTCCTCTGAAATAGTTTCTAAATATTTTGGAATATCTGCTAAAAATTTATTAATATGATCATCAAGTTTATCAGCGGTTGCAACAGGAGACTCGATTACAAAGGCAATTCCAGCTTGATCATAAAAAGGTTTAGGGAATGCGAAAACAACATAACCAAGTTGCTTTTCTGTTCTTGATTCATTATAAAATTTAGGCGAAACTAGTTTTGAAAGTAAACCTATATTTGCTCTAGCTTTATAGCCTTTTTCTGCCAATAAATAAGTCAAAATACTGTTATCAGTATGTGGAACAAAGAAAGCTTCCCCTGTTGATTTAGTAATGTCTTTGATTTTATTTAGTTGATATTTATGATTAAAATCAGTTTTATCAAAAGTATTTTTTATACTTTTAGTTATATCTAAAGTTTTCTCATAATTAATATTACCATAGGCTAAAACTCTTGCTGCAAGTGACTTTATTAAACTCTCACGAAACTCAAGAACGCTTTTTAAATCTATATTTGTTAAATTTTCAAGCGTTTCTGTTGGAAGAGAATAGTCATCAAAAATAAGGTAGCTCAAATATGGAAATGTTTGCTGATAAGGCATAGCTGTTCTTTGGTTTTCTAAGTCTTTTGTTAGTTCTTCCTTCATTTGTTTAAATAAAACTTCATCAAATTTAGCTGCTTTTATTTTATTTAAAATTATCTTAAGCAATTCTTCTGACTTATCACTATAACCTGAAATATTAATATTTATTGATTTTTCTCCAGAGAATATTTGAGCACTAAGACCTGCAATGTCCGCATCATAAAGGGTTGTATTAAGTGATTCAGATAAAAGCTTTGTTAAAAGAATAGTTTTAACTTTAGAAACCTTATCTAACTTTTTATCAGACTGTAAAGAAATAAAAATATTGGATTTTGGAATATTAAAACTAGTATCGTTTTTATAAAAAACTTCAATTCCATTTTCTAAAATAGTGTGTTTTTCCTTAACAATATTATCTTTAATTATATTATTATTACTTGAAACAAAAGAATTTGGCTTAGGTAAAAACATTCCTTGTTTTAGTAAGTCTTCGGCTGAAATTAATTTAAGGTTATATTTTTTATTAACTTCTTTTTTAAAAGGAACATTGAAGAACTTACCTTTTTCTTTGAAATTCATTTCATTGCCAGAACTGGCAATATGAATGATTGAGTTATTAATAGTCATCATTTCTAAATACTCATTTATTTCTTTTTTATCATATCCGCTAAATATTGAATAAATTGAAATAATATCTTTAGTTTTGTACCTATTTAATTTCCCAGCTAACCCAGATGTATAATACATTGGTTCAGTTTTTTCACTATATTTAAAATCTAGTTTAGAGATGCTTTCAACCTCTTTGTATCTTTTCTCACCATTATCACTCTCAATGAGTTTTAAGTATGAGAAAACTAAATTAGTTACTTTATCAATACTTTTATAACCAGTATCGGTAAGTTCTATTTTAATTTCAAAAACGGTTTCTTCACCAATTTTAGAAGACTCACCAGAAGAAAGCTCCATTCCTAAATTTTGCTTCTTAAGGGCAGCCAATAAACTACCTTCACCTTCATAACCTAAAATGTAAGAAATGTAAGAAAGTGACTTGCTATACACATTATTAGTTGAGTAAGGCATTGGAAAATGAAAAGATATCTCTTTTTTATCTTTAACTAATTGACTCTTAATTTGAATTGGTAAATCTTTTTTTAAATATAAATTAGGTAGTTTTCCTGAAGTTGTACTTTTAAAGTCTTTATCAAGTTTAGGAACTGAGGAGAAAATTTCTTTTGCCCACTTTTCAAGAGTTTGCAAATCTTCTTTTCCTAAAATAACTCCAGACATATTGCTTGAAGAATAGTTTTTTTTGTAGAATTTAAGTAGGGCAGGGCGAACAGTTGCAGTTGGCAAGGTGTCATTAGTTCCAATTGAAAATCTTGAATGAGGATTTTTAGGATTGAAAGTTTGCTTTAAAACTTCTGTTTCTCTCCAGCCATCTTCCTTTAGTTTTGACTGATACTCTGAATGAACAGCATTTCTTTCTCTATCAACATATTTTGCAGAAAAAAGAGGTGCAACAAAAAAACGCCCAAATCTTTCTAATCCACCATGCAAATGTTTAGGATCAATATCAAAAAAATAGTTTGTGTGAGCAAATGAAGTGAAAGCATTATGCCCTCCACCATGGTTACTTATGTAATTTGAATACTCATCTGCTTCAGGGAATTTATCAGTTCCTAAAAAAAGCATATGTTCTAAAAAGTGCGCAAGACCTGGAAACTCATCTGGATCATCACCACTTCCAACTAAAACATCAACAGCAGCAGCTGATCTTTGTGCATTTTTATCAGAAATAAGAACCATTTTCATTCCATTTTCTAAAGTTATACTTTTGTATAATCTGTTGTCATTAGGGCTTATTGTAATCTGAGTATCTTCTTTTTTCATATTTGTTTTGTCGGTTAATTCTGCGGCATTAGCAAAAATAGCTAAGCTTAAAATAAATGTAGTTAATAGTTTCATGAAATTCTCCCAAAATATTTAGTTGTTATGTTTTTTTGTTCTAGCTTAATTATTTACTAAATTAAAGTATGAAGGTACCAGTTCAAAATAGGCTCTCCATAAAGAAGTGCTAAAAATCCACCAGCTGATAAGTAAGGACCAAAAGGAATAGTTGTATTAAGTACTTTACCTTTTTTAAATAATTTTTGTAAAATAGTAACCAAAATCCCAAGAACAGATGCAAATAACAATATGACGGGGATATATTGAATATGTATCCAAGCACAAAGAGCAGCGAGTAACTTAGCATCACCTAAGCCCATACCTTCTCTTTTAGTGAATAAATAAAAAGCTTTTGCAATAGTCCAAAGAGATAAATATCCAACTAACGCACCAATAACTGCCATCTCTAAAGAAATAAATACACTGTAAAATCCAAGCATTATACCAATCCACATAAAGGGAATTGTTATGATGTCAGGTAGTAATTGAACTTTAAGGTCAATGCCAGTTAAAGCAACAAGGAACCAAACAAATAAAATAGCAAATAATCCTTGATAAGTATAGCCAAAGTGCCAAACAACCCAAACACTTAAAAGACCCGTTACTAATTCTACAATAGGGTAAAAAATAGAGATAGGTGTTTTACAGCCTCTGCATTTCCCACGCATAAATAAATAACTAAAAACAGGTATGTTTTCAAATGATGCTATTTGGTGATTGCAATTTCTGCAACCTGATCTCGGATAAGATAGCGTAAACCTTTCTCTTTTTTCTGGTTCTAACTCTAAAATTTCTCTGGCAGCATCTTTATACTCATTGTCCATAATTATTGGAAGCCTATAAATTACAACATTTAAAAAGCTACCAACAAGAATGGAAAATATAAAAGTAATAAATAGCAACACAGGTAAAGGCAACCCTGATAAACTAGCCAACAACATTCCCCATCATAAATATAGGTAAGTACATAGCAATTAGTATTGTTCCTACAATAACAGCAATAAAAGAAATTATCATAGGTTCTAAAATAGTTGTTAAATTATCTATTTTATAATCTAGCTCTTCATCATAGTAATCTGCAACCTTACCTAACATATCACCTAAAGCACCTGACTCTTCACCAATACTAGTCATTTGAACAGAAAATGCATCAAACTTTCCAGTTTGTTGCATAGCAAAATTAAGTTGTGATCCATTTTCAACATCATTAGCTATTTGGTTAGTAGCGTCTTCATAAATAACACTTCCTGTAGCAGGAGCAGTAGCTCTCAGACTTTTCATAAGAGGGACACCCGCATCAAATAAAACTCCTATAGTTCTTGAGAACCTAGCCACTGCACCTAGTTTTAAAATGCCACCAAGGACTGGTATTTTAAAAGAAAATTTATTAACTGCTCTTTGGAATTTTCGATTTCTTTTTTTATACCAAAAGAAAAAATATATACCAATAGCGAGTCCAACGACAATCATCCAGCCCCAGTTTATAAGAGCCTCAGAAGCTGCAGAAACTAGTTTAGTTATAGCTGGAAGTTCTACTTTAGCGTTATCAAAGAACTCTTTAAAAACAGGTATGACCCAAACAAGTAAAATAGCGGTAACAACAATAGCAACAAAAACAACAATAGCTGGATATGTCATAGCTTTTTTTACTTTTTTCTTCACAGCCTCTGCTTTTTCAACATTAACTGCTATTTTATTCATAGTTTCTTCAAGTAGCCCAGCTTCTTCACCAGCTGTAACCAAACTTATGTATAAGTCATTAAAGTATACAGGGTATTTTGATAGAGCTTTTGAAAAGCTAAGACCGTCCTCAACTTCTGAGTGCAAGTCTTCAATTATCTCTTTAAGTTTTAAAGGTTTTTCAACTCCTTCTGCAATTAGGGCTAATGATTTGGTAACAGACATGCCTGCTTTTAACATAGTTGCCATTTGCCTTGAGAATCCGACTATATGTTTTGATTTTACTGTTCCCTTGCTTTCCCATAGAGGTTTAGCTTTAACATATATTTTTTTAGGTGCAATCCCTTGCTTTTGTAAGTAAGCTCTAACTAATTGCTCATTGACTGAAACTAACTCTCCTTTTTTTATAACGCCTTTCTTATCTGTACCAGACCAAATGTAAGTATTAGCTGTTTTTTTATGAGCTTTGCTTTTCTGTCTTCTCTGTCTTTTTTGTAATGCTGTTTCCATAAGTCCTCTTTTTATTATTTTAATATTTAAATTATTTTAAATTGCCTAGAGTAATGTAAATTATTAACCAAGATAATATTTTAATTAGGTTAGTAGACATCTAAAAAAAATTATTAATCAATAGTAACTCTAATTACCTCTTCAATACTTGTTATACCACTTTTAACCTTGTCAATACCTGACTGTCTTAAATCCCAATAACCTTCTTTTTGAAACTGTTGTGAAAGTTCAATAGAACTCTCCCCATTCATAATCATAGAAGAGACTTTACTACTTATTGGAATAACTTGGTAAAGCCCAGCCCTTCCTTTGTAACCTTGGTTACCACATCTTTCACAACCTTTGGCTTCATATATTTTAGATATTTCCGCATCTTCTTCTGAAAAACCGATTGCTATAAGTTGTTCCTCTGTCCACTTTCTACTCCTTGTTCTGCAACTTTTGCAAAGTCTCCTAACAAGTCGCTGTGCCATAATAAGTTCAACAGAACCAGCAATGTTATACGATGGAACTCCCATATTACCTAGTCTAATTATAGTCTGTGCCACATCATTAGTATGCAAAGTAGATAGCACCATATGTCCTGTTTGTGCTGCCTTAACTGCAATTTCAGCAGTTTCCAAATCACGAATCTCTCCAATCATTATAATATCTGGATCTTGTCTTAAAAATGCTCTAAGAGCTGTTGCAAAAGTCATGCCTTGTTTAGGAATAACATTCACTTGATTAACCCCAGGTAGAGTTATTTCAACAGGATCTTCAGCGGTTGAAATGTTTACAGAAGGTGTGTTTAATATATTTAGTCCTGAGTAAAGAGAGACTGTTTTACCTGAACCAGTCGGTCCTGTTACCAAAACTAGCCCTTGAGGTTTTTTAATAGAATCTAGGTAGGTTTTTTTCTGCACCTCTGAAAAACCTAACATATCAATATTAAGTTGGGCTGCACTACTATCTAAAATACGCAGAACAATTTTTTCCCCCCAAAGTGTTGGTAGAGTATTAACACGAAAATCAATAACTTTAGTATCTGATACTTTTAGCTTTATTCTTCCATCTTGAGGCTTTCTTTTTTCAGCAATATTCATACTTGATATTACTTTAATTCTAGCTGTTATTCTATTGGTTATGTTTGATGGTGGTGTAGAAACTTCTTTTAAAACCCCATCTTTTCTGAATCTAACACGGTAAGTATGTTCATAAGGTTCAAAATGCAAATCTGATGCGCCAATTCTAATTGCATCTAAAAGCATTCCATTCACATATTTAACAACAGGTGCTTCATTATCTTCTGTAATTCCCAAAAGCGCTTTTGAAAGAGCTTCTAGCTCTGCTGCTTTTGCATCTTCATCCTCTTCATTCTCCTCATCAGCAAACAGGTCATCCATATCACCTGATCCTGCAAAAATCTCATCAATGATTTGTTCGATTTGCTCTGCTGAAGCTAAGACTGGTTCTGCTGAAGAGTAGTTTCCTGAGTATTTAAATGTATCAAGTCCAATAATATCAAAAGGATCTGATACAGCTACAAAAAGCCTTCCTCCTCTTTCAAAGAAAGGTAACATTGAATATTTTCTAATGTCTTTTTCTTTTGCTCTTTTTACGACACTACCCAAAAGAGAAATTTCCCTAAGGTTAAAAGATGGCGTATTTGAAACTTGTCTAGTAATTTCTAGTAATTTGTGTGAGTCAATAATTCCTTCTGAAACTAACTGTCGTGGGAAATTAACTTTCCTCTGCATAGCAGACATTTGTATTTCTTGAAGTTGATCAGGTAATGCTATTTTATTTTTTACTAGATGATCGATTATTTGGTTGTAACCATTTTGCATATTGTTAAATCCTGTATTTTAATTTTATTGATGTTAAATTTTACTAAACAAAAAAGTATACCTTAGTTTTATATGAAAATTAAATACTTTATAGCTCAAACTATATAAGCTTTGGCTTATGGAAGTGTATTCCTTTTGAACTATTTTTACTCATTCCTCTTATAAAAAGGTAAAAAGCCCCACCAAAAATTTTATCATAATCAAAATTCTCAACTGTATTTTTAAGAAATTTCTGCAAAGCTTTTGCATAAATTTCTGCTTGTAAATAGTAGTTATGTTCGGTCATAGCTTTATCCATATTTTCTTTAGTATAGTCATCTTCATTTTTACCCAAGAAGTTTGACTTATAATCGAGGATATAAAATTTACCATTATAAAAAAACATTAAATCTATAAATCCATGCAAATAACCTTCTTTATTAATTGTATCTTTTTTATAACTTTTAATCTTTTTGAAACTTTCTTGGTCAGATAAATGCATAATAAATTCCATTTCTATGCTTTGTTGACTTACATCAATATCGGCAAGGCAAAAACTTTCAGGATATAGATTAACATTAGTTATATTGATTAAATCATCATTTAATTTAGCCAAATATTCTTCATTATTTAATCAATTTATTATTAGGCAAATGCTTTTGAATAGACTTCTCCATATAGTTTAAAAAATCAACTCTGCTTTCCATAAAACCTTCAAACATTTCATGCAAAGAAGTTCCTGCTTCAGCACCTTTTGGGTATTCAATCAAAGCATTTTTAATTTTGCTCAAGTTTGCGTCATTCTTTTAGTGGCTCTAATGCATAGTTGTGGTTATTAAGGTTTGAAGAAATGGAAGAAAAAGACTGAATATTCCATTTTGTTGAGTATGTTTTTGTAACCTTTTTTGGCGTAAAATTATTAAAAATATCTTTTTTAGATAATTTATTGTCATTATCTTCAATAATAATTTCTTTTGTAAAGTCTTGTTTTCCTAAATTATTTAAGCTTGGATTATTTTCTTTAAGTAAATCCCACATACTTTTTTGTTTACTCGCTTTTTTATTTTGAATGAATATTATATTTTTATATTTAGCTCTTGTTAGTTCAACATAAGCAAGTCTAATTGTTTCTAACTCCTCTTGAAATTGATAGGAGCTTGTGATTTCTTTACTATTACCTTTAAAACTAGCTTTATTGATTTGATTGCTATTAATAATAATACTTTTTTGCATTGTATTATTTGAGTCAATAAAAGGATGAAAAACAAAGTTAAATTCAAGCCCTTTAGAGTTATGAATTGTATAAATATTAATTGCATTTTTATCATCTAATCTAAGTTGTTGAGCATCTTTGCTAGTTTCTTTGGTCTTAGAATTTGAAATTAAATTACTTAATAAATCACAAACTGCATATAAAGACATATTATTACATTCAGTTAATAAAATATCAAAAACATGAAAGAAATTAGTTAGTTTTCTTTTGCCATCAAATATAGATAATAAATTATTTGCAATATTTTCATCTAATAAAATTTGGTAAAAAACATAGGCGAAACCTCTTAAATCATAAAGTTTTTGGTAATTACTAAACCTTGTTATTATTTTAGAGACCAAATCATCATTTTTAATTTCAATTAAGCTAAATTTATAAAGTGGACTAATAAGTAATCTTTTTATTTCACGAAACTCTGGGTTTGAAATAGCACAAAGTAAATAATAAAAATACATAGCTTCATTTGTTTCTAAAACACTTTTTTTACCAGTAAATGAAGCGGAAATACCTAATTTTGCAAGCTCTTTTTTCATACTTTGGGCTTGGGAATTAGTTCTTGTTAATATGGTTATATCTTTTTCAGTAATTGGTTTACTATTTATTTTTGTGTTCTGAATTTATGAAATTAAATATATATTGTGAGGCTTGTTTTGCTATTTCATCTGTAGAGCCTTTTTCTAAGCTAGTTAAATATAATGACTTTTCGTTATTAGTTACGCATAGGTTATCTTTTTGTGAGTTTATGTTTTCATAACTTATATCTTTACCAAAAGGGCGGTTTTTAGAGAAAATATAATTAACTGAATTATTTAGTGACTTACTTGAGCGATAATTTGTATCAAGCAAATATTTATTATTTACTATTTTTGAAATTTCTAAATAAGCAAAAATATCACCTCCACGAAATCCATAAATAGCTTGTTTTGGATCTCCTACAAAAAAGCATATTTTATTTGTATTTATAAATAAGCTAGAAAACAAAGTAATTTGTTGTTTATTTGTATCTTGTGCTTCATCTATTAGCGCTGCCTTTATATCAGTTTTTAAGTTATTTTCTGAGTAGTTACTTTCTGAAACTATTTTTGTTACATCTGAATATGTAAGAGTTAAATTTTCAGATTTATATTTTTGGAAGCTCTTTTCCCATATAAGTTGCTAAACAAAACATAGTATTATAAAAAACTTCATCTTCTTTTTTAACTAAGAAATTAAGACTATTATAAATATACTGCCAAACTTCAAAAAAGTTCTTTTTAAGCTCAGAAGTAGGGTTAAATTCCTCAAATTTTTCTTTTATTTGCTGTGTAGTAAAATATTTTAAAATAGCAAGTGTTGGTTTATTCTCCAAATTATCTAAGAAATTTTCTAATTTATCTAAATTAGTTTTAGTTTTATTTTCATTATATGTTTTGCCATTTTGTTTTTTTAAGCAGTTCATAAAGTTTAAAACTTCTAGTTTATTATCTTTTATAAATAAATTTAATTGTTTAACTTTAGTTTTTAATTTTTTATCAAAATCCCAAATAGTTGGCTGTGCATTTTTGAAATTATCCCAAACTTCTAAAACACCATTTATTATTTTACTAATATCTAAAACACTTTTTTTTGCTAAAAGATCAATCATCTCTTTATTAATATTTTCACAAGGTTTGAAATTTCTACTGGCTAGATTTATATATATTTTCTTTATTATTTCTTGATTATTATTAACAACATCTTTAACATCATATGAATTTAAGGATAGATAATTATCTTTTAAAAGTTGTAAAGAAAAACCATCAATAGTTTGAATTTTTGCATAATTAAACTCTGCTTTTGCAAGTTGTAATCGTTTGATTGTTTGTGATTTATTTTCTGTATTTTTATGAAGTTTAACTAATAATTCATCTGTATTTTCTAAACTTTCTAAATCACTATTTCTTAAAAGTTGCTCAAAAGTAATAATTTGTTGATAAATTCTAGATTTTAATTCTGAAACAGCAGCTTTTGTAAAAGTTGTAACTAAAATTTCTTTAACTTCTAATTTTTCTTGGACAATTAAGCGTAAATATAAAAAAGCAATACTATATGTTTTTCCAGTTCCAGCACTTGCCTCAAGTAAGTTAGAGCCAGAAAGAGGGCAGGTTAGTGGGTTGAAAATATTCATTAGTCTAAAACCTCAACAATCCCACCTTTGAGTGCATTCCATAGCTTAGAAAAGTTCTCAAATTGTTGCTCTGAATTTTCTTTGCACAAATTGATTTCCTCTTTTATATTATCCAATAGAATATCTTCATTAAGAGTTTGTTCTATATCTATTTTAGCTCTAGTTATTTTTGCTTTAGGAATAAAAATTATAGGTTTTGTAAAGCAGAATTCTAAAGCATTTAAGATATTATTAATATGATTGTTTACAATATCTTGGTCTATAATTGGTGCAAAAGTAACAGTCAAAATTTCTTTTTTCTTTGCAGTAGATGTTTTAAATACATAAATACTAGTTATTTGTTTTTTTGTATTTAAAATTAAATGTGAAAGCCAAGTTTTCAGCAAATTATTAAATTTAAACTTACTAAAAGTTGTAAGAATAAACCTATCATCATAAATATTATTAAATTTATTTATAATATTATAAATATTATTACTCCACAGAATTTGAATATTTGTTTGATTATTAAGGTTTAATTGAGATAAAGTTTTCAAGTAAATTTCAATATTTTCATAATGATTTTTATAATTAAAGTCCTTGAAAATAGTTGGAACTTGTAAGTTTTTTGCTAAAAGTAATTTGTTAAAGTTTTCCTTAGAATATTCTTTAGACTTAGTATCACTATTTTCTAGCTCCGCCCTAATAAGGCAGTCGTTAACAAACCATTCCTCTAAAGCATTATGTGCTGAAATAAAGCTATCATTCTGTGCCTCATAATCATCATTTGAAGTAATTTCTTTTGTTAAAATACCTATGTTTTTATCTAAATAAAATTTAATAGGATTAGTTAAGGCTTTAGTTAATTTATTTATTGTCCAATTTTTATCAATTTCTATATTTTCACTATTATCTAAATTTATAAATTTTTCTTTTTTTGGTTTTTTATAAAAAGGAGAGTATGTTTTTATAGTTGGAGAAAATAATTCTTTAGAAAAAGCTTGTAAATAATCTTCAGTTAAATCAGTTGTTTTTGTGATATTAATTCCAATTTGCTGTAAATAATCTTCAAGCTCCAAAACTAAAACAGACGGGCTTATTAATTCTCCTGTTTTCTCATCAACACCATTGTAACTTAGATAGAATTTGTCAGAAGTTGCAAGTATAGATTCTAAAAATAAATATTTACTTTCTCTAGCTAGATTTTTATCTGATAATTTGGAACTATTTGCAAGCAAATCAAATTCATATTTAGGTAAGTTTGCAGGGAAATCATTATTCATACCAAGCATACAAGTAACTTTTGATGGAATAGAACGCATAGGAATTGCAGAACAAAAAGAAATAGATCCTGATAAAAATGGACCACGCATTTCTTGGGTAGTCATAATCTCACAAATATCGGTGTAAATTATAGAAAAGTCATATAAATCAGTTTGTTTTGTTTGTTTTATAAGCTCAAACCAGTCATTTATTAAATCATTTAAAATATTTTTTTTAGATTTATTAGTATTAAAATTAGCACTAAGTTGTTTTAAAACTCTAAACCAATCTGTTAAAGTCTTTTGTTCAAACTTAACATTTGCTGCAAATTTCAACATTTCAAATAACTTAGTTAATTTTGCGAGAATTTCAACCTGTGATGTGCGAAAATGTTTGTTTGCAATAGTTTCTCCAATAATTTCTTCATCAATTTTTTGTGAATGATTTAATGGTTTTCCGCAGCAATAAGCCAAATATAATCCATCTAACATTTTTTGCAAATGTCCTTGTTTATAAATATTAGTATCAATTTCAGTATCTTTGTTTTCAATACAAAGCAATGATTTTCTTTTGTGATTCTCGTCATAACCCCAATTGACTTTGGCTTCATCTAGATAAAACTTGATACTATCTAATTCTTTTAGGCTAAAATCAAATATCTCTCTAACTGTTTGTTGGTTGCAAAAATTAAAAAAATCAGTCTTAGAAAAATTAGAATTAATCAAATCAAATAATGCTAAAAAAGTATTAACATCAGGGTCGGTATCAACAGCAGTTTGGTTTGAAATACTAAAAGGTAATACTTTGTTTGCTGAAAATATTGAATTAACATAAGGACTGTAAATAGCTACATTAGGCATGGTTACAATAATATCAGATGGTTTAATATCATCATTATTTTCTAAAATATCTAAAATATAATCATATAATATTTCAACTTCTCGCCTTGGGCTAGATGCTTTTTTAAAAGTTATACTATCATCTTTAGTTGACTTTTTAGTTTTACAATTATCAATGCTTTTATTTTCTAAGTTAATGATATTGTTCTTTAAAAAGTCTAAATTATTGTTGCTTTCAGTGTTTTTATCATTGAAAATATAATCTAAATTATTTGTAGAATGATTATTTAAAGAGTCAATTAAAAATTTAGCAGAGCTTCCCCAACTTGCAAGAAGTGGGTTTGCAACCTCAAATAATATTGAAATATCAAAGTTTTTATTATCATAATCAGTTATTTCTTGCCTTAGTTTCTCCTCCTTTCTAATAATATCACCCCAAAATTCCACACAAGGATTTATTGAGTAAAATTTTAAATTTATATATTCTGAGATCTGAAATAAATCATCTAGTTGATGCTTTGGAATAAAGTGAAATCCAAAAATATGAATAGTTTCAGGAACAACTTTTGTTAGCGATTGTTTCTTTTCTTTAATAAAATTATTAAACTTTTGTTTTAAAAAGAATATTGATTGTTTCGAAAGTTCTAATTTATGGTAAATATCTTTTTGCCAAAATTCATGAATATTATCTGTGAATAGACTTTGTTGTTCCCAGCAAGATATTATTTCAGGGCGTTGCTCTAAATATTTAAGCAAGTGAGTTGCAATTGTAGAAGCTAAATAATACTTTTGATTTGGTTGTTGGTTATTTTTTAGGATTTTAGTTAAATAATCATCTATCTCATTTTTATCTAAAATCTCATTAAATAAGCTAAGTATTTGATAAGTAATTGTATGTTTATTATGTTTTATTAAGGATTTACCTTGTTTAGCAAGTATTTTGCTATAAAAATCATTAAAAAAACTCCCCAAATAAGTAATGTCAATATGTGTACAAATTCCTTTATCTTTCGCAATTTTAAGTTCTAAATACCTTTGCATTCCAGAGTTTGGAATTAAAATAAGTTCTTTGCTAAAAGGAGATTTTGTTTTATCAATTTGTTGTAATAAAATTTCTGCTAGGTTCTCAGTTTTAACACTGAAAAAAGTTTCAATTTTATTCATAATATTTACTTTTCTTGTTTTAAATTTAAATAGTTAGAAATTCTTGCAAATAACTTTCCTTCCATTTGCTCCGCTCTCTCACTTGGGTTAATTTCTAAACTTTCTAATTCATCTGCACTAATTAATTTTTTTAGATTATTTCTAATTGTTTTTCGTTTCATTGCAAAAGATGCTTTTACAATTTTCTCAAAATTTTCTTGATTATCAACTTGGTATTCTAAAGTCTCTCTAGGTTGCATAAGAATGACGCTAGACATAACTTTGGGTGGTGGGCTAAAAGCATTTGGCTGAACATCAAAAAGAGTTTGGACTTTGTGAGTTTGATTAAGAATTACAGACAAACGCCCATAAGCCCGACAACCAGACTCTGCACTAACTCGGTCTGCAACTTCTTTTTGCACCATAAAAACCATTTGACTTATGTTTTTTTGCTTACAAAGATCCAGCATAATCGCAGTTGAAATATTATAAGGAAGATTGCCAAAAACTTTCCAACTATCTCCTGTTAAAATTTGTTTATAATCAATACTTAAAACATCTTGTTCAATTATATTAAGATCACCAATAAGAACTGATTTGGTTTTCAAAATAGGAACCATCCGTCTGTCTTTTTCAATTACAGTTAGTTTTTTTGCTTGCTCTAAAATATCAATTGTAATTGCACCCATTCCTGGCCCAATCTCTAATAAATTCTCTCCCTCTTTTGGAGCTATCGCACTAATAATATTATCAATTACTGCATAATCAGTTAAGAAATGTTGCCCTAGTTTTTTATTTGCTCTTATTGCCATTTTTATGATTGTTTGGTTTATTTGTTTAGTTTAAGAAGGTAAAATTATTTAAACCTCACCTGCAAATTCAACTTAAAATAGTACTTCCCATCCTCTTTATAAATCTCAAACATCTTATAACGGGTAGAGCTAGGACTATCTAGTTTTATATTATCAATCAGATATTTATCTACAATACTCTTAAAATAAATTAAATCTAATAGATATACTTCACCTTTTTTAGTAACAATAATTATGCCACCATTTACTTCATTTGCTCCATTCCATACTTCACTAGCCCTCATACCAAAGGTTACAGCATTTGCAAACTCACCAATTTTCTTATTATAATAAGTTTCAGAAGTAACATCATAAATAATTAATGATAAAAGTTTTTTCATGTCTTTTTCATTGTTTTCATAAGACAAAATAAGCATCTCTGATAAAATTTTATCAAGATTAGAGTCAATAAGTTTTAAGTTATTAGCAAACTGGGTACTTTCTGTTTTAATAAAATTAAACTCTGCCCCATTTAACTTTAAAAATTTACATTTATCTATAAGTTTTGTTTTTGTAGATATACTATTATTTTCAATCATTATTGAATCATTAATATCGGTTATTTCATATATAAAATTTGTATGCATTGAAGCATTCAGCAAAGTCGCTTTTGCACCTAATTCTGATTTAATATTATAGGAAATATTGAAATTATTATTTTGTATATTATCTTTTACAAGAGCCGTTAAATCACCTTTAACCCTTGAACTTCCTTTTAATTTACTGCCATCTAATAAATCATTAATAAGTGATGTCATTTCATTAATTTCAAATGTACCTTTGGCACTTTTGTGTACTAATATTTTTTCAAGTAAAATTTTATATTGACGGCTAATGTAACTAATATCATACTCTTGGTTATAATTATTAGGGGATATTTTTAGAATTTTATTACTGTTCAATAGTTGATATTTAGTTCCATTTGCCAATAAGAGTTCTAATATTTTAAATGTTGTACTATTTTTTTCTTGTAAATTTTCATCTACTATAACGAGGTTTGGACTATCCATCAAATACAAAAAAGTATATAATTCTGACCACTCTCCCTTATTAAATCCCATCTTTAAATTCCTCTAATCTTTTATACATATATTTTGCCAACTCCTCTATTACTGGTATAGATACACTATTACCTAACTGCTTATACTGTTGTGTTTCACTCACTTTAGCAGGAAAAGAGAACCCATCTTGACACTTTTCAACAAAAGCATAATCTTTAAATCCTTGCAATCTTGCCCATTCTCTTGGGGTCATAACTCTGATTCCTTGGTCATTAATAGGAGAGTGTTTACTTCCAAACATTATTCCATAGTATTCTGGTTTCTCCTGTATTACTAGATTTCTCTCTTTTCCACTTCCCCCTGTCGCTAAAATAGTGTTAGAGATAGGGTTTTCTCCTACATTGACCACCTTATACCCAAAGCCATTGCCTTTTGCTTTATGCGTAGCCTTATGTTTTTCAAGGGTTTTGATATACTGTTCTGAGAGATAGTATTTAGCAGATACATCCTCTTCTAATAGCTCATACAAATTATTAAATATTGGCTTCTCTTTTTTGCTTGGTAAAGTATCAAATTTATAGTTTTTGGGAACTAAATCATCTCTAAATCCTATAATATAAGTTCTCACTCGCTTTTGTGGCAACCCAAAATCAATAGTTTTTCGTAAAAATGATTTTGCATCATACTCTAGTACTCCATCATTCTCATTAACCCCAACAATTTTATAGCCCAACTCATTAATAAGTGTCTCTATTATGATTTTAAAAGTTTTACCCTTATCATGACGAAGAAGTCCCTCTACATTTTCCAATAAAAAGGCTTTGGGTTTCGTCTGTTTCAATATATCTGCTACATCAAAAAAGAGTGTTCCTCTAGTTGTGTCTTTAAACCCTTTTTTATCTCCAGCTATAGAGAAAGATTGACAAGGAAAACCTGCTAACAACACATCATATTTTGTATTTTTAACTATTTCTTTAAACACATCACTTGTCACATCATTTTGTGGATTTTCTCCATATAAGTGCTCATAGGTCATACAAGCATATTTATCTATTTCAGCAGAAAGTATATTTTTAAAACCTTTGGTTAGTTCAAAACCTTTTCTGACACCACCTATTCCACAAAAGAGATCTATGGTTTTGTATTTATGACTGGTTATATTAAGTGATTCTGTCATGCATTATTCCTATTTTTTTGTGGTTTTATGCTAAGCTTTTTAATTTTAATTTCCATATTAATTAGCATCCAAATACTCAGCGTGAAATACAAAATGCTCACGAATATATGATTGCACAAAATAATATCCGTGGTCGTAATCCTTACGGTAGTTTATTTCACAGTGATAACCTATTTCTTTACAAATATTATCTAAAATTTCTGGGTGTAAATCAGTTTCTAAATATTCATCCACGGTTCCAACATCTATTAATATAGGTAAAAACTTATTATTTAGTTTAACTTTTTTGATTATTTCACAAGGGTTTACGCTGTCCCATTGTTGTTGATTATTTCCTAAATATTCTTTTAAAACTAATTTTCCTTGTTTACTATTTTCGGGTGAGCAAATTGGTGCAAAAGCAGATATTGAGCAAAAATCATCAATATTATTTAAGCCCAAAACCAAAGCTCCAAAACCACCCATTGAATGGCCTGTTATACTTTTTTTGTTATTTGTTGGGAACTCTTTCTCAATAATTTGTGGTAACTCATTGAGGATATATTCTTCCATTTTGTAGTTTTTATTCCAAGGCTCTTGAGTTGCGTTTATATAAAATCCAGCACCTTGCCCCAAAGAAATATCTTCGCTATCAGTAATATTTTCACCGCGTGGAGAAGTATCAGGACAAACCACAATCATATCGTATCTATGGGCAAATCTTTGAAATCCAGATTTGACAATGGCAGTTTGTTCGTTACAACCTAACCCTGCTAAAAAATATAAAACAGGACATTTATTATCTCTAAGTGCCTCTCTTGGTAAAAATATAGAAAATTTCATTTCACAATTTAAAACTGTTGAATAATGCAGGTAAATTCTCTGCTCACCTTTGCAAATTTTGTGGGTTTTAATTAGCTGTATATTAAGTTTATCTTCCATATTAGTTTATAGTTTATTATTTTTTAGTAAAAAGTAAGTTTAAAATAATACCATAACTGGTTTGGATTTATATATTTGAATATAAGTAATTATTAGGTTAGGCAATAACTACAGTTTCAGTAAAAACTATAAATACTTATAAACACTTAGTATAACTGAGGGGTTTTTTTAGGTTAAAAGTTAGGGTATAATTACAGGTTTTGTAACTTATTTTAAGTTACTATTTGAATTTAAGTTGGTTTTGAGTAAATACACATTACCACAAATTATTTAAGGTGAAAATTATGGCAGGTCATAGTAAATGGGCAAATATTAAACACAAAAAAGCAAAAGAAGATGCGAAAAGAGGTAAGGTTTTTACTAGGTTAATCAGAGAATTAACCGTAGCTTCAAGGCAAGGTGGTTCAGACGATAGTGCTAACCCAAGGTTAAGACTTGCAATTACAAAAGCACAGGCTGCAAATATGCCAAAAGATACAATGGAAAGAGCAATTAAGCGTGGAGCTGGCGAACTTGAAGGAATGATTTTGAACGAAATTCGTTACGAAGGTTATGGTGCTGGTGGCGTTGCTGTTATGGTTGATTGTCTTTCTGACAATAAAAACCGAACTGTGAGCGAGGTTAGACATGCCTTTTCAAAGTATAATGGAAACCTTGGAACAGCTGGTTCTGTTGCTTTTCAGTTTAATGAAACAGGTGTAATAACTTACTTAAAAGGCGACGAAGATGCAATTATGGAAGTTGCTTTGGACGCTGGTGCTGAGGATATTGTGGTTGAAGATGGTGTTATTGAGGTTTTAACAACTCCAAAAGACTATCCAGAAGTTTATGAAAAACTTATTGAAGCAGGGCTTGAGCCAGATGATAGTGAAATAACTCAACGACCTGATAATCTTATGGAAATTAGTGCATCCGACGCTGAAAAATTAGAAAAACTTT
Organism: Cardiobacteriales bacterium; assembly: GCA_965215775.1. Taxonomy (GTDB): domain Bacteria; phylum Pseudomonadota; class Gammaproteobacteria; order Cardiobacteriales; family Ostreibacteriaceae; genus CBDCEG01. The sequence continues at coordinate 68,943 of CBDCEG010000029.1, forward strand.
TAGATGCATTAGAAGAGTTAGACGATACTCAAACAGTTTCTACAAATGCTGATTTTCCTAGCTGATAGTTAATAAGTTTTAGATTTAGAAAACTAATTTAAAAAATAAAAACATATGAAAAATAAGACCAACCAAACTAATCTTTCCACACATTTAAAGCCTTTATTTTTGGGTGTTGTTATATTTGTGGCACTAATTATTGCTACATTTATGCTAGTATCTTTATTTAGTTTTAACCCACTAGATTCAGCTTGGAGCAGAAATGATGGGGCAGAAATAACTAATGTAGCTGGTAGTTTGGGGGCTTGGTATAGTGATATTTCATTCTCTTTTATAGGTAAACTTAGTTATATTATTCCTATTGCAATTATTGTTTTTTCATTGCAAGCTTGGTTTGAAAAAGATTTTAACAGAGAGCTTTTTTCTTGGCGTATATTTGCAGTTTTAATTGCAATAATTTTTGGAAGTATTTTATTTGCAAAACATGATCCCATTGCTATAAACACAGTTTCAAGGTCTGGCGGTGGTTGGTTAGGTGCTTTTTTGGCGGTTGGTCTTGAAAAAACAATATCTTCTGTAAGTTTAATTATGATTGTTTCTAGCCTTGTTTTCATACTATCTCTTGGATTGATTTTTGGTATTTCTTGGTTAGATGTTACAGAAAAAATTGGTGCGTTTATTAGTTATACTTTAGCTAAAATAACTGGTAGAAAAGCAAAAACTACTATAAAAAACAACTATCCAGAATCTAATGTTGAAAATTCTGTTCTAAAGAAACTTGATGAAGAGGAAAACCAAACTAAATTTACAATTGATAGCTATGATCCAACTCAAGATGCTGACCCTGATTTATTTACAGAGAAAGTTGAGAATAATAATGAAGATGAATTTGAGGATAAAAAAGAACCAGTATTTTTCCCAGAAACTAATAAAGAAAATAATACTGTTAATTTTGAACAACAACAGATTGATAAAAATAAAGAATTAGAAAGGTTAGCAGAAGAAGAGGAGCGAAAAAGACTAGTTTTGGAAGAAGAACGAAATAATCAACTTCTGCAAAAAGAGTTAGAGAAAGAACAAATACTAAAAGAGCAGTTAGAAAAAGAAAGAATCCTTTTGGAAGAGAGAATAAAAAGAGAAAGGCTTGAAAAAGATATAATTGAACATGAAAAACTAGAACTAGAGAAGGTTCAACAGCAAAAACTGGAGTTAGAAACTCTTCAACAAGAACGATTTGAGCAAGAAAGGATAAGATTAGAAACTATTGAGCAAGAGCGATTAAACCAAGAAGCAACAGATCTTAAACTTGATCAAGAGAAACAGCACCAAGAAAGGCTAAGACTAGAGTTAATTGAGTTAGAAAAAGCTAAACTAGAAAATTTTAACCAAGAAAAAATCCTACAAGAATCTATTGCCACAGAAAAAGCACTGCAAGAAAAAATAGTTCAGGATGATATTATTTCTAAACAAGCAAGTTATGAACAAGAACGCTTTGATAGAGAGCAAAAATTAAATAAATTAGGTGCCAGTAACGATATTAAAACAAGCTCTACAATAAAAGACTCACCTTTTTCTTTTTCTGTTTGGGGAACTTCATCTAGTAACAATTCAAATCCAATAACTTCAGAAATAACAACAATCAAAGCAGAAAAAATAGATGCAGAAAGTGTTGAAGTAAAAGCTGAACCTAAAAAAATTGAACCTGAAATATTAAAAACTTCAGCAACTATTGGAACTCCTTTTGAGCAAAATAAGAAAAATATTAAACCTAAAGTAAAAAACTACAAATTACCAAACATTACTTTATTAGATAACCCACCTGAGCAAGAAAATTTTTACACTGAAGATGTTCTTGCACAAATGGCAGCAACTTTGGAAAATGCACTAAAACAATATAAAATAAATGCAACAGTTATGCATGTTTCTCCAGGCCCTGTAATAACAAGATTTGAGCTAGATTTGGCACCTGGAATTCCAGCTAAAAAAATATCAAATCTTTCCAAAGATTTAGCAAGAGCTTTGGCAGTTTCTAATGTAAGAGTTGAAGAAATAATACCTGGAAGCACTTATGTTGGACTGGAAGTTCCAAACCAAGGCAGACAAATAGTTTATTTTAAAGATATTATTAGCTCTAAACAGTTTCAAAAATCAGAATCACCATTAACGGTAAGTTTAGGAGCTGATATTTCTGGTCGCCCAGTTGTTGCTGATTTGATGAAAATGCCTCACTTATTAGTTGCTGGAACAACTGGTTCAGGTAAGTCTGTTGCAATAAATACAATGTTACTTTCAATGCTTTACAAAGCAACCCCAAAAGATTTGCGATTAATTTTGGTTGATCCAAAAATGCTTGAAATGTCAATGTATGAAGATATTCCACACCTGCTAACTCCCGTTATAACTGATATGAATGATGCTGAAAATGCACTAACTTGGGCAGTTGCAGAAATGGAACGAAGATATAAATTAATGGCAGCTTTAAAAGTTAGGAAAATAGATGAATTTAACAAAACTGTTGAAAAAGCAATCCAAGATGGGAAACCAATCCAAGATCCAATTTGGCAACCTGATGAAAATGTAGGTTACACACACCATCCAGACTTAGAAACATTACCATTTATAGTTGTAATAATAGATGAGCTTGCAGATATGATGATGGTTGTTGGAAAACAAGTAGAGCAACTAATAGCAAGACTTACCCAAAAAGCAAGAGCAGCAGGAATACATGTTATTTTAGCAACCCAAAGACCTTCAGTTGATGTTTTAACGGGGCTTATAAAAGCTAATGTTCCAACAAGAATTGCTTTCCAAGTATCTTCAGCAATTGATTCTCGCACAATTATTGATAGTGTTGGAGCAGAAACTTTATTAGGACACGGAGATATGCTATTTGTTCCACCTGGTGTTTCTCAACCACAGCGTTTACATGGTGCTTTTGTAAATGATAAAGAAACTGATAGAATAACTAATTTCTTGCGAGAAACTGGCGAGCCAGATTATATTAATGGAATAACTGCAAAACAAGACCCTGAAACTTTAGGAGCTTATGGAGCAGCTGATGTTGGTGAAGCTAAAGAAGATGCTGACCCACTTTATGATGATGCAATTGAAATTGTAACAACGACTGGAAAAGCTTCTATTTCTAGCGTGCAAAGACAACTTAGAATTGGTTATAACAGAGCTGCTAGAATGATTGAAGATATGCAAGAACAAGGAATTGTAAGTGAACCCAAAAATGGCGTCCGAAGAGTCCTTGTCGCTCCTCCACCTAAATAATATCAATAATAAATAACAACAAATTATGCAAAAAATAAAATTTTCAAAAATGCATGGTCTAGGCAATGACTTCATAGTTATTAATGCTACAGATGAAGATATATCTTTATCAAAATCAAAGATAGAAAAGCTGTCAAATCGTAGAACAGGAATTGGTTTTGATCAATTATTAATAGTTGAAAAATCAGAAGTTGCAGGAATTGACTTTAACTATAGAATATTTAACGCCAATGGTAATGAAGTTGAGCATTGTGGCAATGGAGCTAGATGTTTTGCCAAATATGTTATTGCAAAAAGGCTTACAAATAAAAACAATATTCGCGTCAAAATCAAAACAGGAGTTATAACAATTAACTATAAATCTGATGATGAGATTTCAGTAAATATGGGTAAACCAATACGAACCTTGGATTTAATACCATTCAAACCTGATGAGAAAGAAGTTTCTGAAAAACATATTTATAAAATAAAACTAAAAAATGAAACTATAGATGCCTCTGTAATTTCTATGTCAAACCCTCATATAACAATATTCACGAAGGAACTAGAAGGAAAAAATATAGAAGAACAAGCTTTAGAAATTCAAAATTCAAAATATTTCCCAAGCTCTGTAAATGTGAATTATGTAGAAATATTAAATACTAGAGAAATAAATTTGCGAACTTATGAAAGAGATGTTGGAGAAACTTTAGCCTGTGGAACTGGTGCTTGTGCAAGTGTTTATTTAGCTCACAAAAAAGGCTTAGTTGATGATACTGTAAGAGTAAAAACACAAGGCGGAGAGATGAATATTGCAATAATTGATGGGGCAGTTTATATGTCTGGTCCTGCTAGGCTTGTATTTGATGGAGAAATTCGTTAGATTATAAGCTTCTAAATAATTATAATTAATAATTTCAAATGCCAATAGTAGCTAATAATAACAATCCATCACTTTCTAGAATAAGTAAAGAAGGTATGGAAGTTATCTCATCAGAGCGAGCAAAACACCAAGATATTAGAGTTTTGCATATTGGTTTTTTGAATATGATGCCTGATGCTGCTTTTTTGGCAACTGAACGACAGTTTTTTAGACTAATTGGTGCTTCAACAAAAATTGTTCAGCTTTATATTCACCCAATTAAGCTCAAAGGAATATCACGAAATTCAGAAATAAAAAACCATATAGATAATTATTATGAAAGTTTAGAAGATATTAAGCAAAAAGGTCTTGATGCCTTAATTGTAACAGGAGCAAACCCTCAAAAACAAAATATAATTGAAGAGGATTATTGGGAGCCAGCAAAAGAACTTTTTGATTGGGCACAGCAAAATGTTTCTTCAATATTTTTTTCTTGCCTTTCAACTCATGCTATTTTGCAATCTGAATATGGATTAATTAGAAAAGCGTTACCAGAAAAAATTTGGGGAGTTTATAAGCAAAAAGTAATTAACAAAACCCACCCATTAGTTGCAAATATAAATACTAAATTTGATATGCCACACTCTAGGCAAAATACTGTTTTGAAGCAAAAATTTTTAGAGAAAAACTTACAAGTTTTAGTTTCAAGTAAAGCTTCAGGTGTTGCAATAGCAACCTCATCTGACGGAATTAGAAAGGTATTTTGCCAAGGACACCCAGAGTACGATAGCTTGAGTTTATTAAAGGAATATAAAAGAGAAATCACTAATTTCATAAATAAAACTAGAGATAATTATCCAAATTTCCCACAAAATTATTTTTCTAAATCTACACAAACTATCTTACTTGAGTTTAAGCAAAATGTTTTAGATGGGCTAACTAACTTAGAAAATTTCCCAGAAAAATCAGTTATAGAAAGTATTGATAATACTTGGCGAGATACTTCCAAAGCTATTTTTGGAAACTGGCTAGGAATTGTTTATCAAATAACTAATGTAGACTGTAAAAAACAATTTATGCAAGGAATTGATCCCAAAAACCCAATCAAAGGATATAAATAATTTATTTAATACTTATTATATTAGTTTAATAGTTTTAAGTAATTTTATTTATTTAGCTTACTCCTCTATAGCTACTTTTCTTGAATATAATCGTAAAGAAATCATACAAATTACAGCAAATAAGCCGATATCAATAGCAATACCTACTATGCTAGCTCCAGATTTAGACATTCCAATATAAAACAATAACATAAAAAACATAATTATATTCTCAGTAAAGTTTTGAATTGCAACAGCATGCCCGCCACCAACTAACTTATGTCCTTGTCTTTGCAACATTGCATTTAATGGAATTAAGAATAATCCTCCAAAAAAACCAGTAAGAACTAAGGCTAATCCAGCAATATAAATGTTTGTAATAACACTTAATAAAATAACAGAAACTCCCATTCCTACCCCTGCACTAAGTATTTTAAATGTTTTGTTTAATGGGATTTTACTAGCAAAAATTGATCCAATAACTATCCCAACAGCAACAAATGCACTTAAGTTAGCTGGTGTTTGATTATCTTTGATATTTAATGCAACAGGAACCCAGTCAATTAATAAAAACCTCATGGTTGCACCAATTCCAAAAAACAACCCTGTTCCAAGCAATGCAATTCTAGCGGGTTTATTTGAGTATAAAGTTTTGGTATCTTTTATAAAATCTTTTATTGATCCAGCTATGGAAAAACCACCTAAACTCTTTAGTGGTTTTAATTTTGGGATAAATAAATTAGCCAAAGAAGCAGCCAAATAAATTACCGCAATTATTAAAAATGCAATAGTAAAACTACCTCTTTTTTCTGAGCTATCAGCTAAAAGACCACCTAAAACAACACCTAATAATATTGCTGCAATTGTTGAGCTTTCCATCATTGCATTTGCTTTTACTAAAAATGCATCTCCCCTTAACTCTTTGAGTATTCCATATTTAGCTGGAGAATAAATGCAGGCGCCAATTCCAACAATTGTATAACAAACAAAAGTATTGAAGTTTAAGAATAAAAATAAAACTCCAATGAATTTAAGAGTATTGGAAAAAAGCATAACTCTGCCTTTTGGTATTCCATCAGCCAATTTCCCAACAAAAGGTGCAAATAAGATAAACGAAAGTAAAAAAACTTGCTGTAAAATAGGAACTTGCCAATCATCAGCATTACTTACTTTTAAAACACCAATTAAAACAAAAAGTAAAATATTATCAGCCATTGCTGTTAAAAACTGTGCGATTAAAACTGGATACATAAAATCCCTCTATTATTTTTTTCACTTTTTTAAATAAGTGAAAATATTTTTTATAAAGTTGAATATTATATAGATTTTATTTTCTTTATTGAAAGTTATTTAAGCCTTAAAAGTTATGTATATATTAAATAAAGTTTTGAACAAAGAAAAGAAATGCAATAAAACACAAAAATGTTAAAATCAAGCGTTAAATTATCAAAAAACAAATAAAAATTATATGAATTTACCTTTATTTATAGGAACAAGATATGTAAAAGCAAAAAATAGTGGTGGTGCTTCTGTAACCAGTATTATTTCAATTGTATCTATTATGCTTGGAACAGCGGCACTTATTGTCGTTTTATCAGTTATGAATGGTGTTACTAGTCAAGTTAGAGATAAAATTATGTCTATGACTGCTCATGCTAGCTTAATTCCTACTTTTAGTGCTTTAACTTTAGATGATGATGTTGACCAATATTTAAAAAAAGAACCTAGAGTTCTTGCAAAAGCTCCATATATTTATGGACAAGCTTTGATTGGTGAGGGACAAAGTTATAATGGCATAGTTGTAAAAGGAGTAGATCCAACACAAGAAGCTGGAGTATCAAAAACTATTGCAAAAATGCCTAATGAACTAGCAAAACTTCAGCCTGGTAAATTCAATATAATAATTGGTAGAAAATTAGCTGATAGTTTAGGAGCTTATATTGGGGATAAAATAACTTTAATTGTTCCAAAAACAACAGTAACAGCAGTTGGAATACAGCCAAGAATAAAGAGATTTACTATTGTTGGGCTTTTCGACGCTGGTCACCATGTGTTTGATACTACTTACACCTTGATTAATTTAAAAGATGCTGGAGTTTTATTTAGGCTAGAAAAAGCAATAACAGGTTATCAATTAAAACTTTCAAAACCTTTAGATGCTCCTGAAATATCCGCAGAGATTAATAAAATACTTCCAAGTGAGTTAAAAATTACTGATTGGACTGAGCAAAATGCATCTTATTTTGATGCTGTGAAAGTTGAAAAATTAATGCTTTTTATGGTTTTATTTATAATTTTAGTTGTTGCTTATATAAATATACTCTCAACTTTATTTATGACAGTTTCAGAAAAACGCGGTGATATTGCAATATTAAGAACTATTGGAATGAGAAAAAATAAGATAGTTATTATTTTTATGATTCAAGGTATTATCTTAGGTTTTATTGGAACTATATTAGGCTTTCTTTTGGGTTATTTGTAAACCTAAATATGCCAACAATTATGGACTGGGTTGAGAGAATAACAGGGTTTACTTTGCCTGAAGAGATGTATTTTGTGGATAAATTATCTGCAGATATGGAGCCACTAGTAGTATTATCAATACTAGCTTCTTCTTTTGTTTTGAGCATAATTGCACCACTTTATCCTGCGTTTAAAGCCGCTGGAACAAATCCAGCAAGAGCTTTGGCGTATGAATAATTACCTTTTGAGAAATATTTTATAAATAACTTTATAGATACTTTATGAATAATTATAAAAACACTTTAATTGAAAACTTAGGAATTGAAGTTTTATCAGTTTTAGAGAACGAAATTACAGCAAAAATGCCTGTTGATAACAAACTTGTCAACCAATGGGTTTTTTGCATGGTGGTGCTTCAGTTGCTTTGGCAGAAACAGTTGCGAGCATTGGAGCAAATAATATTGCAAAAAAATATAATAAAATTGCAGTTGGTTTAGAGATTAATGCAAATCATATAAAATCAATAAATAAAGGTTTTGTTTTTGCAAAAGCAACCCCTTTTCATATTGGTAAAACTACTCAAGTTTGGCAGGTTGAAATTTTAGATGAAAGTGATTGTTTAATAAGTATTTGTAGAACAACTATTGCAGTTATTGACAACTGTAAATAGATAATCAGAAAAGGTTTTTAAATATTAAATTATGCAAAAAGATTTAAATCATAAACTTAAAAGTAACTTATTAAATAGTTACAAACAAAACCAAAATTATTTTTTAAATTGTTTGCTAAAACTATGTTTAGAAAAGCAAATAAATTTTGCAATTTGGGTTAGCCCAGAGCAAAGTAAAATTAATTTTATTACAGATTATAAAAAAACATCAACTCAAATAAACTCTGCGATTAATAATCAAACTTCTGGTTTTGTATTTAGCCCCTTTATAAAAAACAAAAAGCAAGAAGGTTTAACTATAATAAAGTCTAATCTACTACTAAGTTTTACAGATAATATTGAATTTATAATAGCTGATAAAAGGCATTCTTTGAGGATTTACAAAAATTATTAGAAAATAAAATATTATTTCAAAATACTAAGTTAGAAAAAGAAAATAAAGGTAAAAAAGACTTTATAGAACTTACTGAAAAAGCAATAAATTCAATTAATAATAAAGTAATTACCAAGGTGGTTTTAGCAAGAGAAACTAGTTTTAAATTATTAGAAAATGATAATTTAGACCTTATAAATATTTTTAAGATTTAGTGAAAAACAATCCCAATACATTTGTGAGCTTATCTTTTACAAAAGACTATGGTTTATGGGCTGGGGCAACTCCTGAGCTTCTTGCAAAAGTTGAAAATAATTTATTTTATACTGAATCATTAGCAGGAACGATGAAAAAAAGTAGTGGTTTGAAAAATGATTGGGATAATAAAAATAAACAAGAACAAAAATTAGTTAGTAAATATATAAAGAAACAGCTTTCACAACTAGGTTTGCAAGTAAATAAACAACCAACTAAGACAATAACCGCAGGCAAATTAAATCATATAAAAACCCAATTTAGTGTTGAATTGTTAGATAAAGATACTATAAAAAAATCAGGAGAAATAATTAATTTTATTCACCCAACTCCAGCTGTTTGTGGCTTACCTCAAAAAGATGCATTACAATTCATTAAAGAAAATGAACTAATAAAAAGAGAAATATATTCAGGTTTTTAGGTTTTATTAATTTGAAAAATATTAGTGAAAATAGTTTAGAATTATATGTTAATTTAAGATGTTGCAAGTTTGAAAAAGAACAAGTTTTACTTTTCACAGGAGTTGGAATAACTGAAAATTCTATTGCAGAAGTTGAATATGAAGAAACTAACTTAAAAATGCTAACAATATTAGATGCAATAACTGGCTTATAATTAGCTTCAAACTAATTTATAATTAAATTATGAATGAAAATAAAGTAATTGAAAATACCAAACATATTTATGGCTTAGCTAATTATTGTGTGCAAAAGGGCGTGAGATTTGCAGTTATCTGCCCAGGCTCTCGTAATGCTGCATTAACAATAGCTTTTGCAAAGCAAAAATATATTAGAGTTATTTCTATAACTGATGAACGAAGTGCTGGATTTATTGCAATGGGAATTGCGCAGCAAACTAAAAACGCAGTGGTTTTAATATGTTCTTCAGGAACTGCAGGGCTTAACTTTGCACCTGCTGTAACTGAGGCTTTTTATCAAAATATTCCTCTTATTGTTTTAACAGCAGATCGCCCAAAAGAATGGATTGATCAATGGGATGGTCAGACAATTCATCAAGAAAATATGTTTTCATCACATATAAAATCATATTTATCTTTTGAAAAAAATACAAAAAAACAAGATTTGGAAAAAGTTTTTGATAAAAGTTTTCCAAGTGAAAATACAGCTAAAGAACCAATACATTTAAATATTCCTATTGAAAAACCATTTTACCCAAATTCCAAAGAAGATATTTTGACTTTAACTAATTATAAGTTTGTAGAAAATATAACCAAAGTTGTTAATAAAGAGTTAAAAGAAACAAATGTTAATATAAAAAACTTTATTCAAATTTTACTAAAATCAAAATCAGTTTTAATATTTTGTGGTCAGAATAAAAAAAATGACTTGCTTAATTTGAAATTAAAAACTTTGCAGCAAAAGTTTAATATTCCTTCCCTAGGTGATGTTATAAGTAATAATCAAAATCACTGTTTAGATGAGTTTTTTAATATAAATAACAAAGAATTGCTACCAGAGCTTTTGATAACTATAGGTAAATCAACGATTTCAGAAAACACAAAATTATATTTTAGGAAAAACAAATCTAAACAACATTTTCATATAGGGCTTGGTTTGGTTGGAAATCCATTTTTAACTGATTTGGATAATTTAAATATAATTTCGGCAGATACTTTAGGTTTTTTTGAAAGTTTAATAAAAAAACTAGATGATGATTTTATTAAACAAATTAACTATTTAAATAATATAAAAAAAAGAACTAAACAGGTAGTTGAGTTAAATAATCTTGAGGAGAATAAAAGCACAAATTTCAATCAACTATCAGTCACAAAAACTATTTTAGAAACTATAAAACCTAACTCTAATTTACACCTAGGAAATAGCTTAACAGTTAGATTGGCAAACAAAGTAGGATTTGATTATTCTAAAAATATTGAGGTCTTTTTAAATCGTGGAACTTCTGGGATTGATGGCTGCTTAAGCACTGCTATTGGGCATAGTATTGCCGATAAATCTAAACAAAACTACTTAATTATTGGGGATATTTCATTCTTTTATGATATTAATGGACTTTGGATAAATGAAAAACTTCCAAATAATCTAGTTATTTTTGTTATAAATAATAATGGTGGAGAAATTTTCAAAAAAATAAAAGGTCCAAAAAACCAAGGAAAAACATCAAGCGGTCTGGATATTGAAGAACTTTTCACAACCCCCCATAATAGAAGTGTAAAACGCCAAGCTAAAGAATTTAAATTAATTACACAAAAATAAAAGATAACCAACATCTAATATCTGAGATAAAACAAAATCCCTCAGAGATTAGATTATTGGAAATACTTTTGTGTTAGAAAACGGAACAAATTAACACAAGCTTTAAATTTTCCATTAGTTGAACAACTAAAAATCACTTTAAAACCTTAATATCATTATCATCAGCAACGATAACAATATCAGCGCCACGGTGAGCAAATAGTCCAACGGTAACAACACCAGGGATTTCATTTATTTGTGTTTCTAATTTATGAGGGAGTTCAATAACCATATCATAAATATCAATAATTTGATTTCCATTGTCAGTTATAACGCCTTCTCGCCAAACTGGTGTTCCTCCCATTTGCTGAATTTCCCTAGCAATTTTGCTTCTAGCCATAGGAATAACCTCTACAGGCAATGGGAATTTGCCTAAAACCTCAACTTCTTTACTTTTATCAACTATACAGATAAATGTTTTTGCTGCACTTGCAATAACCTTTTCTCTGGTAAGTGCTGCTCCTCCACCTTTTATCATTTGTTTCAAAGAGTTTATTTCATCAGCCCCATCAACATATAAATCAATATCACCAGCACTATTTAGTTCAATCACATCAATTCCTGCTGCTTTAAGTTTTATTGTTGTATCATCGCTTGAAGATACTGCTGCCTCTATATCACCAGACATTTTAGCAAGCTCTTCTATGAAAAAACCAACCGTTGAACCAGTTCCAACTCCGATGATTGAGTTATATTTTATATATTTAATTGCCTCTTTTGCTGCTTTTTGCTTTAGAATATCCTTTTTATCCATAATTAACCTCTTTTTGAAAATGAATGATTTTACCAAATTAATAAACAATATTCTAACAGCTCCTGTTTATGATATTGCAAAAAAAACCAAATTAGACAAATTAAAACAATTATCTAATAAATTAAATAATAATATTTACGCCAAACGAGAGGACTTACAGCCTGTTTTTTCATTTAAATGCCGTGGTGCTTATAATAAATTAATTAAGTTAACCGAGAAAACCCGAATATAAATGGAGTAATTGCAGCATCTGCTGGTAATCATGCTCAAGGACTTGCAATGGCCGCTAATAAGCTAAAAGTAAGAGCTAAAATAGTTATGCCAAACATCACTCCAAGTATTAAAATTGAAGCTGTAAAAAGATTTGGGGGGGAGTTTGTAGAAGTTATTATAAATGGCGAAGATTTTGATACAGCAGCCAAATATGCAAAAGAGTTACAAGAAAAAGAAAACCTTATTTTCGTCCACCCATTTGATGATTTAGATGTTATCGCAGGGCAAGGAACAATAGGTAAAGAAATAATAGAACAGCTTAGAAATATTGATGCAATTTTCATTCCTGTCGGTGGTGGTGGTTTAATTGCTGGAATTGGAGCATATATAAAGTATTTAAAACCAGAATAAAAATTATTGGCGTAGAACATGAAGAGTCTGCCTCAATGAAACTTTCCCTTGAAAAGCAGGAGAATACTTGCCTTTCTTATGTTGGATTATTTGCAGAAGGTGTGGCTGTTAAAAGAGTTGGAGATTTAACTTTTGATATTTGTAAAAATATTGTTGATGAAATAATTACAGTTACAACAGATGAGCTTTGTGCAACTATAAATGATATATTTGATGAAACTAGAAATATTGTAGAACCTGCTGGAGCAGTTGCTTTATCAGGTTGCAAAAACTGGGTGCAAAATAATAATAATATAAAAAACAAAAATTTAGTTAGCATAATAAGTGGTGCAAATATGAATTTTGACAGATTACGCCATGTTACGGAACGAACTTC
>CBDCEG010000030.1:0-29029 GCA_965215775.1 Cardiobacteriales bacterium
CCTATAACAACTGTTATCAAAAGGAAAAAGAAGTATTTACTTAAGTGTTTTATGATTTTTTTCTGTTGCTTTTTGGCATCATTACTATTTTTGCCAATGAAAATTTTAGAATTACCATAAAAAGGAACTGTTTTACCAATAATATCGCCTTTCGTTTCTAAGCTTGTATTTTTTGTAATTTTTTTAGCATCAACTTCAATTAAGCTAAGTTCTGTATTTGGTTCAGGCAACTGATTTATATTTCCTGCAATTTTTTTACCGCCCTGCTCTATAAAAAATGCATAATCATTAGGTTTTATCCCAAGTTGTGAGCTCTGAAAAGCACCTAAATGACGAGTTATTTCACTATTAACTTCTTGCTCAATACTTTGGTCTATACTTTCTCCCAAGACCTTATAAAAAAAGGCTAAAGTAACAATAGAAGTTACTATAAATAAAAACATATACAAAAGATTAAGTCTAAATATATTATTTCGAATTAACCTTAAAAATATAGTTTTTAACTTAGTTAGCATTTGAACCTTTTGTTTTAATTAATCATAACCTAATGTTTTAAACATATATCCAGCTCCACGAACAGTTGAAATTATATCGCGTTTTATATGTTCTTCTATTTTTTTTCTAAGTCTTGAAATATGCACATCAATAATATTTGTTTGCGGGTCAAAATTATAACCCCAAACTTTTTGCAAAAGCATTGCTCTTGTTATAACTTGATTTGGATTTGCCAAAAAATATTCTAATAAAGTATATTCACTGCGAAGCAAATCAACTTCTTTATCATTTATTTTAACAACTTGAGTTAATAAATTCATTTCAATTCCGTCAATATCAATAATAGTTTTACCAAAATCAACCTGGTCTCTTTTATATAAAGCTTCAACTCTTGCAAGTAATTCAGCAAAAGCAAATGGTTTAACCAAATAATCATCTCCACCTTCTTGAATTCCTTTAATTCTATCGTCCACTTCTCCTAGTGCTGATAAAATCAAAACTGGAGTATCATTTCCAAGCTTTCTTATTTCTTTAATTACTTCAATGCCTTGCTTTTTTGGAAGCATTCTATCCATAATAATTACATTATAGATATTTTTTTTAGCCATTGACAAACCTTGTTCGCCATCACTTGCATAATCTACTCTATGATTATTTTCTTTTAAATTTTCAACAATAAACTCGGCGATTTCATTATCATCTTCAACTAATAATATATCCATTTTAATCTCCAAATATTACATTCCAAATTGAGCTATTCGCACAATAAGACAAATCAAGTGGTGTTTGTGATTTCAGTTTTAGTTTTACAGATGAAAGCTTTACAACTGTTATTCCATCTTTATAGCCCCAACTTCCGCCTCCTAAATTATTTGAACTTGCAGAACAATCTTTGTTTAATTTTATTTGTGTTTTACCAGAAGCTATTGTCAGCCCACTTTGAGTTTTATAAATATGGTATGTATTTTGTCCGTCAGTAAAAAAGTTAGCATTTGCTGCAAATCCAAATGCTGTTAGAGATAGAGCTAAAAAAGTTTTTTTGATTTTCATGTTTTTTCCTTTTTATTTTAAATATTTAACAATAATGTCAAATCCAGTTAAGTTAATATATGTGAATAATAACACATAAATAAGATTAAAAAGCACAGTTAATAAAAACCATACAACTTAAATATAAGCCTACATTTACTTTAATTATTGATTTTTGAAAAAAACTTAAAAATTTAATTAAAAATTTAATTGATAAAAAATTAAGTGCTATAATCCACAAAATGAATATTGCAGATCAAGACATATTAATTACAGTTTTACGAATAACAGCAGGACTTATAATCCTATTTATAAGCTCGTTTATTTATATTTATATGCGTAGAACTCGTTATATAACTATTCCCAAAGTGGAAAAATATACACCACCAAAGCATATTGACTTGCCAGAAGAGATGGTTATGTTATCTGTTTTGGCTAAGCCTGGTCGTTTTGTTGATACCAAATTATTATTTGAGTCACTTTATAAGCTAGGTTTTCAATTTTCAAGGAATCATATATTTGAATATATTTTAGACGATGGTGAAACTATTGCTTTTTCAGTTGCAAATTACAACAAACCACATGCGTTTAATAAAGATTACAGCAAGGTTAGACCAACCTCTGGCGTTCTTGCTATATTATCTCTTCCAGTTTTGGACGGAACAAACCAGAGCAAATATTTCCATTTATTCTTGTCAGTTTTAGAAGAACTAAAAGATATGCTTGGGCTAGAAATATGCACTAGAAGTAAAAAACCAATAAATGATCAAATAATTTATGACTTAAAAAAACAAGTTAATAAATTTGAAGACAACTACACCAAGGTAATTCAAGATGAATTTGACAACCAGCACTTACAAACAAGCAATTGATAAAATATTAAATTACGACCATCATTATTATATTTTAGACAATCCTTTAGTTACTGATTTTGATTATGATAGTTTACTAAAACAAATAAAACTATTTGAAAAAGAAAATCCAAAATTAATAGCAGATAATTCTCCAACCAGCAGAGTTGCAGGTGGTATAAGCGATGGTTTTGAAAGCATTGCTCATAAAATCCCAATGTTATCTTTAGATAATGTTTTTAATAAAGATGATTTGCTAACTTTCACAAAACGCATCTCAGAAAAATTAGAAACAAACTCAGTAAAATATAGTTGCGAACCCAAATTTGATGGTCTTGCAATTTCACTAACTTATAAAAATGGAGTTTTAATTCAAGCACTTACTCGTGGAGATGGAAAAGTTGGAGAAAATGTTTTGGATAATATTAAAACAATTCGCTCAATCCCACTTACTCTAAAAAATAATAATGAACTTGAAGCTACTGTTGAAATTCGTGGTGAAGTTTTTATGCCAAGAGACAGCTTTGCACAATTAAATAAAAGACAAATAGCAAATAATAGCAAAACTTTCGCAAATCCTAGAAATGCAGCAGCAGGAAGCCTTAGACAACTTGATAGTAAAATAACTGCAACTAGAAATTTAGCATTTTTTGCTTATGGAATTGGCTATTTTGAAAATTTTGAACTGCCTAAAAATTATAGTTTATTACTTAAAAAATTAAAATCATTAGGAATTCCAGTTTGCCCATTACAAAAAGAAATTTTAGGAACTGAAGAACTTTTAAAATATTATTCAAATATTCTTAAAATAAGGGATGATTTGAATTATGATATTGATGGCGTTGTTTATAAAGTAAATAATTATGATTTACAAAATAAATTAGGTTTTGTTAGCAGAGCGCCAAGGTTTGCAATTGCTCACAAATTCCCAGCCCAAGAAAAAACAACTATTGTAAAAAGTATAGATATTCAAGTTGGAAGAACTGGTGCTTTAACTCCAGTTGCAAGGCTTGAGCCTGTTGAGGTTGGTGGTGTTGTTGTTACAAATGCAACTTTGCATAACATAAACGAACTTTCAAAAAAAGATATTAGAATTGGTGATAGTGTAATTATCCGCCGTGCTGGTGATGTTATTCCAGAAGTTGTTCGTTTTAACCCTGAGCTTAGATTACCTCAAAGCAAGCCTTTTGTTATGCCAACCACCTGCCCTGTTTGTAATTCAAGTGTTGTTAAGCTAGAAGATGAAGCTGTTACTCGTTGCATTGCAGGTCTTTCTTGTAATGCACAGTTAAAACAAGCAATAATTCACTTTATAAGTAGAAATGCAATGGATATTGATGGGCTTGGAGAAAAAACAATTGAACAGCTGGTTGATTCAAGTTTGATAAAAACTCCAGCAGATATTTACAAATTAAAACATAGCCAAATTTCTAGTTTAGAAAGAATGGCGGACAAATCCGCAACTAATGCTATTAATTCAATTGAAAAAAGCAAGCAAACAACTTTCGCACGGCTATTGTTTAGCTTAGGAATTCGTGAAGTTGGACAAGTAATGTCTGAAACTTTGGCTGATAACTTCTCAAATTTTGAGGAACTATATCTAGCAAAATTAGAAGACTTCACAATTATCAATGGAATTGGCGGAGTTATGAGCGAATATATAGTTAAGTTTTTTGCAGAAGATACTAATAAAGTAGTTATTTCTGAGCTTTTAGATTTGGGTGTGAATTTCCCAAAACCTGAGAAAATAACTACTAATACTTATTTCACTGATAAAAAAATAGTTATAACAGGAACTTTATCAGCAATAACTAGAAATGAAGCTAAAGAAATTATTAAGAAACTTGGTGGCAAAATAGTTTCTAGCATTTCTAAAAACACAGATATTTTAATAGCTGGTGAAAAAGCAGGCTCAAAACTGGAAAAAGCTGAAAAACTAGGAATAAAAATAATGAAAGAAGAAGAACTTAATAATCTGTTAGGTTCAATAAATGATGTTTAGCTATAAGGTATTAATACTTTATTTATTAGCTACTATACTTTTTAACTATGACCAACATATTACACCAGATATAACTAGATAATTCACACCAAAAAACACCAAGCTATACAAATAAGAGATGGGATAAAAAGAGAAGATGTCTTAAGAAAGCATTTGCAATATGAAGAAAAATCCGAAAGATTAGAAGAGGTTATGGCGGAACTAGAACAGCCAGAAGTTTGGGCAAATCAAGAAAAAGCAACTGGACGCTCACAACACCAAAATAAAGATACTGCAATGAAACAGTTAAAAGCAAAATTATATGAACTTGAAATGCAAAAAAGAAATGCTGAATCCAGAGTTTTAGAAGATAGTAAATCAGATGTTAGCTGGGGAACTCAAATCCGTTCTTATGTTTTGGACTCAGGACGAATAAAAGACTTACGCACAGGATACGAATCAACGAACACACAAGCAGTTTTGGATGGTGATTTAGAAAATTTCATAAAGGCAAGCTTGAAACAGGGAGTTTAAAAGGCATCTATACCAAATGAATAATACAGTCAATTTGTATTATTTGACTTTTCTATTTCTTTAATAACTAAAGAGACAAGAGGATACTCATCTCTTTTCAGTTAGTTTTAAATAGTTTATCAAGACTTACTATAAATTATTAGTGAGCTAAATTTTTAGAATATTAAGTTAATTCAAGCTCACAAAGAAATTATTTTTCAAACTCTATTTCCCCAATCAAATAATCGCCTCCTTTTTTAGGGTCTAGCTGAATTGTTAAGACTTCTTTATGTTGGTCTTTCTTTCCAAAATTTGTATAAACAAGAGCACGAACACTTACTTTGCCTAATATTGATTGTTTGTTTGATGAATAAAATTTAGCTTCAAATTTGTATTTGCCTTTTTTAGCATTTTTTAATCTAAACTCCTCAGGCCCATAACCTCTTGTTATATCATTTGATATTTTCCCACCAATTCTAGTCTCTTCATTTTCATAACTACATTTCTCTTCATTTGGATCAGTAACCCAAAGATCAATATCAGTATCATTTGCATCCCAATCAATAACTACTCTGATATCAACTGGCATTTTTTTCACAAGGCAAGACTTTATAAATCTTGTATTTACTTGTTTTTTATTTTTAGCAATTATACTATTTATATCGTGAAGTGTAACCAGCTCAATACCTTGAAAGCGAGATAGAATATCATTATCCCAAGGCTTGTCTATAACCGTATATAAAGATTCAATAGCTTTTTGGTAATCTCCTTTTTCAGCATAAGTTAGACCCAAATCAATGTAAGAATGTGGTTCAAATGACCTGCCATCTAAAACATTTTTAAATACAACAATTGCCTCATCATAAAACTTAAACTCAAATAACTTTCTTCCCAATGTTCTAAGCAGTTCAGTATTAGATAATTCAATTTCTGCTAAATTTGAAATAACTCTCAAGCCTTCTTTTCTAAGACCTTTTTGAAACATATAAGTTGCAACATCAAAGTAAAATGATGGATTTTCCTTATTCTTTTCTTTCATATCTAGATATTTTGTATAAATTCTGTCTTCATCTGTCGATTTTAATTTATTTACATATGATTCATTGCTATCCCATTTTTTAATAATTATTGTTGGGTGTAATTTCTTTGTATCTTTTTTTATACTAACTTTTGCGCTAGAGTAAGATTTATCTCCCGCTTGCGAGCTATTCTGCTCAGTTACCACAGAAAGACCTTGGATACCTACTTTCATATTCGCCTTTCTCTTTTCAGTAACAAAAGCTAACTCCTCTCGCGCCACAACCTCTCTGTGAAGAGTTGCTCCGCCAATCTTTCCGTCTTTTAGAATTTTACTTTTCTTTTTTTCTTTAAAATCTTTTTTCCACCATTTATAATCCACATCAATTTTTTCACAAAGTTTTGAAACTCTAGCTTCTCTATTATCTGTGTTTTTTTGATTACGCATGCCAATTATTCTAAAATATTCATCTTTCATATGAGCTGGAGGCACAATTTCATAACGGACATAATCGGAAATATTATCTAATACAATCAGTGAAGTGTCTGGTGTAACAAGACCATACTTTTTCCCATGTGCTTTTATTTTATCTCTATCATCTTTGCCAAGAAGTACTTTGAGTTTCTTTTGTGCCCAAATTCTTTCCCCTAAACTATTATTTAATCTTTTAGAGTTATCAATATTAATAGTTTTTGATTCAGTTATTTTATTTCCAAAACCAAAATGCAATACTATTTCTGTTTTTCCGCCCTCAGCTTTTCCAGAAATACTAAAATGATCTGTTATTTTCTTTCCTTTTTTTGGAAAAACATCTTTTATTTTTTTTGAATTAAACTCAGCTTTTATAAATTGTTTTTGTTGATATGTTGAAATTTCTACAATTTGCTCTACTGTTTTATCAAAAGCATTAATATATGCACCTTTAGATTTATTGGCAACAGTTTCTAACAACGAGTGATTTGCTATACTTGCAGTATTAATAACCAATATTGGTGTTTTTATTTTTAATTTTATTTTCTTCCCAAAATTCGAAATACCATCTGAGAAAAGTAATATTTCATCTGCTTTTATTTTTGAATAATTAATACTGTAGAAGTTAGTCCCACCGTCATAACTAATTTTATTCAAAGCACTTATAATATTTTCACGCCCTTCTTTTGTATTTTCATAAGTTTTTGTTTTATGAACTACATTTGAAAATGTGATAAGTTTAACTTTACCACTTTCCATCCAGTTTAAATAACCCTCCAAAGCTTTTATCTCTTTTTTCAAATTTCTATTCTTAGCTGATGATGACACATCCCAAATAACCACAATACTTTTAGGCTTTTCCTTTTTCTTAGTTTCTGGTTTTATATTTAAATTAGCATAAAAATAATTATCAGAAGTTACAGAGCCCTTGTAAGTAATGACTTCTTTAATATTTTTTGACTTTGGAATAGCAAAGCTTAAATAAGTTTCCAAAGCTTTATTTTTCTGACTATATTCACTTACATACATATTTTGTGCTTTATTAAATACCAAGTTAATTGTAGAGCCTTTAGATTTTAAAATCTTAGGTTTATTCATAACCACTTCAACTTTCACTGAGAATTCTTTTAACTTATTTTTAATATTTAACGGTAGTTTATAAATATAATTTTCTGCATCTCCATTAATTTCTTGTTCGAACCCAATTATAGCTTTTTTGTAACCTTTAGCTGGAATTGGGTAAACTCTAGCTCTAAAATTATTACCTTTAGTTATTTCAGCAATTCCTGGGTCAACATTTGTCCTTGTTATTGCTTCAAAAGTTTGAGTTGCCTTTTCTTTATCAACAACAACCCCCTCTCTCATTTTTCCATTTACATCTAATGCAAACCGTGAAATTGTTACACCATTAGATAAAGGGAAATTAAGCTCACCTTCCATTACCCGACTATTACCATTATAAAAGTCCATTTCCATTGTTGTTTGGGCAATATTATCAACTACAAAAACAGAAATTTTAAGCTTATCCAATATAATTGGGGTTTTATTTTTATTAGCACTACTGATGGTTGGTATTTGCTGTGCAAATGATATTTGTGCAAAAAGCATTCCTATAATAATCAGACAATATTTTTTCATTTTCCCTTTCCTCTTTTAATTTAGCTTTTAAAGATAAAACATAACCCAAATTAATGCATTTAATTACCTAATATAACTAGATCGTTCGTAAAAAAACATCCTGTTATTTCTGTATAACAGGGTTTTTTTTGATAATTTCTTAAGAATTTATTCTGCAATAAAATCTTTATAAGCTTCCTCGTTCATAAGCTCATCTAATTCTGTATTATTTGAAAGTTGGATTTTATAAAGCCAGCCTTTAGTTTCTGCTTCAGAATTTACTTTTTCTGGTGCGTCTTCTAATCTTTCATTAATCATGGTAACTACGCCTGAAACAGGACTATGAACATCTCCTGCAGCTTTCACAGATTCAACTACACAAGCTTCATCACCTGCTGCCAATTCATCGTCGGTCTCTGGAAGCTCTACAAAAACAATATCACCTAGCTGTTCTTGTGCATAATTAGTTATTCCAACTGTTGCTGTATCACCATCTATTGAAACCCATTCGTGATCTTTTGTATAATATGTAGTCATTTTTCTCCTCTTTTTGTTTTAAAATAAATTCTTTAAATCATTTAAACTATTGCTAGTTGTTTAGTAAACTAACGAAAATAATTATGTTTAACAAATGGTAAATTTGTTAATTCAATTTCAACTTCTTTTTTTCTAACTAAAACTTTAAATTTCTTAGTATTTTCTATTAACTCTGCTTTCAAATATCCCATTGTTATTGGTTTATTTATAGTTGCTCCAAAACCACCAGAGGTGATTATTCCAACTTCATTATTATCTTGGTCTAATATTTTAGCGCCTGCACGAACTGGAATTTTACCATTTACAACAAACCCTACTCTTTTTCTTTTACAGCCATTTTTAAGTTGCTCTAAAATAACACTTTCTCCAATAAACCCACCTTCTCGCTCACCATCTATTTTGCGAATTTTCTGCATAGCCCAAGAAAGATCTGCTTCAACAGGTGTTATATTTTCAGTTAAATCATTTCCATAAAGACAAAGTCCAGCCTCTAATCTAAGCGAATCTCTAGCTCCTAAACCTGCCATTTTTATGTTATTTTCTTCACCTTTATTTTCTAACAATTCACTAACAAACTGTGTAACTTTATCAGATGGAATTGAAAGCTCAAAACCATCTTCACCACTATAACCAGAGCGAGAAATACGAAAAATACTATTATATTTTGTGAACTCTTTACTATCCATAAATTTCATTTGTGAAATTTTTGGTAGAATTTGTTCTAGTATTTGTGCTGATTTTACACCTTGAATAGCTATTAAAGATTGATTGTTTAATTCAGTTATTTCAATTCCTTGCAGATGTTTTTTAAGGTGTGAAATACCTTCATTCTTACGCGAAGCATTTATAACCATATAAAATTTCTGCTCTCCAATTCTAGTAAGCATCAAATCATCTAAAATCCCACCATTTTCCAATGTGAAAAAAGCATACCTCTGGCGGTTAGGAAGCATTCCTATTACATTTACAGGAAGTATTTTTTCTAGTTGTTTATCTAAATTTTCTCCCTCTAAAATAAGTTGCCCCATATGTGAAACATCAAATATTGAAGCGTTTTCTCTAGTTTGAATATGTTCCTTTATAATTCCTGTCAAATATTGAACTGGCATTGAAAAACCTGCAAAACTAACCATTTTCGCACCTAATTCTATATGTAAATCATTTAAAGCAGTTTTTTGCAAATCATTCATAATATTTTTTGAAGTTATTTTATTAAAAATTCAGCACTTACTTGTGCATTTAAAACATGTTTTCTAGTTTCACCACCTATAAAACCACCACTTCCAAACCCATCATCTCCAAATCCATTAAACGCACCTTGTTTCGCTGCACTTAAATCGCCAATACTTGCACCCATACTTTCAGCAAGTATTTTACCTCGCTTATAAGCGTTCTCTGATGCTTTTTCAAGAAGCTTTGGTTTTATTGCATCTACTCTTTTTGAGTAATAAAAGTATGGCTTATCTGAATAAAACTTTAACTTACTTTTTTCTGATTCAGTTGGGATTTCATCATTTAACAATTCAACTAAATCAAGGTTCTCAAAACCTTTTATAATCAAAGATCTACTAACAACATAACCCATAAATTTTTCCTCAGTATTACCAATACTATCTAAGAATTTAGTTTTTGTTTTCACCTCTTTTGAATATGTTGAAAGTTTTATACTTTTCTCAGGAACACCTTTGCTTATTAAGTATTTTCTGGCATAAGATATCGCTGTATCTACTTTTTGATAAGCTTCATCCAAATTATTATTTTGATAACTGCTAACAACAGCCCAATTCACCATATCTGAATCTATTATTTGCTCAGCCACACCACGAATGCGAATAACTTTGTTTGCAGGTAAAATATTCTTAACTTTACTTAGCATTGAACTAAATATCATTAAAATAATTATTAAAACTGCTACTGCTATCAAATATTTTTTATTTTTATTACTTATTTCATTTAACATATTTTTTTCCTCAATTTATTTACAAATAATTATTTTAACTTTTCTCCTTCATCTTTGTCGCTTTTCCCATGGTCTATTTTATCATCTAATAAAACTATATATGCAGGACTATCCAAATCATCAAATTGTTTATTGTTCACAGCCCAAAAAAACGCAAAGATAGCAATACCAAGCAAAACAATAGCCATTGGAATTAATATAAATAGTATTTCCATTTTTTATAACCTTAGTTTTTTATCAGTTAAAGTGTATATCTTATCCATTCTTTCCGCAACTCTCATATCATGAGTAACTATTACCAATGAACTTTTTTCAGTTCGTTGCAAATCAAATAGTAAATCCATAACTTTGCTCTCTGTTTTTGTATCCAAATTTCCAGTTGGCTCATCAGCTAATATACATTTTGGTTTAGTAACCATTGCTCTTGCAATTGCAATTCGTTGGCGTTCCCCACCAGAAAGCTCTGCTGGTTTATGTTTGGCTCTTTGTCCAACTCCAACTTTTTCTAATAAATACATAGCTTTTTCTTTTGCAAGTTTTTTATCAACTTCAGCTATAAGCAAAGGTATCATTACATTTTCAACTGCACTAAATTCTGCTAATAAGTGATGGAATTGGTAAATAAATCCCAAATATTTATTTCTAAGAGCTGCTTGTTTATTATTATTTGTGCTTGAGAATTCTTGTTCACATAGTAAAACTTTGCCTGAAGTTGGCTTATCCAATCCTGCTAGAATATGTAATAGCGTGCTTTTACCAGAACCTGAAGAACCTATAATAGCTATATTTTCGCCTTCTTTTACTTCTAAGTTTAAGTTCTCTAAAATACTAAGCTTGCCATTTGCTTGAGGGTAAGAGTGGCATACATTTTGTGCATTTAATACGATCATATTATTATGTTTTTATTAAAGTTTTATAAAAAAGGATTAGAATAACTGTTTTATAGCAATTACCCAAATTATTTTTATGCGCGCAACGACAAAAAACATTAATCTAAATAACCTAAAACACAATCTAAAAGTTTTGATGGATAAAGCACCAAACTCTAAATGTATTGCAGTTGTAAAAGCAAATGCGTATGGCTGTGAGGCAAATAAAT
This sequence comes from Cardiobacteriales bacterium, assembly GCA_965215775.1. Classification (GTDB taxonomy): domain Bacteria; phylum Pseudomonadota; class Gammaproteobacteria; order Cardiobacteriales; family Ostreibacteriaceae; genus CBDCEG01. The sequence goes on from CBDCEG010000030.1 coordinate 11,572, forward strand.
CTTATAAAGCTTTAGAAAAAGCAGATATGTTTGCAACCGCAAGCATCAACGAAGCCTTAGAATTACGCAATGCAGGAGCAACTAAAACCATTTTATTACTTGAGGGTGCTTTTGAAGAAAATGAGTTAGAAATAGCTTATGAAAATGATTTTGAATTAGTTATTGCAACGCCAAATCAATTAAAATGGTTAAAAAATTTCCCAAAACAATTTAACCAAATATGGTTCAAATTAGATACTGGAATGGGTCGTTTAGGATTTAAAAATGATGAAGCAGAAAAGGCAATTCAACAAATAAAAACAATTTACAATGAAAGCCAAATTGTAATTATGACACATTTTTCTTGCTCAGATAGTAAAGATAAAAATATAACCAAAGAACAAATAGAAATATTTGATAAATTTGTAAATAAACACCCAAATTCAAAACAAAGCTTATGTAATTCAGCTGGTATTTTAAACTTTCCAAATGCTCATCGTGATTTTATTCGCCCAGGAATTGCACTTTATGGAGCTTCTCCATTTGAAACTACAACTGCAGAGCAACATAATTTAAAACCAGTTATGAGTTTAACAACCAAGGTGTTATCCGTTAAGAAATTACAAAAAGGCGAAAAATTAGGATATGGACAAACCTACACAATGCAACAAAGTGGATATGTTGCAATCTGTGCTGTTGGTTATGCAGATGGATATTCCAGATTTATACCAACCAACACTCCAATTTTAATAAATGATAAGGAGTATCAAATAGTTGGAAGAGTTGCTATGGATATGACAGCAGTTTTAGTTGATGAAACAGTAAAACAAGATGATAAAGTAGAATGCTGGGGTGATAACTTACCAATTGAGCAAATTTGCAACTTCGCCAAAACTATCCCTCACCAACTACTAACAACAATTACACAACGAGTTATTAAAAATATTGTAGAGTAAACTTTGATCCTTTAACTTTCAAATCTATTGCTTAGAGATAAATTTCTTTTAGGAGGTAATCAAGGGTTAATTTTAGTTTTTCAATATCTTCTATCTTTATACATTCATTAGCTTGGTGGATAGTTTTATTGACAGGTCCAAATTCAACAACAGAAACGCCAAATGGCGCCAAAAACCTTGCATCACTTGTTCCACCGCTGGTTGATAGTTTTGGAGTTGTATTAAGTGTTTTTTCACAAGCTGTTACCATCGCATCAACTAATTTTCCTTTTTGGGTTAAGAATGATTCACCTGAAAGTTGAAACTTAATATCAAAGCTAAACTTATAATTATTTGTTATATTTTTATTAGATATTTCAATTTGTTTGTTTATTATTTCCACAACTCTTTTTTCTATTTGTTCAGATTTTAATTCTGATGAAAATCTAAAGTTAAAATTCATTTTCACAACTTCTGGAATTACATTATTAGCACCTTCACCTGCTGTAATTTCCCAAATTTGCATAGAAGTTTTGGGGAAGTCATTGTTTCCATTACACCAAGTTTCTTGAGTTAAGCTATTTATAACATTTCCCAGAATATGTGTTGGATTAGCTGCTTTTTCAGGATATGCAACATGTCCTAATTTCCCTTTAACTACAAGGTGTGCGTGCAATGAACCTCGTCTTCCGTTTTTGATTGTATCTCCCAAAAATACCTCTGAAGATGGTTCTGTAAAAACTGCATAATCAATTTTGACTCCTTTTTTGACCAAATATGGCATAAGTTTTCTTATTCCATCTTCTGCTTTAGCCTCTTCATCACTTGTTAACATTATTCCTAAACTACCTTTGAAGTTAGGATTATTTTTTACAAAATCAACTGCTGCCAAGCACATAGTTGCAACACCTGTTTTCATATCGGCCGCACCTCTTGCATAAAGGTAGCCGTCTTTTTCTATTGGTTCAAACGGGTCTGAATTCCAATTATCCAAATCACCAGCTGGAACAACATCAGTATGACCTGCCAAAACTGTCAACGGTGCTTTGTTTCCATAGGTTGCCCATAAATTTTTAACATCATTAAACTCAATTATCTGAACATTAAAACCAGCGCGCTTTAATATTTCACTAATAATATCCATACAGCCTGCGTCATTTGGGCTGATTGATTTTTTTTGTAATAACTCATTAAGTAGTTTTTTTAGTTCCATAAGTTTAATATAACCGTTATAATTATTTGTAATATAAGTAAATCCTAACCTAGAAAATAACAATGAACAAGCCTATTTTAGAAATAACAAACATTCATAAAACTTTTGGCGCTCTTGAGGTTTTAAAAGGAATCTCTTTAGATGCTTACCCTGGCGATGTAATATCAATTCTTGGCTCTTCTGGATCTGGAAAATCAACTTTTTTGCGTTGTATAAATTTACTAGAAACTCCTGAGCAAGGTGATATAAAATTAGGTGGGGAATTACTAAAATTCAAAAAACAAAAAAAGGACGAGAATCAAGTGATAAAAAACAACTAGCATCTTTTAGAGCTAGGCTTTGTATGGTTTTCCAAGGGTTTAATCTTTGGTCACATATGACCGTTTTGGAAAATATGATTGAAGCTCCAATTAGAGTTTTGAAAATGAGCAAATTAGATGCCATAGCTAAAGCAAAGGAAGTTCTTAATAAAGTTGGAATGTTAGAAAAAACAGAAAGTTACCCTATTCATTTATCAGGTGGTCAGCAGCAACGAGTTGCAATTGCAAGAGCTTTGATAATGGAGCCTGATGTTATTTTATTTGATGAGCCAACCTCTGCTCTTGACCCTGAGCTTGTTGGGGAAGTCCTTAAGATTATGAAAGATATAGCCAAAGAAGGAACTACAATGATAGTTGTTACTCACGAAATGACCTTTGCTAAAGATGTTTCTAATAAAATTATATTTTTACACGAAGGGCAAATTGAAGAACAAGGAACTCCTGAAGAATTTTTTAATAATACTAAGTCAGAAAGAGTTAAGCAGTTTTTAAGTAAAACTGTTTTTTAAACAAATAATTTTAAGCAAGGATTTTTAAAAGTTGAATTTTAAAAGTTGAATTTTTTAAACATATTATTTTATAGAGGACAAAATGAAATTTATTAAAATTATTGTAATAACTAGCGTATTTTTTGTTAACTTACTATTTTCTAATGACAATATTTTAAAAGTTGCTGTTGATAATGACTATAAACCATTCTCATATTACAAAAACGGTAAGCTTGTTGGATTTGAAGTTGAACTAGCTAAAGCTCTTTGTAAGGAACTTAGAAAAAAATGTGAACTTATCCCAACAAAATGGAATGATTTGTTTAAGAATATTAAAAGTGGGAAAGTAGATATTTTCATTGATTCGGCAAATAATACTAAAAAAAGAAGAGAGTTCTTATCTTTTTCATCATCATATTATTCTACACCAATTAGAATGATGAAAAGAAAAGATAAAAAAGTTAATTTATCAGATAAAGAGTTTTCTAAGTTGATGATTGGAGTTTTGGAAAATTCCATTGCCGATGAATTTATTAAAAGTCAGTTTGAATCAAAAAACTTAAATGTAGTCCGTTACAGCAATGAAAGTAAAATATATAAAAATATTTTAGCTGGAAAATTAGATGTTGTTATTGCTGATGAATTAGGGCTTCTTTTAGGTTTTTTAAATACAAAAAAAGGCAAATCTTATGAACTATTTGGAACAAAATATACTTCGTTTGAAATTATTGGCGAAGGAGTTGCAGTTGGATCCAAAAAAAGCAAACAAAACCAAGAACTAATGAATGAATTCAGTAAAGCTATTTCACGACTTAGAGTTAATGGTGTTTACAAGAAAATAAATGATAAATACTTTTCATTTGATATATACAAATAAATCACAAATAAATTAATAATAAAACTTCAAACAAATACTAAATAAATTATGCTAAAAATTGCCAGCTGGAATGTAAACTCAATAACCATTAGAAAAGAACAGGTTATAGATGTTATGAAAATGTATGATTTAGACGCTTTAGTTATTCAAGAAACTAAAACTATTGACGCTGGTTTTCCAATAGAAACTTTTGTTAGAGCTGGTTACAATGTTTTATTTAGCGGGCAAAAATCTTTTAATGGCGTTTGTATAATAAGCAAACAAAAACTAACTAACTCAACAACTAAGTTACCAAATATGCTTTTAGATTATCAGCGAAGATTTATCCAAGCTGATTTAGATAGCTCAATTGGAAAAGTTACTTTAGTTAATTGTTATGTTCCAAACGGTAAGGAAGTTGGCGATGAAAAGTATTTTTATAAAATAAAGTGGTTAAAGTCTTTAATTGAGCATTTGAAAGAACTGAAAAAAATAACCGATAAAATAATTCTTATGGGAGACTTTAATATTGCAACAGATGATAGAGATGTTTATGATGTTGATGGCTGTAAAGATAAAATACTATGCTCTGATGAAGAAAGAAACTTATTAGAACAAATTAAAGAGTTAGGTTTTACAGATAGCTTTAGAATGTTTAATAACGAAGAAAAACAATTTAGTTGGTGGGATTATCGTGAAAATGGTTTTTATAGAAATATTGGTTTTAGAATAGATTATATTTTTATTAGTGAAGCATTAAAACAACTTTGCAAATCAAGTGTTATTGAAAAAAAACCACGAATGTGGGAGCGACCATCAGACCACACTCCTGTTATAGCTTCTTTTGAATAGTTTTGAGAGATTATATTAACTAATGAGCAAACTATTAAAATCATCAGGAATTTTTGCGGCAATGACTTTTATCTCGCGGATTTTAGGTCTTGTTCGTGATATTATTCTTGCTAAATATTTTGATGCTGGAACCACTGATGCATTTTTTGTAGCACTTAGAATTCCTAATACATTTCGTAGATTTTTTGCAGAAGGTGGTTTTGCAAATTCCTTTGTCCCAGTTTTAAATGAAACAAAAGAAACTCAAACTGAAAAAGAGTTGCAATCACTTATAAATAATACCTTTGGGGTGCTTGGATTCTTTTTATTAATTCTAACGGCATTAGGTATTTTATTTGCTGGAACTATCATCGCAATTGGTTTTAGCGACAAACCAGAACAACTAAAACTTGCAACCACAATGTTGCAAATAACTTTTCCATATATTTTATTTATTTCATTAACTGCTTTTTGTGCTGGAATTTTAAATACTTATAATAAATTTGCTTTGCCTGCTTTTATCCCTGCCCTTTTAAATGTTTCACTTATTAGCTTTGCTTTATTTTTCAAAGACTATTTTAACCCACCATCTATTGCTCTTGCTTGGGCTGTTTTTGTTGGCGGAATATTACAGTTTGTGGTGCAACTTCCTACACTATGGCGATTAAAACGATTTCCAAAACCAAAATTAAACTTTGCCCATAAAGGTGTGAAGAAAATACTTAAACTTATGGTTCCAACTCTGCTAGGCTCTTCTGTTGGGCAAATCAATACTCTACTAAGCACTGCTCTTGCAGCAATGTTAGTAACAGGAAGTGCTTCATGGTTATATTACTCTGATAGGCTTGTAGAATTACCTATTGCTATTATTGGAATTGCTTTGGGCTCAGTTATTTTACCAAAATTATCAGCCTTAAAAGCAAGCAAAGATGACCAAGAATTTACCAATACAATAACTTGGGCATTAAAAATAGCATTTCTTGTTGGAACTGCTTCGGCTACTGGATTGATTATTTTAGCTTATCCTTTAATCTCAACACTTTTTGAACGAGGTGCTTTTTCTTCTCATGATAGTGAAATGGCAAGTTATAGTTTACAGATTTTTGGTTTTGGTGCTTTTTGTTTGATAATGGTCAAAGTTCTAGCTCCTGGTTTTTATTCAAGGCAAGATACTAAAACTCCTGTTAAAATTGGTTTATTTTGTATTGGAATAAATATAGTTAGTAACTTGTTATTATTTAAAGAGTTTGGGCATAAAGGAATTGCTTTTTCTAGCACACTTTCATCATTCTTAAATATGTTTTTATTGGGCTTCTTTCTTTATAGGAAAAAATTAATTAAATTAGATAAAGACTTGATATTTTTCATAGTTAGAGTTCTTATTGCTAATTTTATTTTAGTTGCTTTTGTTTTTACCTGCAGGGAATTTTTATTAGAAGGAGTGGACGGCTGGAGTGAATTAAAAAAATCTAAACAAATAATTATTTTAGCGGTTATGATAATTAGTTCTATTATTGTTTATGTTTTAGCTAACTTAGCTTTAGGAATTAAACCAAAACAACTTCTTAGACCTAAATTATAAAAAAAATGATTAAATCAAAATTACTTAAAATAATTACTTTACTACTTTTTTTTAGCTTTGCTTACGCATCTGATGGCGTGGTTTTAGTTGAAACAAATTGGGGGGAAATTCCCAAGAAAAAAGAGAAAATATATAAAGAAAATGTAAAAGCTTACCTTTCAATCTTAAAAGAACACAAAAAGAAAATATCAAACCCATCTTATATTGAATTTTTAGCGGAATCTGGAATTGGCGAAATAACTCAAGCGTTGCAACCTTTTGGCTACTATAAACCAAATGTTAAACTAAATATAAAACAAAAAAATAAAAATATATCCGTAAAATATAAAATTAGTTTAGGTAAGCCAATAATAATCAAAAAGTTAAGTGTAAAGATAGTTGGTGATGGTAAAACAAATGATAAATTTGTTACTCAACTGAAAAAATACCCACTAAAAACAGGAGATATTTTAGAACAAGAGCTTTATACAAATTTCAAAAATAAATTAATTTCAACCGCATTAACTTATGGATATTTTGATGCAAAATATGATGACGCACAAATTATTTTAAATGAAAAGCTCACCGAGGCAGAAATTAACTTAACTTATAATACTGGCGTGCGTTATAAGTTTGATAAAACAAAAATCACTCAAGATTTTTTAGATGATGATGTTTTTCAAAGGTATTTAACTTATAAAGAAGGCGATAATTATAGCTCCAAAATAATATCTAGTTTACAAAGAGATTTGTATAATTCTGGTTATGTTAAGCTTATAGATGTTGAGGCGAAACCAAATAAAGAAACAAAAACAGTTCCTGTTAACTTTAAAATTGGAAGAAATAAAAATAAAAAATATGTTTTTGCAATTGGTTATGGAACAGATACTGGTGCTAGAGCAAGGTTTGATTTTGACTGGCGTTGGGTAAATCGACGCGGGCATAATTTTAAATCTAAAATATTTGTCTCTCAAAAACTAGTTGACACAGGGGTGGAATATAGAATTCCTGCCCAAAAACCAGCAACAGATTATTATAAAATATTTGCAAATTATAAAGAAGATAAACGAGGCGATTTAGATAGTAAAATATTTAATATTGGTGGTGCTTATCACGATAAAGTTGGTAATTTGGATAGAGAATTTGGAGTAAAATGGCAACAGGAAAACTTTAAAATTGGTAATGACAAAGGAAATATATCATTGCTAACGCCTTATATTCATTTAATATATAAAAAATCAGATGACCCACTAAATACAACAAACGGTTTGATTTTAGATGGCTATGTGACTGGTGCTTACAAAGGTGGTTTAAGTGATGTTAGTTTTTTGCAAGCAGTTGCAAAAGCAAAATATATAAAACGAATTAAAAAACATAAAGCAACATTCAAGTTAGGAACTGGAAAAACTTGGGTAACTGATTTTCATAATTTACCACCATCTTATCGTTTCTTTTTAGGGGGAGATAGAACCATAAGAGGATATTCTTATGGAGTTGTTGGAGATTATGACTCAAGTAAAAAAGTAATTGGTGGCGATCAAATGTATTTTGGCTCCGCTGAATATGAATATTTTTTCAAGGAAAATATGGCAGCTGCTGTTTTTGTAGATGCAGGAGATTCATTTTCTAATGGCTCAGGAAAACTAAAAGTTGGTGCTGGCGTTGGCTTTCACTACTACTCTCCAATTGGTCCAATTAAGCTAGATTTTGCACATGGTTTTGATGAGCCAGGAGATAAGTTTAGAATTCACTTTACGATTGGTGCTGATTTGTAATTTTAGTTTGCTTTTTCTTAAAACCCAAGTAAAATAGATTCTTTTATTATTATTTAGACAATTAGGATAAATTTATGCCATCAATTAAATTAAGAGATAACGAACCATTTGACATTGCGTTAAGACGCTTTAAAAGATCTTGTGAAAAAGCAGGAATAGTTGCTGAAGTAAGAGCTAGAGAATACTTTGAAAAACCAACACAAGAAAGAAAAAGAAAGAAAGATGCAGCTGTTAAGCGTAATGCAAGAAAAATCAGAATGGAAAAAAGAAAATTTACTAGACTTTATTAAAAGTTAAAATAATTTTCTTATAGAAATATTAAGGGTAGTTCGCAAGAGCTACCCTTTTTTTCATCTTATAACTAAAAAACTTTAAAACTCAAAAAAACATAAGTAAATGCAAAATAAAATGATAAAAATACAAGGGGCTAGAACTCATAACTTAAAAGATTTTGATTTAGAATTACCAAGAAATAAGCTGGTTGTTATAACTGGTTTTATCAGGGTTCTGGTAAATCATCACTTGCTTTTGATACACTTTATGCAGAAGGTCAAAGGCGTTATGTAGAATCACTTTCAACTTATGCAAGACAGTTTTTATCAACTATGGATAAACCTGATGTTGATCATATTGAAGGGCTTTCTCCTGCAATATCAATTGAGCAAAAATCAACTTCTCACAATCCTCGTTCAACTGTTGGAACAATTACTGAAATTCACGATTATTTGCGTTTATTATTTGCAAGAGCTGGAACTCCAAAATGCCCAACTCATAAAACAGATTTAGATTCACAAACAGTTTCTCAAATTGTTGATAGTATTTTATCAATAAAAACAGGGACAAAACTTATGCTATTAGCACCAATCGTAAGTAATAGAAAAGGAGAACATGTAAAGTTATTAGAAGATATTAAAAGGCAAGGATTTGTTAGGCTTCGTATTGATAATGTTGTTTATGATATTGACGAACTTCCAGAAATAGAAAAAAACAAAAAACATAATAATTGAAATTGTAATTGATAGATTTAAAGGTAAAAGATGAGATTGCACAAAGAGTTGCAGAGTCTATTGAGACCTCTTTAAATTACAATACAATTGTGAAAATTGCTTATATGGATAGCCCAAAGAAAAAAGATTTGGTATTTTCTTCCAAATTTGCTTGTTCTGAGTGTGGATATTCGTTAGAAGAGTTAGAACCAAGAATGTTTTCTTTTAATAATCCAAATGGTGCTTGCCAAAGCTGTAATGGTTTAGGAATTGAAGCTAGGTTTGACCCTAAAAAAATAGTTGCTCAACCATATTTATCAATTGCAGCAGGAGCAATTCGTGGCTGGAATAAAAACGCAAAATATTATTTTAAGAAAATGCAAGCACTTGCTGAGCATTATAAATTTTCATTAGAAATTCCTTTTGAAGAACTTGATAAAGACATTCAAAATAAAGTCTTATATGGGACTGGCAAAGAAGACATTGAGATGATTTATATAACTAATAAAGGCAAATCATTTCACAGTGTAGAACCGTTTGAAGGAGTTATTCCAAATATAGAAAGAAGATATATTGAAACTGATTCTAACTATGTTCGTGAAGAATTAGCAAAATATCAGAATAACCAAAAATGTAGAAGCTGTGAAGGTAGTCGCCTTAGTAAATCTTCACGAAATGTATTTATTGCAGAGAAAAATATTTGTGATATTTCAAAGTTTGCAATAGCTGATTGTCATAAGTTCCTTTGTGAGTTAAAGCTAAAAGGTGCAAAACAAAAAATAGCAGATAAAGTTCTAAAGGAAATTAATTTAAGATTGTCCTTTTTAATAAATGTTGGTTTAAACTATTTATCATTAGATAGAAGTGCAGAAACGCTTTCTGGCGGAGAAGCACAACGAATTAGGTTAGCTTCTCAAATTGGTGCAGGTTTAGTTGGAGTTATGTATGTTTTAGATGAGCCATCTATTGGTTTGCATCAGCGAGATAATGATAGGCTTTTGAAATCACTTTTTCACCTAAGAGACTTAGGCAATACGGTTATTGTGGTAGAGCATGATGAAGACGCGATTAGAAATGCAGATTATATTGTGGATATTGGACCTGGAGCTGGAGTTCACGGTGGTGAAATTGTATTTACAGGAACACCAAAACAAATTTTAAAATCAAATACCTTAACAGGGCAATACTTAGTTGGCAAAAAAGCAATAGAAATTCCTAAAAAAAGACTAAAGCCAACCAAAAAATGGCTAAGTATAAAAGGTGCAGTTGGAAATAATTTAAGAAGCGTTGATGTAAGTATTCCTGTTGGCTTATTCACTTGTGTTACAGGTGTTTCAGGCTCAGGAAAATCAACTTTAATAAAAGATACTTTATCAAAAATAATGTATCAGAAATTAGGTAGAGTTGTTACAGAACCCGCAAAATATGAAAAAGTTGAAGGTTATGATAATTTTGACAAAATAATTGATATAAACCAAAGCCCAATTGGGAGAACTCCGCGTTCAAATCCAGCAACTTATACCCAAATATTTACAGGGATTAGAGAGCTATTTGCAGGAACTCAAGAGTCTAGGTCAAGAGGTTATAACCCTGGGAGATTTAGTTTTAATGTTAAAGGTGGTCGTTGTGAAGCTTGCTCTGGTGATGGAGTTATAAAAGTTGAAATGCACTTTTTACCAGATATTTATGTTAAATGTGATATTTGTAAAGGTGAAAAATATAATCGTGAAACTTTGGAAATTAAATATAAAGATAAAAATATTTTTGAAGTTCTACAAATGACAGTTGAAAATGCAGTTGGATTTTTCAAACATATTCCAGCAATAAATAAAAAACTAGAAACCCTTATGGATGTTGGTCTTTCATATATAACTTTGGGGCAAAATGCAGTAACTTTATCAGGAGGTGAAGCACAGCGAATTAAATTAGCCAAAGAATTATCCAAAAGAGATACTGGGCAAACTTTATATATTTTAGATGAGCCAACAACAGGTTTACATTTTCACGATTGTTAAACAGCTTCTTAAAGTTATTCATAGCTTAAGAGATAAAGGAAATACGATAATTATTATTGAACATAATTTAGATGTTGTAAAAACAGCAGATTGGATTATAGACCTTGGTCCTGAAGGCCGGATCTGGCGGCGGTGAAATAGTTGCAACAGGAACTCCTGAAGATGTTGCTAAATCTAAAAAAGGATATACTGCTAAATTTTTAAAAGGGTATGTTAGGTGGGAAATAAGTATTTGAAACTTAAACAAAATTAGATTTGAAATTATTTAGTTGTGATATCACACTGAGTTTAGTTTTTAGTTTTTAGTTTTTGTTAAATATAAAACCAATTACCAAGAATCTCTAACGATATCATTTTTTATTGTTGTGATAATTTCTTCAGAGTTATCACAATTTGTTTGTAATAAAAATGCGTGAATAGTTGAAATCATTGTATTTCCTTCTTGTGGAATAAACGCCCAGCCTTTTATTCTATTGTTTTCAAAATCAAGTAAAATATTGTTTTCATTGACAATTGCATGGAGAAAACGATCTTCCGTAAGGGCTGTATCTTCTACCTAATTCAAATATGATATTGGAGTCAAATTTGGAAGTTATAGAGATTGCATTGTTATTTTTTATATTGTTTTTCAACTGTGAAATATCAATATTTTTGTCCATTTTTAGGTTAAATCTCACACAGTGCATTAGTTGGCTTGGCGTTGTTATATCTGATGATTGAATGTTTAATTGTATGTTTTTTGTTTGAAATAAATCTTTAACATCAATTGCGTGATGAGTGCCTATTTCTTTGTCTAAGTGTCTTGAAAGAACATTTGCACCAACTAATCTTTGATTATTTCCAAGATCCTCAGAACGCCTTACAATCACAAAATCCGTCTCAATCAAGCTAGACAAATTATTATTTGTCATCGTCGTAATTATTGATGATAAAGCATGAGTGTTGCAAGAAACTATTTGCACAAATTTTTTATTTTGTATAATTTCGTTATTTATTCCAGACATAAATGGAATGCCAAAACCTTTTTCACTTCCTTGGGCGCTACAACCTTTTAGGTTTTTCATGGATTTGTATAAATCTTTATTTTTCAATCCAAAAGAGTTTGCTTTACAATCAAAAATATAATCAATTTTATCAATAATTGTATTTATTTCTAAAAAATCTGGGTTGTTATCAGCACATATTATGATGCCTTTTTCCACTCAAAATATCTAATTCTGTTCTGTTCCAATCATTTATTGCAGTGTTTTTTAGAGCATATATTTTATCTATATTTAGAATTTCTTTGTAATCATTTAGTAGATTTAATAGAGTTTGTCCAATATTTCCAATTCCGTTTACTAATATTTTCATTTATTTTGTGTGTTTGCCCAAAAATGGGACGGTTAAAGACCTAAATATTATTTTCAAATCCAGAAAAAAGCTTTTGTTTTTCACATAATCCAAATCATTTTGCAATGACAAATCAGCATTACAAACATTGGTTAATTGAGCCCATCCCTGTGATACCAGGTTTTACGCTCCATCTTTGGTTGTGCTGTTTTTTATTCCAGCCCAATCTATCTATGTCAAATTGAGTCAATGGGCGAGGCCCAACAAAGGACATATCGCCTTTTATTATATTGTATAATTGTGGTATTTCGTCCAATCCTAGCTTTCTAATCACGCGTCCTATCGTTGTGATTTTACCGTTATCCATTGATTTGAATTTATAAATTGTAAATCCTTTTTGGTCTTTACCAACTCTTTTTTGGGTAAATATTGCACTTGTTTTTGATTGAAAATAAATCAACAAAACAATAATTATAGATAAAGGTGCGCTTAAAATTAATAATATAATTGCTATTATTTTCATATCTAAATTACTCTGCCCCTAAGTTTCTAAAATATTTAACTACTAAATTTATTAATCAATTTATCAGTTTATTAATTTATCAATTAATTAGTTATTCAATCGTTACTGATTTTGCTAAATTTCTAGGTTGATCAACATCTTTACCTAGAGTTAAAGCAGTATAATAAGATAATAATTGCATCGGAATAATATACAAAATTGGGCTAATTACTGGATTTATTTCAGGCATTTCTATTTTATGAGCAACATCATTATTTTGCTCACATATTTCTTTGGTTGAAACTAAAACAACTTGTGCCTCTCTTGCTGCAACTTCTTGCATATTAGAAAGTGATTTTTCTGCAACTTTATCATTTGGAACCAAACAAACAACTGGGACATTTTTATCAATTAGAGCGATTGCACCATGTTTCATTTCACCAGAAGCATAACCCTCAGCGTGAATATAGCTTATTTCTTTTAGTTTTAGGGAAGATTCAAGAGCAATAGGATAATTTAGCCCACGACCTAAAAACAAAACATCAGTTGCAGTTGTTAGTGCATATGAAACATGCTGAACTTGTTTAATATCTTCAATGGAATTTTTTACCATTTTAGGTAATAAAAGAATATCTGTTATTAACTCGCTTTCTTGCTGTTGGCTTAAAACTCCGCGTTTTTTACCTAGCCAAATTGATAAACATAAAATCGTGAAACATTGAGCAACAAATGCTTTTGTTGAAGCAACACCAATTTCTGCTCCAGCAATAATTGGTAAAATATCATCACTTTCTCTAGCCATAGTTGAACTTTCAACATTTATAACTGACATAATATGTTGGTTTCCTTGCTTAGCTTTCCTAAGGGCAGCTAGTGTATCCGCTGTTTCTCCTGATTGTGAAATTGCAACAAAAACACCTTTTTTAGGCATAATTAAATCACGGTATCTATATTCTGATGCAACATCTATATCAACACTAACTTTTGCAAGGCTTTCCATCCAATATTTACCAACCATTCCAGCATGATAAGCTGTTCCACAAGCTATAAAAGCAAATCTTTCTATTTCTTTTGGGTCAAAACCAAGTTCTAAATCTTTGATTTGTTTGTTTTCTACATCAATATATCTTTCAATCAAACCTTCTAATACTTTTGGCTGTTCGTGAATTTCTTTTAACATAAAGTGTGGAAATCCAGCTTTATCAGTATCATCAGCTGTTAGACCAGTTTCAGTAATTTCCCTTTGCACTTGTGTATCTGAGCAGTCAAATATTTGTATAGAGTTTCCAGTAATTATTGCATAATCGCCCTCCTCCAAAAATTGAACTTTATTAGTAACTGGTGCTAAAACTAAAGCATCAGAACCAACATACATTTCATTTTCACCAGAACCAACAACTAATGGGCTTCCTAATCTTGCCACAAAAAGAGTTTCAGGCTCACTTTCAATCATAACCGCTAACGCATAAGCTCCTTGAAGTCTTTTTATTGAGGTCTGGAAAGCTTGAGTTGCATTTAAACCAGCATCAATATTAGATTGTATAAGGTGTGCAACAACTTCAGTATCAGTGTCTGAAATGAATTTGTAACCTTTATTTTCTAATTCTTTTCTTAATGTTTGCCAGTTTTCAATTATTCCATTATGAACAACTTTTACATTGCTTGATTTATGTGGATGTGCGTTTTCTTCAGTTGGAGTTCCATGACTTGCCCAACGAATATGCCCTATTCCAATATTTCCTGTGAGTGGATTTGCTTCAACAACGCTTTGAAGTGCTGATAGTTTACCTTTTGCTCTTCTACGGTTGAATTTACCATCATCAAAAACTGCAATTCCAGCACTATCATATCCACGGTATTCCATGCGTTTGAGTGAGTCCATCAAAAAAGGCACAACATCTCTACTTCCAACCATTCCTATAATCCCACACATGTCAAAACCTCTTGTTATATATTTATTTAACTTATTTTTTTAATTTCTGCTTTCTATTTTCTATTTTGCTACTTATCTAAAGTTGTATCAATCCAACCTGCCAAAGCATTTATTTCTTCTAAAATCACTTCATGCTGAATTTTATAAGTCATAAAATTAACTATATGCCCATTTTCCATTAAATAATTAGCACTAGATTCGCCCAAATCATAAGGAACAACAGGATCTAAACTTCCGTGTCCCATCCAAACTGAAGTTTTTATATTTACCTTAGTTCTTTTTTCTAAATGAGTTTCCCTATCCAAAACATAACAAGAAAGTGCCAAAATCCCAGCAAGTTTATGCTCACACCTTGTTCCGCTGTGAATTGCCATTGCTCCACCTTGGGAAAATCCTGCAATAATTATTTTATCACTTGGAATGCCTAAATTTATTTGCTCTTGGATTAAACTTTGAATATATTTGTTTGATTTTGCAATTCCATCACGATCAATATCAGTTCGTGAAAAATCAGTAATGTTATACCAAGCTGGCATAACCATATTATTATTTATAGTTACTGGAATTTCAGCTGCATAAGGGAAAACCATCTTTATGCTATGTTTTTCAATGGGTAAAAGTGGCATAATTCCTTCAAAATCAGTTGCACTTGCTCCTAAACCATGCATCCAAATTATTGCAGATTTTGGATTTTGAGGGCTATGTATTATTGGTTTTTTAAATTTCATTTAATTGCTATACCTTATTTGTAGATTTAAAGGATATAATACTATAAAATTATCTTTTTTTACAGTAACCCAAAAACAAAATAATGAAAATAAAAAAACTTATAAATCTATCGTTCCTTCTTCTTCTTTTTACTTACGGCTGTGATGACAATGAAGAAAAAGACCCAAAAGCAACAGCGGTAATCAAAAAAGAAGAGCCATCTAAACAAGTAAAAATTAATAAAGATTATAAAATATTAGTTGATGATGAAATAAGTGCAAAGGAAAGAGACAGTGTTAAAGTCTTCTATACTGGATTTTTGAAATCTGTTGAAGAAAAAGATACTAAAAAAGTATATGGTTTTTTCCATGACTCTTACTTGAAAAATAAGAAAGATAATATTGATAAATTAATTAATATATTATCACCATTTTTTAAGACTAATTATCTTGATAATTTTAGTCAGTATAGATTATCTGATATTAAAAAAGATACAAAATTAACAATTTCTGGAAAATTGCCAAATCAATTATCTGTGTATAATCAATCTTTTAAGGTAAAAGATGGTTATATCGTTTTTTTGAAAAGTTATAATGATGGAGTGCAAAAAATACTTGCATTAGTATTAGACAAAGATGGAGCTGGCTGGAAAATTAATAAATTCATCTTTAAAGACTACTTAATAAATGAAGTTAGTGTTTTAGGACTTCATAAAAAGATAGTAGATAATACACAGGAAAACCCTTTAACTGCTTTATTTTACCTAAAAGCAATGGAGAAAATATCTGGAGCAATGATTTTAGGATATCCTGAAGAGGAGAGCTATAAAGATGAATTCAAACCTTTACTAGCTAAAGTACAAAACATAAAATTAGATATAAGTAATAAATTTATGGTTATTGGGATTAACACAAATATCTCTAAAGAAGGGATTATTGTTCCTGTAATATCAATAGCTCCTAAATCAAATGTTATTATAAAACTAGACAAAAATGCTTTATTAAAAGAAGCAAAAACAATAAAATTTAATCTTTTAAAGTCTTTTAAAAGCTTTGATAAAGATTTTAATTATTTGCAAGTTAGAGTTTTTCAAGAAAATCCTATAACAACTAAAGGTAAAAAAGAATTGGATTTTAATGATATTTTTATTCCTTTAAAAATTGCAAAAAAATCTACGAAAAAAACTAAATAAGCAAACTTCAAACTGGTTTGTTTATATTATTCTATCAACAGATGATAGCTTATACACAGGTATAACTACAGATGTTGATAGAAGATTTGCTGAGCATTTAAATAAAAAAGGAGCTAAGTATTTTTATGGTAGAACTCCCCTCAAAATCGTTTATAAAAAACAAATGAAAAACCGCTCAGAAGCTAGCAAAGAAGAGTGTAGAATTAAATCACTTACAAAAAAACAAAAGCTAGAGTTCTTAAACAACCTTTAACCCATAGCTAAATCCATTTCCAATATAGTAAGAACAAATAAAAAAAGGCAGAATTAACTGCCTTTTTTTATAACTCCAGAATATTAAAAACTTATACTTATAAATCTGGTCTTAATTTTCTAGTTATTCTTTTTGGTATAGAAGATGCACTTTGTAAAGAGCAACTAATCAATACTTTTCCATTTTCATCATTGGTTAAAAATGCTCTTTCAATAGTTCCTTTCTTTGGCACACCATGTCTTGGTTTAACTATTTTCCATGAAGAATTTTTAGATTTAGTATTTAGTAATAAAACCTTAACAATTTCTTTCTTCTTATTTGTATAGATACCTTTTTTTGAGATACTTTTTATTTTACCGATAGACTTAAATATTTTAGATAAATTTCCTTTCACATAAAAACCCCAATAAATAAATTCACCATCAAAAACCTCATCTAAGTAACCTTGGATTTCAAAATATTTTCCTTTTATTGGTTTATTAAAAGTTACTTTTTGAGTAGTTCCTGTTTCAAAAGTTGCTACGCTTTTTTTATTTATAACTTGAGAGTATTTATTTAGCTCTGCTGAGTTATTTTTTA
>CBDCEG010000031.1:0-24867 GCA_965215775.1 Cardiobacteriales bacterium
TTCCACGCAAATCATCTTTTGCAATTAATTTCTCTAAATCCTTAGATTCAATCATATCTCGGCTAATATTATCAAACCAAATACTTTGCCCAAAAGATGATAATTCTGCAATTTTAGTCTGTTTTTTTGTTGTATTCATTTTTTCCTCTTTTTTATTTTCAATATTTGTAGGTTTAGTTTTTTCCTTACCTACCCTATTCGTATCTACTTTTTGTGTTTCCATTTCCAAATCATCTCCCATATACCAAACTCCAACTGCAGACTTAACTGCATGAGGAATCCAAACATGATCAGAATTCTCAGCTTTTACACTATTTGGATTTTGATTTTGATTTTTCTTTGGTGTAACTTTGTCTACTGATTTATCAGCAGATTTTGTGTTTTTATTTATACTTTTTCCCTGCTCTAACTTATTTGAGCTTTGAGTTGAATTTAAATTTAAATTAACATCTGCATCAAATTTACCAGCACCTCTTTGTGCATCGTTACTTACTGGGCGTCCATCTTGGACTTTTGTTTGGTCAGAAATATATTTATTTACAAACTTTTTAGGTGGTCGGTTATTTTTAACCTGTTTAGTATTTTTATTACCTCTATTATTGGTTTTATTGTTTGTATTATTAGCATTTGATTTATTATTTTCATTGCTATTTGTATTGCTATTTGGTTTCGCATTTGTCTTATTTTTATTATAAGGTTGTTTGCGTTTTTGTTGTTTATCAGCTTGCTGTCCTGTTAGGTTTTGCTTAGTTTGTTGCTGATTATTATTTTTATTTTGACCTTGCTTAGAGTTATTATTTTGTTGCTTATTTCTAGGTGGTCTATTTCTTGTTTGTTTCTTATCATTTCTATTGTCATTTCTATCTTTAGATACAACAGTTTGCTCTGTTTCCGCTAAATTTTTATGAAATATTTTTTTAAAGAAACTAAAGAAACCTGTTTCCTCAATTTTATCTTCTTTTTTAATTTCAATAGGTGCTACTATTTTAGATGGAATATTAGAAACAACCGCTTCTTGTATAGGTTTTAATGGAGCACTTTCAGCTTGGCTACTAGTTTCTTGAGACTTTGTAAAATCTCTTACCATTTTATAACTTAGTTGTTTTTCTGCATTTTCCTCATCAGTATCACGCACTCGTATAATATCAAAATGTGGTGTTTCTAGCGTTCCATTTGCAATTATTACAACTTTCACATTATTTCTTGCTTCTATATCGGATATTTGCACTCTTTTTTCATTTAGCAAAAATGTTGCAACTGTAATTGGTAACTGAGTTATAACTTTAGCTGTATTATCTTTTACAGCATCTTCTTCAATTAATCTCAAAACTGATAAAGCTACAGATTGATTAGAACGAATGCTTCCCTGCCCTTTACACCTTGGGCATAAATTATGGCTAGCCTCATCAATTGAAGGTCTAAGACGCTGTCTTGACATCTCCAATAACCCAAATTTAGAAATTTTAGCGGTTTGAACTCTAGCTCTATCCAATCTAATTGAGTCTCTAATTTTTCTCTCAACCAAAGATCTATGCTTAAATTCATACATATCGATAAAATCAATAACAATTAAGCCTCCAATATCTCTAAGCCTTAACTGTCTTGCTATTTCCTCAGCTGCTTCTAAATTAGTATGCAAAGCAGTTTGCTCCACATTAGCCCCCTTAGTTGATCTGGCCGAGTTAATATCAATAGAAACCATTGCTTCCGTATAGTCAATAACCAATTCTCCACCTGATGGCAAACGAACTGAACGACCATAAGCACTATCAATTTGCTCTTCTATTTGATAACGCGAAAACAAAGGAACTTCATCTTGATAACTACTTAACAGATTTACTTTATCAGGCATTACCAAAGACATAAAGGCATAAGCTTGGTTAAAAACTTTTTCATTATCTATTAATATTTGACTGATATCGTCTTTTAAGTGATCTCTAATCGCTCTAACTATTAGATTATTATCTTGGTATAAAAGTGTTCCTGCTTTACTTGTTTTGTAAGCAGCTTCTATTTTACTCCACAATCTAACCTGTTGATTTAAATCCCATTGAAGCTCTTCTGTTGAGCGACCAATTCCAGCTGTTCTAACTATAACACCGTAATTTTCTGGATTATCTAATTCTCTTAGTGAATTTTTGATAATAGTTCTATCTTCACCTTGAATTTGACGAGAAATTCCAGGGCCACGAACACTATCAGGAACAAGAACCAAGTATCTTCCAGCTATACTTATATAAGTTGTAAGTGCGGCACCTTTATTGCCTCGTTCTTCTTTTTCAACTTGAACTATAACTTCAGTTCCTTCTGGAATAAGTTTTTTGTAGTCTGGTCTTCCTTTTCCTTGATTTACTTTTTTAGAATAATATTCTTTTCTAATCTCTTTTATAGGCAAGAAACCATGTCTATCTTGACCATAGTCAACGAATGTTGCTTCTAAACTTGGTTCTACTCTAGTTATTACACCTTTGTATATATTTGCTTTTTTTTGTTTTGAATTTACTGATTCTATATCTAAATCATAGACAGTTTGCCCATCTACTAACGCTACACGCAATTCTTCTTTTTGCGTTGCATTTATTAACATTTTTTTCATCTTTATTTTCCTCTGAACGCTTGCAAATATTCATAAAACTAGACTTTATATTTAGTCCAATAATTTTATTATTATTTAATTTTTGTTGTTCTTTGTATGTTTGCATCATTCATTATATTTAAAAAACATTCACTAATTATAAATTTATAGCTTATGTTTTATTTTTTTATTTAAATTTAAACTCTATTTGAGTTTTGCTTATATTTCTAAGATATTTGGTAATTTTTTTGTTATTGTTTTACTAACCAAATACTTATAAAGTATTATTCTTATTGCTTCCTTGGATACTTCCATTAAAAAAAGAAGCTTATTAAAATTATGCACATCTTGTTTATACATAACTATTAATAATATCAATTATAAGATATTTAAGCAATAGTTAAAATATAAGATTTATGATGTTTTATTAATTAGAAAAAACCAGCTTTCCATTAATATAAGTTTTTTGAATATTAAATTTATCATCCGCTAGTGAGAAATTTGCTTTTTTCCCAACAGCAATACTTCCTTGAGAACTATCAATACCTAAAAATTTAGCAGGAGATAAGCTAGCCATATTTACTGCGTTAACTGGAGAAACTTTACCTTTTGTTATCATATTCAGAACTGCTTTTTCAAGTGTAAGAGTACTTCCAGCTAGAGACCCTGAGTTAGTTCTAGCAATTCCTTTTTCCACGCTCACATCTAACATTCCAAGCTTATAGTTTCCATCTTTCAAACCACCAGCGACAATACAATCACTAATTAATCCAATTTTATCAGTTTGTTTTAGTTTTGTAATCATTTCTAAAATAGCAGGGTGCAAATGCACATTATCAGCAATAACCTCAACATAAGCGTTTTCATCAAGTAAAACCGCACCAGCACAACCAGGTTTACGATGATGAATTCCAGTCATTGCATTAAATACATGAACTCCACCACTCGCACCTAATTCCAAAGCTTTGCAAGTTTCATCATAATTTGCATTTGTATGACCTAACATAACTTTTATACCTTTTTGCGTTAGAAACTTTATAACTTCTGCCGAATTATCTAGCTCGGGGGCTAAAGCAAAAACCTTTAAAGAGTTATTTGAAGCTTCTAAAATTGATTTTATATTTTCAATATTTAAAGGCTTAAAATAACTATCATCATGTGCACCTTTATATTTTTCACTAAAAAACAAGCCCTCATTATAAGCTCCCAAAACCTCTGCACCACTTGGTTGATTTTGATAAGCCTCGCCGATTACAGAATAAGCTTCTAAAGTATTTTCCCAAGTTGAAGTAACTGTTGTTGCCAAAAATCCAACAACTCCGTGTTTCACTAATGATTTTGAAATTATTTCAATTGATTTTGGGTTTGCATCCATAATATCACAGCCTTCTCGCCCATGAATATGTAAGTCCAAAAAACCTGGAACTAACGATAAATCAGTTTTAATTATTTGAATATTTTCCTGCGGTTTTGTTGTTATCTCAGAAATCAAATCATCTTCAATCAAAACATAAGTATTTTCTTTTATTACATTTTCTGTAAATACTTTTTTTGCAAAGATATAATATTTATTTTTCATACCGCTATTTTTCAGTTATTCTTCAAAAAGTTCTAATTCAATCATATTTTCAAAAGTTTCTCTTTTACGAATTAATTTAAATTCATTTCCATCAATCAAGATTTCAGCAAGTTTTTCCCTTGAATTATAATTTGAACTCATAACAAAACCATAAGCTCCTGTATCACAAATTGCCAAAATATCATTTTTAGCCAAGCTAAGCTCCCTGCCCTTCGCAAAGAAATCAGCTGATTCACAAATTGGTCCAACAATTGTATATTTTTTATTTTGCTCTAGTTTTTCTTTTTGTTCTAAAGATATGTTTTCAATATGATTATAAGCTTGATAAAGTGCAACTCGCATATAATCATTCATCGCCGCATCACAAATTGCAAAATTAATATCTCCTTGTGGTTTTGTATTTATAATTTGAGTTAACAAAACTCCAGCATTGCCAACTATTGATCTACCAGGTTCTATAACTAATTCAATATTTGGTGATGTTTTGTGTGCTTTTGTAATTGCATCAACCCAGTTTTGCATTGAAATAGTATTTTCACCTTCATAGTTAATACCAAGCCCACCGCCAGTATTTATATGTTTCAAAGATATATTTAGCTCAGTTTCTAAGCGTAAAATAAATTGTGCCTGTTTTGCCAAAGCATCTTCAAAAGCACTTATATCTGTAAGCTGTGAGCCAATGTGCATATTAATTCCTGATATTTCAATCCAGTTTGATTCTTTTGCAATTTTATAAGTTTCAAAAGCCTGTTCTTCTGTTAAACCAAATTTGTTATCTTTTAAACCAGTTGAAATATATGGGTGTGTTTTCGCATCTACATTAGGATTAAAACGAACTGAAATAGAAGCAATTTCACCAATTTCTTGTGCGACGCTAATTATAGTTTCTAATTCTTGGATTGATTCAATATCAAACGCTTTAATTCTACAATCTAGTGCAAAAGCAATTTCTTCAACTTTCTTACCAACCCCAGAAAATATAACAGAACTAGCATCGCCACCAGCAACTAAAACTCGTTTTAATTCTCCAACAGAAACCACATCAAAGCTTGCTCCCAAATTATTTAATAAAGATAAAACTGAAATATTTGAGTTAGCCTTAACCGAATAACAAATACTATGTTTGTTTTGGGCAAAAGCTTCTTTATACTTATTGAAATTTTCTTCAATTATCTCTTTAGAATATACATAACAAGGTGTTTCATATTTTTTTGCGATTTCAAGCAATAGCTTTTTATTTAAGTTTTTTTTCATAATAAATTTTTTCTCCTTTTATATATTTTATATGTTTTATATAACTTGAATATAAACACTTATACTATCAGCTCTTTCAATCATAAAATCTGAATTACCAACTCGCTTATAAGTTTTACTAGACTTGATATATTTATTTATTCTCAATAAAAAGTTTGGTATTTTATCGTAACCTTTTCCTTGCATTCGGAATTTTAAATAATTTCCAGCTTTTACTTTATATGTTTTCTGTGTTGCCTTTTTATTAGCAATATTTCCAATAAACACTGTTTTTCTAGCAGTTAAGTTTAGTAAATCAGTTTTAAATAAAACATATCTTATTTCTTCAAAATCTGTTTTAGCAACTTTGTTAGTTTTAAATAATTCCTGCCAAACACTGCTACTATTTCCTTTAACTGATGATTTTTTAGCATTTATCAAAATCGGTTTAACTAAAATAACAACAGGCTCTAGTTTTTGCTTTTTATTTTTTGTTGTTTTAATTTTGATAACTTTTTCTTTAGTTTTATGACCTTTTTCAGGTAAAAATAAAGGACCTTTCTGTCCACAGCCAATAATAAAAACAGTTAATAGAAATAATCCTTTTTTAAACATTCAAATACCTTTTACTTAATAAATTATAGAAATTATGGGAATTTTGGAAACTTATCAAAATTAGGCTCGCGTTTCTCCATAAAAGCATCTCTGCCCTCTTTCGCTTCTTCTGATAAATAATATAAAAGCGTTGCATTTCCAGCAAGTTCTTGAATTCCAGCCTGCCCATCTAATTCTGCATTAAATGCGGACTTAAGCATACGAATTGATAAAGGTGAATGTTGTTTTATTTTATTTGCCCAGTTTATAGTTTCTAATTCCAAATCTTCAAGAGCAACCACTTTATTAACTAAACCCATATCAAGTGCTGCTTTTGCATCATATTGTTCACACAAAAACCAAATTTCTCTAGCTTTTTTCTGCCCAACAATTCTAGCCAAATATGAAGCACCAAAACCACCATCAAAAGAACCAACTTTAGGGCCTGTTTGCCCAAATTTTGCATTATCAGCAGCAATTGTCAAATCACAAACAACATGCAAAACATGACCACCACCAATAGACCAACCAGCAACAGCGGCAATAACAACTTTAGGAATACTACGAATTTGTTTTTGTAAATCAAGCACATTTAATCGTGGAACATCATTTCCAGAAACATAACCACCGTGTTCTCTAACACTTTGGTCGCCACCACTAGAAAATGCTTTACCGCCCTCGCCTGTTATAATTATCACTTTAACATCTTCACTATTTCTACAATAATCCATTGCTTGCATCATTTCTTTAATCGTTAAAGGTGTAAATGCATTATGCTTGTGTGGTCGGTTGATACTTATTTTCGCAATACCTTCAAATATTTGAAATTTTATTTCTTCATATTTGGTTATATCACTCCAATTTATATCACTTGATTTACTTATATTACTCATATTTTCTCTTCTCTTTTGTTATTTGTTTTGTTGTTTATTCACTATTTATTAATCAGTATGCGGAATAAATACTGACAAAATATCACAAGGAGCATCAGACAGAATAGATTTGGCAGTGCTTCCAAGTAAATATTCAAAAAACCCTTTTCTTTCACGAAGCCCAACAACAATCAAATTAACATTGTTTTCTTTAGCATAATCAATAATTCCAGCACTGGTTGATAATGCTGAAATAACTTCTGTATCATCAACTTGAAGATTATAGTCTTTTATGATTTTATTTAGTTTTTCTTGGTGTTCACTCAGGCTTGATTCTTTTTCAATATTATTATAAACCGGCATAATTTCATAACCACCAGTAATAATATCATCAAGGACAATATTCAAAACTGTTAATTTTGACTTTTCCCCTGTAACAACTAACTCTTTTACCTTTTTGATAATAATATCATTACTATCCTCTTCCAAATCATTCACATACAATATATGTTTATATATTTTACTCATAACTAACCTCTAAGATTTATTAAATTATTAAATTATTAAATTTTTTGGTTCTAAAAATAATCATTATAACAAAACCACTAACTACGCACCTAATATTTTTTAAATACTCAATATTGTTATAATGTTTTTAGACTTAATAATTTCAAATAATCATTATGCTCTTGTTTGTATTTTTCAATATCTTTTTCTAAATTTGCTAATTCATCGTTCACTTCATTAAGGTTTATAATTGGCTCTGGTTTAGCGGTGCTGACATATCTTGAAATATTAAGGTTAAAATCATTTTTTTCAATCTCTTCAAGTGATACACAGCGAGAGTATCGTTCCTCTTCTTTTCGGTGCTTATAGGTATCTACTATTTTATCTATATCTTTATCTTTTAATTCATTTTGTCGCTTTCCTTTGGTGAAATGTTCACTTGCATTAATAAAAAGCACATCATCACTTTTTTTACATTTTTTAAGCACTAATATACAAACAGGTATTCCAGTAGAGAAGAAAAGTTTTGCTGGCAAACCAATAACGGTATCAATATGCCCATCTTTAAGCAATTTAGTTCTTATTCTGCTTTCTGCCCCACCTCTAAATAGGACACCGTGAGGTAATATAATAGCCATTGTTCCCTCTTTATCCAAGAAGTGAAAACCATGTAACAAGAAAGCAAAATCAGCTGCACTTTTTGGTGCTAACCCATGATTTTTAAATCTAAAATTTTTACCTAATTCATCAGTAGGATCCCAGCGAAGTGAAAAAGGAGGATTAGCAACAACCACATCAAAGTGTATTTTTTTAGCAGGGTTCTCCTCTGCTAACATATCCCAATCATTAGATAATGTATCCCCATGAAATATTTCAAACTCGTTATCCTTCACCCCATGCAAAAGCATATTCATTCTAGCTAGGTTATAAGTTGTAATATTTTTCTCTTGCCCATAAATCTTACCAACCCCATATTTACCCATTTGTTTTCTAACATTAAGCAGTAAAGAACCAGAGCCACAAGCAAAATCAAAAATCTTATTTAGTTTTTCTTTTTTCCCAGTGCTTGGGTCTTGGCTATCAAGTGAGACAATTTTGGAAAGTATATTTGAAACTGGTTGAGGCGTATAAAACTCTCCAGCTTTTTTCCCACCACCTGCTGCAAATTTATCAATCAAATATTCATACGCATCACCCAAAACATCACTTTCACTTGAAAACTCCGCAATTCCTTCTGCTATTTTAGTAATAATGTTGCATAGTTTTTTATTTCTATCTGAGTAATCTTTACCAAGCTTTTCAGAATTTAGATTTATCTCTGAGAATAATCCATCAAAAGCGGTAGAGAAAGATTCATTCTCTATATATTTAAATGCTTTTTCTAAAGTTTTATGCAAATCATCATTTTGAGTCCTAGCCAATTCAGCTATTGAATTCCATAAATATGCTGGCTCAATAACATAATGCACTTTTCTACGCATTTGTTCTTCAAAAGCCTCAATATCATTAGGATTTTGCTCATACCAAATAGATAAAGGTATTTGCGTCTCATCTTTTTCTATTTTGGGATAATCTATTCCTAGCTCTCTTGCTGCCGCCTCGTTGTAGTTATCACTCAAATATCTTAAAAACAAAAATGAAAGCATATAATCTCTAAAATCATCAGCATTCATAGAGCCTCGCAAATCATCAGCTATTGCCCAAAGTATCTTACCTAGTTTATCTTTTTCTTTATCTGTCATATTTATCTCCTATCTACTTTTAACTTTTAACTTTTCTTCAAGTTGCACTAACTCTTTTAAGTCTTGTTTATCTGCATCTAGTGCATCTTGTATTTTTCTTTTTTTATCAAACTCTCTATAAATAGCTTCTGTAGAAACTTCCATCTTTTTATGGCTAATACTTCCGTGTCCTTTAAGAACTTTTTTATCATTGAACTCTATGATACGATTGATATTTTCTTTCCAAAACTCCATAGTAATGTCTTGACGGTTTTTAGTTCTTAGTTCAGCTGTTTCTAAAAACACCACTACAAAACGATTAAGACTATCTATTTCATCTTTATTTAGATAATTTTTAGCTATATATATATCTTGTTTTCTAACTACCGAACCTTTGAAGATAGTAAGTGCCATATTTTCTTTTGTTGCATTTGCACGGTTTACGATTATCTCTGCTGCTGTTTGATTGGTGATAGCATAGAGAAGTTTATTTTGAGTTTGAGCAAAAAATAGTTGAGTTGTTTTATCACTAGCATCATAATCACTACTAAGCTTAAAAAGATCTCTAACTTTTTGGTAAAACCTTTTTTCAGAAGCTCTAATATCTCGAATACGCTCAAGTAATTCATCAAAATAATCAGCTCGTCCATTAGGATTTTTGAGCCTCTCATCATCCATCACAAAACCTTTGATCATATATTCACTAAGATTTTTATTTGCCCATTGGCGAAACTGTATGCCTCTTTTACTCTTTACTCTAAAACCTATAGCTAAAATCATATCTAAAGCATAGTGTGAAACCTTGTAACTTTTACCATCTTTGGCAGTTGTCAAGTATTCCTTGACAACTGAACCCTCTTTAAGTTCTTTATCTTGTAATATATTTTGAATATGCAGGCTGATATTTTGTTTTGATGTAGCAAAAAGCTCTGCTAGTTGTATTTGGCTCATCCATATATCTGAATCTTTAGCAAGTAGTGAAACTGATGTATTGCCATCTACTGTGTTATAGATGATGATATTTGATTGTTCATTACTCATAATTCTCCCTCACTACTTACAAAAAGCTGTTGCATTAAGCCTTTTTTATGTTGTTTAAGAGCCTCTACTTTTTTGTTTTGTGCTTCTATAAGATTATCAAGAGAGCTTAGGCAGTTGGCTATTTTTTGTTGTTCCTGTTTTTCTTTTGGAAACGATATAGGTAAAGACTTTATAATATCAGCATTTAAATTTCTTATTCCACCACCTGCTGCATAATCTATAAAAAACTTTTGACTTGTAGGAGATAAAATAATGTAATATAAGTAATCACTACTAATATAGCTTTCAATATTAGTGACAGCAATCCAACCATCATGGATGCAAGATTTGATTTTCATAATATATGGACGACCAAAACTCATTGAGTTTGAAAGTATTATAATCCCCTATATCAACTTCTCTTGTTTTACTTAAAGCCGATTTTTTTACTCTTTCTTTTGTATGTGTAACATATTTTGAGTTTTTATCTACATCAGCTATTTTTAACCAATTTAAACCATCATTTGATAATGTCATATAGTCATCAATAGGTCGAGGAGAGCCACCTCTAACTATATCAGATATATCATCTAATATTTTACTTTCCCACTCCTCACTAAACTCCTTAAACCTACGCTTAGGCACTGTTTTACCCTCAGAGGGAAAAAGCTGTTGCATCAAGCCTTTTTTATATTCTTTAAGAGCCTCTGCTTTTTTGTTTTGTGCTTCTATGAGGTTATCAAGAGAGCTTAGGCAGTTGGCTATTTTTTTTTGTTCTTTTGGTTTTGGAATAAAAATATTAATATCTTCAAGTTTTTGTGCTGATAAATTTGGTGGTTCAGTTCCAGAAATACTATTCTCCAATTCTTTTATCATTCTTGATGTTTGAAGTAAAAAATATATAAAATTAATATTCTGAGAGGTAACAAGTTTACCAACTCGTTGATTTAGCAAAGCTCCATCAAAAATAGCATTAATGGGAGCTATTTTAAGTTTTTTATTTAATATAGGTCTTGTCAGAGCAATAACATAGTCCCCTTTTTTTAGAGTAAATTTTTGATATTCTTTTGCATAATTAGAAGGTAAAAAAGATGGAGATTCGTTACTCATATGTTGAATTCCAACATCTGAAATTTTTAGCCATCGTACTCCATTTGTAACACTATCTTTACTTAGAAAAGAAAAACCTTGAAAAATTGAGAATACATTTTTTAACTTTTTCTCCTCCCACTCCCCACTAAACTCTTTAAACCTAAGATTAGGCACTAATTTACTCATCATAAACCTCCAAGCCTGATATATCTCTACCATTTGCCATTTTTCTAAGTAATGGGCTTAGGTCTTTCATTAATGCTAATTCTATAACTCCTCTATCTTTCCAACCCAACCCCAAAGGTTCTAATAAATCAGTAAGCAGTTCCCCATCAAATATATAATCGGTCTAATACTCTATCTACAAATTTTTGTAGTCTTGATGGTTCCAGTTTTATTTTATTTGCTAATTTATCCAATTCTAAAGGAATTATTGCGTGATTTAAAATTCTCATAACCTTTTTTTACATCCTTTTCATTAAGTGCTTTATCAACTTCAAGGCTATTAATATAAGCTATCATATCTTCTTGCTCTTCCATCATATTTGCATTTGATTTTAGTAAACTTAATTAGTTGTTCTTTAGTCATTTTCTGTTTTTGAGGCTGGTTTTGACTATATTTTTGCAATAAGTCCCATAATATAATCATAATCCACCAAAGGCCGAAGCAAAAAGCACAAATTCAAAATCTAGTTGCTCAACCTCTTCTATTATATTTTCAGTATTATTTCGTTGTTTTTGCAACCTTTTAGCTGTTTCTATATACATAGATTTTAAAAGCTCTTATAACATCATTTGGCATAGCTTCTTCTATTGTTATCTTTTGTTCATTGCTCAAATCTGTATGTTGCTCTAGCTGAGTTTTGAGGCGTTGAATTTCCTTAAATGTATTTATAAATTCAGCTCTTGCCTCATCTCCATTTTAAGTTTACAACTTGCTCAGGTTTATTCTCCAAATTATGTGAGAACATAAATTCCTCTAAATCTTTTAGTTGCATCTTGGAAATTCTTTATTGTCCTTTGATGCTGAATCAACTAACCATATTTCTTTTGGTTTTTTACCGCTTTCTCCTGAAAATAGTGTAATAGCTTCATTTACTCTATCCTGCTGTGAACGAAAATCTAAAATATTACCATAAGGTTTTGTATCGTTTAAAAAATCTATTTGTTCTTGAAAATGCTTGAATAAGACCATGGTATTTCAAATTTTTATCTACATAAATAGTATTTAAATATTTAGAATCAAAACCTGTTAAAAGCATATCTACAACTATGGTTATATCTATTTTTTCATTATGAGGCACATCATTATTAGAATACTTTTGATTTTTTATTCGCGTTTGCACATCTTGGTAATAACCATCAAAATTATTAATATTATGATTAGTATTAAATTGGTTGTTATAGTCGTTTTATAATCTCTTTTAACAGCTTCTTTTTTAAGATTTGAGGTCAACTTTATTATCTTCTTTTTCTTGTGGTAAATCCTCTTGTATTTGAGCAGTATCTTTATTTCCATCAGCTGGTGGAGAAAATACACAAGCAATATTTAAATTATGATCAAGCTCTTTAAACTGTCTAAAATATTTAATAGCATCATTTATAGATGAAGTTTGCCAAAATCGCATTGAATTTTTTCTCCGCACTGGTTTTATTATGCTTTTCTATTATTGCCTCTGCTACTGCTTTAATTGTCTGACCACTTTCTTGGTTTGCTGTATTATCGTCTGGCTTGAAGTAATCAATATGAAAACGCAAAACATTTCCATCTTCAATAGCATGAGTTATGGTGTAATTATGTAGCTCTTTTTCAAAAATATCTTTTGGTGGTTTTTGATGTTGCGTCTTTACCTTTTATAGTTAAATTATTTGAGTTCTCTTCAAATATAGGAGTTCCAGTAAAACCAAATAATTGTGATTTGGGGAAAAATTCTTTAATAGCATTATGGTTTTTACCAAACTGACTTCGGTGACACTCATCAAATATAAAAACTATTCGCTCATCCGCAAGCTTTGATAACCTCTCTTTATAACTGTTTTTATTCGTTCCATCTAAAGCAAAACCTAGCTTTTGAATAGTTGTAACTATAACTTTATTAGCATGATCTGTTGATAATAATTTTTGCACCAAACTTTCTGTATTAGTATTTTCTTCTACACATTTTTCCTGAAACTTATTAAATTCTTTGCGTGTTTGAATATCCAAGTCTTTTCTATCAACTACAAAAAGAATTTTTTTAATATTATCATTGTCCTTTAAAAGTGTTGATGTCTTAAACGAAGTTAGAGTTTTACCACTTCCAGTTGTATGCCATATATAACCATTGCCTCTGTTATCCTCAATGCACTCAGTGATAGCTTCAACCGCATAAATTTGATAAGGTCGCATCATCATAAGCTTAGATTCATTTTGCACCAAAACCATATATCGGTTTATCATTTGAGCTAATTTACATTTGGATAAGAATGTATCTGCAAAATAATCCAAATTTATTATTTTTTTATTATCCTTATCAGCGTGTTGATAAATAGGTAAAAACCTTTCTTCAGTATCAAATTTAAAGTGTTTGTTATTATTATTTGCAAAATATAAAGTATTGGAATAGTTTGAAACAATAAAAAGCTGCATAAAACTAAGAAGTGTATTCCCATAACCATTTCCAGCATCATTTTTATAATTAATAATTTGTTGCATCGCTCTCCTAGGGCTGATTTGTAGAGTTTTTAGCTCTATTTGCACCAAAGGTAAGCCATTTAAAAGTATTATTACATCATAACGATGGTAACTATCTTTTGTATTAATTTTAAGCTGATTTATAACTTCAAATGAATTTTTACACCAATCTTTAATATTTATAAGTGTGTATTGTAAAGGTGTTCCATCTTCTCGCTCAAAAGTGCTTGTCGCTCTTAAAAGCTCTGAACTTTTAAAAACATTAGAAGTTATAATTTGATCTAAAAGTCTTGAGAACTCCTTATCTGTTAAATTTACTTTATTTAAAGCCTCAAACTTTTCACGAAAATTAATTTCCAAAGCCTTTTTAGTCCTAATATCAGAACGATAACTATATTTTAGCTGTTGTAATTTTTTGATAAAATCACTTTCTATTTTACTTTCTTTTGTTGATTTATTTTCCATTTGTCTATTTTGAGATAATTAATGAGTTTTGGGAAGTGTTTATATTAGTTATTTTAGCACATAAAATTATTACTTATTATCAGATTATAAATCTTAACTAGAGCTATTTTTTGCTTACTAAACTATCAACTCGGGAAATTATAAAATTTTAGTAATATAAAGCTAATAAATAAAAATATAATAATAAGCAAGAAAGAAACTACAAAATGATGAAGCTGTTGCAGGAATTGGGACAAAAGATGGTAAATTACTGCCACCACCTTATTTCGTAAACAATCACGCTGCAGTGTCTGAGCTACGAGGCATAAAGGTAGATGGTAAAAATATACTTATTCAGGATATTAATGAATACATGAAAACAGTTGAGAAGATTTATGAGGAAGAGCTAGGTTACAACCTAGAACCTATAGTAAAAAATGCGATAAAAGAGCATATAGAGAAAAATGGAGGTAGATTAAAAATATTCGATGGTGCACCAGGTTTACATGCTGATATTATTGCTACAAATTATGGAATATCAAAAACAGAACATGGACTACAGTTAGCAGTTTTTAAAGTAAGTAAAACAACCAAAGGAAAAGGAAAACAAGGTTATAAATTCCCTGCTTGTAAAAACTGTGGTGGTATAATGGAATTAATAAGAAAAAAACGAGATATATTAGAAACAACATCAATGGTAGGTAAATAAAATGCAAAATAAAATACAAAATAAAATACAAAAAAGAGAAAATGATAATAACAATTGATGTAGATTACAAAAATAATGGAACAGCCAAAGTTGCAGGGGTTTTATTTAATTCATATGCTGATGAAAAAGCAATTGAAATAAAAACTACAACCTTAGAAAAGGTTGCCCCATATGAGTCAGGAAGCTTTTATAAACGAGAGTTACCTTGTATTTTACAGTTATTATCTAAAATTAACTGCAAACTAGAAACTATAATTATTGATGGTTATGTTTCTTTAAGTGCTAATAAAAAAGGGCTTGGAATGTATTTGTATGAGAGACTTAATAAACAAACTCCTATTATCGGCGTTGCTAAAAATGCTTTTGATGGAATATCTACCAAAACAAATCTATTTCGTGGCGATAGCAAAAAACCTCTTTATATAACAACAGCAGGAATGGAGTTAGATAGAGCCAAAACATTAATTAAATTAATGCATGGAAAATATAGGTTTCCAACCTTAATAAAACTTGCGGATAAAGTTTGTAGGGAAAAATAATTGATAAAATTGTAAAAAATAAATTTATTTTATTTTATTTGTTTATAGCTCTTTTTTTCTATCAGTCATACCTTTTAGGATAACTAATTTCGCACGATTTGCTTGTTCTTTGGTAGCTTCTGGAATTCCTTCAAGTGGGTATGTTTTACCAAGGTTTTCCCACTTTGATTTACCAAGTAAGTGGTAAGGTAAAACTTCAAGTGATTCAATATTTTTAAATTCACCCAAAAAATATCCAAGTTGATACAAATACTTATCTATTAATGTGATGGTTGGAATTGCAACATGTCTAATTCTAACTGGTTGTTTAATTTCATTTAAAAACCTAATAAAGCTTAAAGCTGATTTGTTAGAAACACTTGTTAATGATTTATGTTCGTCATCATTTATATGTTTTAAATCAAGCATTACTAAATCAGTATATTGCATTAGTTCTTTTATTTTGGCTAATTTTTGGAAATCCTTGGGTCAAATAACCCACCACAAGTATCAAGAGCTGTGTGAGCACCAAGTTGTTTGGCTTGTTTAAATAAATCAGTCAAAAAGTCTAACTGTAAAAGTGGCTCACCACCAGTTGCAGTAATTCCTTTTTTAGTTAAAAATGATTCGTATTTTTGAAATTCAGTTAATAAATCTGTAACTGTTTTCTTTTTTGCAGTCTTTTCTTTTAATTTCCAAGTATCTGGATTGTGGCAATATTTACACCTAAGTAGACAGCCCTGAAAAAAAATTACAAATCTAATCCCAGGTCCGTCAACTGTTCCAAAGCTTTCTGTTGAATGAATGAAACCAACATTGTTGACTTTGGATTCTTGCATAATTAGTTACAAGTTAATTACATATTTTTATGGAAAGTTCTAGCAATTACATCATCTTGCTGTTGTTTTGTTAGCTTAATAAAGTTAACTGCATAACCAGAAACTCTGATTGTAAGTTGTGGATAGTTTTCTGGGTGATTTTGTGCATCTAATAAAGTTTCACGATTAAAAACATTAACATTCAAATGTTGCCCGCCTTCTTTAATATATCCATCTAACATTCCAACCAAATTTGTGATTTGTGATTTACTTACATTTTTCATATTTCGTCTCCTTAAGTTATTGTTTAAAATTACTTTTTAAAATTTTATATTTTTCTATATTAAATATATATTTAATACATATTTATATTTTACCTTTTTTCTAGCCTATTTGTTTATTTAATCTTTCACTCCGTCAAAATTAGGAATTGAACAAGCACTTCCTTCACAATCACTTTTAATTACCGCTTCGTCTTCTGGTGATAATCCTAACTCTTCCATTGTAATATTTGTAACTAATTCTTCACCAACCAAAACCTCACCATCTTCTTTTCCTAATGCGTCTGGAACAACTGAAAATGTATTTGAAATACCATCTGCTGCATATTTGAAAGGTATTTTAGCAACTGACATTAGAGAAGCTAAAGCTCCATTCTCATCACGCCCATGCATAGGGTTTGCGCCTGGAGCAAATGGTTCACCAGATTTTCTTCCATCTGGAGTGTTACCTGTTTTGGTTCCATAAACAACATTTGAAGTTATTGTCAAAACTGAAGTTGTTGGAATACTATTTCTGTAAGTTCCATATTTAGAAACTTTACCCATAAATAATTTTACAATATCAACTGCAATATCATCAACATCATCAATATTATTACCAAATTTAGGATAATCTCCTGTTGTTTTAAAATCAACTGCAATTCCATCTTCATCACGAATAACTTCAACTTTTGCAAATTTGATAGCACTAAGAGAATCCGCCACAACTGAAAGTCCAGCAATTCCTGTTGCAAAAAATCTTGTTACATCGTTGTCATGTAAGGCCATTTCAGATCTTTCATAAGCATATTTATCATGCATATAATGAATAATATTTAATGTATTTACATAAAGCCTTGCTAACCAATCTAAAAGTTGCTCATATTTACCCATTAAAGTATCATAATCTAAAACATCAGAAGTTATTGGTTCAAATCTTGGAGAAATTTGTTTTTTAGATTTTTCATCAACGCCACCATTTATTGTGTATAAAAGTGCTTTTGCTAAGTTTGCTCTAGCTCCAAAAAACTGCATTTCTTTACCAACTCGCATAGGTGAAACACAACAAGCAATAGCATAGTCATCACCATGCGTAACTAACATATTCTCATCATTTTCATATTGAATTGAAGAGGTAAGGATAGACATTTTTGCACAAAATTCTTTAAAACCATTTGGAAGTCTTGGCGACCATAAAACAGTCAAATTAGGCTCAGGAGCAGGACCTAAGTTATTTAATGTATGTAAAATTCTAAAAGATGTTTTTGTAACAAGAGGACGCCCATCAATTCCCATTCCAGCAATAGATTCAGTAACCCAAGTTGGATCACCTGAAAATAAATCATTATAATCTGGAGTTCTAGCAAATTTTACTAAACGCAATTTCATAACAAAATGATCAATCATTTCTTGTGCTTGTGCTTCTGTAATTACATTATTTTGTAAATCTCTTTGTATAAAAATATCTAGGAAAGTTGAAGTTCTGCCAAGACTCATTGCAGCACCATTTTGTTCTTTTATTGCAGCAAGGTAGCCAAAATATAACCATTGAATCGCTTCTTTAGCAGATTTAGCAGGTTTTGAAATATCACAACCATAAGTCAAAGCCATTTGTTTAATTTCTTCTAAAGCTCTTATTTGTTCCGCAACCTCTTCTCTTTCACGAATAATGTTTTCATTCATTGCGATTGAAGATATCTTTAAAAATTCCATTTTATCAGCTTTTAAAGCATCAATTCCGTATAAAGCAACTCTACGATAATCCCCAATTATCCTTCCGCGCCCATAAGCATCTGGTAAACCTGTAATTATTGCAGATTTCCTTGCTTCCATCATTTCGGTTGTATATGCATCAAAAACCCCTTGGTTATGGGTTTTACGATATTTTGTGAATATTTCTGAAACTTCACTATCTATTTCAAATCCATAAGATTTCGCAGCCATTTCAGCCATACGAATTCCACCAAAAGGTTGAAGTGAGCGTTTGAAAGGTTTATCAGTTTGAAAACCAACAATAGTTTCAAGTTCTTTATTAAGATAACCTGCTGCGTGAGAAACAATAGTTGATACTGTTTTGGTATCTAAATCATGAACTCCACCGCGTTCTTTTTCTTCTTTATTTAAAAGCATTACTTGCTCCCAAAGAGCTAAAGTTGCCTCAGTAGCTCCTTCTAAGAAAGAGTCATCTCCTGCATAAATTGTATAATTTTTTTGGATGAAATCTCTTACATCTATTTCTTTAATCCAATTCCCTGATTTAAAATCTTGTAAAGCATGTTCTTGTTTCATAATAAATTTCCTTAAGATAGTCTATTAATATAATACATTCCACCACCCACAATAAATCCACCAACTATATTTCCCATAGTTACTGGTATTAAATTGTGCATGAAGTCTGCGTAAGTAATTGTGTCTGAAATTAAAATAGCACTGTGAATTAAGCTCATATTTGCAATACTATGTTCGTAACCTAAACTAAAAAATACAACAACTGCAACAACCATAAGTAATATTTTTGCTGAGTCATTGTTTGTAAGCCTTGCCATCAAAACTCCCATACAAACAAGGACATTACAGTAAATACCTTTAACAAATAAAGCTCCTGTACCTGTGTGAACTTTTTTTGTTGCTAGTTTTATTAGGTAATCATTATCCTTAAAAAGCCCTGTGAATTCCATAGAATAAGAGAAAATAAGTGAACCAATTAAATTACCGAAATAACAAGCAACTAATATTTTCACCAAATCCACCCAAGATGCTCCTCTGATTACATGAATAATCATATACATACAACTGCTTGTGAATAAATCTAAGCGTAAAAAAACAATACAAATAAGAGCTACTGAAAATACTAATCCAGGAACTAAACCAACCATTGGACTATTAGCAGCCATTAAAGCAACTCCTGCTTTTGAAGCAATACCAACCCCAAAACCAATACAAATTCCCGCAAAAATAGCGGATATAAGATAAGTTGAAATACTTTTGTTAATTAGGTTGATTTTTTTCTTGTTGTTTTCTAGCGTTAGTTCTATAAAAGTTTTCATAATTTACTGTATTTCATATGTAAAAAGTTAATTAATTAGCTTGTGTTTTGCAAGGCTATAATTATAACCTTTAATTATGTATATACAATATTTTTTTATATGAACTTTGACTAGTTTTTGGTGTGCTTTTTTGAGATATTAAAACTATATTTTTATGTGTTTTGTTGGTTTATTTTGTGTAGTTTGTTTTTTTAGTCTTGATAAATCACGCTTTTGCAATATTAAATCAGCTCTTAAAACTCTCCTCCTTTAAAGGAGGAGTAACCGCAGGAGAGGTGGTTTATACTAACTTTACTAATTTGGTATTTTTAAATAATTAAATAAAACAAGAAAAAACCTATAAATATTGTTATGTACTTATTTACTTTGTTTCCCCATAGTCAACTTCTGTTTTATTATTCATCCAATCTCTTATAATTTTCTACAGGTATATATGAAGTAGTAGATAGGGACATTTTTTTGATTGACTTAAGCGTACTTAATTTGCGCTCTAAAATATCTAAGCCAAAATAATGTGATAGATGTGGACTATTTTTAACATCTTCTATTTTTTTTATAAATTCTTTTTCACAACACCGAGAGACAAGTCCATAAAACCAAAAAAGATAAGGTCCACCATGAACATTTATAGAGTTATCCACTGAAAAGAAGAATTCAGCTTGCCAATTTACAGGAAGATTTTTTATATGTTTTTCATATGTGCTAAACATCTCTCTGTATGTTACCTCCCCATCACCTCTATTTCTTAGCTTAAAAATAACTAAATGCCCAACTGCTTCATTAACTTTTTTCTTAAATCTATCCTCATCAGAATTACAACTATTTACTAGTAATAATATTATTAGTATTTTAAATAAGTTTTTCATTTTTATTCCCTTTTATTATATTAATTTCATCAATCCACATTATAACAAATATCATTAGGTATTAACTATTTTCACAACAAAAAACGCACAATCATTTAAAAAATAGTTGTATTAGCATAAAAACACTATTTAGCTATAATATCAAATCAACAAAAAAACAATCAAAGGAAAAACAAAATGGAAAAACAAAATACAGCAAACCAAACAAAATATTTAGCAGATTATAAAGCTAGTGATTTTAGTATAAATTCAGTGAAATTAGATTTTGCTTTATTTGATAATCAAACCATAGTTACTGCAAAACTTGATATTAGTAAAGTTAATAAAACCGTAAATAATTTGGAATTAAATGGAGAAAATTTACAATTATTATCAGTTGATATTGATGGGGAAAGTTTTGAGAATTATGAAGTTTTGGATAATAAATTAATAATAAAAAACACGCCTGATAGTTTTATCCTTTCAACTCAAGTTATTATCCACCCAGAAAAAAATACTTTGTTAGAAGGCTTGTATAAATCATCAAATATATTTTGTACTCAATGTGAGGCAGAAGGTTTCCGTAGAATTACATATTTCTTAGATAGACCTGATGTTATGACAAAATATAGCGTTCGCATTGAAGCTGATGAAAATAAATATCCCAAATTATTATCTAATGGAAACTTAGTAAACAAAGGGAGTTTAGGCAATGGTAGGCATTATGCAAATTGGGACGATCCACATTTAAAACCTAGTTATTTATTTGCTTTAGTTGCTGGAAATTTGGCAAGTGTTGAGAAAACTATTCAAACTAAATCTGGAAATGATGTGGTTTTGGAAGTTTTAACTGAGCCTGATTTTATTTCTCAAGCTGATTATGCTTTGGGGGCGTTGGAACGGGCTTTGCGATGGGATGAACAAACATTTAATTTAGAATATGATTTGGATAAATATATGGTTGTTGCAATTGGCGATTTTAATATGGGAGCTATGGAAAATAAGGGGCTAAATGTATTTAATTCCAAATATGTATTAGCAACACCAAAAACTGCAACTGATAAAGATTTTCTAAATATTGAAAATATTATTGGGCATGAATACTTTCATAACTGGACTGGAAACCGTGTAACTTGTAGAGATTGGTTTCAATTATCACTAAAAGAAGGGCTTACTGTTTTTCGTGATGCTTTATTTTCTGCGGATATGACAACCAAGGGAATTAAACGCTTAGAAGAAGTTAAAACAGTTCGCGAACATCAATTTATAGAAGACCAAGGACCAATGAGCCACCCTGTTCGCCCTGATAATTATATTGAAATAAATAATTTTTACACCTTAACAGTTTATGAAAAAGGTTCGGAAGTTATTCGTATGATTTATAACTTAATTGGTGAGGAAAATTTCAAAAAAGGAATTGAACTATATTTCAAACGCCACGATGGAACTGCGGTTACAGTTGAAGATTTTGCACAAGCAATGACTGATGCTTCAGGATTTGATTTTATGGGGCAATTTTTCAAATGGTACACACAGTCTGGAACGCCCAAATTATCAGTTGAAACTAACTATGATAAAAACTCCAAAATATTTAAAATACAATTAAATCAAACTCATAAAGTAACTGCAAATCAATTAGAAAAACACAATTTGGTAATTCCTGTTACATATAAATTATTTGATAAAAATGGTAAATCAATTTCCAAAGAAGAAGTTTTAATAGTTGATGAAAGCACTAAAACTATTGAAATTAAAGATATTACTCAGAAACCAGTTTTATCAATTTTGCGTAATTTCTCTGCTCCTGTAATTGTTGAATTTGAGCAATCTGATAAAGATTTGCATACTTTGGTGCGTTATGATGATGATTTGTTTATAAGATTTAATGCTATGCAAATTTTATTAAAAAGGTGTGTTAGATTGGCATTAAACAATGATGAAAAAGTTAATAAATTAGTTGATGAAAAAGTTAATGAAATAGTTGATACTTATAAATATATTTTAAATAGTCCTGATGATTTGTCAGAAAAATCTGAAATATTATCATTGCCAAGTTTATCAGTATTTTTTGAAACCATGGATTTGGTTGATGTAACAAAATTAGCAAAAATAGTTAATCAAATTAAACAAAAAATCGCAATTTCTTTAACAGATAATTTAATCAAAGTTATTGATAAAAAAGCAAAATATAATGATTTGGACTTATCATTTTTAGCAATATCAGAAAGAAAATATAAAAATACTTGTTTGGCAATATTAGCAAAAACTAAGTTAGAAAATGTTAAAAATATAGCTAAGCAAATTTATAATAATTCAAATACAATGACTAATAAATTATCAGCTTTAGCAGTATTAAATACTTATAAATCAGATGATAGGAAAAATGCATTATTAAGCTTTTATAATGAATTCAAAACTGATCCACAGGTTA
Organism: Cardiobacteriales bacterium; assembly: GCA_965215775.1. GTDB lineage: Bacteria > Pseudomonadota > Gammaproteobacteria > Cardiobacteriales > Ostreibacteriaceae > CBDCEG01. The sequence continues at coordinate 22,940 of CBDCEG010000031.1, forward strand.
TGGACAAGTGGTTTGCAATTCAAGCGTCTGCTAATTTTGACTCAACTTTTGATGAAATCAATAAATTAGCAGAACATAAATTATTTAGCTTAACTAATCCAAATAAAGTTAGATCGCTTTTTGGAACATTTTGTATGGGAAATTTGGAACAATTTCATAACAAATCAGGCAAAGGTTATAAATTATTAGCAAATTTAGTTGCAAAATTAGACAAAATAAACCCAAGCATCGCCGCTAGAATGGTAACTCCTCTAACACAATGGAAACGATTTGATAATAACTCACAAAAACTAATGAAAAGTGAGTTACAACAATTATTAGAAAATACAGAAATCTCCAAGGATTTGTATGAGGTTGTAAGTAAATCAGTGGTTTAGGTTTTTTTGTAAGAGTAAATATTTATGTTCTTTTAAATAAATCAAATGAACTCTAGAAAGATATAAATCAGACCTTTGCAATATTAAAGAAGCTCTTAAAACCTACTGTAGTGGTTGTATGATATAAATAAGCTCTTGCTTGAAAACTATCCTCCTTTTTAAGGAGGAGTACCCGCAGGGGGTTGAAGCTATCTTAAGATTTGTGAAACAATTATGTTTTGTTGGTTTACATTTGTTTAAAATGAAGTGGTTCAGTTTTATGGGACAGATTTTTAGCCTATAATACACTTTTAAGAGGAAAAAATTATGTCAAAAATTAACAAACAAAGAAAAACTTGGACTGTAGAGCAAAAGCTTGATTATGCAAAGCTTATGGTGCATGAAAATTATACAAATAGTCAAATTCAAGAAATTTCTGGTGCAGGAAAATCAGCTGTTGCGCGTTGGAAAAAACAATATATTGACGAATTAGGTGGGAAAACTCCAGATGGCAAAAGAGCGTTGACAGCTCAGCAGCAGGAGATTCAAGACCTTAGGAAACAGCTTTGGAGGGCTAAAAGAGACAATGAAATTTTAAAAAGGCTGCTGCCATTTTTATTCAAAAAAACTAAAAACTGAAGTTATTATGAAAATAAAAATGGCAAATAAAAATTACTCAATAACTGAATTATGCACTGCTTATGGGGTTCCTAAAAATACATTTTATAAAAAGACTAACACTAGGAAAATTAATAGAAAATCTTCTGAAATAATATCTTTATTAAAGAAAATTTCTATAGAAACAAAACACAGTTATGGGAAAAGAAGAATGCAAAAAGAACTCCAACTTTACGGTATTAAGATTGGTATTTTTAAAGTAGCTTCATTGATGAAACTTGCTAATATTCAAGCAATTACACCAAGAAAAAAACACTATTACCCCAAAGAACGAGTGTCTAAAATTATTTCTGATAATATTTTAAATAGAGAATTTAATCAAAAAACACCAAATACACATTGGGTTGGCGATATAACTTATATCCGAAATCATCAAGGCTGGAGCTATTTAGCGACGGTTCTTGACCTTGCAACAAAAGAAATTGTGGGCTGGAGTTTGTCGCAAAAACCGAATGCAAAACTTGCAAAAAAAGCACTTCAAAACGCAATTAGAAGAAAACATCCAGATACAAGCAAATTATTATTTCACTCAGATCGTGGCGTGCAATATACGTCTAATTTATTTGTTGATTTTTGTGTAAATTTGCATATAACAAAGAGTGTTAGCAGAAAAGGAAACTGTTGGGATAATGCTGTAATGGAAAGGTTTTTTAGGAGTCTAAAGTCTGAAAGATTAAATTATTTAAGTTTTAAAAGTCATCAAGAAGTTACTGAAGAAGTAGATAGTTATATATATTTTTATAATTATAAGAGGTTAAATTCCGCAATAAATTACATGACACCAAATGAAAAATTTAATAGAATGATAAATGTCGCTTAAAAAGTGTTCCATAAAATTAGACCATTACAAAAGGCTAGTTTATGCAAGTGTAACCTCTCTACTCCCAAAACTCC
>CBDCEG010000032.1:0-62213 GCA_965215775.1 Cardiobacteriales bacterium
AACTGTGTTTTGTTTCTATAGAAATTTTCTTTAATAAAGATATTATTTCAGAAGATTTTCTATTAATTTTCCTAGTGTTAGTCTTTTTATAAAATGTATTTTTAGGAACCCCATAAGCAGTGCATAATTCAGTTATTGAGTAATTTTTATTTGCCATTTTTATTTTCATAATAACTTCAGTTTTTTAGTTTTTTTGAATAAAAATGGCAGCAGCCTTTTTTAAAATTTCATTGTCTCTTTTAGCCCTCCAAAGCTGTTTCCTAAGGTCTTGAATCTCCTGCTGCTGAGCTGTCAACGCTCTTTTGCCATCTGGAGTTTTCCCACCTAATTCGTCAATATATTGTTTTTTCCAACGCGCAACAGCTGATTTTCCTGCACCAGAAATTTCTTGAATTTGACTATTTGTATAATTTTCATGCACCATAAGCTTTGCATAATCAAGCTTTTGCTCTACAGTCCAAGTTTTTCTTTGTTTGTTAATTTTTGACATAATTTTTTCCTCTTAAAAGTGTATTATAGGCTAAAAATCTGTCCCATAAAACTGAACCACTTCAAATTCTAATTCTACCGCGCAAAGGAATATACCTATCGGTGCTTCTGGTCAAAATAGCTTTCATTCCTTTTACTTTATTTATTTCTTTTTGTAATTCTTTGGCAATTTGTAAAACAACTGTTTTTTCTTTAGTTTTATTTGCACCAATTGAGCCAGGATCTTTTCCACCATGCCCAGCATCAATGACTATAATTGTTTTTTGTGAGCTTATTGGTCGATTTTTTGGTTTAGAAACTGTTATAACTTTAGGAGTTGCTTTTGGTTTTACTTTTACAGGTTTCTTTGGTGTAACAATAACAACTGGAGTTTTTTGTGGTATTTCATAAGGTTCTAATAAAATATTAACAGGTCGTTTTTTTACTGACTTTACAACCTGTTGCTCGTCTGAAACTTTATTATCATAAATATCTATAACTATTCTATATCCTCTGCCAATACTTGGCTCAGGCATTAATTGAGTGATTTTCCATTTGAAATTATATTTTAAATCAAGCACGACACGCATAGTTTTATCAGGTCTCACACCTGTTCTGACTTTTGTTATTCCACGGTTTTTAAAGGATAGTTTATTTCTATAATTTTTTGAATATTTAGAGTCTACATCAACAATTATTCTATTTGGATTTGCAAGGCTAAAAAAATCAAACTTAGCTTTATTAGTTAAGTCCAAAACTATTTGAACTCTATCTTCTAGTGAGTTTGAGCGAATAGTTTTTATTCCTGCAAAAGCTGGTTGATAGACCTAAAACCAAAAGTAAAAATGGTATTAGAATTATTTTATTTAGTTTGATTTGTTGATAATTCATATATTAATTACTCCTATAATTCACAGTATTTTTTAGATTTTATTACTTCTTTACCAAGCATTTTTCTCTCTGGATTCAAGTCTAATTTTAGTTTTCCAGATTTACATCTTTTTTGGCACAATTGAAGTTAGTGATTTAACTAACTTTCTAAATCTATTCCAGTCTTTCCCAGTAAAAAGCGCTTCTGTTTTGAAAAAAGTTTTAGTTTCTTTTTTATTTATAACAGAGTTTAAATATAGAAGTTTTCTGTAAGTTTTAAAACTCATATGAGAAATTCTTTTGAATATTTTTGAATTTCTTGTTCTATTTATTCGTTTAACACCACAGTCATTATCTTTTAAAACTAACCTTTTAACTACTAAAATATTATTTTCTTTTATATCATTTTTTGTGAGTTTGTTTTTTTTCTTTATAAGTTTTTTCTTTATTTTTTTACCCTTTAAAGAATAATAGTAAGTCTTATAATGAATATTTGCAAACCTATCCTCTTGACTCAAAAGATAATCTAGAACTAGCATATCTGAATAATCTTTTAACTGAAATAGCTTAGGAATACTGTGTTTTTCTTTAAACTTTCTTCTTGATAATATTCTCACAAAAGGCTGTTTTTTAAGTTTTTTATAGGTGCTTTTTGCTCTTGCAATATAAAATTCTTTATATCTTTCTTCTTTTTTCACATTCTTTTTTAATGCGCCAAAAATTTGTTTGTAATCAGTTGTAAATACATTTTTATAATTATCTACTTCTTCAGTAACTTCTTGATGACTTTTAAAACTTAAATAATTTAATCTTTCAGACTTTAGACTCCTAAAAAACCTTTCCATTACAGCATTATCCCAACAGTTTCCTTTTCTGCTAACACTCTTTGTTATATGCAAATTTACACAAAAATCAACAAATAAATTAGACGTATATTGCACGCCACGATCTGAGTGAAATAATAATTTGCTTGTATCTGGATGTTTTCTTCTAATTGCGTTTTGAAGTGCTTTTTTTGCAAGTTTTGCATTCGGTTTTTGCGACAAACTCCAGCCCACAATTTCTTTTGTTGCAAGGTCAAGAACCGTCGCTAAATAGCTCCAGCCTTGATGATTTCGGATATAAGTTATATCGCCAACCCAATGTGTATTTGGTGTTTTTTGATTAAATTCTCTATTTAAAATATTATCAGAAATAATTTTAGACACTCATTCTTTGGGGTAATAGTGTTTTTTTCTTGGTGTAATTGCTTGAATATTAGCAAGTTTCATCAATGAAGCTACTTTAAAAATACCAATCTTAATACCGTAAAGTTGGAGTTCTTTTTGCATTCTTCTTTTCCCATAACTGTGTTTTGTTTCTATAGAAATTTTCTTTAATAAAGATATTATTTCAGAAGATTTTCTATTAATTTTCCTAGTGTTAGTCTTTTTATAAAATGTATTTTTAGGAACCCCATAAGCAGTGCATAATTCAGTTATTGAGTAATTTTTATTTGCCATTTTTATTTTCATAATAACTTCAGTTTTTAGTTTTTTTGAATAAAAATGGCAGCAGCCTTTTTTAAAATTTCATTGTCTCTTTTAGCCCTCCAAAGCTGTTTCCTAAGGTCTTGAATCTCCTGCTGCTGAGCTGTCAACGCTCTTTTGCCATCTGGAGTTTTCCCACCTAATTCGTCAATATATTGTTTTTTCCAACGCGCAACAGCTGATTTTCCTGCACCAGAAATTTCTTGAATTTGACTATTTGTATAATTTTCATGCACCATAAGCTTTGCATAATCAAGCTTTTGCTCTACAGTCCAAGTTTTTCTTTGTTTGTTAATTTTTGACATAATTTTTTCCTCTTAAAAGTGTATTATAGGCTAAAAATCTGTCCCATAAAACTGAACCACTTCAGTTAGCAGAAAAGGAAACTGTTGGGATAATGCTGTAATGGAAAGGTTTTTTAGGAGTCTAAAGTCTGAAAGATTAAATTATTTAAGTTTTAAAAGTCATCAAGAAGTTACTGAAGAAGTAGATAGTTATATATATTTTTATAATTATAAGAGGTTAAATTCCGCAATAAATTACATGACACCAAATGAAAAATTTAATAGAATGATAAATGTCGCTTAAAAAGTGTTCCATAAAATTAGACCATTACAACCTTTACTAACTGATTTATATAAAAATACAGAGGTTCTAGCTGATAAAGGTTACTTTTCAAATAAAAATAACAAAATAAAACTCAAAAGATATGTTATAGAACAAAGCTTTGGCACACTAAAAAGAATATTTGGATTTAGTAGAGCTGCATATTTTGGGCTTAAAAAAGTTTTAGCGCAAAGCCTCTTGAAATGTATGTGTTTAAATTTACTAAAAGCTTCAAACAAAGTAACTTTTGATAAATAAATTAAATAAGTGGTAAAAATACACTTTTTTAAATAGAAATATTGTAAATTAACAAAAAAATAGTTTAAATTTCAAATTAATAAAAATATTTGAGGTTTTTAGGGGCTTTTTTTCAGTTATTTTTTTTAAAAATTAAGTGATTTTATCTGAAAATATTTAAATCGATTTAATGCAAAGGTCTCAGAATGATAAATGTCGCTTAAAAAGTGTTCCATAAAAAAAGCCCCTATCATTTCTGACAGGGGCTTCTAAATTTAAAAACTGGCATTGACCTACTTTCACATGGGGAGACCCCACACTATCATCGGCGATGACTCGTTTCACTTCTGAGTTCGGAATGGAATCAGGTGGTACCAAGTCTCTATGGATGCCAGTAAACTGGTTGCTATTTAGAAAATAATAATTCATCTCTAAATTAAGCTCTTTAACAAACAAAGTCAAAAAATAAATAATAGTAAATACAAAGTTTCTTTACTCAAAATAATCATATAAAAAACTTAAGCGTTATATGGTTAAGTCTCTCGATCAATTAGTATTGGTTAGCTTCATGCATTACTGCACTTCCACACCCAACCTATCAACGTTGTAGTCTACAACAGATCTTATGAATCCTTAAAGGATTAGGGAAATCTTATCTTGGGAGGGGCTTCCCGCTTAGATGCTTTCAGCGGTTATCCCGTCCGAACATAGCTACCCAGCAATGCCATTGGCATGACAACTGGAACACCAGTGGTTCGTCCACTCCGGTCCTCTCGTACTAAGAGCAGCTTCCCTCAAATTTCCAACGCCCACACCAGATAGGGACCGAACTGTCTCACGACGTTCTGAACCCAGCTCGCGTACCACTTTAAATGGCGAACAGCCATACCCTTGGGACCTGCTACAGCCCCAGGATGTGATGAGCCGACATCGAGGTGCCAAACACTGCCGTCGATATGAACTCTTGGGCAGTATCAGCCTGTTATCCCCGGCGTACCTTTTATCCGTTGAGCGATGGCCCTTCCATTCAGAGCCACCGGATCACTAAGACCTACTTTCGTACCTGCTCGACTTGTCCGTCTCGCAGTCAAGCAACCTTATGCCTTTGCACAAACCTCACGATTTCCGACCGTGATTAGGTTACCTTCGCACTCCTCCGTTACTCTTTGGGAGGAGACCGCCCCAGTCAAACTACCCACCAGACACTGTCCTCAATCCCGATTCAGGGACCTAAGTTAGAACTCCAAACATACAAGGGTGGTATTTCAAGGTTGGCTCCACAAAAACTAGCGTTTCTGCTTCAAAGCCTCCCACCTATCCTACACATGTAGGTTCAAAGTTCAGTGCCAAGCTATAGTAAAGGTGCACGGGGTCTTTCCGTCTAGGTGCGGGTACACGGCATCTTAACCGCGATTTCAATTTCACTGAGTCTCGGGTGGAGACAGTGTGGCCGTCGTTACGCCATTCGTGCAGGTCGGAACTTACCCGACAAGGAATTTCGCTACCTTAGGACCGTTATAGTTACGGCCGCCGTTTACTGGGGCTTCGATCAATAGCTTCGCTTACGCTAACCACATCAATTAACCTTCCAGCACCGGGCAGGCGTCACACCCTATACGTCCACTTACGTGTTTGCAGAGTGCTATGTTTTTGATAAACAGTCGCAGCCACCTGGTCTCTGCGGCCCTTAAAAGCTTAAGATGTAAAATCTATCACCATCAAGGGCGTACCTTCTCCCGAAGTTACGGTACCATTTTGCCGAGTTCCTTCACCCGAGTTCTCTCAAGCGCCTTAGAATTCTCATCCCACCCACCTGTGTCGGTTTGGGGTACGGTTAACAATAACCTGAAGCTTAGAAGCTTTTCTTGGAAGCTGGCATCAAACAATCTGATTGCAATAATCATCTTCATTTACCTTAGAATTTATGTAAGCCGGATTTTCCTAACTTACTTCATATATAAACAAATACACACCAATAGTGTTCTGCTTTAGCCTTCTCCGTCCCTCCATCGCAGTTATTGTTAGTTCAGGAATATTAACCTGATTCCCATCGACTACGCATTTCTGCCTCGCCTTAGGGACCGACTAACCCTACGCCGATTAACGTTGCGTAGGAAACCTTGGGTTTTCGGCGAGGGGGTTTTTCACCCCCTTTATCGTTACTTATGTCAGCATTCGCACTTCTGATACCTCCAGCAAGCCTTACAGCTTACCTTCAACAGCCTACAGAACGCTCCTCTACCACTCATAATAAATTATGAATCCATAGCTTCGGTGAATAGTTTAGCCCCGGTAAATCTTCCGCGCAAGACGACTCGACTAGTGAGCTATTACGCTTTCTTTAAAGGGTGGCTGCTTCTAAGCCAACCTCCTAGCTGTCTATGCCTTCTCACATCGTTTCCCACTTAACTATTACTTTGGGACCTTAGCTGATGGTCTGGGTTGTTTCCCTTTCCACGACGGACGTTAGCACCCGCCGTGTGTCTCCCGTGTATCACTTGTTGGTATTCGGAGTTTGCAATGGGTTGGTAAATCGGTATGACCCCCTAGCCATAACAGTGCTCTACCCCCAACAGTGTCTTACCACGAGGCGCTACCTAAATAGCTTTCGAGGAGAACCAGCTATCTCCGAGCTTGTTTAGCCTTTCACTCCAAGCCACAGGTCATCCCCTAATTTTTCAACATTAGTGGGTTCGGTCCTCCAATTGATGTTACTCAATCTTCAACCTGCCCATGGCTAGATCGCCCGGTTTCGGGTCTAATCCTAGCAACTATACGCCCTATTAAGACTCGCTTTCGCTACGCCTCCCCTATTCGGTTAAGCTCGCTACTAAAATTAAGTCGCTGACCCATTATACAAAAGGTACGCAGTCACAGAATAAATCTGCTCCCACTGCTTGTATGCATACGGTTTCAGGTTCTATTTCACTCCCCTCACAGGGGTTCTTTTCGCCTTTCCCTCACGGTACTAGTTCACTATCGGTCGACAACGAGTATTTAGCCTTGGAGGATGGTCCCCCCATATTCAAACAGAATTTCACGTGTTCCGTCCTACTCGATTTCAATTATGTAAAGTTTTTATGTACGGGACTATCACCCTGTTTCGTCTATCTTTCCAAATAGTTCCACTAACTTTATATAACCTTAAGGGCTACTCCGCGTTCGATCGCCTCTACTTACGGAATCTCAATTGATTTCTTTTCCTCTGGGTACTTAGATGTTTCAGTTCCCCAGGTTCGCCTCCTTATAGCTATGTATTCACTATAGGATACCTAATAAATTAGGTGGGTTCCCCCATTCGGATATCCACGGATATAATGCTTATTATCAGCTCCCCGTGGCTTTTCGCAGATTTTCACGTCCTTCTTCGCCTGTTGTCGCCAAGGCATCCACCGTATGCACTTAGTCACTTAACCATATAACCTTAAGTTTTCTATTTCTTAATAATACTCAGTATAATTAGTATTATTTTTCTTTAGAAAAGGTTATATGTAACTAACCTTAAATTTTTATATAGTCTGATTAATTTCTTTCAATTTTATTGCTTTGAGCATTTTATCTTCAATAATTCATAAGAATTAAATTCAATAAAACAAACACGACAATAAGTAACTTTGTATTTTAAATTTACTAATAACTATAAAATCAACAAAAACTTGGGGATAACCAAATTCTCATATATTTCTTACATTAATAAACTTTTTACTGTGCTAGATAATTCGTTGAGAGACCAATTATCTAACGTTTTCTTTCTTGACTTTGCTAATTGTTAAAGATCTTTGCTAAATAGCAAATTTAAATTAACTTAAAACTAAATTTTTGATACTTTATAACCATTCTAAAAATGATTACTAAGATATTTATTCAATAAGTTAAGTAAACTTTGATTTACTATCTAAACAAGTTAAAGCAATTGATTGAGACTTTTACCAATTAAATTTAATAATTTTAAATCTACATCAGCAATAGCTTTTAGTATTTAAAATAAAATACTAACTAGCCACTATATTGGTAGGCCTGAGTGGACTCGAACCACCGACCTCACCCTTATCAGGGGTGCGCTCTAACCAGCTGAGCTACAGGCCTTTAGTTGGTGGAGCTAAGCAGGATCGAACTGCTGACCTCCTGCGTGCAAGGCAGGCGCTCTCCCAGCTGAGCTATAGCCCCATTTAAAACTACCTAAAGACTAAATTTATATAAATTCTACCCATTCTTTTCTATACTTGAAATATATTTTCAATAAACAACTTCAAATATGAAATTAAAACTAGTAAAAGATAAATTAATAAAGAATTTTTGCTATCTCTTTGCTTTAACAATAAAAATAATTTGTGTCGAACATCCTACTCATCAATTCGCAGACTCTCTTTACGAGGCCTCTTCTTTAAAGGAGGTGATCCAGCCGCAGGTTCCCCTACAGCTACCTTGTTACGACTTCACCCCAGTCATTGACCACAAAGTGGTAAGCGTCCTCTAAAAGTTAGACTACCTACTTCTTTTGCAACCAACTCCCATGGTGTGACGGGCAGTGTGTACAAGACCCGGGAACGTATTCACCGCAGCATTCTGATCTGCGATTACTAGCGATTCCAACTTCATGTTCTCGAGTTGCAGAGAACAATCCGGACTAAGAACAATTTTCTCAGATTAGCTACATCTCACGACTTCGCGACTGTCTGTATTGCCCATTGTAGCACGTGTGTAGCCCTGGCCGTAAGGGCCATGATGACTTGACGTCGTCCCCACCTTCCTCCGGTTTGTCACCGGCAGTCTCCCTATAGTTCCCACCATAACGTGCTGGCAAATAAGGATAAGGGTTGCGCTCGTTGCGGGACTTAACCCAACATCTCACGACACGAGCTGACGACAGCCATGCAACACCTGTATCTGAGCTCCCGAAGGCACCAAACTATCTCTAGTAAGTTCTCAGTATGTCAAGGCCAGGTAAGGTTCTTCGCGTTGCATCGAATTAAACCACATGCTCCACCGCTTGTGCGGGTCCCCGTCAATTCCTTTGAGTTTTATACTTGCGTACGTACTCCCCAGGCGGTCAACTTAATGCGTTAGCTACAGCACCGAGTACATAATACCCGACACCTAGTTGACATCGTTTACGGTGTGGACTACCGGGGTATCTAATCCCGTTCGCTACCCACACTTTCGCACCTCAGCGTCAGTATTGGCCCAAATGACTGCCTTCGCCATCGATATTCCTTCCAATCTCTACGCATTTCACTGCTACACTGGAAATTCCATCATTCTCTACCATACTCAAGTTATCCAGTTTCAAATGCAGTTCCTAGGTTGAGCCTAGGGCTTTCACATCTGACTTAAATAACCGCCTACGCGCGCTTTACGCCCAGTAATTCCGATTAACGCTTGCACCCTCCGTATTACCGCGGCTGCTGGCACGGAGTTAGCCGGTGCTTCTTCTGTGGTTAACGTCAATTTATATAAATATTACTTATATACGTTTCCTCACCACTGAAAGTGCTTTACAACCCTAAGGCCTTCTTCACACACGCGGTATTGCTGGATCAGGCTTGCGCCCATTGTCCAATATTCCCCACTGCTGCCTCCCGTAGGAGTCTGGGCCGTGTCTCAGTCCCAGTGTGGCTGATCATCCTCTCAAACCAGCTACGGATCGTCGCCTTGGTGAGCCATTACCTCACCAACAAGCTAATCCGACATGGGCTTATCTACTAGCACAAGGTCCGAAGATCCCCTGCTTTCATCCGTAAATGATATGCGGTATTAGCGTGCGTTTCCACACGTTATCCCCCACTAATAGGCAAATTCCCATGCATTACTCACCCGTCCGCCACTCGACGCCTAAAAAGTAAACTTTCTATCGTTTCCGTTCGACTTGCATGTGTTAAGCATACCGCCAGCGTTCAATCTGAGCCAGGATCAAACTCTTCAGTTTAAACCTTTTTCTATTTTTAAAACTAGCGTTTGCGTTTCAAATAAATTACTAAAACCAATAAATTAATCTTAGAAATCTACAAAACGACTTTTTTGGAATTGACGAGCAAAATGCTCGCACAAATTATTTCTATTTCTATTTTTTTAAAGAACTCTGAGTCGCCTCAGTGAGATGCCAAATTATACAGACTAAACATACCTCGTCAACTACTTTTTGAAAGTTTTTTGAATTAATTTTTAAACCATTGAAAAGTATAAACTAAAAGCTGAGATTTATTTCAGAATAAGTTTTATCAAAAAGAACCTCATCTTTATCCAGCTCTTTAATCTCATATGCATCTTTATCGGCCAACAGTGCAATGTATAATTTATTATTTAAATCATGCCCTGATTTATAGCCAATATAGTTACCAAGAATTGAATAACCCTCTAAGTACAAATCCCCTATCGCATCTAAAACCTTATGCCTAACAAACTCATCTTTGTACCTAAGACCTTTATCGTTTAGGACTCTATATTTATCTAAAACCACAGCGTTATCTAGACTTCCACCTAAAGCTAGGTTATTTTGTCTTAAAAACTCAATATCCCCCAAAAAACCAAAAGTTCTAGCTCTTGATATCTCTTGAATGTAATTTTTCTTATTTAGTAAAAATGATATATGAGGATTAGATTTTTTAATTGCTGGGTGGGTGAAATCTATAGCAAAGTCTAATTTAAATCCTTGGGAATAAGGCAGTAACCTTGCAATCTTATCACCATCGGTAACTACAACTTCTTTTTTAATTATTAAAAATTTTTTTGCTAAATCTTGCTCCAACACTCCTGCTTGCTGCAATAAATAAACAAATGGAGCTGATGAGCCATCTACAATAGGAACTTCTGGAGAGCTTAACTCAACAATAACATTATCTATACCAAATCCAGATAGAGCTGACATAATATGTTCAATTGTTGCTACTTTGACGCCATCTTTTTCAATAACTGTGCAAAGCATTGTATCAGTTACTAATCTAGCACCTACCTTTATCTCAACAACAGGATCCAAATCAATACGCCTAAAACGAATACCACTACCTGCTTTTGCTGGTAGGATATTCATTTCTACGGCATTTCCAGAGTGTAATCCAACACCAACAATGGAAACTTTTTTTTGAATTGTTCTTTGAAGGATCATATTTTAAAGGTATTTAATCAAATTAATCTACTTTTTTTCTTAAAAATGCTGGAATATCTAAATCTAAATATCCAGGTTTTTTTGCTTTAGCAACTGGCTCTTCTTTTTGAGGCGTTTCTTTAGCTTTTGTTGCATTTTGTGTTAATACTTTTTTTGTTGTAATTTGACCTGTAGATGGGGCTGCATATTTAGGAACATTCTCGTTATTAATTCCTGTAGCAACGATAGTAACTCTAACTTCATCGTCAATATCTGGATCCATAACAGTTCCCATAATTACAATTGAGTCATCATCAATAATTTCTCTAATAATATTACCTACAATTTCATACTCATGTAATCCAAAATCACTTCCCGCAGTAACATTTACTAATATTCCTCTAGCACCATTTAAATCAATACTTTCTAAAAGTGGGCTTGATATTGCTTTTTCTGTAGCCTCTTGAGCTCTATTATCTCCTGTAGCAGTTCCTGCACCCATCATGGCCACGCCTTGCTCTGACATTACTGTTTTCACATCCGCGAAATCAACATTCATGAGGCCTGGTCGTATAATTAAATCTGAAATACCTTGAACTGCACCATACAGAACACTATTAGCGGTATCAAATGCTTGTGAAATATTTGCAGTTTTCCCAGCAACAGCCAGCAATCTATCATTTGGAATTGTAATAAGTGAATCTACATGGCTTGCTAGCTCTGCTATTCCTTTGCTTGCAAAGTTACTTCTTTTATTCCCTTCAAAGGTAAATGGTCTTGTAACAATCGCAACAGTAAGAATTCCTGCTTGTTTTGCAATTTCAGCAATTACAGGAGCCGCACCAGTTCCAGTTCCACCACCCATTCCAGCGGCTATAAACAACATATCTGTTCCTTGTAAAATATCTTCCAAATCTTCTTTATCTTCTATAGCTGCTTTTCGCCCTATTTCAGGATTTGCACCAGCACCTAATCCTCTAGTTACATCTTTTCCTAGTTGAATTTTATTTTTAACTTGAGAGCTATTTAATGCTTGCAGGTCTGTATTTGCACAATAAAGCTCAACACCTTGCAAATCTCTTTCAAGCATATATTGAATAGCATTTCCGCCACCGCCACCAACTCCAATTACTTTAATTACTGCTGGTTGCAGACCTGTTGATTTAGTACTTTCTTCTATTAGTTCAAATGCCATTTTTTAACCTCAATATATATTTATTAATTTTTAAATTTATTTAGCAAGAAGCTTATAATTCCCTGTCTCTTTGCTTTTTTTGTTATTGTTCTTGTATAGTCACTAGAGTAAGAATACATTAGTAATCCTAAAATTGTAGCATATTTAGGATTTGCTTCCACCAATTTTATATCAACATCTACTTTTGCGGTTCTTACTGGAAGATTAAATTTGCACTCAAATAATTCATTAATTCCTTTCATATTTGCAGAACCTCCACAGACAATAAACCCTGCTGAGAACGCGTCTTCAAAACCACTTCGAGATAATCTTTGTGAAATAATATCTGCTATTTCATCACACCGATTTTTAATAACATCAGCCAAATCTTTTTTGTAAAACTTTCTACTTCCTGATTCTACAATACTTTCAACTTCTATTATTTCATTTGATTGATACTCTTTACTAATATCTATTTCACATTTTACTTGCTCTGCTTTATCTTCACTACAACGCATAAAAAATGCCAAATCACTTGTGATTAGGTTTCCAGCAAAAGGAATAACTTCAGAATGATGCATTTTTCCATTTCTATAAATGATAATTTCAGTCGTTCCTGCCCCAATATCTAAAACACAAACCCCCAACCGCTGTTCATCAGGAGTAGCAACTGCTAGTGAAGATGCATATCCAGAAAAAATAGCATTTTCAACTTCTATATCGCGATCTGAAAATATATGTTTTAAGTTAATAAAAGAAGTTTTTGCAACCCTAATAATATGCGTTAATACTTTTATATTTTCTCCGCTAAGTCCTATTGGGTCATTAATACCAGACTGTTTATCTATAAAATATTGCTGTGGAATCATATGTAAAATTTTGTGATTTTTCAGTGATGATATGTTTTTTGCAGATACAATAACACCGATAATATCTTCAGAAGTTACCACTTTACCTTTAATAGCTTGCTCTCCGTCAACATTATAACCAATTATACTAACACCAGAAAGGGAGCAAATAACTGAATGAATATTATATCTTCCGTATTCCTCTAACTCATTTAGTAAATTTTCTACACTGTGCTGTAATAATGACATATTAACTATACCACCATTTTTAACGCCTTTTGATGGAATTTCTTTGAACGCAATAATTTCAATCTCACTCAAAGACAATACTTTTGCCAAAACCCCAACTATTTTTGAAGAACCTATATCAATTGCTGCAACTATATTATTATTCATAACTAAATTCTTGTCTCTAACGATGCGTTAATAACTTTATTATCTTCATTATTCTCTTTTTCCAACACCTCTGGTTTCCACTTGATAACAAATCCAGATGCTGCTCGTAAATCTATAATTTCCACTTTATTTAAATCTGGTATTTTATTTTTTTCTCTTGCAGTTTTAAGCATTGACAATCTATGCAAGAAGTTCTCTCTTCCAAACTTAACAACAACGCCACTTTCTAAAAACACTTGCCAAGATAGACTTTTACTCAAGTTAAACTTAGTCATTTTCATATTTTCATATCCAGCAAAAAGCTTTATATACTTATAGTAATTATCAACAACTTGTTTCTCATAGCCGTCAGGTCCAGATAATTTTGGTAGGTTTGCAAATATACTATTATCAATATTAGCAAATTTATTTCCTTTATCATCAACCAATTCACTTTCACCCCAACGCATTGTTGGTTTTCGTTCAGTTATTTTCAACTCTAATGTTGACGGCCATTTTCTCACAGCCTCTACTTTTTCAACCCATTTTAGAGATTCTAGTTTCTCAGTAACCTCCTGCAAATCTATATCAAAAAAGCTTTTTTTATTAAATTCTTGCATAGACTTCAAAACATCAGCTCTTGTGGTAATTACAATATCTCCTTTTATTTCCACATTTGAAAGCGGAAAAGACTGCCTATCAGATATTGTTTTCTTTATATAAAAAACAGAAACTACCACAAAAATAATTGCAAATAAGAAGAAAAAAGCACTGGATTTTCTAAACACATAGGAAACCCACCAGTCAATATCTCTATTAACTGAAACTCCTCTTTTTGAATGTAATTTTTTTGATTCTAAAAAATCAGAATAATCACGCATTTTTATTTCCTCTTTTAATCATATTGCTTAACTTTTATTATCTATATTTTATATTTTTACTTTTCATTTTAACAAATCATCAAACTTCAACCTGCTCAATAATTTTCAAAACCACTTCATCAAAACTATACCCAGCTTGCTTTGCTGCTTTAGGAACCAAAGATTTCTCAGTCATTCCAGGTATTGTATTTATTTCCAAAATCCAAGGAGAGTTATCTTCATCTAGCATAACATCAACTCTAGACCAACCACTTACCCCTAAAATATCTGCAGATTTTTTCGCCAAAAGTTTAACCTCATCTTCCAGCTCCAAATCAAGTCCACTTGGGCAATTATAACTTGTTGCACCAGTTATATATTTTGTATTATAGTCGTAAAATCCTTTAGTTACATCTATTTTTATCACAGGCATAACTTCATCAGCAACAATTGCAATAGTTAATTCTGCACCATCAACCCATTTTTCAGCCATTATTATACAATTATATTTTTTAGCTTCTTTATACGCCAAAATCAATTCATTTTTATTACAAACCTTACTAATTCCAACACTTGAACCTTCCAAAGCAGGTTTTACAGCCATTGGAAAACCAACTTTTTTGATAACTTTATCAGCATCAAAACCTTCTGATAAAACCGCCTGCGGTAAAACTGGAATACCATTTGCTTGCCAAATTTGTTTAGTTTTAACTTTATCCATCGCAAGTGCTGAAGCCAAAACTCCACTTCCCGTATAAGGCATTTCTAAATACTCAAGCACAGCTTGGATTGTTCCATCTTCCCCACCTCTTCCATGAAGTGCGATAAATGCTAAATCAAATGGTCTTTCATTTACCAGTAAATTCATAAAACTAGAATCTACATCATATAATTTAGCATTAAAACCTAAATTAATTAATGCTTTATAAATAGCTTCACCACTTCTAAGAGACACTTCTCGCTCAGAAGACATTCCACCATATAAAACACCTATTTTTTTATTTTTTAAGTCTATTTTCTTCATAATAATTTTAATTATTTATAGTTTATTTATAGCTTTCTTTATATTTAATTAATAATAAATTCAATTAAAAAAACTACTCAACCAACTCAGAGGCAATACTACCAATATTCCCAGCCCCCATAACCAAAACCACTTCATCTCCTTTTAAGATAACTTTAACTTGGTTAGTTATTTCAGACAAATCTTTCACAAAAATTGGCTCAACCATACCTCTGGCTCTAATTGCTCTCGCCAAAGACTTACCATCAGCATCACCAATATGTTCTTCGCCAGCGGCATAAACTCTAGTTAATACTAATTTATCAAACTGTGAAAGTATGTATGCAAAATCATCAAATAAATCTCTTGTTCGGCTAAATCTATGTGGTTGAAAAACTCCTACTATTTTTTTATCTGGAAATGCACTTTTTGCAGCAGACAAAACAGCAGTTATTTCTTTTGGGTGATGCCCATAATCTTCAAAAACAGGAACTTTGATAGAGCTTTCTAAATTCACAAAACCTTTAGGAGTAAATCTCCTTGCAACCCCTGTGAAATTACTTATTCCTTTTTGTATTTGTTCAAAACTAACACCTAACTCCAAAGCAACACAAATGCACGCCAAAGAGTTTAAGACATTATGTTTTCCAGGCATATTCAAAGTTACATTAAACTGTTTATTAGTTTTTTTGATAACAACATCAAAATTCATTTCCAATCCATTTGCTTGAATATTTTTAGCATAAACATCAGCTTTATCAGTAGTTCCATAACTAAGAATTGGACGACCAACCTCTTCCAATAAGTTTTCAACCTCTTTATCATCAATACAAACTATCGCCAAACCATAAAAAGGCATTTTCTGTAAAAATTGAATAAAAGTTTCTTTTAATTTTTTAAAATCTCCACCATAAGTTTCCAAGTGATCAGCATCTATATTTGAAACAACTGTCATCATTGGTGAAAGATGCAAAAATGAAGCATCAGACTCATCAGCTTCTGCTATTAAATACTCACTTTCCCCAAGTTTTGCACTTGTTCCTGCACTATTTAGAATTCCACCAATAACAAATGTTGGATCTAATCCAGAATCAGCTAATAATGAAGCTAGTATTGAAGTTATCGTAGTTTTACCATGCGTTCCTGAAACCGCTATTCCAAATCTATAACGCATAATTTCTGCTAACATTTGTGCGCGTCCAACAATTGGTATTAATTTTTGATGAGCATATTCCACTTCAGGGTTGTCATTTTTTATTGCGGTTGAGCAAACAACCACATCTGTATTTTTTATATTTTCTGCGAAATGTCCTTTATATATTTTTGCTCCTAAGCTTTCTAGCCTTTTAGTTATTGGCGTTTCATTAATATCAGAGCCTGAAATTTCATAACCCATATTTAACATAACTTCAGCAATTCCATTCATTCCAGAACCACCTATTCCAACAAAATGAATAGAATTTATTCTATGCATATGTTTTTTTCTAATACTTACTGTATTATTTTCTGGGCTTTTTTCTGAACCTTTTCCTGAACCATTTTCTATTCTATTATTTATATTATCTTGCATATTATTTCCTGTATTATTTTTTTGAATTAATGATACTTACAATTTCTTTTGTAATTTCTATTCTGGCAGATTTATGAGTCATTTTTCTAGTGGCTATTGCCATATTTAATAATTTATCGCCTTCAAGTAGGTTTGTTAAAGTTTCATAAAGACTATTTTCATTCAAATCTTTTTGCTCCAAAATAACAGCCCCACCATTATCAGATATATATTTAGCGTTTAAAAACTGATGATTATCAACCGCATAAGGGATTGGTATGAATATAGCAGCTATACCAGCACTTGCTATTTCAGAAACCGTCAAAGCACCTGCTCTTGCAATAATAATATCTGCTTTTTTATAAGCTTCATCTATGTTTTCCAAATATGGAACAACTTCAACTTTAATATTTTCAAGCTCTTTGGTCAAAATATTATTATCTTTATAAACACCCAAAGTTTCTTCGTGTGTTTTGATACCAGTTTGATGTAAAACTTTTATTTTTTTTGAACAATTTAGCTGATTAAGTTTATTAATTATTAATGGAATAGTTTGATTTATTCTTTGAGCACCAAGGCTTCCACCCAAAATTAAAATATTTAGAAACTCACCTTTACATATTCTCAACTCTGGCAATTCTAAATTACTAATAGATTCTCTAACAGGGTTTCCAACGACCTTTATTTTATTAGATTTGAGTGAGTTAATTGGAAATGCTAAAAGTGTTTTTTTAGAGATTTTATTTATTGCCTTATTTGTAAAACCCATTGCTGCATTTTGTTCGTGCAAAACAATTGGAACTCCTTTTAACTTTGCCGCAATTCCAGCAGGACCAGTTACAAAACCACCAAAACCAATATAAATATCTGGTTGAACTTTTTTAATGATTTTCATTGCTGCAAAAACTGCTTTAATAATTACAAAAGGTGCTTTTAATAATCTTTTCAAACCATTACCACGAACACCTTGGACAAATATTTTATGTAAGGTTATATTATTTTCAGGAACTAACCTAGACTCAATCCCAGCATCAGTTCCTATCCAGCTAATCTTTGCACCAAGTTCTGCCAATGACTTTGCAATAACCAAAGCTGGATAAACATGCCCACCTGTTCCGCCTGCACTAATTAGAACTTTTTTACCTAATAGTGATTGTTCTTTATTTTGCTTTAATTTATCTTCTGATGTATTTTCCAGTGTGTTTACTGGTGTATTTTCTAATAATTTATCCATCTTTTAATGCCGTTGTTCGCCCTAATATATATTTAACTTCTGAATCTATTCGTAAAAGAATTGCAATAAGTATCAAACAAGCAATAACCGAGCTTCCGCCATAACTCATCAATGGTAAAGTTAAGCCTTTGGTTGGCAACGCTCCAGATGCAACAAGCATATTTATTAAAACTTGTATCCCAATCCAAAGCCCAATCCCATAAGCCATACAGCTTGCAAACCTCATTCGGACTCTATCAGCATTATTTGCAATAGAGAATGCTTTATAAACAAAGGTTGCATAAACAGCAACCAAGCAAATAACTCCAAAAAAACCAGTTTCTTCTGCAAAAATAGCAAAAATAAAATCAGTATGTGCTTCAGGTAAATAGTTATGTTTTTGAATGCTTTGCCCTACTCCAACCCCCTGAATTTCCCCACGACCGATTGCAATTAATGATTGAACCAGTTGATAACCAGATCCATAAGGGTCTTTCCAAACATCTGTAAAACTTGCTAATCTTTCTCGGCGATAAGGAGCTGCCAACAACACAAATGTTGCAATAATAAAAACACCTACCCCACCAATAGTAAATCTTACCAAACAAACACCAGCCAAAAACATCATTCCTAGAATAACGCTTGCAATAACAGCTGATGAACCAAAATCAGGTTCTAATAATAATAAACCTAATACTATAGATAGAATCATCATAAGCTGAATCATTGGAATCCAAGATTTTTGTATTTTATTTTTATGTTTCTCTAAATAATATGCCGCAAATATCATCATTCCAATTCGAACAAATTCAGAAACCTGCAAATTAATAACAACCAAGTTAATCCACCGTCTAGCACCATTTATCTTAACTCCAACACCAGGTAATAAAACTAGAATAAGTGCAAATATAGTAAGTATTAGTATTTTTGTTGCATTTTCTCGCCACCAATCAATTGGGATATTGTAAACAATAAAAGCAATAAACAACCCAAGGCACATATATATTGATTGACGAAAAGTATAATGTAATGGATCACCCGCATTTCCACCCTTAACCACAGATGATGCAGTAACCATAATTAAGCCAACTGCCATAATTATTAAAGTGCAAATTATTATTGTTTTACTTGGGAATATTAGACCAGACCAACGGTTATAACTCTCTTGAGTTTTCTTGAAATCCGCAATAGCTGCTTTAGATGATTTAGGTTTTTTAGTTTCTATTACTGTCATTTTTTGTAAATTTTATGATTATGAGTTTAATTAGTTCCATAAGTTTTTATATTTTATCACTTTATAGCTTTGTAAGTTTATAAATTTATGCTCTGTTTAATCTTTCTATTTAAGCCTTATACTTTATCTTTTTAAACTAGAAATTATACAAAACATACCTACCAAACCGACTATATACTATAACACATAACAACTTATATAATTACATAGTTCGTAACAAAAACATAAACTACTTAAACTATTGATGTTAGCAATTAATTAGTTTGCAGACATAATTTGTTTTTTCAGTATAAATATATCTATAACTTTGTATTTTTTGTAAGAACTAACCAGCTTTCTCTTTTAAGTTTATAATTGTTTTGTGTAGTTTGTTTTTTTTAGTTGTAATAAATCACGCTTTTATAACATTAAATCCGCTCTTAAAACTCTCCTCCTTTAAAGGAGGAGTACCCGCAGGGAGGTGGTTTATATTAACTTTACTAATTTGGTGTTTTTAAATAATCAAATATTAGGCAACCACAAGGGTTGCCTTAGGTTTATATTATTTAGTTATTACCCATTTATCATTTATCCTGCTGAATTTAACATCATACCAAGTATTTAAAAATCCTGCATTTCTCCCAATTCCATTAAGCCAAATAGAACCATTAATCTGTATGGTTTTACCTGTGTCTGATATTAATATTGATTTTGTTCTACATTTCCTGAGACTTAATTTAAAATTACCATCTGTTAAGTTGGTTTTTAAGCTCTCAAAAAGTCTTTTCGCACTAGAACCAGCACTATTATAAGTTGCTCTATCCATCTCTTTATTTCTAAGCTCAAACATATCTACAAAGCCTTTTATATCCATCTTATCTAATTTAGCTACCATACCATCACATATATCAAATAACTCCTGTATCTCTGGGCGGTTCTTTAGCTCATAATATTTTGGTGTTGGTTTGTGATTTTCATAACCTAGACCTTTTATATAAAAAAACTCTCCAGCTCCTTGCATAATATCCTCACCATCTAAATAAGCCCAACGGGGGAATGGAGTTTGTAATTCTACTGTTTGTCTGGCGGTGATTCCAACTACTTTTTTCGCTTGATAGCTAGTTCTTTGGATTATTTGTAGTTTGGATAATTTCACAACCACATCATCAGCATAATTTTTCTTATCTGTTTTTATTATTTTATCTGCTTTTTCATCTTCTGGAACCCAATAAACACCTACCATAGGGCTGGTTGCTTGATTATTCTCATAATTGATTTCTGCAATTACCACCTCTTTTTTATAAGGCGTTTTTAGGATTATTTGAGCTGTTGCAACTGCTTCTTTATCTATTGTAAAGTTATCTTCAGGTCTTGCGAAAGTTGTGATAGAAAATGTATTTTTACCACTTGTTATAAAGTCATTAATAAAGTAGTCTGTAGCACCTGAATTATATTTATTAGCTAGATTCTACCTACAAGTGCAACTTTTCAAGTTCAGCTTGAAAGACTTCATTTGGGGTTTTAAATCCTAGTCGTTTTCGTGGTCTATTATTAATAAGTTCCACAAAATAAGCAAGTTCTTCATCAGAAACATTATTAAAATCAGTGCCTTTGGGAATAAATTCTCGGAGCAAACCGTTGGTATTTTCATTAGTTCCTCTTTCCCAAGGTGAGTAAGCGTGTGCAAAATAAACATTCATTTTCACTTGTTTTTCAATCTCTTGGTGTAAAGAAAACTCTTTGCCATTATCGTATGTCATGCTTATTCGTAACTCATTTGGTAAGTCTTTGAAATCTTTAACTGTAGCTTCTAAAATAGCTTTTGCAGTTGATTTTTTCACTTTGGAAGCAATTAATTTACCACTTTTTCTTTCAACATTTGTAACTATCGCGCCTTGGTGATTTTTACCGACAATTGTGTCTCCTTCCCAGTGTCCAACTTCTTTTCTAAGCTCAATATTTTGCGGTCTTTCATCAATCATTCTACGATCTTTTATTTGATATTTTTCCTTTCTATTATGTTGATATTTCTTACCTTTTCTTCTGAAATACATCTTAACTAATTTTGGGTGATACTTATAAACAAATTGATAAATAGTCTCGTGGCAAATCGATTCTTGCGCCTCCTCTCGCCACTTTCCAGAAATTTGTTCTGGCGACCAATGTTGCTCTATTTTTATCAAAATATATTTCTCTAAAATACTATCAGGTAATATCCTAACATGCTTATTTGCAATAGATTTCCTCTTGGAAACTTTCTCCCATGCCTCTTCACCAACAAAGGTTTCTGCGTTTTTATTATTTTTTATGCAGCGGTATATTGTAGTCTTATTTTTGCCTAGTTTTATCGCTATTTCACAAGGATTATAATTCTCCTCAAGCAATGTTTCAATTTTTGTCATATCAGTTCTGGTTAATTGTGTGTATTTTTTCATAATGTTATTATCTTAGTTAATAAAAATAAAAATAACTAGTTCCAAATTAAAACCTAAAAATAAAATTTAGTTGCACTTCGGTTTAGAAACCAGGTTATATGATTCTAATATAGTTTCTCCATTAAAGTTAAATAAAAATCTAGCTAATCCTTTAGAAACTCGTAAATAATACATTGGTTTGTTTTTTAATATTGTCATTTTGCTACCTTTGCCAGCAACTTTTTTAGTGCTTTTGGGGGAAGTTGTATCTGCTGTGGCACAGTTTTGTAATATTAATGAGATAAATATTATTATTGTGAGTTTTATTAGTTTTGTAAATATGAACTTGTTAGCTGAAGAATTTGTTGAATAGTTAGTTAAAGTCTTTATTTTCATAATCTTTTTTTACCTTTATTTTTTTAGCACTGAAAATATTATTATAACTTGTTGAATTGTTTTGTGTAGTTTGTTTTTTTAGTCGTGATAAATCACGCTTTTATAACATTAAATCCACTCTTAAAACTCTCCTCCTTTAAAGGAGGAGTAACCGCAGGGAGGTGGTTTATATTAACTTTACTGATTTGGTGTTTTTAAATAATCAAATATTAGGCAACCACAAGGGTTGCCTTAGTTTTGTATTATTTAGTTATTACCCATTTACCATTTATTCTGCTGAATTTAACATGATACCAAGTATTTAACAATCCTGCATTTCTCCCAATTCCATTAAGCCAAATAGAACCATCAATCTGTATGGTTTTACCTGTGTCTGATATTAACATTGGTTGTTTTCTACAAGCTCCTGTGTCTAGTTTAAAATTACCATCTGTTAAGTTGGTTTTTAAGCTCTCAAAAAGTCTTTTCGCACTAGAACCAGCACTATTATAAGTTGCTCTATCCATCTCTTTATTTCTAAGCTCAAACATATCTACAAAGCCTTTTATATCCATCTTATCTAATTTAGCTACCATACCATCACATATATCAAACAGCTCCTGTATCTCTGGGCGGTTCTTTAGCTCATAATATTTTGGTGTTGGTTTGTGATTTTCAAAACCTAGACCTTTTATATAAAAAAACTCTCCAGCTCCTTGCATAATATCCTCACCATCTAAATAAGCCCAACGGGGGAATGGAGTTTGTAATTCTACTGTTTGTCTGGCGGTGATTCCAACTACTTTTCCTGCTTGATAGCTAGTTCTTTGGATTATTTGTAGTTTGGATAATTTCACAACCACATCATCAGCATAATTTTTCTTATCTGTTTTTATTATTTTATCTGCTTTTTCATCTTCTGGAACCCAATAAATACCAACCATAGGGCTGGTTGCTTGATTATTCTCATAATTGATTTCTGCAATTACTACTTCTTTTTTATAAGGCGTTTTTAGGATTATTTGAGCTGTTGCAACTGCTTCTTTATCTATTATAAAGTTATCTTCAGGTTCTACAAAAGTTGTAATAGAAAATGTATTTTTACCACTTGTTATAAAGTCATTAATAAAATAGTCTGTAGCAGCTGAATTATATTTATTAAATGAATCTGATATAGTTTCTCCATTAAAGTTAAATAAAAATGTTGCTAATCCTTTAGAAACTCGTAAATAATACATTGGTTTATTTTTTAATATTGTCATTTTGCTACCTTTTGATTGATTGGTTAGTTTAGTTGTTTTAGTTACTGCTTTTGTTGTATTTGCTTTATCTGTTGTCTTTTCTGCAGCATTACAGCTTTGTAAAAATACAGTTAATAATATTATTGTTAATATAGTTGATAGTTGCTTATAGCAATTATTAGGTTTAGCTAATAATCTATTTTGCCCTTTTATTTTTATTTGGTTCATCTTTTTCCTCCTGTTTCTTGCTGTGGTTTAAATAGTGCATCCAAAATTGAAGTTTTACTAAGCTTATCTTTTTCAGGAACTTTGATTTTACTTGGTTCCCAAAATGTATATCTACCCTCAGCTATTTTCTTTATATTGATTTTCTTTTTATCTTCGCCAGGTTTTTGTTCACTTGCAGAGTCATTTTTTGCTATTGCTTCTCTATACGCCATAAATTTCAAGAGAATTCCGTCGAACCCACCTTCAAAAAAATCATCTACTTTGTTACCATCTTTATCTTTTTCTTTTTTGTTGATTTCCCATGTAAATTTTGCTTCAGCTGTTGCTTTAGCCGTATACATATAAGCACTTTCTACAGTATCTATAGTAAGACTTGCTTTCATCTCTATGCCAAGCCTAAGGCTACATTTACAATTATGATCTTTCTCTCCAACCGCTCCTGTCTTAAATACACCGTTATAATCAAACCTTCCTTTTGTAAAAAGTTTAATACTTATTGAATCTGTACCATGTAACCAATAAATTAATGCCCAAAAAGGCCAAGCTAATGGAAATCTTGCCATTATTCTTAATAATACAACGACAATATCAATAGTTATTTTTGGAGTAAATTCAATCTCAAGTTTAAATTTTCCTACAGTTTTTATTTTATAATCATTATTTATTTCTTGATTTTCAAGTCCTAAAAAACTAAACCTACTAAATCCGCCAATATCCCAGTCAAAAACCTTAAGTTCTTTAGATAGTTTTTGATTAACCTTTGTCACGGAAGTAAGATCTCTTTTTTCTGGCTTATATAATTTCCCAATTCTCTCTATCATTTTAATAATTTCAGGCTTAGATACAGCTCTTACTGAGTCTTTTTTTGAGTCTTTTTTTGAGCCTTCCCAAGAAAATAAAATTTCCTTATTTCCTATCTCAGCTTTTACTCTCCCTTCTACTACTACCCCTTTCTCCTTTGACAATGTTATCTTAATTGACGCTTCTGCTTTTGCATCAAATTTAATATGTGGAAAAGTATAAATACTTGCAACAGGTGTAATAGGACAAGCTCCTATACCAGTTGGACGAACTATAATCTCCTCACCATTTTCATGACTGGGGTTAATTAGCATTCTAAGTATAGAAAATAAACTATCAGGTCTTTCGTAGTTTAATTCTGAAAGTTCTTTTTTTAGATTTTTTTGTATTTCAAGCGCTTTAGCTAATGAAAATTCACGCGAATATCGGTATTGAAGAGCTGTATTTAGCTTAAACTTTAGATTTTGTTCTTTTGTTTTAAAAGCATCCTCATCCATTATGTCTTTCTTATTTGCGTGTTCATGTACCTGTTTTCTCATCTCACTTACTTGATCATCTTGCGCTTTTTGTGTCTTAGGGTTATAGTCTTTTATAAATTTCTCTCTTTTTATTATTATCTTATCATTTTTCGCAATTTTATCTGCTAATTTATCGTATTTTTTTTGGAAATCCTTTTGCAAATTAAGTGCTTTTTTTAATGTAGCTATTTGTTCATTTATAACTTTTACTTTATCTTCAACCACTTCATGAACACATAAAATAGGAAAGGAATCTAAAGGGGAATCCTTATGGAGATGTTGGCTATAGCTTTTACTATGCTCATTTAGTATTTTTTTAGTTTTTTCTAATTTTTCTATTTTCTTTTTTAGTATAGAAATTGAATCAGAATTATCACTCGGTTTTTTAATGTCAACTATATTTCCAAATTCATCTATAGAAAATTTTGTTTTTTGTTTTCCAATACCACCTAATATTTTGAGCTGATTTCTGGATTTATTTCTAGCCGTCATTGAATGCTTACAATCTCCAGTATGAGTTAGGTTATAATCAACTGAAATTTCTCTTTTTTTACCTTTTTCAGGAAGTAAAACATATAAGTGATGTTGTGTTTTAGTCTGTTTTATATTTTCAGCAATCTCACATCTTGTTAGTTTTTTCTCTTGATTCTTTGAATAAACCTCGTTCCCTAGCTTTTTAGAACTATTATCTGTAATTTCTAATTTGTAATCTCTGCCAGCTTCTGTTATCTCCCAAGGAACTAATTTTGGACAACAATGAGCCGCTGTAGAATTTTTTGTTGATTTATCTGTTTTACTTTTTGTTTTTTGGTTTATTTTATCAATTACTTCATCTCCATAAAAAGCTCTATCAACTTCTTCATCCAAAATTGCAGAAACCATTTTATAACCCTCTAAAGAGCAAGCACTTAGTTTACAAGGACTTTCAGTAGATTGTCCATCTGCTGTACCTGAAGAAGTAGGGAGTTCTTTACCCAAATCTTTTAATCCACCCATTATTTAACCTCCATATTATTTATTTTATCAGCCCACTGTGCTGTTCTTGCTTGAATATTACTAAACTTCATCAGTGCTGGTATGTTTTCACTCATAAGCATCTTAAAAAATGTTGTATCTCTATCAAAATGCGACCCTTCCAAATGCCATAGAGCCATCAAAGCAAAAGCATATTTTTCATTATCTAACCCAAACTCTAAAGCGTAGTTATGAACTGCTTTAACAAAAGCTTTATACTTTTCTTTTTCTTTGGGATAACCATATTTATAATCAATATCTTTCAAATCTTTAACACATTTATTTAGATATTCTTCTAAATAAACATCATCTCGCCTTGCTGAAAACTTTTCATCAAATCTAAAACTCATAATCATTCCTCATTATTATTTTCACTTTCTGTTGTCTCAAAATCATCTTTATTAAAAGAATAATCATTGATTTTATCAGTTCCTAAAGTAAACAAAGAACCTCCAATTTTATTAGTAAATACATCCCACTTTTCAAAAGTTAATGTATTGAAAAATATATCTAACCTGCGTGGATCATAAAATCTAAATAAAATGTCTTTTCCTGTTACCTCATCATGAATATTAATCACTTTTTTTAGTTCAATTGATAATTCTTGCAAGCCCTTATCACTTATTACAAAAGTCGCCCAATCTTGCCCAATCGCTTGTTTTATGAATTCTAAAGTCTCTTTTTGTTTGAAAAAATCTTCCAAATCTAATTTAACAAGATGAGCTGCAGACTTCTCAAACATCTTAAGATATTTATTAGCCATCAAAATCCTAGCTTCACTATCTGAATAATATAATGGTTTGAAATCTTTATTAATCGCACAATCTACTATTAAATACAAATTCTTAGCTCCCACCAAAGTCTTTATTTTGTCAACTAATTCATTGTTATTTTCAAATGAAACTTTATTGCTTGTCAGCTCATAAGTTTTAAACTTTTTATCAAGAAAATTTATTTCTGTATCTAATTCTATATTTATCATTTAATCCTCCATATCAGAAGCATCAAAAATGCAAGACAAACAAAGATCCTCACCAGTATTAACTGGTAAATTAATTTGATCAACAGCATCAGGGCTACCACCAGTTACGCTAAAGCTTCCTTTAACTCGCACAGCGCCTTTTAGGGTGATGCCTTTATCGTCTAAAATTATCGTCCCAGCTGGTCCTTTTATAATCGCCTTATCACTTCCTGAAAGCGTATGTGTTTTGGTAATGGTTTTTATGCTAGTTCCTGCTTTGAGGCTATGCTTTCCGTTGGTTGTTTGCTCGTGATTTCCGCCTGTTTTTATAGTGTGATTTGCAAAAGTTTTATCAACTCTATGATTTCCAATTTTGGTAATTTTATCCTTTTGGATTTCATTTTCTTGATTTCTGATAATTGTTAATTTTTGGTCGTGTCCAACTGTTAATTTATCATCATTTCCAATTGTATAAGTTTGGTCGTTTCCAATCGTAACCTCTTCATCTACGCCAATATTTTCAGTTCTATTTACGCCAACCGTTGTGGTTTCGTTATTTTTTACAACATTATTTTGGTCTTTTTCTGCATGAATATAAACCTCTTCAGCATTGGTTGCATCTTCAAACCTAAGCTCGTTAAACCCATCGCCCTTATGGGTTTTGGACTGAATTGACATTCTAGTTTTGTGCAAAGGTAAATCATAAATTGGCAAAGTATTTGCGTGAAAAGTTCGCCCTGTGATTATTGGCTGATCAGGATCGCCTTCCAAAAAACTTACGATAACTTCGTGTCCAATTCGTGGAATTGCAATATTTCCAAATCTAGCACCTGCCCAAGCTTGTGAAACCCTTACCCAGCAAGAGCTTAGCTCATTATTTTTACCCAATCTATCCCAAGGAAATTGGATTTTTACTCTGCCGAATTCGTCGCAATAAATCTCTTCATTTTTTGGTCCAACAATATGTGCAATTTGTGGTCCATCAACAACTGGCTTGTGTTGTGGAGTTGGTCGCCATTGGTTTTCTGCAGGAATTAATTTGACAATATTTTCATAACTATTTCCAGCTTCTGTGTTTTCTTCTTGTTGTGAAGTATTTTGCACGCCTTGTTGCGAAACCCCAATAACAAACCATTCTCGGTCAAATTCTTTGCGTCGATGACCTTTGGTTGAGATGCGATTTCCAAGTGATATTTTTGGCTCATCGCCTTTTGCGACCGCCATTTCAGACTCTCTGCGTTCGTATTCTAAGCGGAATTTGGTAAAAGGCTTGCCTTGTGCATCGCGTTTGTATCGCCCTGGATAATCGTATTTCTCATATTGATCGGCTTCAAATTGATTGCGTGCAAAATCGTTATGTTCTTGAATATAATCAGGATTTGTAAAAGTATAATCTCGCATAACTTGGTTGGTTGTTGCAATTTTTTTCTGATAATGTAATTGATGAAAAGCTGGATTTGGACGATTTCCACTAGGTTTTGAATTATATTCAACTTCACCAACATTTAATGATAAACCAGTATGATTTGAGAATTTAATCAAATGTTTATCTTTCAAATGCTCAAAATAATAATAAGTTCCTTCTTCAGCCGCCAATCGTTCAATAAATTTCAAATCGGTTTCACGATATTGTAAGCAATATTCACGCGTTTTATATTTTTCTTGTGCTGTAGCAAATTCTGAACCTTGGATGTTATTCTTTTTTAAGATAATTTCAATAATTTCTTGTGCGTTTTTTTTGCTGGAAAACTCTACAATCAGATTGTAAATCAGCCCTCACCAAACTTGGCTCAACCACCATAGTCCAACGGGTGCGACGATAACCAGATTCGCGTTGTAGCAACGAAGTTACAATTCCATTAACAAATCTAACTGGTGTTTCACGGTCTTTATCTGTGTAAAATGAAAGAGTTGCAGGTTTATCAACAATCTCAGCAAAATCAACTTTTGAGCTAGATTCTACCTACAAGTGCAACTTTTCAAGTTCAGCTTGAAAGACTTCATTTGGGGTTTTAAATCCTAGTCGTTTTCGTGGTCTATTATTAATAAGTTCCACAAAATAAGCAAGTTCTTCATCAGAAACATTATTAAAATCAGTGCCTTTGGGAATAAATTCTCGGAGCAAACCGTTGGTATTTTCATTAGTTCCTCTTTCCCAAGGTGAGTAAGCGTGTGCAAAATAAACATTCATTTTCACTTGTTTTTCAATCTCTTGGTGTAAAGAAAACTCTTTGCCATTATCGTATGTCATGCTTATTCGTAACTCATTTGGTAAGTCTTTGAAATCTTTAACTGTAGCTTCTAAAATAGCTTTTGCAGTTGATTTTTTCACTTTGGAAGCAATTAATTTACCACTTTTTCTTTCAACATTTGTAACTATCGCGCCTTGGTGATTTTTACCGACAATTGTGTCTCCTTCCCAGTGTCCAACTTCTTTTCTAAGCTCAATATTTTGCGGTCTTTCATCAATCATTCTACGATCTTTTATTTGATATTTTTCCTTTCTATTATGTTGATATTTCTTACCTTTTCTTCTGAAATACATCTTAACTAATTTTGGGTGATACTTATAAACAAATTGATAAATAGTCTCGTGGCAAATCGATTCTTGCGCCTCCTCTCGCCACTTTCCAGAAATTTGTTCTGGCGACCAATGTTGCTCTATTTTTATCAAAATATATTTCTCTAAAATACTATCAGGTAATATCCTAACATGCTTATTTGCAATAGATTTCCTCTTGGAAACTTTCTCCCATGCCTCTTCACCAACAAAGGTTTCTGCGTTTTTATTATTTTTTTATGCAGCGGTATATTGTAGTCTTATTTTTGCCTAGTTTTATCGCTATTTCACAAGGATTATAATTCTCCTCAAGCAATGTTTCAATTTTTGTCATATCAGTTCTGGTTAATTGTGTGTATTTTTTCATAATGTTATTATCTTAGTTAATAAAAATAAAAATAACTAGTTCCAAATTAAAACCTAAAAATAAAATTTAGTTGCACTTCGGTTTAGAAACCAGGTGAATTAAAACTTGAAATATCAAGTTCCAAACGAAAAGGCTCAGAAAGATTTTCTGTCAAATCAAACGAAACCACTTCAAAAATAGGAAACGCAGGTATATCTGCATTGACTTTTAACGCGTAAAAATAATCAGTTTGTATCAAAGCATATCTCCAATAATTATTAAATATTTAAATGGTTATTGTAGCATATTCTTACATCTAATTAAGTGAAATTTAATAAAATCTTAAAAAAATAAGAAAACAGATAAATAAAAGATAATATAACAGCCGAACTCTAGCCCTTAATCGTTAAAACATTTCAAAATAAAACATTATTTAATAAATAAAACTTATTGACCTTGCACTAGATGCAAGCTTTAAAATATAGATTAATTAAAAAAGGAGGAGAAAATGTTTTTAGAATTTATATTAAACTTTTGGCTGGTATTAAAAGAAGCTGCACCTTGGTTATTGTTTGGTTATTTTGTTGCGGCGATAATTGCAGCATTTATTCCCAAAGATTTACTGACTAAACATTTGGGTGGGAAAGGATATATGCCATCAATAAAAGCTGCTTTTATTGGTGCACCATTACCACTTTGCTCTTGTGGTGTTGTTCCTGCTGCGCTTGCTCTTAGAAAATCTGGTGCTTCCAAAAGTGCAACAAGTTCTTTTTTGGTTGCAACTCCTGAAACTGGGGTTGATTCTATCTTTGTAAGCTATGCATTATTAGGTCCATTTATGGCTATAATTCGTCCAATTGCAGCAATTTTCAGTGCTATTTGTGCAGGTTTTTTGGTTGAAAAATTTGCTGATGACAATTATGGTGAAGAAGTTAAAACTAAGTCTTGTTGCTCTTCAATAAAAGACCCAGTTAAAACACAAACAAAAAAAACTAGCTCTTGTTGTAGCTCAAAAGTAGAAAATAAAAAAGTATCAATTGCTGAAAAAATAAAAAATAGTCTCAAATCAACAATAAATGATGTTGTAAAAAACACTTCACTTTGGTTATTAATTGGTTTGATTTTTGCTGGATTAATGCGAACAGTTATCCCTGAAGACTTTTCATCGTTTTTAGGGAATGATTGGATTGTTATGTTTATAATGCTTGTGGTTGGTATTCCTTTGTATGTTTGTGCAACAGCATCAACACCTATTGCAGCTGGTTTTTTGTTATCAGGAATTTCCCCTGGTTCTGTTTTGGTTTTTATGCTTACAGGTCCAGCTACAAATTTAGCAACCTTAGGAATAATTCGTCAATCTCTTGGCACCAAAACACTAATAATGTATTTAACAGGAGTTATGACAACTGCATTGGCTTTTGGTGTTATTACTAATTTATTAGTCAAAAAATTGAGTATTTCAGTTCAAGCAAGTCAAATTAGTTTATTTCCAAACTGGTTTACATCAACAACAGCTATTGGTTTGATTGTTTTACTTTGTTATGGTATTTATTTGAAGTTTAGAAAGTAGAAATATTGATATGAAAGTTGATATGAAAAAGATTATTAACTTCCACCAAACTTTCTAGTTCTTCGTTGGAACTCAGTTATTGCTTTGTCAAGCTCATTATTATCAAACTCAGGCCATAAAACATCTGTAAAATAAAACTCTGAATAAGCACATTGCCATAACAAGTAATTGCTTATTCGTTGATCCCCTCCTGTTCTGATAAGAAGGTCAACTTCAGGTTGTTCGTTTAGGCTTATTATTTTATTTATTGAATTTTCAGTTATATCTTCTGGGTTTAAAAGTCCTTGTTGGACTTGCTCTGCTAATTTTTTACTGGCATCAACAATATCCCATTTACCACCATAATTTGCAGCAACATTTAGAGTTAAAGCTGTATTATTTTTTGTTTTATTTTCAAGTATTTTGATTTGTTTTTGTAGTTTTACTGAAAACTTTGAGACATCACCTATAACTTTGAATTTAATATTATTTTTCACAAAAAGTTTGGTGTTGTGTTTTATTGCAGTTGAAAAAAGTAACATTAATGCATCAACTTCTTTTTTGGGTCTAGCCCAGTTTTCACTACTAAATGCATAAACAGTTAGGGATTTTAAGCTTAAGCTTACGCAATGTTTTACTATTTTAATAAGAGCAATATGCCCTGAGCGATGTCCATAGAAATTAGATTTCCCTTTGCTTTTTGCAAATCTGCGATTACCGTCCATGATAATCGCAATATGTTTTATTTCATTTTGATTTGACAAAATATTTCAGTGAATATTTAGATTATTGATTTTTAAGAAACTATATTTCCATTAAATCTTTTTCTTTTGCTGCAACTGAAACATCAATTTTTTTGATAAACTCATCTGTTATTGTTTGAATTTCTCCTTCAGCTTGTCTCTCTTCGTCTTCTGAAATTTCTTTATCAGTTAATAAGTTTTTGAACTTTCCATTTGCATCACGGCGGATATTTCTAATTGCTATTTTTGCATTTTCGCCTTCAGATCTAACAACTTTGGTTAAGTCTTTTCTTCTCTCTTCGGTAAGAGGTGGCATATTTATACGAATAACTTCACCAGCAGAAGTTGGAGTTAGTCCTAGGTCTGAATTTATTATTGCTTTTTCAATAATTGGAGCCATTGTTTTGTCCCAAACTTGAATTGATAAAGTTCTAGCATCTGAATTACTTACATTTGCAGCTTGCCCAATAGGAACTTCAGAACCATAAAAATCAACAGTTATGTGATCAAGTAAGCTTGGGTGAGCGCGTCCTGTTCTAACTCTTGTTAGCTCTGTTGCTAATGATTCTAAAGATTTTTCCATTCTTAGCTTTGTATCTTTTTTTATAGTTTGTATCACTTTTGACTCCAATAAATTTGAATTTTAAATACTAAATTTTACACTAAATAAGCTTGAACTTATCTATTATTTTTATTTTTTCTTCTTTGCTTTGGGATAGATTCTTTTTTCGCCATTTGGTTTTGTTTTAAATCGTCTATGCACCCAGTAATATTGTTCCTCAGCCCCTATTATTAGATTTTCAACTGATTTATTCATTGCTTTTGCAGCTAATTCATTAGTTTGCATATCCTCTGCTGAAATTGGTTTTAACATTCTTACTGTGTATCCTTTTGTGGTTCTAATTGTTGTGATTGGTATAACTACAGCATTTGTTTTCTTTGCAAGTTTGGCGTAAAGAGTTAGAGTTGAGGCACAAACTCCAAAAAATGGGGCAAAATAAGAGCCTTTATCTCTACCAAAATCTTGATCAGCTGCATACCAAACAAGACCTTTATTATTTAAAACTTGAATTAGTTGTTTTATATTATTTTTATCAATAAGGTTATTTGCATATTGTTTTCTTGATTTATTGATTATATATTCAAGAGTTTTATTTTTAACAGGTTTATAGACTAAACTAACTTTATGTTTTCTTGAAAATAATGGCAAAGCTATTTCTAAACTGGTTGAATGAGCTCCCAAAAGTATAATTGGTC
The DNA here is from genome assembly GCA_965215775.1 of Cardiobacteriales bacterium. GTDB lineage: Bacteria > Pseudomonadota > Gammaproteobacteria > Cardiobacteriales > Ostreibacteriaceae > CBDCEG01. The sequence goes on from CBDCEG010000032.1 coordinate 33,034, forward strand.
TATTCTCATTTATTGCTTTTTCAACAAACTCATAACCTTCAAATTCACAGTTTATTTTATTAATTCTAAACTGTGGCATAAACCAACTGATTAAAGCTTCAAAAATACCTTTTCCCAAAGAAATAATATGTTTTTCATATATTGGTTTCCAGTCTTTTTCATTATCTCCAAAACATAGTTTTATATTAGTTTTGGCAATTAAAAGTCTGTTTTTCACTATGTATTTGAAAGATTTGGAAAATAACCCTCCTAAAGCTATTAAAGCACCATAAGGAAGAATATTTACAATAATCCATAAGAATATAATTGGAATCCAGCTAATTAGATTTTTTAATTTAATCAAAACAATATATAAGGCAATAAAAACTTACATTATAATGGTTATTTAAACTTAAAGTAAACCAAATAAAAAAGGTAAATAAAATGAATAAATATATTGCGTTAATTCCTTTGGCAGGTCTTATATCTTGTGCAACTCCAATTAGAAATATAACTGATAATTACACACTTTATCCAAAAAATAAAAAAGCTGAAAAGTGGGGTGTAATCAGATATACAAAACAATACAAATCTAATATGCAAGACAATAAAGTTGCAATAGAGCTTCCAAATAAAGAAATTATAAAAGGTCAAGTTACTTATATTATTCAAGATAAAACAAAAACTAGCTACAATGTTTGGGATAATGTTTCTTTTGGATTTGGAGTTGGTGGTGGAAGTCGTTATAGCCACTTTGGTTATGGGGTAACCGTTGCACCAAGAACAACTACTATAAAATCAAATACAGTTCCTTTTAAGTTAGATGGATTTGGTAGAAAAACAGGAATGAGCTGTTCTGGAATTTATAATCGTCATCAAAAAAATGGAACTTTATCCTGCGACCTTACAAATGGTATGAAATACGAAGGTCATCTTAGAAAATTTATCGTAAAATAAAATAAAACTATGAAAAAAAATAAAATAATAAAACTAATATCTTTAATAGCTATAATTTCTCTAATAAGCTGTTCTACTAAGTTTGTTGATGAAGATATAACTAATAAAAATGATTGTAAAGCTGATAAAAACTATTGGTATAAAAATAAATGTTGGTTAGATTTTGAAGATAAAGGAGTTTTGAAATCTGAAATTGATAACCTTGTGAAAAAACAAATGAAAATCATTAATAGAACTAAAATTAAAATCAATAATAAACAATATCCTTTACTATCTTTTTTCCCTTTGGAAGAAGATGATAAAGTTATTTTTTTGGCAGTTTATAAAATAAATGGTTTATATAAAACAATATTAATTCCAGTTGAAGAAGATATTGCAGAAAATAAAAACATAAAGGCTACGGCTATTTTGTTTGATGCGAATGTTATGAATGAAGGTTTACACAATCTAAAGCCATCTCAAACAGGAGTGGTAGATATAAATATTATTGATATTGAAAAGTTGAATGTTAATTTTAGTGGAACTCTAACTTCTTTAACAAAAACACCAGCTACCAAAGTTAATTTTAGTTTCACACCAAATGAAGCTATAACAGGAGCAGGAACAAGTATATTAGAAATAAAAGGAAAAGAAGCTTATTTATCAGGAGATTTAGGAACTATAACTTACGCTCAGATTAAAGGCTTAATTAAAAACCATAAAGAAGTTAAAACACTAGTTCTAACCAAAATATCTGGCTCTGTAAATGACGAAGTTAATATGCACACAGGACGGTTAGTTAGAGAAAGTGGTCTAAATACTAAAGTTTTAGCTACAAGTGATATTGCTTCAGGAGGAGTAGATTTATTTACAGCGGGAAATGTAAGAATAGTTGAAAAAGGTGCGAAAATAGGTGTTCACTCTTGGTGCTGTGTTAATGAAAAAGGTGCAAGTAAAATTCCCAAAGATCACCCAGCTCACAAATACCAACTTGAGTATTTTAAAATGACATTAGGTCTAAAAGGAGAAAGTTTTTACTTTTATACATTAAATGCTTCTGACTTTGAAGATGTTCATTATATGTCTGATAATGAAATTAAAAACTGGGAAATCGCAACACAATTTATTGAGAAGTAAAATATTTTTTAAGAAAGAAAAAAGAAGTGAATAGGAAAAATATAAAACAAAAAGATATACTTTATAAAAAAAGGGCTGTTAATAAGTATTAACCGCCCTTTTTTTATAAATATGTTTTAACTAATATTAAACAATTATTATTAACCATTCTTATCAATAAACTCTTGTAAATCTTTAGGTAAGTTTGCGGAAATATGAATAGTTTCATCAAAAGCCTTAAATTTAATAATATGTGAATGCAAGAAAATTCTATTTAAACCGCGTTGTTTCAAGGCTCTATTCCACCTAAAATCACCATATTTATCATCCATGGCAACTGGATATTTACTTAATGCACAATGCACTCTTATTTGATGAGTTCGTCCTGTTTTTAGAATGGCTTGCATTAGTGTTGTTTTCTTATAAGTTTCAAAAGTTGTAAATACTGTTATTGCTTCTTTTTCACCACCTTGCTCAACTCTCTCAAAAAAATTATTTTTACTGGAGTCTTGTTGTTTTTCAATTGGTGCATCAACGGTAAAATCATTTGCTTGCCAGCTACCTTTTACCAAAACTAAATATTGTTTGTGAATTTTATTTGTTTTTGAAAGATATTGAAATTCTTTTAAACCATCTCTTGAATTTGCAAAAACCAAACAGCCAGAAGTATCTTTATCAAGCCTATGACAAAGTTCCCAACCTTGGTTTGGAAATGCTTTTGCAACAATATCAATTATTCCAAAACTATTTTTTGTTCCAGAATGAACTGCAATTCCAGCTGGTTTATCTATGATTAAGAAATTTTTATCTTCGTATAAAACTGCATCTTTTATTAAATTTTGAACCTTTGGTGGAATAAAGACATCTTGTTTTTCATTAATCGTTATTGGTGGAACTCTAAGAATATCACCAGCTTTTATTTTACTTTCGGGTTTTACGCGTTTTTTATTTAACCTAACTTCTCCTTTTCTAATTATTTTATAAAGTTTAGATTTTGGAATTCCTGGTAATAATTTACGCAAATAATTATCTATTCTTTGCCCATCTGCATTTTCCTCAACGGTTAAATGCCTAACTCCAAAGCCTTGGGTTTTATTTTCTGATTGTGTTTTTTGGTTCATTTTGTTTAATTTTATTTAGTTTTAATTAATTTTTAAGTACTCTAGTTTAACAAAAAAACTAATTTTTAATACAACCAAGAATTACAAAGAATAAAAACCACAATAAAAATGATTATTTGACATTCATCAAGGTTATAAATTACCCCACAAGGATAATCTTTTTATCAGTAACTTTTATTGATTTTATTTTTTTATTTAAAGAGGAATTATTATGAAACTACTAAAAACTGCTCTATCAATTGGGCTATTATTAAGTATGACATCAAATAGTTTTGCAGCCGATACAACAGCTCCTTCTATGACAGAAGATGAGATGAAAATGGCTAAAAAAATCTACTTTGAGCGTTGTGCAGGTTGTCATGGGATACTTAGAAAAGGTGCTACAGGGAAACCATTAACACCAGATCTTACAAACAAATTAGGTGTTGATTACTTAAAAGCAATCATCACAACAGGAACTCCTGCAGGTATGCCTAATTGGGGAACTAACGGCGATTTAACAGAAAAAGAAGTTGATATGATGGCAAGATATATCATGCAAGAACCAGCTATTCCACCAGAATGGGGTATGCCTGAAATGAAAAAAAGTTGGAAAGTTATAGTTCCTGTTGATAAACGCCCAACTAAGCAAATGAATAAAATTAATTTAGAAAATATATTTGCTGTAACTTTGCGTGATTCGGGAGAAATAGCTCTTATAAATGGCGATACTAAACAAATTGAAGAAGTTATCAAAACTGGTTATGCAGTTCATATCACTAGAGTTTCAGCTTCAGGAAGATACTTATATGTAATTGGTCGTGATGCTAGACTAAATCTAATTGATTTATGGATGGAGCACCCAAATAATGTTGCAGAACTTAAAATTGGTTTAGAAGCTCGTTCGGTTGAAACTTCTAAATACAAAGGTTTTGAAGATAAATATGCAATTGCAGGGTCATACTGGCCACCACAATATGTAATTATGGACGGTGATACGCTAGAGCCTAGAAAAATAGTTTCTACTCGTGGCGTAACAGTTGATACTCAAGAATATCATCCTGAGCCTAGAGTTGCTGCAATTGTTGCATCTCATCAGCACCCAGAATTTATTGTAAATATCAAAGAAACAGGTAAAGTTTTATTGGTTAATTACGAAGATATTGACAATCTTTCTGTAACAACTATTGGAACAGCTAAGTTTTTACATGATGGTGGTTGGGATTCAACTCATCGTTATTTCTTAACGGCTGCTAACAAGTCTAATAAAATTGCAGTAATTGATTCAAAAGATCGTAAAAGAGTTGCACTTGTTGATGTTGGTAATATTCCTCACCCTGGTCGTGGAGCTAACTTAATTGATCCAGAATTTGGACCAGTTTGGGCAACTTCTCACTTAGGCGACAATACTATTCAAATGATTGGAACAGATCCACAAGGACACCCTGATCAAGCTTGGAAAGTTGTGCGTAAACTAAATGGTTTAGGTGGTGGTTCTTTATTTATTAAAACTCATCCAAAATCAACTCACCTTTATGTTGATGCTCCTTTGAACCCTGATGTAAAACTTGCACATTCTGTTATTGTTTATAATGTTAAAAACTTTGACGAAAAACCAGTAATTATTGATATTGCAAAAATGGCAGGACTTGAAAAAGAAAAAAGTGCTAGAGTTGTTCAAGCTGAATTTAATGCAGCTGGTGATGAAGTTTGGTATTCAGTATGGAATGGTCTTGAAAAAGAATCAGCTATTGTTGTTTTAGATGACAAAACACTTAAACTGAAAAAAGTAATTAAAGATAAACGACTAATTACTCCAACAGGTAAGTTTAATGTTAAAAACACTATTGAAGATATTTATTAAGTTTAAATTTATTTAAATAAACTATAAATTTTAAAATAGTTGTCTATTTTTTAGGCAAAAAGCCACTTTGGTTTTATACTGAAGTGGCTTTTTTATTACCTCAAAACAATTAATTAACCTAATAACAAATAATAATAAAGTAATGATAAGTATAATAAAAACAATACTAAGTATATTAAGCTTAAAATTCATTCATAAATCAACTGAGCAAATTGTTATTTTGGAATGTTACATCCATGGAACTAGATATTATGAATGCCAACGCTTAGTAACTGAAAATAAATTACAGAAAAATGACCAACTAATATTAAAATTAGAGCCTGATAATGAATATGATGAATTTGCAATAAAGATTTATAATAGTAATAATGAAAAGCTAGGTTATATTCCAAAAAAACACAGCCAAGTTATAGCAAATATCATGCAAAAAAATAAAACTATTTATGCAATAATAAAACGAGTTGATAAAAAAGCTTGGGATCCTCTATTTATAAAAGTAATAATGGATAATAATTAAATTAATAATAAGTATTACCTAATGAAAAAACAAAACATATTGAAAATAAGTAATTAATAAAGGACAATTATGGTGCAAATACTTTGCTTGCAAATATTATTAGCTAAACTAAAAAAAGGCTGGTTTCAATTAAGTAACCAGCCTTTTCTATTTATATTTTAGATTATAAAAGACTTGTTAGTCTAAAATAGGGGCTACTCCAGTAGAGCAGATTGATACTTTAACTTCATCACCAATTTCAAACTCAGCATCTTTAATCGGCTGAACTACAAATATTTCACTACCTTTATAATCCAAATCATACTCAACTGCTGATCCTATATAAGCTTTTGATGTAACTTTGCAAGCTAAAGAATTTTCAGTATCGTTTGTTATTGAAATTGCTTCAGGTCTAACTGCTATTTCAATATCTTTATTCAAAGGAATATTATCTAGTAAAAAATCTGGAACTATCTCAACGCCACCAATTATTAAAACTTTTTGTCCATCTTTATCTATGAGTTGACCATTTAAAATATTTGCATCTCCCATAAATGTAGCAACAAATTTAGATTCAGGGCGTAAATATAAATCTCTAGGGCTTCCTTGTTGTGCAATTATTCCATCTTTTACAACTACAACTTCATCAGAAACCGCCAAAGCTTCATCTTGATCGTGTGTTACATAAACTGAAGTTATTCCTAACTTTTGTTGTAAATTTTTGATATCTTCACGCATTTGACGGCGAAGCTTACTATCTAAGTTACTAAGTGGTTCATCAAATAACATAACTTTAGGCTCTAATATCAAAGCTCTTGCAACTGCAACCCTTTGTTGTTGTCCACCAGACATTTGATCAATAAATCTAGGTTGAAAACCACTAAGCCCAACTGAGTCCAAAGCATCTTCAACTCTAGCTCTAACTTCTTCTTTTTCAAACCCTTGCATCTTTAAACCATAGCCAACATTTTGCCCAACAGTCATATGTGGGAATAACGCATATGATTGAAAAACCATAGCAACATCACGACGACTAGCTGATAATACAGAAACATCTTCATCACCTAAAAACACCTTCCCAGAAGTTGGTAATTCTAATCCTGCAATTAATCTAAGAATTGTAGTTTTACCACATCCAGAAGGACCTAACAAAGTTGTAAGGCAACCTGGTTTTATGTCTAAATTAATTCCTGGTAAAACAACATTATCACCAAATTGCTTTACAACATTAACTAACTGAACTTTACTTGCTTTTTGTTTATTCATAATATTTTTCCTTTTTTTATCTTTCTATTCTTGAACGACCAACGAATTTCTCAACTAATAAAATTATTATTAGCATCGTAATTATTAGAACGGAACCATAACTAACGGCAATTCCATAATCTCCATCTTCAACTCTTCCCATAATATATGTTGTTGCAACTTGAGTATCTGCTGTAACTAAAAATATAATTGCGGAAACTGTAGTCATAGATTTTACAAAACTAAATACAATTGCTGAAATCATAGCTGGGCGAAGTAATGGTAAAACTACAGTAAATATAGTCTTAATTGAACTCGCCCTTTGTGTAAGAGAAGCTTCTTCTAAAGATTTATCAATCTGTGAAAGAGCAGATATTCCTGACCTAATACCTACAGGCATATTCTTAAATATAAATGAAATTATAATAATTGTTGAAGTTGCATTTAATAGAATTGGAGCTGTATTAAACGCTAAAACATAACTCACACCAATAACAGTTCCAGGTATTGCAAAACAAATCATTGCACTAAAGTCAACAGTTCCACGCCCAACGAATTGTTTTCTAGTTGTAACATAAGCAATCATAAGTCCTGCTAATGCTGTAAGTGGTGCGCCAACTGCTGAGAATTTTAAGGTTGTTAAGAATGATGGCCAGCCACCACTTCCAAATCCTCTTCCCCAAAGCTGTTCGTAGTGCTTCATTGTTGGAGTGTAATCTGCTCCCCAATTCTCTACAAAACCACCCATAAGAATACTTCCGTATAAAATTAAAGTAAATCCCATCCAAATAATAGAAGTTGTGCTACATAACCTAACTAACCATTTTGGTAATGGTTGAAAATTACCACCAGAACCTTTGCCAGTTACTGTTACATAAGATTTTTTACCAATCCACTTTCTTTGAATTGTGAAAGCTAATAGTGAGAATGCTAATAATAAGATTCCCAAAGTTGCAGCTTTTCCATAATCAAGCTGTGAACCAACAATACTAAAGTAAATCTCTGTAGCAAGAACATCATAATCTCCACCTAAAACCATGGGATTACCAAAATCAGCTAAAGATGATATTAGTGCAAGTAAGAAAGCATTTGCAATACCAGGTCTTAAAAGTGGAAAAGTTACATTCATAAATGTTTGTGAATTTGAAGCTCTCATTGTTACCGAAGCCTCTTCAACCGCTGGATTTATAGTTGAAACCATTCCAGCCATAAGCATAAAGCAAATTGGAGTGAATGATAAAGTTTGTGCTAAAAATATTCCCCAAAATCCATAAATATAAGCTGATCTTTTGAAAAACCCTTCATTTCCATCACCAATAAAAAAGCCACCATCACCAAATAAATATAATAAACCATCGTTTATAGTTCCATTTCTACCAAATATTAATATCAAAGAAAGACCAATTACAAATGGTGGTGTAACAATTGGAAGCATAGAAAATAATCTAGCAATACCACGAAGTTTTTTAGTTATTCGCACTGAAAATAAAGCAAAACATAAACCTAAAAAGGTTGAAGAAATACCTACACAAACTGCCATAAACAATGAGTTTAAAACAGTTTTACCTAACCCAAAAGATGTTATATTTGTAAATATTGCAAAAGGTGTAAAAGTTCCATCATCCGATACTATTACTTTAGAAAAAATAGTCCAAACAGGAAATAAAACAAAAACTCCAATAGACGCCATAATAATAACAATTGCACTTGTCATAAACGGGTCTCCTTGAATATACCCCATTGCAGCCAAAGACATTGCTAAAATAAACAATAATGCAGTAAGTTGAATAAACGCACCATATCCTAACGCAACATTTGCAAAACCAGCCCAAAATAGAATTATAAAAAAGCTAAGCCCTGAAACTAGAGCATCAATTAAATTTGCCTTTGCTGAAAATCGCCAAGGCCTTAAGATAAGAAGTATAAAAATAACTAAAGGAAAGAGTGATGTTTTAAAATGAAATATTGAATAAGCATGAAGAATTTCCTTCATTGTTGATTCAAAAAGCCCATAATAAAGCCCTATCCACGGAAGAACTAACCAAGCAACAATACCAACTAATGCCCATTTAGTTTGAGCGGACAGTTTGAGTTTTGTTGTAGCTACTTGTTGTTTTGTTTGGTTTGCTTGTATATTCATAAGTATATTAGCTAAAAGTTACATTTGTAAAAAAGAAAAATAAAAAGCCTGCTTTAAATTGATACAGGCTTTTTATTTTCTATATTAAGTTTGTTAAAAATTCAATTATCTAACAATTATCTTGCAAGAGGTTTGATTTCTTTAACCCACTTATTAATAAGCCCTTTTCTAGTTTCTTCAGAACCATATTTAACAAAATCATAGTTAATTAATTTAACAGATTCTGGTTTTATAGCTTCTGCAGGAATTGCAGCTTCTACATTAGTAGGAACTTGGAAAGATTGAACTGTAGCACCAACTTCTTGACCTTCTTTTGATAAAGCCCAGTCAACGAATTTTTTAGCATTATCCATATTTCTTGCATTTTTGATAATACTTAACCCACCAATTTCATAACCAGTTCCTTCACAAGGAGCAACTAACTCTAGTGGAAATCCTTTAGCTTTTTCTTTACCATGGTCATGTAAAAATCCTATACCAATCATAGTTTCACCACGAGCTGCATTTTTACCTGGTGCAGATCCTGATTTAGTATATTGATTTACATTTTTATGTAATTTAGCTAAATATTGAAAAGCTTTTTCTTCACCGTCCATTTGAGCAAATGTTGCTAAAGCTGTATAAGCTGTTCCTGAACTTTGTGGACTTGCAATTTGAACCTGACCTTTGAACTCTGGCTTAACAATATCAGCCCAACATTTAGGCATTTCTAATTTAGCATCTTTTAGTAATTCAGTATTTACACTAAATCCTAAAATTCCAACATAAATACCAGTTGTTTGATTTGCTTTATTAGCTGCTGGATTTTGATATTCTTTACCAATTTTATCTAAGTTTGGTGATTTATAAGTTTCTAATAAACCGTTAACACCAGCTTGACTATGTGGGTCTAAAGTTCCACCATACCAAACATCACCACGAGGGTTTTCTTTTTCTGCAAGTATTTTTGCATAAGTGCTTCCAGAACCATTTCTAGTCATAGAAACTTTTACATCATATTTTTTGCCAAAAGTTTCTGCTGCTTTTTGGCACCAATCGCCTTGTGCACTACAATAAACTGTAAGTTTACCTTCTGCATTAGCAATAGATGTTGTTAATGAACCAGCTAAAACAGCTGAAGAGATTAGTGAAAAAAGATACTTCTTGTTCATATTTTTACCTCAAAATTATTAAAAAATAAAACTTAAGTTTTGGCTACTTATATTTTTATAACAACTAACCCAAACAAATAGTGTAGAAATTATATACTAAAATAAACTATAAATTACCAAGTAAATTAGTGCGTTTTTATTTTAAATAAAACTAGCACAAAATTAAACTTTATGCCAGAGGATTACCTTACCGCAAGTTTTGGAATACTCATTCTTCTGTTAGTTATCTTTTAAATTTAAAGGAGATCTTACATTTCACCTTTTCAATTTTATATTTCTTTTGAATAAATTCTTAGTTATCTATTTATTACTAAAAAATACTATTATAACTTATAACTGGTTAAATCATTTTGTTTGCTTTGTTTTTATTCATTAAAGCAAACAATTGCATAACAACAATATAGATTTAATGGTAATGTTAATTGCTATTTTGTAACATTTTTTGTAGAATATAGTAATAAATAAAAAAACATCATTTGCAAACACAAAAGTTAAGTAATGAGTTCACAAAAAAATCATACTTTGCTTATTTTATAGAGGTAATTAATTATGCATTTATTACAAGAGATAAAACATATGGAAAAACACGGCTTGGACTGTCCTTGTTGTGCTAATCCAGAAAGAAGAAAGTTCCTATTTAAAACAGGAATATTAACTGCTGGTCTAATTTTAGGACCAGAGCTTGCTATGGCAAGAGTTAGAAGAGATAGATTGTTAATGATGACTAATCCGCATACTGGAGAAAAAATCAGAACAGTTTATTGGACACCTGATGATGGATATATTCGTGAATCTATGAACTCTATATCACATTTTATGCGTGATTTTAGATTAAACAAAGTTAGACGAATTGACCCAGCTTTAATGGATATAGTTCACGCTATTTCACTAAATATTGGTAAAACTAAAAAGTTTGAAGTTATGAGTGGTTACCGCTCTCCAAAAACTAATAGAATGTTAAGAAGACGATCTAGAAATGTTGCTAAGAAAAGCTTCCATATGCGTGCAAAAGCAATGGATTTCCAAGTAAAAGGAGTTTCATCGCGTCACCTTAGAAGAGTAGCTTTAGCATTGAAAGCTGGTGGTGTTGGTTACTATCCAGGTGCTAAGTTTATTCATGTTGATAGTGGAAATGTCAGAACTTGGACCTATCGATAAAACATTGATATTCTAAAAATAAAAACAAAAAGGCAACTAACAAGTTGCTTTTTTTATTACCTAAAGTAAATAATTAACTATTCCTATTAGTTATTTATTTACTTGTTTTTCTCTTATTTTTCCTTTTTAAGCTCTGCTCTATATTTTGCAACAGCTTTTAAGTGGTCTTTATAATTTATATTAAAGTAATGACCGCCTTTTCCTGTAGCTACAAAATATAAATATTTAGTTTCATCAGGTTGACCTGCTGCAAGTAATGAGCTTTCACCAGGCATAGATATTGGAGTTGGTGGAAGTCCTTTGAAAACATATGAATTATAAAGATTATTTTCATCTTTTAAGTTACTTGCATATATTTTGCCATGATAATTTTCACCCATTCCATAAATAATTGTAGGGTCTGTTTGTAGTAGCATACCTAACTTTAATCGGTTATGAAAGATACTTGAAACCTTATTTCTCTCTTTATTTACATTGGTTTCGCGTTCAATAATAGAAGCAAGAATTAATAATTCATAAGAAGATTTTATTGATTTGGTTTTATCAGCTTTTTGCCAAGCATTTTTGATTTTCTTTTGCATTAAGTTATAAGACATTTCTAGGATTTCAGTATCTTTTATGCCTTTAGAAAAAGTATAAGTGCTTGGGAAAAACATACCCTCATAATATTTTCCATCATGCCCAAGAATTTTCATAACATCTTTATTTGGAACAAATTCTAAGGTTTGTTCAATATTAGGATTCTTTTTTATTTCTTTTCGAAACTGATTAAAAGTCCAGCCCTCAAGAAATCTAATTTTGAATTGAATAGTTTTGCCAGAACGAAATAATGCTATCGTATCTTTTAAACTCGTTGTTGGTTGTATTTGGTAATCACCTATTTTTAAAGATTTCTTATTTGGTATTGTTGAGTTCATAAACTTAATATAATAAGGAATAAGTTTATTTTGCAACGCACTTGTTTTTATTATATTTTGAGTTGATAGTCTTTTTAGTATTTTATTTAGACCATCTCCAGACTTTACTTTAAAATCTGTTACTTCTAGATTTTTGGTTTTTGATTGCCAAAAGTTACTATAATCATTATAAATATAAGCTCCAGCCGTAATCATAATAATTATTGAAAGAATACTTAAGTAGCAGAATAGTTTTTTAAATAGTTTCATAATAAAGTAATTTTTAGTTATTAAAAATGGTATTTGCTACCAATATAGATTTTTGGATTCACAGGATTTGCATTTTTTCTAACTTCAAAATGCAACATAAGCCTTCTATTTCCACCATGCCCTACGATTCCTATTTTTTGGCGTTTACTTACTTTCTGCCCTTCTTTTACAAAAGTTTTGCTAAGAAAACCATAAGCACTAAGAAGCCCATTACCATGTTTTATAATTACAACATTTCCATAGCCATTTAATCCACTTCCTTTATATGCAACTGTTCCTGATTGAGCTGCATTTACAGTTTGAGTTTCTTTTCCTGCGATACGAATTCCATTTCCACCAATCCTACCTGGTTTAAAATTAGATAAAACTTTTCCACTTATAGGCCAAACCCAACTTTTACCAGCATAAACAACTTTTGTCTCAGCTTTTTTTATAGGTTTTGCTTTTGTAGTTGATTTACTGCTTCCGCTTGTTTTATAAGTTGCATTTCCGCTTACTTTAAGCCTTTGACCAACTTTTATTTTATTTGGGTTAGATATTCCATTTATTTTTTGTAGCTTTGATGCTTTCATGCCGTGTTTTGAAGCTATTGTTGAAAGTGTATCACCTTTTTTTACTGTATAAAGTCCGTTATTACCAACACTAGCACAAGAAAAAAGAAAAAGTGTAATGACAATAAGGCAAGCTGATGATATTATCTTTTTGATATGAGTTTTATTTATTTCTTGTATCATTTTTGATTATTCCAATTATTTATTAAGGTTAATTTCAGGTTCTAACTTTTTAATTTAATAAATGATTTTAACAGAATATAAAAACAAATCACGAGGAGAATATATGGATAACAAAACACATAGCCCTGATTATAATTTCAGGCTCAAAGATGCCTTTTTAGGACTTCAATTTTTATTTGTTGCTTTTGGTGCTTTAGTTTTAGTGCCACTATTAACTGGACTAGACCCAAGTGTAGCTTTATTTACTGCTGGTTTAGGAACATTAATTTTCCAAGTTATAACCAAGGGTGCAATACCCCCTATTTTTTTGGCTAGTTCTTTTGCATTTATTGCTCCAATTCAATATGGGGTTGATAAATGGGGAATTGCTGGAACTATGTCTGGACTAATTGCTGCAGGTGTTTTTTATATATTTCTTTCTGGCTTGGTTAAAGTTTTTGGGCAAGGATTTATAAAAAAATTATTTCCAGCAGTGGTAGTTGGACCAGTTATAATGTCCATTGGCTTGATACTTTCTCCTATTGCTGTATTTATGGCAATGGGTAAAACTGGAGATGGTTCTGATGTGCTTGTTCCCAAAAATACCGCAATGATTATTTCAATAACAACTTTATGCGTTGTTCTTTTAGTATCTTTATTAGGCAAAGGCGTGTTTAAATTAGTTCCAATATTAGGTGGAATAATTGTAGGTTATTTATTGTCCCTTTATTTTAATATAGTTAATTTTGACGCAGTTACCAAGGCTAGCTGGTTTAGTATTCCTAAATTTACTACGCCAGAGTTTAATCCAAAAGCTATTCTTTATATTTTACCAATAGCAATAGCACCTGCTGTAGAGCATATTGGAGATATGCTTGCAATATCAGGTGTTACAAAAAGAGATTATTTGAAAAAACCTGGTTTACACAAAACTCTTTTAGGTGATGGTGTTGCTACAATTGCAGCTTCAATGTTTGGTGGACCACCAAATACAACTTATTCTGAAGTAACTGGAGCAGTTACAATAACCAAAGCTTATAATCCTGCAATAATGACTTGGACTGCAATCGCTGCAATATTGCTTGCTTTCGTTGGTAAGTTGGGTGCAGCTTTAAGCACAGTTCCTTCACCTGTTATGGGCGGAATAATGTTATTACTTTTTGGAATTATCGCTTCAATTGGTTTAAAAACAATGATAAATGAGAAAGTTGATTTAGATTGCCCACGAAATATGATTATAGTTTCTATGATTTTGGTTTTTTCAATTGGTGGAATGATATTTGAATTTGATGGCGTTAGATTTAGTGGAATAGGTTTGGGGGCAGTTACAGGTATAATTTTAAACTTAATTCTTCCGCAGGCAAGAAGCTAAAAAACATATTAAAAAATAAATCTATCAACTAAAAATATAAAAAAACCTAAAGGTGCAAAAAAATATATAATAAAGCTTTAACTAACTAAAGAGAGCTTATTTATGAAAGATTTTATTGCACCTTCAATACTATCAGCTGATTTTGCAAACCTTGGAAAAGATGTTTCTGATGTTTTAGAAGCTGGTTCTGATATTATTCATTTTGATGTTATGGATAATAATTTTGTGCCTAACTTAAGTTTTGGCGCACCAATTTGTAAAGCACTTCGCGATTATGGAATTACCGCACCAATTGATGTTCATCTTATGGTTAGTTCTGTTGATAATTTAATAGTTGATTTTGCCAAAGCTGGTGCGACTTATATTACTTTTCACCCTGAATCCTCAATTCACATTGATAGAAGTATTGAACTTATAAAATCTTTGGGTTGCAAAGCTGGTCTAGCTCTAAACCCTGCCACACCTTTGTCTACTTTAGACTACACTTTGGAAAAACTTGATATGGTTTTATTAATGTCTGTAAACCCTGGTTTTGGTGGGCAATCTTTTATAGATCATACATTTGATAAAATCACCAAAGTTAGACAGATGATTGATAAAACTGGCAAAAATATCCGCCTAGAAGTTGATGGTGGAATAAAAATAGATAATATCGGCAAAGTAAAACAAGCTGGAGCAGATACATTTGTCGCTGGCTCTGCAATTTTTGGAACAAATGATTACAAAAAAGTAATTGATGAAATGCGAAATCAATTAGCTTAAAAAAATAGATAATTAGGTAATAAAATGAAAAAACAACTATTTGATAAATATGTAGAACAAGGGTTCAACCATATTCCAGTTTATAAAGAAATTCTTTGTGATTTGGATACGCCACTAACTTTATTTATGAAGCTTGCTAACCAGCCTTATACTTATTTATTTGAATCAGTTCAAGGTGGTGAACAGTGGGCAAGGTATTCTATGGTTGGATTACAAAGCAATAAGCGTATAGAAATTCTTGGAAATACAATTTCACAAATAAAAAATAATAAAGTTATAAATAAATTTGAATCAAAAGATCCATTAGGCTTTATTGATGAAGTTATTTTAAAATACAAAACCCCTAAAAATATAGATGGTTTACCAAGTTTTTTAGGTGGTTTAGTTGGTTTTTTTGCTTATGATGTTGTAAAACTTATTGAGCCAAGCTTAAAACAAAATACTCAAATTGATGAACTTAAAATACCTGATGTTATCTTAATGCAATCAGAGCAAGTTGTTGTTTTAGATAATTTATCAGGTAAAGCTTATTTGATAATTATGACTAAACCAACTGATGAAGATTACTCTAATTCTTTGAAGGAAATTGATAGTTTGTTAGTGAAATTAAATAAAACAATCCAATCAACTAATTTAGATATTTCCACTCAAAAATCAAATGCAGAAAAAATCAATCACTCAATAGAAAAAGAAGAATTCTTAAAATCTGTCCAAAAAGTTAAACAATATATTGTTGATGGAGATGCTTTTCAAGTTGTGCTTTCCCAACGAATGAGTATGAGTTTTGAGAAAAATCCATTAGATTTATATAGAGTTTTACGAACACTTAACCCATCACCATATATGTATTATTTGAATTTTGGGGATTTTCAAATAGTTGGTGCAAGTCCAGAAATTTTAGTTAGATACGAAGATGGCAAAGCACAAGTTCGACCAATAGCTGGAACTAGAAAACGCGGACAAACTAAAGCAGAGGATTTAGCTTTGGAAAAAGAGTTACTTGCTGATCCAAAAGAATTGGCAGAACATTTAATGTTAATAGACTTGGGAAGAAATGATTTGGGAAGAGTTGCTAAATCTGGACAAGTGAAAGTTGATGAACAAATGATAATTGAACGCTATTCCCATGTTATGCATATTGTTTCTAATGTTGTGGCTAATATTTCTGAGGATAAAACTGTAATGGATGTCTTTAAGGCTGTTTTCCCAGCTGGGACACTTTCAGGAGCACCCAAAGTTCGTGCAATGGAAATAATAAATGAATTAGAACCCGTTAAAAGAAGCATTTACGGTGGAGCAATTGGGTATTTATCTTGGAATGGAAATATGGATACCGCAATTACAATAAGAACCGCAATTATAAAAGATAAACAAATACATATCCAAGCAGGGGCTGGACTTGTTTATGATAGTGTTGCTGAAACTGAATGGCAGGAAACTTTGGATAAAGCTACATCTATGCTACAGGCTTGTGAGATGACTAAGTGATTTTAGAGACGATTAGAGAAAAATAAATATAATTTATCCGAAAGTTAAAAGTTAACACTTTCTTGATTATTGAAAGTAAATTACTTTTTGTAACTTTCTAAAAATCAACTTCATCTAAAAAACTTGGTATAGTGTAATACTCTAATTTTAGAAAACACTTTTAAAGCGACTAACTCATATATCTTTTTTTGTGTTTTTTTATCTAAAATTAGAATTAATCTTACATTCCAGGGATAGGCATTTCATTTCCATTTATAGTTAGCTTGCTATTTTTCAAAACAATATCCGATAAGAATACACCATTTTTTAACTCTATAAAATCACTGCCCATTTTTTGAATCATTGGGGATAATTGTAGAAGGTCTGCGAATTTTTCATTTAACTTCAATGAAGATTTCATATCTATTATTTTAAAGATATCCCTCTTGTCTTTCGCATTCATTATAGAGTTAAACTCCTCTTGATTTAAATTAGAAGCATCAATGTCAGCATTTAAGCTCACAGATGATTTTCCTTCTAATGTATCCAAATCTAAATTAACTGAGACTTGAGCTTTATTAAAGGGTTTTTGATTTTCTGCAGTTTTCTTTCCTGCCATAGCATTTGCAATATTCTTTTCTATAACTGATAATTCTACATCTACATTATATTTAGCGTTAAACTTGGCAGATTTTAATGAAGCAGCTGGTAGTGCATCTGGAAATAGCATGCCTGCAAATGAACTTATCAAATTTCGTGCTTCATCAGAAATATCTAACTCAGAGTTTAGAGCAAAATCAATATTGAAAAATTTATTATTATCTTTACTAGATAAATCTATATAACTATCAGCAATAAAGTTAAACAAATTAGATTGTATATCAACTTTTTGGGAAAACTTCATTCCATTTTTTAAAAAAGACTTTGAAAAATTAGCTTTATCTGCTTCAGTTGGCTCTTTACTTTTCTTAATTAATTCAGCGAAAGAATTAACAAACTCATAAGAAATATGACTAATATCGTAAGAAATATTTAATTTGTCTAGCTTAAGAGGGAACCCAGCTTTTACCATACTATCTTTATTAGGTAAAGCATTTATAGCAAACTTCATTCCTAACTTACCTTGGTTATCAGGGTATGTTCCTGAGTTTATTGATAGGCTATCTAACTTTATATTAAACTTTGGGTATTTTATAGATATATCTTTGAAACTAATCTTAGCAAGGTTTGTTTGCAAATCATTAAAAGATTTAATATTGTCAAACTTACCATCTATAACTCCAGAATCTAGTTCGATTCCTGCTGTTTTAGATGCTTTTGAAGTGGAAATATTTATTGAGGAAACTTTACCACTGTAAGTATTATCATTTTTATAATTAAGGCTTATATCAAAAGGTTTGGCTGAAAAATGACCTTTATAACCTTTGAACTCTAATCCATTAAATGAAAGTTTATGATTTGAAGTCTTCTTATTAGTGAAAAAATAAGAAACCAAAGAAAGTCCTTTAAAACTACCATTTGGTTTAATAGAAGTTATTCCTTTTATATCTTTATTTGAATTAATAAAATGTTCTATTTTTACAGCACTAAGGTCAACTTTATTCGTATTATTTAAGTCAATTGTTTTAATATTGTCTTTTGTAATTTTAGTTGCTTTTGTGATTTTAGTTGTAATATACCCAGCTTTATACTCTTTACCGTCGCTTGTTACAGAGCCTTTTTTTATTTGATGTGAAAAACTTATTTTTACAAAACCACTATCAATACCTTCAGCAAAAATGTGTGGTTTTAAAGTAAGCTCACTTGTAGCACTATCTTTTGAGTAAGTTAATATTGTTAAGCTTGCATCCTTTATAGGTAATATTTGCAGTTGTTTTATAACTATAGGTTTATTTAAATTTTCTTTTATGAAATCTTCAATTAGATTTAAATTTTCATCTGTAGTTTCTTCTGCTTTTATTGCTTCTTTTATTACAACATTATTAGTTACTTTATCTGAAACATTACTAATAGCATCTTTACCTTTTTTAGATACAAAGTACCCGCCAATAACAGCCACAACAACTGCACCAATTATTATTACTTTTTTCATATTTTCTCCATAGATTGATTTTGCTATAAAGTATTTATAGCTTATTTTTTTGGACTATTTTATTTTATAAGTTCTTTTTGAAACTTTATAGTTTTTTAAATTAATATCTTTTTTTGCAAACTTGATTGCTTTAATAGCTTCAGGTCTAGCAAGCTTTATAGTTATTGGTGAGGTTATTTTTGTTTCTAGTTTTTTTCCTTTTCTGAAAACTTTTGAAATAATAACTTTACCAGAAGCATCTTTGACTTTTATCCAACAATTATCTCTAAAAGTTATAACTAGTGTGGCAGTTTTTTTGGGTTTATCATCTGTAGTTGTTTCAGTCTCTTCTGTAGAAGCCACATTCTGTTCAGTTTCATCTGGGTCAAAAGGAGATAATACAATATCATCTGTATTATTAGCTTGTGCAGGAACCTCACTATTCAAAACATTATTTATAACAGCCCTTTCTGTATCTGTCATATTCTCTCCTCCCAATATTGCAGGAGTTGGAGATGGTAATTTATTGGGTTTATTTTCTTGGTTCTCTTTATTATCGACTATTTTGGGACTGTCTTTTTTTACTGGCGATTCTATGAATGCATTCTCTGCTTTAAAGTAAGCAAAGCTAAAGATACAAAAAAATATACTTGTAATAAATAAACTAAAAAATTTAGAGTGCCGTTTTGTTATTTTATGCTTTAGGAACGGTTCAGGTTTAATAAGTTTTTTACCTTCTTTGTCTTTATTAAGGTTACTGTTATCAGTATAAATATTTAAAATATCTTTTGTATTTAGATTAAGGTATTTTGCGTAAGAGCTTATATATCCACGAACATAAATTTCAGCATCAATTTTATCAAAATCATTATCCTCAATAAATTTCAAGGTAGATATTGGCAGCTTAATTTTCTCAGAAATAAAAGCAATTGTTTCACCAATATCTTCTCTTGCATTTTTAAATATTCTACCTAAATCAACAAAAGATTTTGTACTTTTGTTTTTTTTTCTTTTTATCATTCTTTAGATTATTTTTAAATAAAACTATTGAACTGACTGTGCTTCTCTTGAGCCAGCATATCTAGTTTTTAACACTCTTAACATTTCTCTTTCTTTAGGTTTATTACCCAACTCTTTTTCAATCAAATAAGAAAGATATACAGACTTTGGAGTGTGACCAATTTGATTATGAACTAAATCAATTTGTTTTTTAGCTTCTGCCATAAAACCTTTCTTTACATTCATTTCAGCTAGAGGAATCAAAGCTCCTGCTGAATAAGGTTCATGAATAAGAGCATTCTTGTAATAAACTTTTGCCTGTGCAATCTTGCCCTTAGACTTCAAGCAATCACCTGCTGCAATTTGCCCAACAGCAGCCATAGCTCCTCCTTTTGCAGCTATTTTTTTAGCAAGTGCATTTAACTGAGTTGTTCTATTGTATTTACATAAGAAAATATTATAGTTTGAATAACCTAGAGCAAAATCTGGAAACTCTGTTAATAAACTATTATAAGTTTTTTCTGCCGCTATATTGTCATGAATTTCCTCGTAAACAAGAGCAATAACATTAAGAGCCTCAGGGGTTCTCTTTGCTTTTAAAGACTTCTTAAGAGCAACCTCAGCTCTATCAAAAGCTCCTTTTTTTCCATAGGCAATACCTAGATCCAAGTAGCCTTGGTAAGGTTCTTTTTTTGTGTGTTTTAATATTTTACGGTCTTTATCTGTTTTAACAGTTGTAGTGCATCCAACAATAGCGAATGTTAAAATGATGACTGAAATATGTTTTAAGTTTTTCATAATTATTTACCTAAGTTTTAAAATGTTTATTTTTTATTATTTTTATTGGTTTTTGAGATATCTCTAACCAAAATCCTTTCTCTTCGGCTTTTGTCGGCAACTTCGCCAACAAGTTGCCCACAAGCAGCAGAAATATCTTCCCCTCTAACTTTCCTTATTGTAGCAATCATTTTCTTGTTTAGTAAGACCTTCTGGAATTTTTTTATTTGTTCCATTGACGATTGCTTATATTTAGTCCCTGGGAATTCATTAAACGGGATTAAATTTATTTTACTTGGAATATCTTTTATTAGTTTACAGAATTGTTTTGCATCGTCAACACTATCATTAACTCCTGCAAGCATAACATATTCCCAAGTTATAAATCTTTTTCTATCTGTTTTTAGTGTGGTGAAATCTAAACAAGCTTTTAATAAATCTTTCAAAGGATATTTTTTATTAATAGGAACAATTTCATTTCTAAGTTCATCATTTGTTGCATGAAGTGAAACAGCCAACGAAACATCACTATCATTTATTAAATCCATAATTCTAGGCACAACACCACAAGTTGAAACTGTAACTCTGCGTTTTGATAAGCCGAATCCTAAATCACTCATCATAGTATTACAAGCACTTACAACGCTATCATAATTAAGTAAAGGCTCTCCCATTCCCATCATAACAACATTTGTGATTTTTTTATTTTGCACACTGGAAAATCCAAGTTCAGATATCGCAAGCCATATTTGCCCAATAATTTCACCAGTTGATAGGTTACGATTAAAACCTTCGTGAGCAGTAGAACAAAAAGGACATGCCATAATACAGCCAGCTTGTGATGAAATACAAAGAGTTCCTCGTTCTTTTTCTGGAATAAAAACCATTTCAATAGCGCTACCACCAATAACTTCAAGCATCCATTTGGTTGTTCCATCTTTAGAAACTTGTTTTGTTATTATTTTAGGTAGTTTCAAACAGGATTCTTTTTTAAGTACTTCTATAAACTTACCTGAAATATCAGTCATTTCATCAAAGTTTAAAATCCCTTTATGATAAATCCATTTCATCACTTGTGTTGCTCTAAATTTTTTCTCACCTAAGTGCGTGAAAAAACTTTCCATTTGTGGTTTATTTAAGTCAAATAAATTTATCATAAAGCTATTAGTCTATTTTATTTTTTGAGTTGTTTTTTTAATATTAACTAGAAAACACTTCATTTTCTTTGAAGAAAAACTTTATCTCCTCAGAAGCTGTTTGCAAAGAATCAGATCCATGAACTGCATTTTTTGGCATACTATCTGCAAATAAAGCTCTTATAGTTCCTTCTTTTGCGTCATCAGGATTTGTAGCTCCCATTATCTCTCTATTTTTAGAAATTGCATTTTCCCCCTCCAAAACTTGAACCATTACAGGGCTTGAAGTCATAAATTTGACTAGAAAATCAAAGAAAGGTTTGCCTTCGTGAACTGAATAAAAATCATGTGCTTGTTTTGTTGATAGATGAATCATTTTTGAAGCGATAATTTTAAGTCCATTTTGCTCAAATTTACTATAAATTTCACCAATAACATTTTTCTCAACTGCGTTAGGTTTGATTATTGAAAGTGTTTGTTCCATAATTTACTCCATTTATAAAGTTATTTTAATTTAAATAATTGCACTAATATGATTATTATATATGACTCTTGCTATAAAATTTAGAAAAATACTTAAAAAATTATGAAGAATGTAAAAGTGGAGGCGAGTCCCGGAGTCGAACCGAGGTACACGGATTTGCAATCCGCTGCATAGCCACTCTGCCAACTCGCCTAAATTTGAAGCCAAAAATCAATCAGAAAAAATGGAGCGGGAAACGAGATTCGAACTCGCGACCCCAACCTTGGCAAGGTTGTGCTCTACCACTGAGCTATTCCCGCAATAGATTGATTTTGTTAGTTAAACTAAGTTTGTTTTAAATGTAATTTAGTGAAACATTACTTTTAAATTGGAGCGGGAAACGAGATTCGAACTCGCGACCCCAACCTTGGCAAGGTTGTGCTCTACCACTGAGCTATTCCCGCAATAAAAATAGTTAGTTAATTATATATACTTTTAAATTATTTTGAAGTTATTTTTTTAATAAATGTTTTAAGCGATTGGTTGATTAATTTTATTGCTTGTAATGAATTAAATACAAATTGTGTCTTGCTTAAATTCCAAATGCCCATATATAATTAAAAGTCAATAGGTGCTTTACTTATTGATGATTTTAATTAAATTTATATGGAGAAAAAAATGGGATTATTTAATTTTGCAAAAAATATTGGAAAAAAACTTTTTGGTTCTGATGATGACGATGCGGCAGAAAAAATTAAAAAACATATAGAAGAAGACAATCCAGGAATTGAAAACCTAGATGTTAGCTTTGAAAATGGAGAGGTTAAAATATCAGGAGATGCAGCAAACTCAGCAGCTCTTGAAAAAGCAGTTCTTATGGCTGGAAATGTTGAAGGTGTTGAATCTATAAATATTGATGGCGTTACTGGAGCTGCTCCTAGTGATAATGTTGAATATTATGAAATCAAAAAAGGCGATACTCTTTGGGCGATTTCTAAACATTTTTATGGAAATGGAAATGATTACAAAAAAATCGTAGAGGAAAATAAAGAAGTAATTAAAAATGCTGATAAAATTTACCCAGGGCAAAAAATTAGAATTCCTAAATAAGGAAACTAGCTTTTAGTCAAGCCTCCTGCTGGTTGAACTGGTAGGAGGTTTTTTTTATGCAGGAATTTTTTTATGAGTTTTTTTAGATTTTGTTAGCGTCCTGTTTTTTTAAACTCTCTTCTCTTAATCAAGTCTTTTGATTTAAATAAGCTGGAAATAATTAATAATTACCACATATATATATTTATCAAACACCTAAACCCCCTGTTTCAAGCTTGCCTTTATGAAATTTTCTAAATCGCCATCCAAAACTGCTTGTGTGTTCGTTGATTCGTATCCTGTGCGTAAGTCTTTTATTCGTCCTGAGTCCAAAACATAAGAGCGGATTTGAGTTCCCCAGCTAACATCTGATTTACTATCTTCTAAAACTCTGGATTCAGCATTTCTTTTTTGCATTTCAAGTTCATATAATTTTGCTTTTAACTGTTTCATTGCAGTATCTTTATTTTGGTGTTGTGAGCGTCCATTTTGGCATTGTGTTACTGTATTTGTTGGTAAATGAGTAATTCTAACCGCTGATTCAGTTTTATTAACATGTTGTCCGCCAGCACCTGAAGCACGATAAGTATCAATTCTTAGGTCAGCAGGATTTATATCAACTTCAAAGCTATCATCAACTTCTGGAGAAACAAATATTGAAGCAAACGAAGTATGGCGTTTACTATTTGAATCAAAAGGAGATTTTCTAACTAATCTATGCGTTCCTGTTTCTGTGCGTAGCCAGCCATAAGCATATTCTCCTTGAATGTGAATAGTTGCAGATTTAATTCCAGCAACATCTCCAGGTGATTCTTCCATAATATCAACCTTAAAACCTTTGCTATCACAAAATCGCAAATACATTCGTAAAATCATATTTGCCCAATCTTGTGCTTCAGTTCCACCAGATCCTGATTGCACATCAATATAAGCGTTGTTTGCATCAACTTCACCTGAAAACATTCTTCTAAACTCTAAATCTTCCAGCTTTTTTATGGCTAAATTTATATCTAAAATGACAGAATCTACAGTTTCTTGGTCATTTTCTTCCTCTGCAAAAGCAAGCATTTCCTCTGAATCAACAAAAGTATCTTTTATAAAATCTAAGTTAGAAGTTGTATTTTCTAATGAGACCTTTTCTCTATTTAGGGCAGTTGCTTTTTCTTGATCAGCCCAAACTTCTGGCTGTTCTAATTCCGCCATAACCTCTTCTAATCTTTCGGATTTTTCTTCATACTGCAAATGCTTTCTTAAAGCATCTTCTCTTTCTATTCCATCTTTTATTTGTTCGAAAAATTGATTTAGTTCCATTACTTTTAATATTAGTTATATTTTTAAAGCTTCATATTATAAATTAGATTAAACTTAGAATATATGATAAAAAATTTTAATTTAAAATCTAAACTACAAAATAGCACATTATTTCAACCAATAAATTTAATACTTATTGGGTTGTTTGTATCTGTTTATGGTTTTAATTATTTGTATGAGGGTTTTAATTTATTACCGAATTTGCTTGCAGCTATTTGTGCAGCAATAGTCATTTTCATTGCTCTTTATTTCTCAAGATTTTTTATAATTGGTTTATTTTTGGGTTTAATAACTTTTTATATTTGTGTGAACCCAGTTTATAAAAGAAGTTTCTCAAGTTGTGAATTTGCAGGAGTTATAACTAAAAACTCACAAAAAAAAGGTGCAGTTTATATTAAAGCTTCAAATATTAATTGTGAAAATAATAAATTAGTAAATCAAACAATTATGTTTTGGGATAGTAAAAAGTTATTTAGTGATAAATTAGGGCTGAAGTTTAGCTTTAAATCCAAACTATCTCCTGTTAAATCAAGGCTAAACAAATATGAATTTAGCTATGAGAAATATTTAAGAAACCAAGGTATTTTACTATCAGCTAAAAATTTGAAAATAATTTCAAAACAAAAATATACTAATTTTTTTCTAGGTTTAAAAGTAAAGCTACAAAATCAAATAAACAAACATCTATCAAAAGCAAACAGTGCGACAATTATTGCAATAATTACAGGTGATAGAAGTAGATTAAATTCCCATCAAAAAGATATAATACAAAAGGTTGGTGTTAGTCATATTTTGGCAATATCAGGTTTGCACCTTGCTATAATTGGTTTTTGGGCTTGGTTATTTATGCAAATAATTTGGTCTTTTTTACCTAGATTGCACAAATATTTATTACCAATTCAGGCTGGAGCTATTTTTGCATTTATTATTATTAGTTTTTATGTTTTTTTGACAGGCTTTCAAATCCCAGCCAAGCGGGCTTGGGTTATGTTTTTCGTTCTTGCGTTATCTTGGTTTAGGTTAAAAGTTGTAACCAATAATAGTTTATCTTTGGCGGCTGTTGCTGTTATTTTATTTTACCCATTATCAATATTTTCTGTTGGGTTTTATTTATCATTTTTGGCAACTTTTATAGTTTTAAACACTTCAAATAATCAAGTGAATGGTAAATTTAAAAAGTTTTCAATAATAACTAAACTAATTAAAATACAAATATATATACCCTTGGTTTTAATGCCGATTACTTGGTATTATTTTGGCAATATTTCATTAATTGTTTTTGTAAGTAATTTGATAATTATTCCGTTAATTACTTTTTGGCTATTGCCTTTGGCGGTGCTTGCTAATTTATTTGAATTTATTTCTCCTTTTCTGGCAAGTTATCTTTGGGTAAGCTGTGAGTTTTTCACTAATGTTTTATGGTCAAATTTGGAGTTTTTCTTTTCTTTTGATGCAAATGTAACTCCAAGCAGTTACCCTAGTTTAACTTCAGTAACTGTTGCAACTGCTGGGCTGTTATTGTTTGTGGTTTCTAAAAAATATAGTTATTTGTTATTTTGTGTGATTTTATTTATACCAAATTTAAAAACCACAAATCCAAGTTTTATAATTGCAGATTCTAAACAAACAAGCGTTTTAATTCACAATAAAAAACAAGCTATTATAATAAACCCAGGGCGAAGATATAAATATATAGATGCTTCAAAAAAATGGCTAAAATATTTAAAAAAGAATAATCTAGAACTTAAATATATTATTCTGGAAGATGAGAAAATAAGTAAAATATCAGCTACTAAAACACTATTAAAAAACTATAAAAACGCTAAAATAATAAAACTAACAAAGTTTGATTATCCTTTTAAATCTGAATACTGTAAGCCAATTAATTTTAAAAGATTTACAAGTAACTATGGTGGAAAATAATAATAGCTGTTTATCAGAAATAGTTTGGTTTGGTAAGAAAATAACTTTGTTTGACGAAACTAAAAGTAACAATATTCTAAAAGCTAAATCTAAAATAATTTGGAATGAAAAAATACTAAATTCTAATGACTTAGGAATGATTACAATTGAGAAATTAGGTAAAACTAATAAATTTAAAATTAAATTTAAAATTAAACATTTGAGAAAACTAAGCTTTTAAATAGACAACTTTCAAATAACAATTACTATAAATAAGGATTACTTATATTTATAGAGTTTAGGATTTTGACTTCTAAAGCTTCCATATTATCAGCTTCTTTATCATCAATATGATCAAAACCAAGCAAATGTAAAAAACCATGTATGGTTAGGTGAGCCCAGTGGTTTGATATTTTTTTATTTTGCATTTTTGCTTCTTTTTTTACAATATCATTTGCAATAACCAAATCACCTATATATTTTGTTTTCAAATCAGGTATTTCAACAATTTCTTCAAACTCAAAGGAAAGGATATTAGTTGGTTTATCAATCCCACGATAGTCTTTGTTAAGTTGTTGTATTTCTTTACTATCAGTTATTTGTATGGTTATTTCTTGTTGTTTTTTTGAGGGAGCTGTTAAGTTTTGGGCAGCAGTCAACCAAGTTTTAAATTGCTCAACAGTTGGCGTTTCTTTTATTGAGCAATTAGTTTGTAAATTTATAATCAAAACAAAATCACTTGGTGGAGTTAGTTTTGTTTGCTTTTATAATCTTTAACTGCAGCTTTAACAGCATCTTCAGCCAAAACAGAGCAATGAATTTTAACAGGAGGTAATTCTAACTCATCTGCAATTTCTTGGTTGCTTATTTTCAAAGCTTCTTCAATAGTTTTACCTTTTACCCATTCTGTCAAAAGTGAGCTAGAAGCAATAGCAGAACCACATCCATAAGTTTTGAATTTGGCTTCATTTATAACACCATTATCATCAACATTTATTTGTAAACGCATAACATCGCCACAAGCAGGTGCGCCAACCATTCCTGTACCTACTGTTTTATCATCCTTATTTAATTTACCTACATTTTTTGGGTTTTCGTAATGATCCATTACTTTTTTTCCATACGCCATAATTTTACCTATTTTTTTGTTTTATTATCTTTCAAGTTTTTTTTTAGCTTTTCAATTCCATGGTTTACTTTACAGTTTCTATTTGTATTCTTGTCTTGCTCTTTTGAAATCTTTTTTATCTCCGCTGAAGATACTATATCCGCCAAAGATATATCATGCAAAAATCCATAAATTTTCTCAGAAAGATTATACCAAAGATTATGGGTGATACATTTTGTCCCACCAGTGCAATTCTCATGCCCTGCACACCTTGTGGCATCAAGCTTTTCATTTACTGCATTTATTATATCCGCAATACTTATATCGTTTGCTTCGCGTCCTAGTTTGTAACCACCACCTGGACCACGAACTCCGTGAACAATACCATAATGGCGAAGTTTTGAGAAAAGTTGTTCTAAATATGAAAGGGAAATTCCTTGAGTTTTTTGCAATTTCACTTAAACTTATAAGCTCTCTATGTTGATGTAAAGCAAGGTCAATCATTGCTGTTACTGCATAACGCCCTTTTGTAGATATTTGCATAAATGGTTACTCCAAAGGTTAATAGATATTCCTTACCATTCTACTATGTTATTTTTATTTGAGCTAGGAGTTAATTGGTTTTTTTATGTTAAAGTTATTCGTTTAAGACTTAACTAAATTTACAAATATAAATGGAGAAAGTATGAAGCTAGTTTTATTACCAGGACTTGATGGCACAGGAAAATTATTTAAACCTTTAATGAAAACTTTTCAAAACTCAACTGATATACAAATAATTAGTTATAATAATCAAAAAAAACAATCATATGGGGAGTTGGTTAAATATGTTTTGGATAATTTACCAAAAGATGATTTTGTTTTAGTTGCAGAATCTTTTTCAGGATTTATTGCTTATCAAATTGGTTTGAAAAAACCTAAAAACTTAAAACATATTATTTTAGTAGCAACTTTTTTACAAAATCCTAGACCTAAATTATTAAAGTTATTAAATATAATTCCTGTTAATTTATTTTCAATTTCACTTTCTAAATTAATTATACGGAAGTTTTTTTTAGGAGATATAAATAATGAAACTATTGATTTATTTCAAAAAGTTATTAAAGAAATTCCACCAGAGGTTTTAAAATATAGGCTGAATTTAATTAAGAATTTAACTATTTTAAATCAAGAAAAAATACAGATTCCAATAACATATATTCAGGCAAGTAATGATCAATTGGTTTTAGCTAATTCACTTGATAGTTGGTTAAAAGTTTGTTCGAATATTGAAGTTTATAAAGTGAAAAGTAAACATTTCATTTTGCAAATAATTCCGCAAAAGTCAGCAGATATAATTAACTTAGTTTTGTTTTGATATTTTTCTTTTAAAGTTTGTATATTTAGTTATGCAATATAGCAATAGAAAATCATTTGAAATTAACTTATATAATAGCTAGTTCTATTAAAACAAATGAAGTTGTTTTATAGAGAGTAAATCATTAAAGAACCTAATAAACTAACTAAAAAGGAAATAAAACCATGAAAAAAATAATATACAGCGCTTTGTTCTTATCATTACCGTTTATGGCAATGACTCAAAGTTTAGATAATAAAACCTGCAAAGATACAAATATCTCTAAAAATGAATGTGAAGCTTTGATTGATATTTATAACAAA
>CBDCEG010000033.1:0-43679 GCA_965215775.1 Cardiobacteriales bacterium
TCCATATACAAAATAATGAAAATTTAGAAAGTTTAAAGTCTCTTTCTGCACATAAACATCTAAATCAGGTCGTTTTGGGCAATAATAAAATTACAGATTTAAGCTATTTAGCCAACTTAACAGAGCTAAATACAATTGGAATTATTGGTTACTTAGATTTAAATATTGCTTCCCTAAAAAAACTTAAGGGCATTAAAAATATAACTATAATATCTGATAAAAATGAGCTTAATATCGGTTGTCCTAGCACAAACTCAAATTAAAAAAAGGAAACCAAATGAAAAAAACAAATAAAATAATAAGAGTGATAATTTTAGGGTTATTAATTAATTTTAGTTATGCAAATGATATAAATATTAATAAATCTGCAGAAATATTTATCAGAGAAATACTAAAAAAACCTAAAGGCGTCATAAATAAAGATGACCTTGTAAAAATGTCTAAGGTAAAAAAAGGTTGTCCTAGAAAAATTAGATAGTTCAGATATTAATAATTTTGAGTACTTAAAAGACTTAGAAAGTATAATCATTCTTGAAGGTCATAAAGTAAGCGACTTTAACTTTTTATCAAAGTTTAATAATCTCAAAGAGTTATACATAATAGACTCAGATATTTTTGATTTGAATTTTTTGTCAAACTTTAAGCAACTAACTACTTTGGGTATTACAGGAGCAAAGATATCTGATATTTCTATATTATCAAGCTTTAATAGCCTAATAAATTTAGACCTTTCTAACAATGTAATTTCAGAGATTAGACCTTTAGAAAAATTAATAAATTTAGAAAGTTTAAAGCTAAAGAAAAATAAACTTATACACATAAATAATTTAGAAAGCTTGGTGAATCTAAAATACCTTGATTTGCATGATAAAAGTGTAGTATCAAATTTCAACAAGTTAGAGCATATTTCTCTCTCTAGGAACTATATTTCAGATATTAGTCCTTTAAAATCACTATACAAATTGAAAATGATGGGGTTTGCTTTCAATTATATTTCAGATATAAGTCCATTATCTGAACTTGTAAATATAGAATCTATGCTTATTGTTCATAATCCAATAAAAAAGTTTGAACCATTAGGAAAATTAAATAAATTAGTTAATATATTTATACCAGCAGGAACTTCTATAGATATAAGTGGTTTTACTCAAAATTACTTAACTTTTTATTGGATTGATAAAAATGATAAAATTGTTGGCAATATCTCTGTATCTGACTTAAGAAAACTCGGATTTAAAGGTAAAATTACTTTTACTGAAGAGTATTTTAAAAAACATATGCCGAAAATAAAAAAGGAAACCAAATAAATCTCCAAGCTTCTTATTAAAGTTATGCTGAAGAGAAGCTCTAAATAGATAGGTATTTTGGATAAACACATAACTGAAAAATATTTTAATTACTAAAAATAAGAAATAGGAGAATAAAATGACATACATTTACAAAACAATAATTTTAATTTTTTTCTTTACTCTTTCCTTTTCTAAAGAGGCAATAAGTAAAAGTATAATATTTAGCGATAAAAACTTAGAAAAAGTAATTCGTAAAAAAATCAAAAAGCCTAAAGGCCACTTGCTTATTAGTGATTTTAAAGGAATAAAAAAACTAATAATAAAGGGTGAAATTATTGACTCAATTGATGGTTTAAATAATTTTACTGACTTAGAAGAGCTTACTATAAGTAGAGGTTATCTTTCTAACATAACCCCCTTAAAAAACTTAATAAAGCTAAAAAAATTAAACCTAGATAATAATCAAATTTCTGATATATCAGCATTAAAAAACTTAACTAATTTATCATCTTTATCTTTAAGCTCTAATAAAATTATTGATATATCTGCATTAAAGGAATTGACAAATATTAAGCATTTAGATTTTTATGATAATAAAATTATTAATATTTCTGCACTAAAAAATTTAATTCATTTAAAAAAAATCAGTTTAAAATATAATTATATTTCTAATTTACAAGCATTAACAAACTTAATAAATTTAAACAGTTTAAATTTATTAAGTAATAAAATTTCAGACTTATCCCCCTTAACAAAATTACTTAAGTTAGAATATTTATATTTAAATGAGAATAAAATTAATGATTTAACCGCACTAGGGAAAAATATTAATTTAAAGCATTTATACTTTGAACATAATGATATTAATGATATATCATCACTAAAAAATCTAACTAAATTAAAAAAATTATCTTTTAGCTCAAATAAAGTAAAAAATATAAGTGTCATAAAGAGCTTTAGTCATCTGGAAACTTTATTTCTAGATAATAATCAAGTTGATAATATACAACCTATTAAAGATTTAATTAATTTAGAGTGGCTAGGTTTAAAATCTAATAAAATGTCTGATATATCGCCACTAGAAAAATTAATGAATTTAACTTATTTAAGTTTAGGTGATAATAATATTGCAAACATTGATGTTTTATCTAATTTGAAAAAATTAAATGATTTAAGTTTAGGTGGTAATAATATCACAGACATTCATACTTTATCTAATTTGAAAGAATTAACTTATTTAAGTTTAGGAGATAATAATATTGCAAATATTGATGCTTTATCTAATTTGAAAGAATTAACTTATTTAAGGTTAAGTGATAATCCAATAAAAGAATTTCAAAAAATAAAAAATCTTAAAAACCTTAAATATTTAGGTTTGTTATTAGGAACGAGTCTTGATATAACAGGTTTTAAACAAAAAGATTTATGGTTTGATGTAGTTAACCCAAAGAAAGAACACACACGCATTAGTCTAAATGAACTAAAAAAACTCGGTTTTAAAGGTAAAGTTACTTTTACTGAAGAGTATTTTAAAAAACATATGCCGAAAACAAAAAAGGAAATAAAATGAAAAAAACAATAAAACTAATAATATTATCTTTGATAATACAACACAATATAACTTATGCAGAAAGTAAAAATTATTTTTTAAATTTAGATAATAATACAATATTAGTAGTAGCTAAAAAGCTTAATAAATTACCTAGCAAAGTTACGACTAGTGATATAAAAAGTATAAAATCCATATCAATAACTTTATCTCCAGCTAAATTTTTTCAATTTAAAGATTTGGAATATTTTGAAAGCTTAGAAGAGCTTTATATAATAGGAAATAGTACTATATTTAACTTCACAAATAAAAAAACTTATAAAAATTTCATGAGTAATATAAGTAGCATTTCAAAACTTAAAAACTTAAAAATACTAAATTTAAGTAATATTGGACTAAAAAATATAGAGTTTTTATCAAATTTGAATGCTTTAGTTAGCCTAGATTTGAGCAAAAATGCAATCAAAGACATATTACCACTAGCTAAATTAACAAGCTTAGTTAATTTAAATTTGGAGTTTAATACAATATATAACTTAAAACCTTTAGCATCACTGGTTCACTTGAAGAATTTGCAACTAGGTGCAAATGAGATAGTAAATATAAATCCACTTTCATCACTGGTTAATTTAGAAGAGCTTGGTTTATCTGGAACAGATATTACTAATATTAGTTCATTATCTTATTTAACAAAATTAAGAAGACTGACCTTATATAAACTCAAAATAAAAAACACATCATTATTAAAGGAAATTAAAGAAAAATTAGACAAAGATATTTTCAAAAAAAACTTAATTATTTATGATTCTAAAAAATCTAAACAGGATAAGACAATATCAACTTCAAAAGGAAAGATAACTATTTTTGATAATATATATAATAAATGTGAGTTAGTTAATATAGATAAAGATATCGCTATCAATCAAATAGAAAGTGCTTTTAATAAGTATTTGAAATTCAATTTCAAAAATAAAGATAGGGTAACAATATTTGAATATTGGTGTTCAAATAATGGCTCTAATGGACATGATGAAACCTTTTTACTCTTAAAAGGACAGGGTTTTTATATATCAAAAAACTATAAGTTATACTTTCTTAAGGAAAAAGAGAAAGAAATGAAAAATAATTTATTAATAAATCAATAAGGAGAAAAATAATGAACTTATATAAAAAAATATTCCTTTTAATTACATGTAGTTTTATATTACCAGCTATTTTAAACACACTAATATTTTACAGTAGTATTGGGATTCAAAATAAATTGATTTTTATTTTAGTTATAATGATATTTTCATTTCTGCTAACAGTATTTGTTATATTTTATAAGTTT
Source organism: Cardiobacteriales bacterium (assembly GCA_965215775.1). Lineage (GTDB taxonomy): Bacteria > Pseudomonadota > Gammaproteobacteria > Cardiobacteriales > Ostreibacteriaceae > CBDCEG01. The sequence goes on from CBDCEG010000033.1 coordinate 4,169, forward strand.
AAAGAATTATCTACCTTGTACAAAATTATTATTTTAATAATTTGTTCTTTAGTAGCTGTCCCTATATTTTTTATACCTTATGCAATAATAGTGATATCTAGTGTTTAGATTATAAATGGATTGATAGGACAACAAGTATGGAAAAAATAGACGGAGTATTAAAACCAATAGATATTGATGTAGATACTTGGATGGATTATGGTAACGGTCCTGAAGATAAAATAACAAGAGATTCTAGAAAAAGAAATACTTCTTTGCTATATAGACCTTTCTTTGGAGAAAAATAATGAACTTATATAAAAAAATATTCCTTTTAATTACATGTAGTTTTATATTACCAGCTATTTTAAATACACTAATATTATACAATAGTATTTGGATTCATAATGAATTGACTTTTATTTTAGTTATAATGATATTTTCATTTCTGCTAACAGTATTTGTTATATTTTATAAGTTTAAAGAATTATCTACCTTGTACAAAATTATTATTTTAATAATTTGTTCTTTAGTAGCTGTCCCTATATTTTTTATACCTTATGCAATAATAGTGACATCTGGTTTTTAGATTATAAATGGATTGATAGGACAACAAGTATGGAAAAAGTAGACGGAGTATTAAAATCAATAGATTTTGATGTGGATCCTTGGATGGATTATGTAACGGTCCTGAAGATAAAACAACAAGAGATTCTAGAAAAAGAAATACTTCTTTGCTATATAGACCTTTCTTTGGAGAAAAATAATGATATTAACAATAACAAATAATAAAGGAAATAGCTTTAGGGTTATTAATTAATGTTAATAGGTATTTGAAATTAATAGAAAAGAAGAGATAATAGAAAAAAGAGTATAGTAAATTAAACACAAATAAATATAAATTAATATAAACAATAAACAAAGGAGCTAAAATGAATAATTCAAAAAGTGAAAAAGCATTCTCAGAAGCAAATAAATATATAGTTGGCGGAGTTAACTCTCCTGTTCGTGCCTTTAAAGGAGTTGGTGGAAGCCCTGTTTTCATCAAATCAGCAAAAGGTGCTTATATAACTGATATTGATGATAATACTTATATTGATTTTGTTGGATCTTGGGGACCTATGATTTTAGGGCATTCAAATCCTGAAATTTTAGCTTCAGTTTCAAAAGTTATGCAAAATGGCTTGTCCTTTGGTGCACCAACTGAAATTGAAACTAAATTAGCTAAATTAATTGTAAACCGTATTGATTGCGTTGAAGTTGTTCGTATGTGTAGCTCAGGAACTGAAGCAACAATGTCTGCAATCCGTTTAGCAAGAGGTTATACCAAAAGAGATTTGATTATAAAGTTTGAAGGTTGTTACCATGGGCATTCAGATTCACTTTTGGTTAAAGCTGGTTCTGGAATGTTAACACTTGGTGAGCCAACTTCGCTTGGAGTTCCTGCAGACTTTGCAAAACATACTTTAACTTTATCATATAATGATAGTGAAGGATTAAAAGAGGCTTTTGCAAAGTATAAAAATCAAATTGCAGCAGTAATTGTTGAGCCTATTGCTGGAAATATGAACCTTATCCTGCCAGAGCAAGAATTCTTGCAAACAATAAGGCAGCAATGTGATAAATATAAAACTGTATTTATTTCTGATGAAGTTATGACAGGATTTAGGGTTGCAAAGGCAGGTGCGGCTGAGCTTTTCAAATTCACACCAGACTTAGTAACTTTTGGTAAAGTTATTGGTGGCGGAATGCCTGTTGGTGCTTTTGCTGGAAAACAAAAAATAATGAATTCACTAGCTCCAATTGGTGGAGTTTATCAAGCAGGAACTTTATCTGGAAATCCTGTGGCAATGGCTGCTGGAATTGCAACTTTAGAGGCTACTGAAAAAGAAGGCTTTTATGATGAATTATTAGATAAAACTAATTATTTTGCAAACGGAATTAGAGTGGCTGCAAAAGAAACAAATACAGATGTTTTAGTCGTAAATACTTGTGGAATGTTTGGTTTATTTTTTACAAATCAGACTAAGGTTAAAACATTTGCAGATGTGGAAAAATGTGATGTTGATAAATTTAATAAATTTTTCCACCTAATGTTGGACTTAGGAGTTTATTTGGCACCATCTGCATTTGAAGCTGGATTTATGTCAATTGCTCATACAAAAGAAGATTTAGATAAAACTATTTCAAAAATAAAACAAGCATTTAGTAACTTATAATGAATAAAATTTTATTAGCTTTTTCTTTAAATATTATTCTATCAAATATTTCTTTAGCTAAAGATAATCTAAATAAAGAAAAGCTTAATATTTATGTAAATCATAGTTTTATATCTGGTGGTTTAATTGATAAAATAAAACCTGAGTTTGAAAAGCAATGTGCTTGCGAGCTAGAGTTTTTTGATTTTAATAGTGCAAACGCTATTTTAACTAGATTACAAATTGAAGGAAATAAAACTAAAGCTGATATTGCCCTTGGTTTTGATTACAACTTAATTCCAAGGTCTGAGGAAAATAAACTTTTCCAAGAAAATAAAGTAGATTTAAGTAGACTGAATTTACCAATTACTTGGCAAAATAAAACTTACTTACCATTTGATTATGGTTATTTAGCTTTTATTTACAATTCTGAAAAACTAAAAAATCCACCAACATCATTTTCAGAGTTAGCTAAGCAAAAGATAAGTATAATTATCCAAGATCCACGAACTAGCTCACCAGGGTTAGGTTTTTTACTTTGGAATAAATCAATTAATAAAGAAAAAGCAGCTGATTTTTGGGAGAAAATATCTTCAAATATAGTTACAACCCCACCAAGTTGGACGCAAGCTTATGGGCTTTTTTTAAATGGTGAAGCTAATATGGTTTTAAGTTATACAACTTCTGCTTTTTATCATCAAATAAATGATAAGACCACAAAATATAAGGCTGCAATATTTAATGAAGGGCATTATTTGCAGGTTGAAATGGCAGCAATAAGCAAATATACAAAAAATTATAATTTGGCAAATAAGTTTATGAAATTTATTTTATCAGAAAAGTTTCAGAAAAATATCCCAGAAAGTAACTGGATGTATCCTGTTATAGAAACTAAAAATATCCCAGAAGCTTTTAAACGAATAAAACCAAAAGCTATTGATTTAATTGATTTTAAAACAATAGAAAAACAACAACAAAACTGGATAAATGAATGGCTTAACTCAATCTAATAATAAGTATAATATTGTTAGGCTATGAAGTGGTTCAATTTTATGAGTTAATCTTTGGGGTTAATAACAGTTGTTTTAAAACATAACCAAATAAAAGTTACTTACTATGGGAAATATAATTTGTTTACTATTTAATTATTTTGAATAGAGTAATTTCATTCAAAATATAAGTTTGATAAGTATGTTATTAGAATGAAAAGTGGTGGCTACACCGGGATTCGAACCTGGGACCCCATCATTATGAGTGATGTGCTCTAACCAACTGAGCTATGTAGCCAAGAGTTTTTTAATTCTTTGATAAAAAAAGATACTTTTAAAATCAAAAAAAATAATTGATTAAACTATAAAAACTCAGTTAAAAAATAGTTTAATTTCAATAGAATATTTTAAATATTAAGCTTCTAGAGGAACAATGCTTACATACTTTCTGTTTTTAGGTCCTTTTCTTTCGAATAGAACTGTCCCATCAATTTTTGCAAAAATTGTATGATCTTTTCCAAGACCTGTATTTTTACCAGGGTGTCTTTGGGTTCCTCTTTGACGGATAATTATGCTTCCTGCTGAAACAATTTCACCACCAAATCTTTTAACGCCAAGGCGTTTCGATTGTGAGTCTCTTCCGTTACGGGTACTACCACCAGCTTTCTTATGTGCCATAAAATCCTCTTAAGATATAGTTGTAATTTTCACAGCAGTATAATTCTGTCTGTGTCCTTGTTTTTTCATATGATGTTTACGACGCTTAAATTTGATTATCTCAATTTTTTTATTACGCCCGTGTTCTAATACTGTTCCTGTAACTTTTGCTCCCTCAATAAGAGGAGTTCCTACTTGAACATTATCATCGTTTACTAACATCAACACATTAGTGAAATCTACATCACTTCCAACTTCATTGTCAAGACGGTCTATTTTAATAGTTTGTCCTTCTTTAACTCTGAATTGTTTACCGCTTGTTTTTATAACAGCATACATATTATCTTCTCCAAAAAAGATAAACCCTCAGGTGGTTATAAACTAACTCTTTTGGCAAATGGTAAAACCACGCCAACCATGGGTCATTGTAAAATAAAAATTGCTCATGAACGAAAATACATTCAAAGCAAACTAGCAGGGAATTATAAAGCAAGTGAACGCAAGTTTCAAACAAAAAGTTAATTAATTTGCTAAAGTTTATGCAGATAATAAATTTTGACTTTTTTACTTATTTAGAAAATATTATAATATTGTTTTTATTATGAATAATGTTTAAATTAAATTCGCTTGCAATATAATTAAATGTTTTATCTGAGTAGAGACTAATATGGGTTGGGTCATTTTTATACCACCAGTTTTCAAACTCATCTTTTTTAACCAGTTTAGTGGTCATAATCCCTAAAAACCCCTTAGGATTTAACAGAGGAATTAGTGTTTTTAATTCTTTTTGTGGATTATTCAAATGTTCAAAAACTTCACTTGCACTTATAAAATTATATTTATTTTGTAATAATTTTGGATTGTTTTTATAAAATATATCAAAGCTTTCGCATAGATGATTTTCTTTTTTAAATATATTTGCAAGAGTTTCACTATTTCCACTTCCAAAATCCAAACCATTTGAATTATCTGGTATTAATTTAAGCATAGGTTTTGCTAGTCTATTGAGAAAATTCTGATAGTTTTTATCATCTTCATTATTATGATGATTATTATATCTTAGGCTCTCTTCCTCTCTTGACAGTCTGGTTTTCTTTGTTACAAAAACTAAATCACAGTTTAAGCATTGGTTATATTCCTGCTTAAAGGCATCATTTGCTTGAAAATAAAACTCAATATCAAGACTTTCACAAAGAGGGCAGGGCATCATAGTTATTTAAAAACCTTTTTGCCTAATATCTTCAATAGATAAATTGTTAGGTAATTTATTGTTTTCTTTGTAATTAATCATTCTTTCTAAATATCTAGCTATTAAATCAACCTCTAAATTTACCTTATTACCAATATCTAAACTAGATAAAATAGTTAGGTTTTCAGTATGTGGAATTATATTTACTTCAAATGAATTATTTTCATCATTAACATTATTGACTGTTAAGCTAATTCCAGCAATAGTTATAGAACCTTTTATTGCAATAAATTTCATAATATCTTTAGGTGCTTCAAATAAATAACGAATACTATTTCCATCACTTTCTTTACTTAATAAACTCCCAACGCCATCAACATGCCCTGAAACTAAATGACCACCCAAAGGTGTTGATAAACTAAGTGCTTTTTCAAGGTTTACTAAACTATTTATTTCTAAGTTTCCAAGGGTTGTTTTTTGCATAGTTTCATTTGAAACATCAGCACTAAAAATATCTCCATTAATCTCAGTAACTGTTAAGCAAACACCATTTATAGCAATGCTATCACCTAAATTAGTATTTTTTAGAAGTTCATCAGCCTTTATTGAAAGCTTAATATCAGAACTAGTTTTATTAATAGCGTTTACTTTTCCTACCTTTTCTATAATTCCTGTGAACATATTTTAGCCTTTTGTTTTTTGTAAAATAATCTTTATATTATCAGATATTTTTTTAATTTTTTTAATTTTAAATTTATACGCTTCTGATATTTTCAAAACACCATCTAAATCAAAAGCTGGCTTTGATAAGTTACCTAAAATAATAGGAGCCTTGTATAAAATAATTTCATCAACTAAATTTTGCTTTATAAATTGCCCTGCAAGGATTCCTCCAGCCTCTATAAAAACATCGTTTATTTCTAGTTCTGCAAGCTTTTTTAGAACAAAATTCAAATCTATTTTTTTATTTAAAGTAGGGCTGAAAAATATTTTAGAATTTGTGTATTTGTTTATTTTATCAATATTTTCAGAACTATGAAAAACAATGCTTTTCCCTTTAATATTAAATATCTTAGAGTTAGGTGAGGTTGTGAGGTTAGTGTCTAAAACGATTCTTATTGGTTGCCTTGATTTTTCACTTATCCTAACATTCATACTTGGATTATCTGCAATTACAGTTGCCGAACTTGTTAGAATTGCACAAGATTTGGAGCGATATTTTTGAACATCTTTTCGTGCTAATTCATTAGTTATCCATTTACTTTTTACAGTTTTTGTTGCTATTTTAGAATCTAACGAAACCCCAAGTTTTAAAGTAACAAAAGGAATATTTTCTTGCATTCTTTTAAAAAATCCATTATTTAAATTTTTACATTTATTTTCTAAAACACCAATTTTTACTTTAATCCCTGCATTTTTTAATTTTTCAATACTTGAAATTTCTGGGTTTCTATCAATTGAACCAATTACAACTTTTTTAACTTTTGCTTTAATAAGAGCATCAACACAAGGTGGCGTTTTTCCAAAATTAGAACAGGGCTCAAGAGTTACATAAACAGTAGAGTTTTCTGCTGAATCATTTGAATTAATATTTGTCAAAGCATTAATTTCAGCATGATTTTCTCCAGCTTTTTTATGATAACCTTTACCAATTATTTTGTTATTTTTAACAATAACGCAACCAACACAAGGGTTTGGAGTTGTGGTTGTTTTACCTTTTTTCGCAAGCTTTATTGCTTTTTGCATATAAAACTTATCATTATGTTTTTGCATATTATTATCTAAAGATTGTTTCAATTAATTATTAAAAATATTAAATAGTATAGCCTTAAAAAACTAGCTAAAACTAATGTTAGTAAAATAACAAATATTAAATATTAACCCAAGGGCAATTTTTACAGAAACTAAAAAAATAATTTTTACCATTTTTTCATAAATATAAAACTATTTCTTTGAGTCTTTTATATTACTTAAAAACAACCATATCTGCATATCAGGCTTATGGAATTTTCTTAATTTCCATTGTTTATATTCTGCACTACTTAGTATATCTTTTCTCTCTAAAGCTTTTACAACTTTACCCAGCAAACCTTTTGATACTATATTAACACTTGTGGTAAAACCATTTCCAAGCAAAGTTGATACTTTAGTAACTCCACAGGTAATACAAGTAACCCAAAATAAATATCCAATAGGATCCGTAGTTAGGACTTTCTGCATATCATATTTTTCATCAATATTACGAGATAAAGACTTTTCCAGCTCTAATACAAAATCTTTAACTTTATACTCATTAAAGTATTTAGAGCTATTATCAAGATTTTGCCTATTCACTAGAGCCTTTTGAAAGGAATTTTATCTGTTGTTTTGTTGCAATTTTTACTAAAATAACATCACTTTTATTTTTTATTTTATCTTGAAGTGGATAATGCCTCATTTTTTTATAGTACTCTTCTATAATCTCTGTCCAATATTCTAAGTGATTAAGCCTAACCAAATCTGCATATTCTTGGTAAAGCATTTCTTTATTAAAAATTATAGGGTTTTATCTGCTAAAGAAAAAAACTAGCTGAGAAATATATACAAATTATAATTACATTCTTCATTTTAAATTCTACATAGTTGATTGTCTCATATTTGTTTATTTATATTTACAACTAAAAAAACTCTAATTAAAGCTAATAAATAAACTTTAATTAGAGTTTTTGGTTTCATGTTTACATTATAGAAACAAAGTGTTTTGCTAATCTAACAAGCTGTGCAGTATAAGACATTTCATTATCGTACCAAGTGATAATCTTAACTAGCTGTTTGCCATCTTGCTCCATTACCTTAGTTGAAAGACCATCAAATAATGAACCGTATTTTATACCAACAATATCAGAAGAAACAATAGGATCTTCAGTGTAACCCAAAGTATCTTTTAGTTCATTTTCAGAAGCATCTTTCATAGCTTTGTTGATTTCTTCTACAGATGTATTTTTCTCTAGTTCCACAACTAAATCAACAAGTGAACCTGTAGGAATAGGAACTCTCATTGCCCCCCCATCTAATTTGCCTTGTAACTCTGGTAAAACTAAGCCAACAGCAACAGCAGCACCAGTAGAAGTAGGAACTATATTTTCAGCAGCAGCACGACCACGACGAAGATCTGAGTGAGGTCCATCTAAAGTATTTTGGTCATTTGTATAACCGTGAATAGTAGTCATAAGTCCTTTTTTAATACCAAACTTATCATTTAAAACTTTTGCAACAGGAGCTAAACAGTTAGTTGTACAAGATGCACCAGATAGAACAGTTTCTGAACCATCTAAAACATTATGGTTTACATTGTAAACAACAGTTTTCATATCACCTTTTGCTGGTGCAGAAATGATAACTTTTTTTGCACCTGCTTTAATGTGTTTTTCTGCTAATTCTTTAGTTGTAAAGAATCCTGTACATTCTAAAACAACATCTACGCCTAATTCTTTCCAAGGTAAGTTTTCTGGATCTCTTTCAGAGTAAATAGTTATAGCATTTCCATCTACAACCAAATCATTACCACTTACTTTTAAAGAATCAGTTTTGAATCTTCCTTGAGTAGTATCATATTTTAACAAATGAGCTAATGTTTTAACATCAGTTAAGTCATTGATAGCAACAACTTCAAACTCAGAACTATCTTCGATTAAACGAAAAACTAAACGCCCAATTCTTCCAAAACCATTAATTGCAATTTTTATAGCCATATTTTTTTTCCTCTATTTTAATTATTTAAAAAAGTCATAATTTGAGCTTTAATTGCATCAGAACCAAAGCCAAAGTATTCAAAAAGTTGCTCAGCAGGAGCTGAAGCACCGAAACAATCCATACCAACAACAAAACCATTGCCAGCAACAAGACCTTCCCAAGTAAGACTAGTTCCAGCTTCAATAACAACTCTAGGTTGCTTATTGGGAACCGTTTGTTCTTGGTATGGTTTATCTTGGATTCTGTATAACTCATAACAAGGCATTGAAACAAGTTGCACAGATATATTATTTTCTTTAAGTTTTTTAGAAACTTCCATTGCAAGTTCAACTTCAGAACCAGTTGCTATAATTGTGATATCAGTTCCTGTTTCTAAAACATAACCACCTTTTTTGATATTTGCTACTTGCTCATCAGTTCGCATTGGTTTTTTAAGACCTTGTCTAGAAAGTGCTAAAGTTGATGGTCCATCTTTTTTCTCTAATGCTAATTGCCAAGCAACAGCAGTTTCTACACCATCACAAGGACGCCAAACATTCATATTTGGCATAATTCTAAGTGAAGCTAAATGCTCAACTGGTTGATGTGTTGGTCCATCTTCACCAAGTCCAATTGAATCATGAGTCATTATATATATAACTCTTTGTTGCATTAACGCTGAAAGTCGCATTGCATTTCTAGCATAATCTGCAAAAACTAAGAAAGTTCCAGCATAAGGAATTAGTCCACCGTAGTTTGCCATACCATTCATAATGGCTGACATTCCAAATTCACGCACCCCATAAGAAAAGTAATTTCCTTCAGGTGTTTTATCCGTATCAAAAACTACACTTGATTTATGTTTTGTATTGTTAGAACCAGTTAAATCAGCGGAACCACCAACCATTTCTGGAAGCATTTCACCTATAAAATCAAGAGCAATTTCTGAAGCTTTTCGTGTTGCATCATTTCCAGCATTTGCTTGTAAGCTTATTGCGAAATTATTCATTTCTTCAGTGAAACTAGATGGTAAATATCCATCTATTCTTCTTTTTAATTCAGAGGCTAATTTTGGATACTCAGATTTATATTTATCAAATAATTCATTCCAAGAGTTTTCTTTTGCAAGTCCTTGTTCTTTTTTACTGAATTCTGAGTAAATATCATCAGAAATCACAAATGGTTTATCATTCCAGCCTAGTTTTTTAGCAGCTGCCTCTCTTCCATCTTCACCTAAAGGAGAGCCGTGAACTCCTGAAGTTCCAGCTTTTGGAGCACCATAACCAATAATAGTTTTACAACATATTAAAGTTGGTTTATCTGATTTTTTAGCTTTCTCAATTGCATCAGAAACATCTTTTGAATTATGCCCATCAATATTTCTAATAACGCTCCAATTATAAGATTCAAATCTAGCTGGAGTATCATCACAAAACCAAGGATCTACTTTTCCATCAATTGAAATTCCATTATCATCATATAAAACAATAAGTTTATTTAGTTTGTAAGCTCCTGCAAGAGAACAAGCTTCATGAGAAATTCCCTCCATCAAACAACCATCACCTAAAAATACATAAGTATTATGATTTATAATATCTAAATTAGGTTTGTTGAATTGTGCGCCAAGTATTTTCTCAGAAAGAGCCATTCCAACAGCAGTTGCAATTCCTTGCCCTAATGGTCCAGTTGTTGTTTCAACTCCAGGAGTATCCAAAATCTCTGGGTGTCCAGGTGTTTTTGAGTGAAGTTTTCTAAAGTTTTTTAGGTCTTGAGTAGAAATATCATAACCTGTCAAATGTAATACAGAGTAAAGCATTGCAGAAGCGTGCCCATTTGATAAAACAAATCTATCACGATTAATCCAGTTTGGATTTTGAGGGTTAAAAGATAAGTGGTTATTCCACAATGCAACAGCCATATCAGCCATTCCCATTGGTGCGCCTGGGTGACCAGAGTTAGCACGATTCACCATATCAATACTTAAAAAACGAATTGCGTTAGCAAGCTTATTTGGTTCTTGGTTTGACATATAAAATTCACCTAAAAAGTTAATTTAATAAAGGTGAAATTATATAATATTCATTCAGAAATAGGAATAATTCATTTACATATAAAAATTAATTATATCTTATAAATTGTTTTAATTTTATAAAAAATAAAGTCTTATCTGCTAGATATATCTAAAAAGTTTTTTAACATAGCAAGTCCATTTTCGGTCATTATTGACTCTGGGTGAAATTGCACTCCATAAATTTGTTTGGTTTTATGTTGAATTGCCATAATAGCCTGTTCTTTTTCATCAGTTGTTTCTACAAGAGCAGTTTCTTCTAAGCAATCTGGTAGAGTTTCTTTTTGTGCAACTAAAGAGTGATAACGAGTAACTTGCATTGGATTTGGTAGGTTTTTGAATAAGCCTTTTTGATTATGTTTTATATTTGAAACTTTACCATGCATAATTTTATTTGCATGAATGATTTTCCCTGCAAAAGATTGAACAATACACTGATGCCCTAAGCAAACCCCTAAAATAGGATAATCATTTCCCAATTCTTTTATTATATCTAAAGAAATCCCTGCTTCATTTGGTGTGGCAGGTCCAGGTGAAATCACAATTTGTTTTGGATTAAGTTGTTTTATTTCATCAATAGATATTTCATCATTTCGTTTTACCACAACATCGCAACCAAGTTCGCCAAAGTATTGAACCAAGTTATAGACAAAAGAATCATAATTATCAATCATTAAAAGCATAAATTTAACCTTAGTATTGTTAGTTTCGTGAAGTAAAATATTATTACAAAAAAATGGCGCGCTGGGAGGGAGTCGAACCCCCGACCGCCTGGTTCGTAGCCAGGTACTCTATCCAGCTGAGCTACCAGCGCGTGAATTGAGGCTGATTATTATCATCTTTTAAAAAAATAAAGTCAAGATAAGTATAATATAAAAAATACTTTTAGCTTATAATCCCTTTTTAGTTTTTTTAAACAATTTATCAATTATGCAGTTATTCAAATAATTCCTAATTGATATGTTTACATTTATTTATAGTTAATTATGAGAGATATTGAAAGTATAACAAATATAGAAAAAGCAGACTCAGATTTACATATAGAAATACCAGAAGGAATTGCTTTATTACAACCTTTGGCTGCTCCAACTACTAGATTCATGGCTTATTTTATAGATATTCTTATAATTGGTTTATTATTTTTTATATCTACCATTATTTTCACTTTAATATTTAGTGGCAGAGCTGGCACTGGTGTTTTATTGATTGTCTATTTCTTAATTTATTGGGGCTACTTTATTTTTTTAGAAATGATAACTGATGGTCAAAGTATTGGGAAAAAATTATATAAAATAAGAGTTGTTCAGTCTGACTTTACTCCATTAAGTATTCAAAGTTCAATTATACGAAATCTACTTAGAGTTGCTGACTTTTTCCCTGTATTTTATGGTGTAGGTGTTTTTTTTATTCTATTTAGTAAATCAAGTCAAAGGATTGGAGATTTAGCCGCTTCAACTGTTGTAGTTAGTTATGATAACCGAGTTTTTATCAGAAGCAAAAGGCGTAAGAATAAAGCAAAAAAAGTAAACTTTTGGGATACAAAAAATCTAAATATAGATCAACCAGCTAAAAGACTACCAATAATTCTTACAAATGAAGAAAAAGCATCTATTGTGAATTTTGCAATATATTATAATAGAGGCTCGCTAGAAAGAGCTAAAGAAATAGCAAAGCCTCTTGCAGATATATTTAAACAAAAGAATCTTGATGTTTTAACAAATGATTTGTGTGGTTATGCAAAATGGATTTTGGGTGAGAATGATTTGGCAGGAAAAAATAACTCTAACAATCTAAATAAACAAAGCTAATAACCATTATGAAAGAAAATATATTTATAGTAAAAAATGAGCTAGATTGGTCTGAAATGGAGAAATATTTGCATTTTTCTAGCTTATCAAAAAACAAAAAAGAAAGAGAGTATAGAAATGGTAATCCAGAAATAACAGATGAAAGTTTCCCATCTAAATATCGTGATATTTGTAATCAATTTGCAGTTGCTGAAAATAATAGTTTTAGTCAAGCAACCATTGATAGGTTGAACCAAATAATTATAAAGTGTAATTCAAAGTTATATAAAAGAAGAGGAATTAATTTATATTCTATTTATAATTTTTTTGTAAATGAATTTCCAGTAGCTATTAGAAATGAGCGAAAAAGCATGCTGTGGTCTTTGTTTCTCTTTGCTGGGTTTACCTTGCTTGGTTATTTTATAATAGTTTATAACCCAGATTTTATTTATAGTGTTTTTGACCGAGATACTGTTGAAGAATTTCAAGATATGTATGAACCATCTGAGAGTGGTAGAATAGGAGAGAGTAGGAATTCAAATGATGATATTCTTATGTTTGGACATTATATTTTTAACAATACATCTATAGGCTTAAGGTCATTTGCAAGTGGAATTTTATTTGTTATTTTACCAATAATATCCAATGTTTATAATGCTCTTTATTTGGGTGTTATTTCTGGTCATTTAGCTAATGAAGGTTATGCGGCAAAGACTCTTTATCCTTTTGTAATTACCCATGGTGCTTTTGAGTTAACCGCTATTATAATATCTACGGGTGCTGGTATTAGATTAGGTCTTTCTGTTTTATTTCCAAAGAGATTAACAAGAATAAATTCATTACAAAAAACGGTAAAAAGCTTAATGCCGATTGTAATTGGTTTTAGTATTATGTTTTTGATAGCAGCATTTATTGAGGCTTTTTGGTCATCTATTAATATGGACGCTTCAATTAAATATACATCTGGTATTATTTGCTGGTCTTTAGTTATACTTTACTTTTTATTTGCAGGTAGAAAAAGTGAATCTTAATAATATTGATATAAAACTAAAAATAAGAAATAATATTCAAGCTGTAAATTTGGGTTTTGTTCTTGCAAGGAGATATAAGTTCAAACTTATTTTTGCAACATTTATAGCTTCTTTACCAATATTCATTATTTCTACATTTTTACTTTATTATTTAGATAATAAGTTTTGGGGAATATTACTGTTTTGGTTATTCAAACCTTACTATGATAGAGTTATTTTATTAAACTTAAGCAAACTTATATTTAATAACGATTGTAGTTATTATGATATTTACAAAAGTATTTTTCCAGCGATGAAAAATGGTCTTTTTCTAAATTTAACCTTTTTTAGGTTTTCATCAGTTCGTAATGTTAGTTTACCAATTAAGTTACTAGAAGGATTATCTGGCAATGATTATTCTAAAAGGGTGAAATTAATATCAACTCAAGTATCAGGTGCGGCGTCAGGTGTAATGTTTATATTATCTATAATTGAGTTAGTTATATTTATAAACATAATTCCTGGTTTCTAAACCGAAGTGCAACTAAATTTTATTTTTAGGTTTTAATTTGGAACTAGTTATTTTTATTTTTATTAACTAAGATAATAACATTATGAAAAAATACACACAATTAACCAGAACTGATATGACAAAAATTGAAACATTGCTTGAGGAGAATTATAATCCTTGTGAAATAGCGATAAAACTAGGCAAAAATAAGACTACAATATACCGCTGCATAAAAAATAATAAAAACGCAGAAACCTTTGTTGGTGAAGAGGCATGGGAGAAAGTTTCCAAGAGGAAATCTATTGCAAATAAGCATGTTAGGATATTACCTGATAGTATTTTAGAGAAATATATTTTGATAAAAATAGAGCAACATTGGTCGCCAGAACAAATTTCTGGAAAGTGGCGAGAGGAGGCGCAAGAATCGATTTGCCACGAGACTATTTATCAATTTGTTTATAAGTATCACCCAAAATTAGTTAAGATGTATTTCAGAAGAAAAGGTAAGAAATATCAACATAATAGAAAGGAAAAATATCAAATAAAAGATCGTAGAATGATTGATGAAAGACCGCAAAATATTGAGCTTAGAAAAGAAGTTGGACACTGGGAAGGAGACACAATTGTCGGTAAAAATCACCAAGGCGCGATAGTTACAAATGTTGAAAGAAAAAGTGGTAAATTAATTGCTTCCAAAGTGAAAAAATCAACTGCAAAAGCTATTTTAGAAGCTACAGTTAAAGATTTCAAAGACTTACCAAATGAGTTACGAATAAGCATGACATACGATAATGGCAAAGAGTTTTCTTTACACCAAGAGATTGAAAAACAAGTGAAAATGAATGTTTATTTTGCACACGCTTACTCACCTTGGGAAAGAGGAACTAATGAAAATACCAACGGTTTGCTCCGAGAATTTATTCCCAAAGGCACTGATTTTAATAATGTTTCTGATGAAGAACTTGCTTATTTTGTGGAACTTATTAATAATAGACCACGAAAACGACTAGGATTTAAAACCCCAAATGAAGTCTTTCAAGCTGAACTTGAAAAGTTGCACTTGTAGGTAGAATCTAGCATTTTTGTTATATTTTATAGCTTAGGTTATTCATTTGAAGGCTATTTAAATTTTTCAAAAGAAGGTATAGCACCTTATTTATCACTTTTGGTTTATTTTTTCATTGTTGTTATTTTAGAGATGTTTTATGTTTGCTGTGGCTTTATGCTTTATATAAACCGAAGAGTTTTCTTAGAAGGATGGGATACAGAAATTGACTTTGTAAATATGGCTAATAGATACAAAAGTAAATTCAGAACCACTAATAAAATCAAAGCTTTTAGTATTTTGGCTGTTTGTTTTTTAGGGGTTTCTTTGTTTGCTCCAACACCATCAGAAGCAGTAAAATTAACACCTATAAAGGATAAGAAAATTATAGAAAAAATAATATCAAAGAAAACTATTTACCCATATGAGAAACAGTATGAGTGGGAGAAAATAAATAAAGAAAAGAAAAAAGAGAAGATAAAGAAGAAAAAAAAGAATGATTTTGACCTTGATTATAGAGGTTCTGCAACAGGAGTAGCTGATTTTTTAAAATTTATTTTAATACTGGGTCTTGTTTTAGTGGTGATTTATATCGTTCGTTATGTGATTTCAAATGACTTATTAGCAGATTTAAGAACAGGCAAAAAAAATCAAAAGAAAACTAAAAAACCAAAAGTATTATTTGGTTTAGAAGTTACAGAAAAATCACTTCCAAAAGAAATCAATCAATTAGCTTTAATTTTAATAGAAGAAGGTAAATTAGTTGAAGCACTTTCTTTGTTATATCGTGGTGGACTTTCCTACTTAATAAATGAATTAAATGTAAATATCCATAAAAGTTACACAGAAGGAGATTGCCTAAAAATTGTAGCAAAGAGTATAAATAAACAAGATTACATTTACTTTTCTAAGCTTACAAAATCTTGGGTTGCTTTGGTTTATGCAAAAATAACTCCAACTAAAGACGAAATGATTATATTAGTTAAAAACTGGGATAAAACATTCTCACCTAACAAAAAAGGTGATTTAAATGAGTAAACATTTAATAACAACTTTAATCATTTTAGTAATTGGTGTTGGAGGTTGGTTTTGGTTTACTGCTAATTATGCCAAAGTGGATAAAGGAGAGGTTTGGGTAGGTTTGAAGGGTGAGGCAAAAAATAAAAAATTCTATGTTGCAACACATTTCTTAAAGGAAAAAGGTCTTAATTTAAGTGCGAAAAGAGGAAAAGTAAGACCTAAAGAAATAGATACAAACAAAACTATTTTTATAAGCTACCAACAGAAAAATATGCTAGATTCAACTGTTGTTGAATTGCTTGATTGGGTTGATAAAGGTGGACATTTAGTAATTAAAACATCTTTAGAGTCTTCTTTTGCAAGTTACATTGGAGCGAAAGAAGTTAGTGATGATGAAAATCACAAAATAATATATTTAGACGAGTTAAATATAAAAATTTCTAGTTTGTTTGAGACTTATGACAGTATGAATATAGAAATGGAGGACAGTAAGTTTAAGCATATTATTTCTATTAAGGAAAATAAAAGTTCTAATAGTTTAGTTTCTAGTTTTAATTATGGTCAAGGAGGGGTAACTTTTTACTATGTAAGGGATAAAATATTTTCAGATAAAATTCCTTTTAAATTACTTAAAGATGTTACTGATAAAGCTTTAGATTTAAAAATAAGAAAAGATAAGGCATTTATAATGCGTAAAAATAATGCAACTTTTTTATATTATTTGCTTACTGAAAATACAAATTCTAAAGATATTATTTGGTTTCAATCTGAGGAATTCCCATCTATTCTTAATATATTTAAAAAATATGGTTTGTATGTGTTATTTGCTACTTTATTATTTTTACTATTTTGGAGCATTAGAGCTTTTCGTAGATTTGGTTCTGTTATTAATATTGAAGAAACCTCAAAAGTATCTCTGAGAAAACATATAAAAGCTGTTGGGGATTTTTATTACAAGAATAAAGATATTGATATTCATTTGCTTGAGATAAGTTATGATAATTTAATAGAAAAACTCAATAAAAATAAAATAAATTTAACTGAAGATAAGTTACAACTACTTATTACCTGGTTTCTAAACCGAAGTGCAACTAAATTTTATTTTTAGGTTTTAATTTGGAACTAGTTATTTTTATTTTTATTAACTAAGATAATAACATTATGAAAAAATACACACAATTAACCAGAACTGATATGACAAAAATTGAAACATTGCTTGAGGAGAATTATAATCCTTGTGAAATAGCGATAAAACTAGGCAAAAATAAGACTACAATATACCGCTGCATAAAAAATAATAAAAACGCAGAAACCTTTGTTGGTGAAGAGGCATGGGAGAAAGTTTCCAAGAGG
This sequence comes from Cardiobacteriales bacterium, assembly GCA_965215775.1. Classification (GTDB taxonomy): domain Bacteria; phylum Pseudomonadota; class Gammaproteobacteria; order Cardiobacteriales; family Ostreibacteriaceae; genus CBDCEG01. The sequence goes on from CBDCEG010000033.1 coordinate 21,686, forward strand.
AAATCTATTGCAAATAAGCATGTTAGGATATTACCTGATAGTATTTTAGAGAAATATATTTTGATAAAAATAGAGCAACATTGGTCGCCAGAACAAATTTCTGGAAAGTGGCGAGAGGAGGCGCAAGAATCGATTTGCCACGAGACTATTTATCAATTTGTTTATAAGTATCACCCAAAATTAGTTAAGATGTATTTCAGAAGAAAAGGTAAGAAATATCAACATAATAGAAAGGAAAAATATCAAATAAAAGATCGTAGAATGATTGATGAAAGACCGCAAAATATTGAGCTTAGAAAAGAAGTTGGACACTGGGAAGGAGACACAATTGTCGGTAAAAATCACCAAGGCGCGATAGTTACAAATGTTGAAAGAAAAAGTGGTAAATTAATTGCTTCCAAAGTGAAAAAATCAACTGCAAAAGCTATTTTAGAAGCTACAGTTAAAGATTTCAAAGACTTACCAAATGAGTTACGAATAAGCATGACATACGATAATGGCAAAGAGTTTTCTTTACACCAAGAGATTGAAAAACAAGTGAAAATGAATGTTTATTTTGCACACGCTTACTCACCTTGGGAAAGAGGAACTAATGAAAATACCAACGGTTTGCTCCGAGAATTTATTCCCAAAGGCACTGATTTTAATAATGTTTCTGATGAAGAACTTGCTTATTTTGTGGAACTTATTAATAATAGACCACGAAAACGACTAGGATTTAAAACCCCAAATGAAGTCTTTCAAGCTGAACTTGAAAAGTTGCACTTGTAGGTAGAATCTAGCTTAAAAAGAAAACTAATTTAGATGACAATATGATAAAGAGGTTTATTGATTTTGACCCAACATTTAAAGTAACAGATAGCGATTTTATAATTATAATGCACTGTATAAGTGAAATAGAGAGGAATTTATGATAGAGGATAACAATGAAAATATAGAAAAAAATATAGAAGAAAATGTAGATAAAAGTGTAGATAAAAGTGATTTGGATAATACTAATATTGAGGGAAATAACTCAATAGCCAAAGAAATTGCTGAAAGCAAACCGCCTGAAGAAATTGAGCAGCCAAGTATGCTAGGAGTGCAATATCAAAATATTACCGATATAGGTTTGCACCTTACACAAGTTAAAAAAGAAATATCAAAAGTTGTTATTGGGCAAGAAGATGTTATTGATCAGACGATAATATCTTTAATAGCAGGAGGGCATATTTTATTAGAAGGAGTGCCTGGTCTTGGGAAAACTTTGATAGTAAAAACACTTGCAAAAACATTTGCAGGGGAATTTAGCCGAATTCAATTCACTCCAGACTTAATGCCTGCTGATGTTTCTGGGCATTCAATTTATAATTCTGTGACAGGTGAGTTTAATGTGAAAAAAGGACCTGTTTTCACAAATTTATTATTAGCTGATGAGATAAATAGAGCACCAGCTAAAACTCAATCAGCTCTTTTGGAAGTTATGCAAGAGCAACAAGTTACAATTGATGGAGAGTTATTTAAAGTTGATCCACCATTTATGGTTTTGGCAACTCAAAATCCAATTGAGCAAGAAGGAACTTATCCTCTTCCTGAAGCACAGCTTGATAGATTTTTGATGAAAGTTTATATAAATCATCTTGATGAAGTAACCGAAAATAAACTTCTAACTTATATGCTTCAAACTGATGATATGATGAAAATGAATACTAAAAGTGTAGAAGCAGTCATTACAACAAAGCAAATAAAACAAATTCAGCAAATAGCAAGAAAAGTAAAAGTTGATAATAGAGTAATAAAATACACACTTGATATAGTTAGACTTACTAGGAATTTTAGTGGAATAGAAGTTGGTTCTGGACCAAGGGGAGCAATTGCTTTATTGGCTTGTGCTAGAGCAAAAGCTTTGTTAGATGCAAGAGGATATATAACACCTGATGATATAAAAGAACTTACAAAACCTGTGCTTCGCCATAGAATTGCACTTTCTGCTGAAGCTGAAATTGAAGGGTTAACTCCTGATAATATTTTAGATGAATTACTTGATACTATTAATGTTCCAAGAGAATAATAATTAATAACTATGAAGCAGAAAAAACATAAGAATTATGGAGTAATAAGCAACAAAGGTTTGGCTTTTTTAGGCTTATTTATAATATTTAGTATTGTATTTACAGTTTTAAATGTGCTTTATGGCTTAGAGTTTTATATATTTGTCATTGCTTGTTTTTTAACACTTTCTATACTTTTCATTGATCTTAAAATACTAAGTAAATCATTAGCAAGAGCTGATTTTGAAATAAGTAGAACAATGCCTCATACTTTTGCAATAGATAAAAATGCAAAGATTTCTTTACAAATTAAAACTGATAATTCTTATGAAATTGAGATTTTTGATTTTGTTCCAGAAAGTTTCATCTGTAAAGATATGCCATTTAAATTAACCACTAGAAAAGGACAGTTTGCAAAACTAGAATATGAAGCAAAACCAATGAAAAGAGGTAATTTTTTATTTGATAAAATACAGCTTAGAATAACAAGTAAGTGGGGATTTTATCAAATAAATAGGTTTGTTGATTGTAAAGATAAAGTTAGAGTTTATCCAAATTTTGGAACTTTTGATAAAGAGAACTTAGTAAGTGATTTGGAAAATAATGATGGAAATATTGTAAAGCAAAGAAAACGCGGAACAGGAACTGATTTTTCTCAGTTAAGAGACTATATTGATGGTGATACACTAAGGCAAATTGATTACAAAGCAAGCTCACGAATGAATAAATTAATATCTCGTGAATATCAAGTTGAAAAAGACCAGCAAGTTTTAATTATGCTAGATTGTTCACGAAGAATGCAGGCAACTCAAGGAGACAAAACACATTTTGATTATGCGTTGAATAGTATAACTTACTTAGCAAGAACTATTTTAAATGAAGGAGATGCCTTAGGGATATATAGTTTTGGTGGTGATAAATCAAGATATATGCAACCTAGAAAAGGTAGGAAAACTGTAAATAATTTACTTAATCAAGTATTTGATTTGTATGCTTCTAAAAAAATACCTGATTATGTAAAAGCAGCAGAAGAAATAATAAAGCAGCAAAAAAGACGAAGTCTAATTATATTAGTAACTAATTTACACGAAGAAGATGGTGAAAATATTAGAGTTATGTTGAAAATATTACAACGCAAACATATTGTTCTAATAGTAAATATGAAAGAAGAAATGCTAGAAAAAGATATTAAAGTTGATAGTTTGGATAGTGCTATATTTTATGCTTCACGAAATTTATATAAAAAAGAAAGAGAAGATATGTTAATGAAAATCAAAAATAAAAATCTAATATTTATTGATACGCTACCAACAAAATTATCTATGAATATTATAAATATATATTTAAATGTTAAACAATCTGGAATTTTCTAATATTATAAAATATCAATAAAATAGAAATGAAAAATAATGAAACCCTTATGAAAATAGCTTTAGTTATAGAGTATAAAGGAACAAATTATTATGGTTGGCAAAAGCAAAAATCCGCTAGCCCAACTGTTGAAGAAATCCTTGAAAAAGCTATTGAATTTGTAGCAAACCATAAAATAAAGATTTTTTGTGCAGGACGAACAGACTCAAGAGTTCATAGCACTTACCAAGTTATTCATTTTGAAACAAATTCAAAGCGTGAAAATCATGGTTGGTTATTTGGAATAAATTCAAGGCTACCATCTGATATTAGAGTAAGTTTTATCCAGATTGTTGATAAAGACTTTCATGCTAGATTTAGTGCTTTATACCGAAGATATAATTATATTATTGATACAAATGATATTCCTAATGCAATTACTTCTGATTTAGCAAGTTTTTACCCTTATGAGTTTAATGTTTCTAAAATGAATGAAGCCGCACAATTACTTTTGGGTAAACAAGATTTCACTAGCTTTAGAGCCACAAGGTGCCAAGCATCTAGCCCAAATAGAGATATTCAGAAAATAAAAGTTTTCCAAAATAGAAATTTTATAATTATAGATATTCAAGCAAATGCTTTTTTATATCATATGGTTAGGAATATAGCTGGAGCTTTAATGGTAATTGGTAGAGAACTGGAAACTATAAATTGGTTTGAACAATTAATTAATAAAAAAGATAGAACAAAAGCTCCTGCAATGGCTGATGCAAAAGGCTTATATTTGGTTGAAGTTGGCTATGATAAAGCGTATAGTTTACCTAAACCTAAAGATTTAATCTTTACAACTTAACTAACTTTAAGCATAACAAAAAGAGGAAAATAACAAATGGCACTTTATATAACTGATGAATGCATTAACTGTGATGTTTGCGAGCCTGAATGTCCCAACGAAGCTATTTTCCAAGGCATAGATATTTATGAAATTAAATCAAATTCTTGTACTGAATGTGTAGGTCATTATGATGAACCACAATGTATTGCGGTTTGCCCTGTTGACTGCATTTTATTAGATCCAAATAAGGTTGAAAACAAAGAGCAATTATTAGAAAAATTTAAACAATTAGAGGAATAAAAATGAAATTTAAAAAAATGTTAGACCAAGATTTAAATGGTAAAAAAGTATTTATTAGGCAAGATTTTAATGTTCCAATCAAAGCTGGTGTTATAAAAAATGATGCAAGATTAGTAGCAAGCTTAAGCACAATTAAACAAGCTTTGGAAAAAGGAGCTGCCGTTATTTTATCATCTCATTTGGGTCGCCCAACAGAAGGTGAATTTTCAGAAGAGTTTAGTTTAAAACCAATAGCAACTTGGCTTAGCGATAATTTGGGGCAAGAAGTAAAATTAATAAAAAACTATTTAGATGGTTCTCCAATTGATGTGAGGCCTAATCAAGCTGTGCTTTTAGAAAATGTTAGGTTTAATTCTGGTGAGAAAAAATGTGATGATGAACTTTCTAAAAAATTAGCAAACCTTGCAGATATTTTTGTGATGGATGCGTTTGGAAGTGCGCATAGAGCACATGCTTCAACTTATGGAATTGCAAAATATATTGATATAGCTTGTGCTGGACCTTTGGTTGAAAAGGAAGTTCTAAATATTGAAAGCTTTTTACAAAACTCTAAAAAACCTGTTTTGGCAGTAGTTGGTGGAGCTAAAGTATCTAGTAAATTATCTATTTTAGAAGTTTTAATTGAAAAAGTTGACACACTTATTGTTGGTGGTGGTATTGCAAATACTTTTTTAGCAGCAACAGGGCAAAAAATTGGTAAATCACTTTATGAAGAAGATTTGATACCAGTTTGTCTTAAAATATTAGAAAAAGCCAAAAAACTAAATACAGCAATTCCTTTACCAACAGATCTTGGTGTAGCTAAAGAGTTTTCAGAAAATGAAGAGTGTATTTTTAAGGTGAATTCAGAAGTTGAAGCTGATGATTTGATTTTGGATATTGGTCCAAAAACTGCTGAAAGTTATGCACAAATCGCAAGTCAAGCTAAGACTATTTTATGGAATGGTCCTGTTGGAGTTTTTGAATTTGATAATTTTGGCACAGGAACTGAAAAAATTGCCAAAGCAATTGCAAATTCTGATGGTTTTTCAATAGCAGGTGGTGGAGATACAATTGCAGCAATTGATAAGTATCACTTACATAACGAAATATCTTATATAACAACAGGTGGTGGTGCTTTCTTAGAGTATGTTGAAGGCAAGAAACTTCCAGCAATTGCAATTTTGGAAGAAAGATTTAATTCATAAATTTTATTATTTATTTTATAAATTTATTATTTAATTAAAAAAGAGGAAAAAATGAGTAACCAACAAATAATAGAAAGACTAAAAGAGTTAGAACAAATTTTAGAACAATATAAATCAGAAAGACTTTCTTTAGATATAACAAGAGGAAAGCCAAGCTCTGAGCAATTAGATTTGGCACTACCAATGCTTAACTGCATAACTGAAAATAATTTTAGAACAGCTGATAATACTGATGCTAGAAATTATGGAGTTTTAGATGGTATTTTAGAAATGAAAAGTTTCTTTGCCGAAGTCTTAGGTGTTACAAATACAGAGGTTTTTGTTGGTGGTAATTCAAGCTTAACATTAATGCACGATTTAGTTGGTTTTGCTTATGTTCATGGATTTTTGGACTCTGATAAACCTTGGTCTGAGCAAAAAGTAAAATTCTTATGCCCAGTTCCAGGATACGATAGACATTTCACAATCTGTGAGCATTTTAATATTGAAATGATAAACATTCCAATGCTTGCTGATGGTCCTGATATGGATTTGATTGAAAAACTGGTAGCAGAAGATGATTCTATAAAAGGTATTTGGTGTGTTCCAAAATATCAAAATCCAACTGGAATTACTTTTTCAGATGAAGTTGTAACACGAATGGCTAAAATGCCAACTAAAGCAAAAGACTTTAAAATACTTTGGGATAATGCTTATGTTGTGCATCATTTAGGAGATAAAATTGATAATCTTAAAAATATTCATCAAGCTTGTGTAAATTTTGGAAATGATAATCGTGTGTTTGAATTTTGTTCAACTTCTAAAGTAACATTTGCTGGAGCTGGAGTTTCTGCGATTGCTTCAAGTGTTGTAAATAACGCTTGGTTGAAAAAACATTATTCATACCAAGCAATTGGTTATGATAAATTAAATCAGCTAAGACATATCAAATTCTTAAAAAATAAAGCTGGTCTTTTAGAGCATATGCAAAAACAATCAAATATTTTAACTCCTAAATTTAATGCAGTTATTGAAAAACTAGAAAAAGCATTTTCTAAAAATGAATTAGCTAGCTGGACAGTTCCAAAAGGTGGTTATTTTATTAGTTTAGATACTCAAAAAGGACTTGCTAGAAAAGTTGTGAAAATGATGGACGATTTAGGAGTGAAATTAACTCCAGCTGGTGCAACATATCCATACAATAAAGACCCAGCAGACAGAAATATCCGTATTGCCCCTTCAATGCCTGTTGTTGCGGATATTGAAAAAGCATCAGATGTTTTGGTTGCAGTTATTGAATATATAACTTTAGGAGCAAGTGTAAGTGATTAATTGTTAAATAACTAGAAATGCCCGATAATTTTCTCGGGCATTTTTACTAAACTATCAATTAGTTGATTAGTTAGATTGTTAGACTATAAAAGAACTAATAAACAAATTCAAAAACATATGAACCAAGAAATTTTTTATACAAAGCACATTGAAAACCCAAAAAACTCAACACTTTTTTTACTACATAGTGGTGGAATGGCAGGAGTTGAGTGGGATCCACAAATTAAATATTTGAAAAAGAATTTTTCTTTAATAATTCCAGATATGCTTGGGCATGGTAAGTCTTTGTTAGATGGAGATTTAACTATTGCAAAAATGGCAAAAGCTGTTTATGGAATTTTGCAAAAAGAAAATATACAAAAAGCACATTTTGTAGGTTCTTCAATGGGGGGTGCAGTTGCATTATTTTTAGCAATTAATTATCCTCAAATTATAGATAGATTAGTTATTTATAGAATTGGTTATAAAAAAAACACTCAAACCCACGAGCAAACTCAATCAATGGCAAATCCTGAATATTGGAAAAAGTTTGGCTTACACAGATGGTTATCAAAACTTCACTTAGCCCAAGGTGATGAAAATTCTTGGGAAACTGTAATAAGAAATGTTTCCAAATCACTTGATCCTAAAACAAGCGATCATAATCATAGTATTTCTACAATTGCTAAAATAAAAGCTAAAACTTTATTAATAGCAGGTGATAGAGATCCTGTTATTCCACTGGAAGTGGTTTTGGAAATGCATAATGCTATGCCTAACTCTGGACTTTGGATTATGCCTTATACAACACACATAACTAATACAAACACTTGGCGTGATAAGGCTTTTGCTGATGAACTTATTCGTTTTTTTAGATAATATACAAACTAATTAAACATTCCAAATAAGGCTAAACTGCATTCCATTATTTGTATTTTTAGCTTTTATTTGGGCATTAATTTTTTGTGCTAACTGTTTGCTAATTGTTAGACCAATTCCAGTTCCAGAAACGCCTTCAGTTATATTGGATTGAACTCTATAAAAAGGTTTGAAAATATTTTTCATTTCATTATCATCAATTCCTTGACCATAATCCCTAACTGTTATTTGTAAATTATTAGTTTTGTTTAAACTAGCTTTTATATCAATTTTCTTACCTTTTTTTGCATATTTTTGTGCATTACTAACAAAGTTACCTAATATTTGGGTAATTATATCTTTATCAGAATTAATTTCTAAACCTTTACAAGCTTCATCTATAGTTGTATTAATTTGCATATTATCAGCCAATAAAGTTGGTTGGAAAATATCAATAATTGAGCTAAAAACACTTTCAATTGTAAAAGTGCTTTTATTAACTTGAGGTTCTTTATTAAAGTTTAAAATATTTTGAATTAATCTACTTAATCGTTTACTTTCACTGGTTATTATTGATAAATATTTAGCTTCTTTTGAATTAAACTCAGCTTTATCCTCCATTATTTCCGCATACATTCTAATATTTGTTAAAGGAGTTTTTAGCTCGTGAGAGACTTGATTTACAAAGGATACTTGTTGTTTTGCAAGTTTTAAATTTTTGGTTAATTCTTTATACAAAAAGAAAGCAAGCAGACAAATTATAGAAATAATAATAACTAATGTCAAAATTATAAAAATACTAAAACTATTATCAATAATTTCTTTATAAGAATATTTTATAGTCCAATCAGATAAAGGATATTGTAGGTTTTTATTAATTTCTTTTTCATAATTAGTTATATTTTTTATATTATTATTTTGCATTAAAATACGATTTCCTTCAGAAATTATAACATTTGAATTTTTGTATTTTATATTCAAATTTGCAGTTAATTCGGAAAGGAAATTTATATATGAAAATTCAAAACCGATAATATTATCATTTTGTTTTTGCCAAAAAAATATTTGTTTTGGAGTTCTATTTTGCACCAAAAACCAACCGTTCTCTAAGCTATTAGCTGCTACTGTTGATACTATTTCAACTTGTTTGTTTTGAGCTAAAAGCAGAGTTGAATCATTTGCAAAAGGAGTAATTTGTTTTATTAATAAAGTTTCTTTTTCTGATAAAGCTTGTGATGAATTTGGAAATAATATATTACTATTTTGAATGGCAAAAGCTTGATTTATATTATTATTACTTTCAACCAAATTTCTTATATTTTTAGTATTTATATCTAAGTACTGAGAAATTGCTGAAAATTTTGTTTGTTTTTGTTTTAATAAATTTAGAATAAAACCTTCAATATTTTTCACTCTAACATTTACAATTTCAAACTGATTTTGTTTTTTGCGTTATCTCGTTGTTTTTTATGGCTTGTAAGCCAAAATAACTAACTAATCCAGTGAGGAAAAGTATGATTAAAATAATTGTTATTTTTATTTTGTTTTGCATATTTTTAGTTTAGCACAAATAGTCCAATGGGCAATTTAATGTTAATTTCTAAATTGCAATACCATTGGACGATTCATTTCTAAAATTTATTTACCACTTTTCTTAAGGTTAAATGATTTTTGTTTGATAGATTTTTTATTATATTCTATAGACTTACTCTCAATATCTTGCAAAGAGGCTTCATCCTCTACAACCACAGATTGGATTTTATCAAGGGCTGAAGAGCTACTAAAAGATTCTTTATATACTTCTAAGCTTTCTTTTTTTTCATTTAAAATTTTCATTGCAGCATTTTTATCACCTTTTTCAAGAGCTTTTTTTGCAGCATAATTTTGTATATTACTTTTTTGAATAACACTTTGCACCAAAACATCTTCTACTATGGTTTCTTTAACTTTTTGTTTTGATTTGGTGTATTTTATTGAAACCAATTGATTTTCTTTTTGTTTTTCTAGTGTTTGCATATTTTTATAACTAATATTTATATCAGCTAAAGATTTTTCTGCATTGTTTTTTCCTTTTTCTGGAATAACTTCAAGTAAAACATATTTTTCTTGGTTTGCGTAAATTTGATTCATTTTCACAATAACTTTTTGCCCAATAATTTCGCCATCATAACCTAATAATCTAACTGGTTTAACATCACCTTTTAAGTTTATAATTATTTCAATATTTTGTGCAACGATAGACATAGCATCTTTGAATTCTTTATTAAAAGCTGTTTCTAAGTCTTTAGAATTCTCAACAAAGATATGATTTCCATCAGAATAATTAGCAATTGCTGCCATTAAGTTTTCATTATAACCAACGCCTAAACCAATTGTTGTTACAGCAATTCCTTTTTTACCTGCTAACTTACCTAATTCAGCTAGTTCACTTGTTGAGCTTGGGCCAATATTTGCTTGTCCATCAGAAAGCAAAATCACACGATTTATTTGATTATCATCAATAAATTTCTTAACCTCTTTAATCCCTTTGCTAACTCCTGCAAACAAGGCTGTGCTTCCACTTGCTTGAATATTACTTTTTATTTTTTTGATTAATTCTTTTTTGTTATTTACTTTGGTTGCTGAAATAATAACTTCTGCAGAATCATCGTAACCAATAACTGAAATAATATCAGTTTTGTTTAATAAATTAACAGCAAGTATTGCTGCTTGTCTTGCTTTTTTGATTTTATCGCCACTCATTGAGCCAGATCTATCAATTACAATTGCTAAGTTAATTGGTTTTCTATCTGATTTTTCAATAATATCAAAACCTTTTAATGAAACTCGCAAATAGTTTTTTTCACTTGTATTTTCTAAAACAACAGGTGAGGATAACTGTGAATTAATTTCTATTTTAGGGTTTACTACTTTTATTTTCTTTGCAAAAGAAGTGTTTGCAACAAGCACACTGCTTAGAATTAAAGAAAACTGTAATGTCTTCTTTAGTTTGTTTTTTATATTCATAATTTTCTCCGTTTAATTTATAAAATGATACATTGTTTTAAAAGTGAGTCTATTATCACTTGGAAATAAATTAAGTTGTTTGTTTAATGTAAAAACTTGTAAAAAAGTTGTAAAAAAGTTATAAAAAAAATTCTTATATTGTATTTTTGTTATAATTAATTTTTACTGAAAACTCAAGAGACTAAATATGTTTGAACAAAGTTTTAAAAATATAGATGATATTCTGCACAAAGATGCTGGTTGTGGAAGCGAATTAGATTATGTAGAACAAACTTCTTGGGTTTTATTTTTAAAATATTTGGATGATTTAGAGAAAGATAAGGAAAATGGAGCAGTATTAAAAGGAGAAGATTACACCAGAATTATTGATGTTAAGTATCGTTGGGATAAATGGGCTGCACCAAAATTGGAAGATGGAAAAATTGACCATAACGCACTCACAGGAGACGATTTATTAGATTTTGTAAATGGAGAATTATTTCCATATCTCAAAAAATTCAAACAAAATGCCACAAGTGCCGATACCATAGAATACAAAATTGGCGAAATATTTAGCGAACTCAAAAACCGAATTCAAAGCGGTTACAACCTTAGAGAAGTAGTAAGTCTAATTGATGTGCTAAGATTTAGAACTCACGCCGAACAGCTGGAAATGAGCCATTTGTATGAAGGTAAAATTAAAAATATGGGTAATGCAGGTCGTAATGGTGGCGAATATTATACGCCTCGCCCTTTAATCAAAACCATTATAAAAGTGGTTGCACCCCAAATTGGTGAAACCGTTTATGATGGTGCTGTAGGAAGTGCAGGATTTTTGGTAGAAGCTTTTGATTACTTGACTTTGACAGGCTCAGCCACCAAAAACGGATTATCTACAAAAGATGTAGAAACTCTTCAAAAGAAAACCTTTTACGGAAAAGAGAAAAAATCACTTGCTTATATTATTGGTATTATGAATATGATATTACACGGAGTGGAAGCTCCAAACATTATACATACCAATACTTTAGCAGAAAACTTGAGTGATATTCAAGAAAAAGACCGTTATAATGTAGTTTTGGCAAATCCACCTTTTGGTGGAAAAGAACGGGCTGAAGTTCAACAAAATTTCCCGATAAAAACAGGTGAAACTGCAAGTTTGTTTTTGCAACATTTTATTAAAATACTCAAAGCAGGTGGCAAAGCTGGTATTGTCATTAAAAATACTTTTTTGAGCAATACTGATAATGCTTCTATTGCACTGCGAAAAGAATTATTGACCAATTGCAATTTGCATACAGTTTTGGATTTGCCTGGTGGAACATTTACAGGGGCTGGTGTAAAAACCGTGGTTTTGTTTTTTACCAAAGGCGAACCAACCAAAAAAGTATGGTTTTACCAACTTAATTTGGATAGAAACTTAGGCAAAACAAATCCATTAAACGAAAAGGATTTGGCAGAATTTGTTACTCTACAAGCCAAAAGAGCCAAAGCAATAGCAGGCCCTGAAACAGAAAACAGTTGGAATGTGGACATAGGGTCATTGAGCGGAGCCGAAATGGATCTAAGTGCAAAAAACCCAAACACACCAGAAGAAGCACCACTACGCCAACCTGATGAAATATTATCTGCAATGAAAATTCTTGATAAAGAAAGTGCAGATATTTTAAAGACCATCAAAGAACTGTTATGAAAAATGAAAATAAATTACAACTCTTCCAAAATAAAAGTATAAGAACGCATTGGGATGAAGAGAATGAAAAATGGTATTTTTCTATAGTTGATGTTGTAACTGTTTTGACCAATAGTAAAAATCCACAAACATATTGGAGAGTATTAAAAAAAAGGTTGTTAGATGAGGGGAATGAAACCGTTACAAATTGTAACGGTTTCAAAATGCTTGCCCAAGATGGAAAAATGCGAAAAACAGATATTGCAGATACGCAACAATTATTACGCCTTATCCAATCTATTCCTTCCAAAAAAGCAGAACCTTTTAAACTATGGCTTGCAAAAGTAGGTTCCGAACGCATTGAAGAAACTGAAGACCCAGAGTTGGCGTTTGACCGTGCTATGGAAACCTACCTTGCCAAAGGTTATTCCAAAGAATGGATAAACCAACGCCTGAAAAGTATAGAGGTTCGCAAAGAACTCACAGATGAATGGCAAGATAGAGGTATGAAAAAAGGATTGGAATATGCAATACTTACCAATGAACTAACCAAAGCTTGGGCAGGAAAAGATATAAAAGAATACAAAAAATACAAAGGGCTAAAAAAAGAAAATCTTCGTGATAATATGAGTAACCTTGAATTGGTTCTTAATATGTTGGCAGAAGCCTCTACCACAGAAATATCAAAAGAAAAGCAACCAAAAGGATTAGCAGAGAATAAAGATATTGCTCATAAAGGTGGTAATGCAGCAAAAAAAGCAAGATTGGAAATTGAAAAACAAACAGGTAAACCTATCATTACTACTAAAAATGCAAATACTTTAATGGAAAATGATAAATTGAGAATTAAAAATAATTTCAATGATAAAAACTAATATGAGAAAAAGCGATGCAATGAAAATTCTTGATAAAGAAAGTGCAGATATTTTAAAAACCATCAAAGAGCTGTTATGAAAAAGGGTTGGATGTATATATTGAAATGTGCCGATGATAGTTATTATACAGGAAGCACCAATAATTTAGAGCGAAGAATAGCTCAACATCAAGCAGGAGAAGGAGCTAATCATACGAAAAAAAGATTGCCTGTAAAATTGGTTTATTGTGAAGAGTTTCAGCGGATAGATGAGGCTTTTTATAGAGAAAAACAAGTTCAAGGGTGGAGTAGAAAGAAAAAAGAAGCATTGATAAATGGAGAATATGGCAAATTGCCTGATTTGTCTATTGCGTATAGAGATGTGGCTTCGAGAACCTCAGCCACCACGAGAACCTCAGCCACCACGAGAACCTCAGCCACCGCGAGAACCTCAGCCACCACGAGAACCTCAGCCACCAGTTCTGATTCGTTGCCTGAGGCTCTCGAAGGCAATGATAAAAGTTGGGAAATAAAAAAAATAGGTGAAGTTTGTGAAACTGGTGCAGGAGGAACGCCTTTAAAAAGTCATAAGGATTATTATGAAAAAGGCACTATTCCTTGGTTAAGAAGTGGTGAAGTTTGTCAGCGTGATATTACAGAATGTGAATTGTATATTACGGAAAAAGGATTGAATAATTCATCTGCAAAACTATTTCCTGAAAATACAGTTTTAGTTGCAATGTATGGTGCAACAGCAGGTCAAGTAGGTGTTTTAAGATTTGAATGTTCTACTAATCAAGCAGTTTGTGGAATTTTACCCAATAAAAAATTTGTTCCTGAATTTCTTTACTATAAATTTTTGGAAGGTAAAGACGAATTAGTTAAGCAAGCAGTTGGTGGTGCTCAACCTAACATTTCTCAAATTAAAATTAAAAATACTTTAATTCCCGCAATTCCCCTAAAAGAACAACAACAAATAGTAGCCATTTTAGACAAAGCATTTATGGCAATAGATAAAGCAAAAGCCAATGCAGAACAAAACCTACTAAACGCTAAACAACTTTTTGAAAGTTATTTGCAAAATGTGTTTACAAATAAAGGTGAAGATTGGGTGGAGAAAAGGTTTGATGAAATTTGTGTTTTACAAAGGGGATTTGATTTACCTACAAGATTAAGAGAAGAAGGCAAATATCCACTTGTGAGTTCAAATGGTATTACTGATTATGTGAATATCTGGAAAGTAAAATCACCAGGTGTTTCAACAGGTCGCTCAGGTACAATTGGAAAAGTACATTTTATTGAAAAAGATTATTTTCCATTAAACACTTCTCTATACATAAAAGAATTTTACGGAAATGATGAAAAGTGCATCTTTTATTTTTTAAAACAATTTGATTTATCAAGATTTCAATCTGGTGCAGGAGTTCCAACATTAAATAGGAATAATGTGCATAGCATAAAAGTATTTTTCCCAAAATCAATCCAAGAACAACAAAAAATAGTCAAAAAATTAGATGCTTTACAAACCCAAACCAAAAAATTAGAAGCCATTTATCAACAAAAAATTGTAGATTTAGAGGAATTGAAAAAGAGTGTGTTGCAAAAGGCGTTTAATGGAGAATTAACCCAAAAAGAAATAGTATGAATGAAGCAGAAACAAGAGCAGAACTAATAGACCCACAATTAACCCAAGCAGGTTGGGGAATTGTTGAGGGTTCTAAAATATTGAGAGAACGCAATGTTTGTAAAATAACAGATGGTCGTATACAAGTTGGTGGCAAAAGAGCCAAACCATTAATTGCAGACTATATTTTAGTTTACAAAGGGATAAAATTGGCAATTGTAGAAGCAAAAAGCAATGAGTTGACAGTTGGTGAAGGTGTGGCTCAAGCCAAACTGTATGCTCAAAAATTAAACTTAGAAACCACCTATTCGGCAAACGGAAAAGAAATTTACCAAATCTGTATGAAAACTGGTAAAGAACAATTGGTAAACAAATTCTTATCACCACAAGAACTTTGGGATAAAACCTATCCACAAGGAACTGTTTCGGAACAAGCAGAACAATGGCGTGATAAATTTTCGAGTATTCCGTTTGAAGACAAATCAGGAACTTGGCAACCAAGATATTATCAAGAAATTGCAGTTCGCAACACATTGGAAGCCATAGCACAGGGTAAAGATAAAATATTATTAACCTTGGCAACTGGAACTGGGAAAACAGCTATTGCCTTTCAAATTGCTTGGAAATTATTTTACACAAGGTGGAATTTATCAGCAAAAACTGATGATTATAATAAACGCAGACCAAGAATATTATTTTTGGCAGATAGAAATATATTAGCTAATCAAGCATATAATTCATTTTCAGCATTTCCAGAAGATGCACTTAAAAGAATTTCTCCAAAAGAAATTAGAAAAACTGGAAAAGTTCCTACAAATGGAAGCATCTTTTTCACTATTTTTCAGTCGTTTATGACCAAAGTTAAAACCGAAGAAGAGGAAGAAAAATATATAGATTTTCAAATAGCAGAATCACAAGAGCAATTATATCGTTTTGGAGAATATCCAAAAGATTATTTTGATTTTATTATCATAGACGAATGCCACCGAGGCGGAGCTAATGACGAAGGCAATTGGAGAGGGATTTTAGATTACTTTTCACCTGCTGTTCAATTAGGTTTGACCGCCACACCTAAACAAAAAGACAATGTAGATACTTACTCTTATTTTGGCGAACCAGTTTATATTTATTCGCTAAAAGAAGGAATAAATGATGGTTTTTTAACGCCTTTTAAAGTGAAAAGAATAAAAACTACATTAGATGATTATATTTATACAGGTGATGATACAGTTACAGAAGGTGAAATTGAAGAAGGTAAACTGTATACCGAAAGTGATTTTAACCGAAAAATCGTAATTCCAGCAAGAGAGCGTTATCGTGTACATACTTTTATGAATGATGCCAATATTGATGATAAAACCATCATATTTTGTGCGACACAAGAACACGCAGCAATGGTTCGTGATTTGGTAAATCAGTCCAAAAACAAACTTGTATTGAGCGGAGTCGAAATGAGGAAAGACATCAATTATTGTGTTCGTGTTACTGCCAATGATGGTGAAATAGGTGAACAATTTTTAAGAGCGTTTCAAGATAATGAGAAATTAATACCAACGATATTAACAACTTCACAAAAACTATCAACTGGAGTTGACGCTAGAAATATTAGAAATATTGTATTGATGCGACCAGTAAACTCTATGATAGAATTTAAACAAATTGTAGGGCGTGGCACGCGGATGTTTGACGGTAAAGAGTTTTTTACCATTTATGATTTTGTAGATGCGTATCATCATTTTGCAGACCCAGAATGGGATGGCGAACCAGAAGAAGTTCTCCAGTCAATTTGTGAGATTTGTCATCAAAGTCCTTGTATTTGCCAACAAAAACAAAAAGTGTGCAAAAACTGTGATGAAAGTCCTTGTATTTGTGAAATAGAACCAGTAATAGAATGTGAAACTTGTGGTCAAAACCCTTGTATTTGCAAAAGCAAAGTGAAAATAAAACTGCGAAATGGCAAAGAACTTGAAATACAACATATGACCCAAACTTCCTTTTGGAATGCGGATGGAAAGCCAATTTCAGCAGAAGAGTTTTTGAATAATTTATTTGGAGAATTACCAAACTTCTTTAAAAGCGAAGAGGAATTAAGAGAGTTGTGGTCTAACCCAATAACGAGAAAAACACTGCTCCAAAAATTAGACGAAGCAGGTTTTGGTTTAGAAGAATTAAACACACTCAAAAAACTAATAGATGCAGAAAATAGCGACCTTTTTGATGTGCTAGAATATGTATTTAATAGCGATATAAAACCAATATCACGAAAAGAACGAGTTGCGGTAGCAGAGGCGACAATATTTGCATTTTTAAGTGATAAACAAAAAGAATTTATAGAATTTGTGCTGAGTAAATATGTGGAAACAGGCGTCTCAGAACTTGACCAATCAAAATTGCCAATATTATTAGCAAACAAATTTCAATCGCAAGAAGATGGAATTGAAAAACTAGGTGGAAATGCACTTGAAATTAGAGATATGTTTGTCGATTTTCAGAAGTATTTGTATTTAAAAGTTAGTTAATGTTTAATTAATCTAAGCTAAATAAGAAAAGTTAGAAAAAAGCATAAAATTATTTTAATAAAAACAAACTAGTTCTTATTTTTGTTATAATTACTTTTTAATAAAACTAATAAAAAAATAGGATATGAATAAATCAGAAGAAAACATAGTGAAAAAAGAAAATTGGGAGCGAAATATTTTAGAAAAAGTAGCTTTATCATCAATAAAAGAGCAAACAAAAGCAAGGCGTTGGAGTATATTTTTTAAGCTATTTTTTGTAGCTTATATTTTAATAATAACTCTTGTTTTAGTTGCAAAATATAAATCAAGTAGAAACCAAAGTCTTGATTATCTAGCACAAAAGGTTGATGTTGAAAGTGAGTTTCATATTGCATTAATAAAATTAAGTGGAATTATCGCTGCAGATAAAGAAGTAAATGCAGAAGCTTTTAGTTATATGTTACGCTCAGCTGCTGCAAAAGATGATGTGGCTGGAATTTTGATTGTTGCAAATAGTTCTGGTGGTTCGCCAGTTCAGTCTTCTATGATTTATAAAGCTATTCGTGAGGTTAAAGAAGATTATCCAAATAAAAAAATAATAACTTCAATAACAGATATGTGTGCTTCTGGTTGTTATTATATAGTTTCTGCAACTGATGAAATTTACGCTGACAAATCTAGTATAGTTGGCTCTATTGGTGTTATCTCTCAAAGTTATGCTTATGGCGATGTTATGAAAAAACTTGGTGTTGTTCCACGAACATTTAAAGCAGGTAAATACAAAGATTTTATGAACCCAGTACGCCCAATTAATGAGTTTGAGCAAAAACATATGCAAAAATTATTAGATAAGCTTCATAATAATTTTATAACTGATGTTAAAGCAGGGCGAGGAAAACGCTTAAAAGATAATCCAGATTTATTTACAGGATTATTTTGGGACGGTCAAACTTCGCTAGAACTTGGGCTTATTGATGGTCTTGCAGATGTAAAAAATGCAGCGTCTAAAATTGGAGATTATCCTGTTTATGATTATTCGCCTAAAAATCCTATGCAAGAAATTATGCAAGAAATTATGAAAGAAATTGGATTACAAGTTGAAAACTCAGCAATGCAGGTTATTGATGAAATATCTTCACCTAAATTAAAACTGAACTAAATTCAATATTAAATCCAATATTAAATATAACATTATAAATATGATTAATAAAAATGAATGATATTCCACTATCTATACTAATTATAATTTTAATTATTTTATTGCTTTTTTCTGCGTTTTTTTCTGGTTCTGAAACTGGAATGATGAGCTTAAATAAACATAGAATAAAACATTTGGCAGAGCAAAATAATAAAAGTGCTAAGAGAATTTTGGAGCTTTTACAAAGACCTGATAGGTTGCTTGGTATAATTCTTTTGGGTAATAATTTTATAAATATTTTTGCTGCATCTCTTGCTACAATTATTGGAATTAGGATTTGGGGAGATATTGGGGTTTTGATTATGACGGTAGTTTTAACTGTGTTTTTACTTATATTTGGAGAAGTTGCACCCAAAACTTACGCAGCACTTAACCCTGAGAAATTTGCATTTCCCGCTTCATTTGTTTTGAAATTAATATCTAAGCCTTTGTATCCTATTGTTGTTGTTATAAATACTGTTGCAAATTTTGTTTTGAAAATGTTTGGAATTAAGAAATTCTCAGCAGATGATGAAAGTATAAGTAAAGAAGAACTAAAAAGCATTTTAAATACAAAAAGTAATAAATCTAATATAAAAAATCATAATATGATGCTTGGAGCGTTACATTTAGACGATGTTGATGTTTCTGATATTATGATTACAAAAGGAGAAATGGTTGGTTTGGATTTTGATATGAGTTTAGATTTTATCAAAGAGTCAATTATTACAAATGATTATGCTAGATTATTAATTCATAAAGATAATTTTAATGAAATTATTGGAGTTTTACACGCAGGAGATGTTTTAAAACTCTACAGTAAAAATTTGGAATTAACTAAAGAAAGTATAAAAAGTATTATAAAACCACCTTATTTTATTCCAGAAAATGCACCGCTTAGAACGCAGCTATCATTATTTCAGAAAACCAAAAGACATACTGCAATCGCAGTTGATGAATATGGTGATATTGTTGGTTTAATAACAATTGAAGATATTTTGGAATATGTTGTTGGTGATTTGGGATTACAGGAAATTCAAGAGGAAAGTGATGATGAGCAAGAAATAATTAAAAAATCAAAAAACTCCTATCAAATTCAAGGATCTGCAAGTGTTAAGTTTATAAACAAAGAGCTTAATTGGAACTTACCATCTGACGGTCCTAAAACTTTGGGAGGTGTGTTTCTGGAACGAACTGGAGCTTTTCCTGTAGTTGGTCAGAGTATTGATATTGGTAATTATAGTCTTTCTGTGCTATCTTTTTCTGAAAATAGAATAAAACAACTTTTAGTTGTGTTAAATAAAATATCTGAGTAATAAAATGCCAAGAAGATTAAAAAAAATAGTTCCAAGTAATAAAACAATAAGAAAAAACAAACTTCTTAAGCCAGTTTCTCATTTATTTGGTGATCATAGAATTTGGAATTTTAATAAACGAACAGTTGCAATTGGTGTTGCTGCTGGAGTTTTCTTTGGTTTTTTACCTGTTCCTTTTCAAATGCTTTTTGCTGCATTTGTAGCAATTGTTTTAAAAGGTAACTTACCAATTGCTATGGTTTTTACTTGGATTAGTAACCCATTTACTTATCCAATTATTTTCCCAATAAATTACTATTTTGGTTGTTTTGTTTTAAATTTAGAAACTATTTCTATTAATGGTGATTTTACTTTTAAGTATATAATTAGTTTAGGTGGTAAAGTATTACTTCCACTTTTCTTTGGATCTATTGCTTTGGGGCTTATATTTTCTGCACTATCCTTTTTTATAATGAAACTTTGGTGGCGTTATAGTATTAGCAAGCATTACATCAAAAGGAAAGCAAAGGCGAAAATTATTAAAAATGAGGAAAAATAAATATGTTATTAATAGCGGTGCTATCATTATTTTATATTGCTTCGGCATACTTTTTGGTAAAAAATAAAAAAGTGGTTTTTTTAGCAAGTTTAATTCCTGCATTAGCAGGGCATTTTTATTTGTTATTTTTGGTTGATGAGGCTAATATTAAAACTTTGAGTGTTATGAGTGTTTTATCACTTGTTTCATTCTTTATGGTGCTTATTTCTAGTTTGTTTGTCGCATTTAAAAAAGATACTATTTCATATGTAGTTTTTGCTTTACTTGCTTCAATTACAATTTGGATGCCTGCTGTATTTAATATTGAGTTTGAGAAAAGTGTAAATTATAGCGGACATTTAAAATCACATATTGCAATATCAATTTGTGCATATATTTCACTTACTTTTGCAGCTCTTTATGCAGTTGTTTTAATTATAAAAGACAATCACCTAAAAAATGTAAGTTCAATAGGCGAAATAAAACTACCTTTAGATTATAATGCACCAAAGGTTTCAGCTCTCATTTGCCAAATTTGCCAGTTGCAAAAACAAACAAAAAAACAAAACAAAACAACAGCAAACAAAAGAGAAAAAAGATGGTGGGGGGACATAAAAATATGTATTTGGTGGGAAATAATGCTAAATATTTTCCCGTTTTGTGATTTTTAACAGAAAGAAACTCAATTTCAATGCATGTTAGGCTGCTCCACTTCACAGTGAAAAAACCCACAACAAACAAACAAACAAAAAACTCCCATGTTCATACTCAAGTGGCTAGTCTATTGTTATCAGCTGTTTGTCATACAGTAAAAAAAACCTATACTATTAAACTATTACTAATGTAACATCCCGTTTAAACCATGTTGCATTGTCCTTATCAAATGCTTGATTACCACTGCTTGTCAAACTAATTTACAGTTGTTAGGAGAACACTTCCGGTGTAAGTGATTTTTCGTGATCATTCGGGGTTGTCATCGTTGTTTATACTTACTATGGGCTTATATCTACATGCTGTTCAAGCATGCTGATGTGGGCGATCTTGCCTGTCTCTCTAGGACAGAGAGTTGCCAGTTTGTTGTTAGTTGTTAGAAAAAGGATGTAGTGGCCTTACACCTAGCCCCTGGGCCCTTAAAACCACACGCTGGGTTGGAACCAGTACAGAGATATGAACCCAGTACCTACCAAATGAATGAATGAATGAATGTTTAACGCCACCCCAGCACGAAAACAGATCGGCTATTGGGTGTCAGAATAAGGTACCTACCAGCCTACTAGCCTATGACTTTGCCACTGTGTCATCAAGGATGGTGTATTGTTGTCAGGTAGCTTATATTGTACTAATGGGGCATCCTGGTACTACATTGTTGAGTGTATCTTCTCGAACATGGCAGAAAATACTAGCTAACTCTGTCTAGTAGAATGCATGGCAACTAGGTTCTGTGCTGATACCAGGAAAATGTTTTATTTAACGACACACTCAACACACTTTATTTACGGTTA